>URGS01000006.1 GCA_900547415.1 uncultured Phascolarctobacterium sp. | reverse complement strand
GCCCCAGAGAGCCACATCCGCCTTACTATACCAGGTAGTCTGTGTTACGCCGTCCTCATTGGTAACATCGCAGCAGAGATAATCTTCCACTTGTCCGTTTCTCAGCGCAACCATACGAAGAATTTTTGTATCCTCCGGGGTGATGTCACGAAAGTTCAATTTTAATGCCATAGGTTAACCTCCCTATATTAAAAGATTTCACAGATCTCTTTACGCATCCTGTTATCGAAAAATTTCCTGATACCGTTCTCTCAGTTCCTTCGGCGCTGCTTTTATAACCTTACTACCACCATTCTCCGCAGCTTGTCCCCAAATTCCCCAACGCACCTCTTGGAAAGCCCGCTCCTTCTGCTTAGGGCTGAGCTTTGCAACCTGTCCAGCAAAGAGCGCCACCACATCCGGCCCACAACAACGAGCAGCAGTGAGTAGCATGGGTTGTTCCTCTGCTAAATTAGGATCAGCTCCATGCTCCAACAAATAACGAATCATAGGTACATCGTTTTGAAAAACAGCAATCTCCAATGGCATAAGTTTTATATATTCGCTTAATTGAATAGGAACATTAAGATTCAACCCGTCTTGGAGCATCTCCTCTAGCTTGGGAATATCGTGTTCATAAATGACCGCAGCCGTTTTCGGAAGTGTCTCCCAACGGCCAATATATGCAATTTGGTACATAGGGCACCTGCTTTCTCTATCCTATAATAAAGACTTATTACACGGCTAGATTCTCAAAAAGTCATGATGGTTAGTTTATCAGTCGATTCCAACCTATTCCTCATCTAAAACTTCATAAAGCTTATCAAGTACAGCTGTAACTTCATCAGGAATTCCTTCTTCCCAATTAGGACTATCCAAAACTTCTCCCTCTAAAGCAACGTACATCTCTTCAGGAATAGCTCTTTTCATTTCATCTTCATCAACTTCGTCCGTCCAATCATAATCAGAATTATATGGGTCATTTTTAGGGTCAAAAGCATACTTTTGATTTTTATAGAATCCAGAAAGATAATTTCTTTCAATAGTTTCTACAATATCAAAATCTTCTAAAGCCCAACCGTCCTCCTCTTCACACTCTTCTCTATCTTTATATTTTTTAAAAAATTGAGGATTCATATACCAATATAAAAATAAAGCTGTTCCTTTATCAGTGTCAGTCTGCTCTGCTATCCATTTGATAACATCTTTAGAATTATCAAAATTCCAGTCTATTGCCAAAAGCTGTCTTTCTTCTGGAGAGTGTTTCTTTAAATAATCTATGATCAATTCAGCTTCTAACACATCAAATTCATCCTCATCAATCTCTACATCTTCCCAATCAAAATCTTCTCTTAAAATATCTTCTACTTTTAACATAATGTATTCCTCCTTATTTACAATTCAATTTTAAAGCCTTTTCCTCTTCTATATACATCTCACAGTCATGCACAAGTTTTTTAGCCGCTTGGTCATCTGGTGCTAATGCCAGCCATCGTTTTGCGTATTCATAAGCGGTAGCTGCGGAGCTGTATGCCATCAGGCAGGAATAGCCCATACGAGCATTCCAATAGGGGTCATCTTCCCCCTGAACGCGAACAGACTCCAAAATAGCAATAGCATGTTGGATAAGATTTCCGTCCACCTCACAATCCGTTCCATGCTCTTTATAATCACCTAATACTGCTAGATTACTGTAGGCCCTACTCAGCTTAACAGTAAGCAAATAACTCCGTTCCTGCTCTGGGATAGCTTCTATGGCCTCTATACATCGTGAATACTCGTCCGCATCATTCCAATTCTCAATCTGCTCCAGCAGCTTTGTTTCTTCTGTATGATTCATAGTTACACCCCTTCTCTGAGTCAACCTTGTATATCAGCTCCAATGGGTCCTTTTTTCAGTGTTCCATCCACAGTGATTACATGACCCCAGAACATATCATCGTCCTCGTACCAAGCTGTAAAACGACCACCAGGAGATACTGTAAACTCGGTTAGTATGATGCGTTGTGCGAACTCACCCTCGGTTATTGGATCTTTCTCTGAATTTCGGTCAGTCTGGTCATTATCCGCCAACCATTCGTTAGCCTGAGCAGTAAGCTTTTGTGCCGCCTTCGCACGCAGTGACTTGTCCCAATCCTTTTGTTCTGCTACCAGTTTTTTGATAACATTGGTTACACGAGTCCAAGATGATTTCTTTTCAATATTAACATCCAACGAAATATTCACGTCTTTTCCCATCCACTTACAGGTTCCATTAAATGTACTCGTTTCACGATTCAGCGTAAGCTTCCCTAGAACCTCATCCTCTAAAAGGATTGGTTTTGTATAATCCTCCCAAATTTTCTCCAGTGCCGGACAGGACACACCTTCCTCCAACACATCTGTTACATACCAATGGGGTTCACTGAGAGCATTACCTTTCCATCTATGAACCTTGATTCGATAAATATTTCCTTTGCGAAATCGCTCAGTATACTCTTCTGATTCCCGCTGCTGTTCCGTCACCGGCCAGCTTAAATAACATCTTTCAGATATTATCTGCTCTGTCTCAGCATCTGCCATAGCAAGAGCGTAAACATGTGCTGTCCAAAATGTATCCAAAAAAGTTCTATCGGCACTGGTACCAGTTTGGATTAGCACTAGCTTTTCCTCATCCTCAGGAGCATAAAGTGCAATAAAGTCCTTAACCCTTCTCTTTTTCATAGCGTTCTCCTTACGCAAATACTTGCTGATATTTCTCTTTCAGTTCCTTCGGTGCTGCTTTTATAACCTTACTACCGCCATTTTCCGCAGCTTGGCCCCAAATTCCCCAGAGTACCTCTTGCCAAAGGAAGTCCTGCTCTCTTTTATTTTGACAATTTTCTTCTGGCAAGTACTCATCTAAATGATTCTTCACCTCAAGCAAAGCGTTCAAGCTCTCCTCATTGGCAATCAAGGTACGAAACTCTTTTGCAGGTTTCAGATTCTGCATAGACTGGACACCGTGAACCAATACAGGAAGTGTCTGAAGTGTAAATCCATATTTTTTGAAAAAAGCCTGTATGAACTTCTCTTGCAAGGATGAGTGCTCATCATCGCACATATCCAAATAATCGCACACTAAAGAACGCCACTGCACTCCCTCTAATCCCAAAGCAAACACCACAAAGGTACCAGGCATAGCACAATATTCATCAGCAAGATTTTGGTAATACTCATACTCTTGCATAGCTAGACGTGCATATCGCTCCATAACAGGATGCAGATTTTGATACTGCACAGCGCAGGCAAAAAGCTGATTTATCCCCTTCTTTGGTAGTCCTGAAATAGGCAGATAAATTTTCTCCTTTCCACGATACTCCACCGAATAGCTGCGTGGAAATTCTTTCTGTTCCAGCACTTCACACAGATATTCAAGAATCTCAGCATAGCACTCCTCCGTATAATCCTTAGCCGTAATGCGAATAATAGCAAAAGCATCGTTGGCCGAGGCGGTCAGGTGCTTTGTTTTTCGCTTTTGGATATTAGGTGGCAATTTGCCACTGCCATTAGTTTTCAATTTCTTTACCATATCAGGACGGATTTGGGAAACCAGATTTAGATAGTGTTCTGTTGTAATGGTATCATAGCTGGCTCCATACACTGTATAGCAAACTGCAACATAGCATGTAAAACGCAGCAGGTTCTCGTCCACATCCTCAGGCCGTAGCTCAGGCCATACGGTGCAGGGCGGATAAGGCGAAAAACAGTCCTCTTTTTCTCCAACCTCAAAAAAATTTTCCTGTACCCTATGTTTAATGTATTTTCCCAATGCATAACGAATCTCTGTCCAACCTACTAAATTACGCAAAGCATCACAAAATAAAACTGCATCCTCATAAGGAAACCCCTTAAAGGATAGTTTTGATAGATACCGCTCCAATATCTGACTAGGAAGAAAAGGCGTTCCGTTTTTGTTACGCACCACAGTCGGATATGCAGAATGATTTTCACGAGCAGTACCATCCAGAATATCTTGTATGCAGATATCTGCCTCTGCCAGCACTTCTAAAGCTGTATCTGATTTATGTATCAGATAATAGCGGTCATTTACGCCGTCGCGTTTTGGCAAACTCATCCTGCATTCCTCCTTAATTCCATCCCAATACAAACTCCCAAATGCTAACCACGATTAAAATGGCTCCTGCTGCTAAAAAAATTATTCTTCTAGAGCCTCTGCCATAAAGCTGAGAGTCTGGGGCTCCAGTTGGGTCACAAAGCCAGTTCCAGTTCATTATGCTACCTATTAAAATAACAATTCCCATTACTAGTGTAATAAGAATTCTATTTTCTTGTATAAATACTGTAATCATATTATCCATACAGGCTTCTCCTTTTAGGTCTGCTGATGAAACATAGTGATTATCCTACACTCCGGACAAATTTCAACATATAAGGTTCCTTCAGCACAATCCATAATCGTATCCCAATGAATTTGAGCAAGATACTTCATCTTTTTTCCACATTCAGGACACTTTCTATATTCCCAGTCCTGCACCCAGCTTGCAAAACCACCTATAGTGTTTACGTCACTATTAAAGCCACCATAAAAAACTGGCTTTGCATCCGCAGAAACAACTAATTTATTTTCTACCATCAGTTCTATGTCCTCTGCACGACAATAATTTTCGTCAGTTCCCTCAAAAGCCAAAATCTCGCTTTTACCATCAAGTGTAAACTTATTAGAAATCTCGTCAGTCATGCTTACACAGTTGGGGCAGCAGCTGGCTGTAATAATTCCATCTAAGCCCAAAAAGGAAAATCGTTCATCTCTGCCATCTATTACCAAAATATCCATCAATTCACAGCCACAGTGTGGACATTTCTCGCCTCTTTTTCTGGCAATAAAGGTACCGTTCTCCTCTTTTTTATCACCTTCAACAAAAGCAAAGCATTTATCATAATTTAGCTTTATATAATTATTATTGCTATCAAAAGTCCAACCGCCCTCTTCAGCATATACATCGGCATCTACAAAAAGCTTCTTTCTCCATGGTCTTGGATTAATCTTAAGCTCATACAAAGCATCCTGAGCTTTTTTATCGCCAACCATGGCCAGACACCTTAGCAAAGAGCCCGCTTCATTAGAATCTTTTGTAGTCATTATTTTTTCTATCAGCTTATCTCTAACATTCTCCCCAGCCTTGTAATACAAATGGCTTGGATAAAAAATTTCTCGCTCGCAGGCAGCCTCAGCAATTTGCTTAGCCACCACACCCTTGGTCATCAAATTATCAAGAATTTCACATTCCTTGGAGCTATAAAAATCATCTTCTGTAGAAATCCTTAATTTAGCAAGCACCTGGTTTATTTTTTCTTCAACCTCCTGTGCAGTCCAATTAGCAACCTCTTTTCTGTACTGCTTTGCTCTGCAATGCCAGCACAATCCTTCAAAGCCTAACGGGGTTCCACATTCCGGGCATTTATATTTTAAGCTCATAAATATCCCTCCTAACGAGTTTATATTACATCATAGCTTCGGGAGAAACTTAATATTTAAACAACAATTATCTACCCCCCGTGTACATTTCTATTAAACAATAAAATTTCCTGCTGTTATATGCATTTCACATTTATTTCACCTTTCAAAAATAAACAGTGTTTCAGTTGATACAATTTAAAAAGCAATTTTAAATTGCCTGCTTTCTTCTACCCCATCAATAACTCAACTTGTCCTATTTATGCATAAAGAAAAACGAGACGACCGAAGTCGTCTCGTGAAAGTCTAACTTTAAGGGAGCACATCATACCTGTTGCTAATTTTAGTTTTTTAAATTTTCCATCTCAGATAAAATAATAGGAATGGATCCAAAATATAGAGGCATTGGTTGTTGTATTCAAAAGCATCTAGCTCGGGCATAACTTCCCTTACAAGTTTGATGATTTTATTTATCGTAGCAGAGATAACAGAGCTAGAAAGCTGTTGGTTCCCCATAAGCAATACACTAGTACGTTGCTTTAATTCTGCTATGTCTAATGATACCACAGGTGGATCTGCTTTAAGCGCTAAAAGCAGCAAATTATAAATATCCACGCTGGAGTCTTGCAACTCATAGAGCTTTCTTCTACCTCTTCCCTGTAATGGACCTAAAGTTATATTTTTTACAATACGCTCATAATGAGAGTAATTACTTGCAGTCTCTCTAAAAGCACTCTGTACAAGTCCGCTATTGATACTCAAATGATTGTTAACAGCAACAAAGGCAAGATTAAAACAATTATCCTGCATCAACTGTGGAGATGTTATGCTTTCCCTGGCCAGTAATTCAACATCATCGTCCGAGATATCAAGCTTCAGTAAATTAAAACCTTTTACCGCTATCTCCTTTAGCTCGGCTTTGTCCCAAGGAGGAATTTCGATTGAAGTCGTTCTTCCTATTAAGTCCGGATTACAGATTATAGCCTCATCACTTCTGTGGGGCAAAGATATAATAACAACCTTCAAACCATTAAACAACTCTGTCTTCAAAGTTCTTGCAATATACATCTGCACATCTTTGGCAACATAATGGAAATCATCTATAATAAGGACCTTATTATTATCAATAAGATAGCGGATAATTTGGCGTTCTGTTCTTGATTTTGATAATGCTATTTGAGTGTTGGCAACTTCTCCCTGATTGCTATTTGCACCTGCATGAATAGCCAAAACGCCTAAGTTTACGTTTACACCCATATTATTACCACTAGCATTACTGGTCTGCTCGGAAGATGTAGTAACAATAGAATCTGATAATGGTATCTGTTCTGCTACATGATTCCAAAAATCTTCTTTAGAACCGATTTGATTACCACTTAAACCAATATATTTATCTTCAGCAATAACATTATGGCACAATACGGTTTTACCTGATTTAGATGCACCAGAGACAAAAATAAGGTTACCCTTCATTGCTAATGCTCTTTTTAATCTAGCATCTACACTCTCTCCGCTATCCGTCTTTCGATAAATATACGTATTTTGAGGAAATGAACGTGGACTAAACACATCCTCAATTAAGTAACTCATACTGCTATTCACCACCCTTTAACAAATACAATTATTATTTCATATCCTAACCTTCTATAAATTATACCATATAAAACATCGATTGGCATTAAAAATAAAGATATGAAAATTGCATGAGCAAAGTTAACGTTAGGCAGCGTAATCTTAAATGCATTATCCGTTACTTCAATTTTAGGTTTAGTCATTTCATCAGCATAGCATTCTTGAATCTTGGGCACGCACAGAAATTATACACACTTATAATTGAACTTATTGATACAAGAATAACCTTGCTAAAACACAAACGCATATTTACCTTTATTTTTACTTGTGCTATAATTCATCTAGAACATCCGTTCTATATTTAAAACAAATTGGTGATTAAAGATGAAGCATATCTACTTAGCTATTGATTTAAAATCATTCTACGCCTCCGTAGAATGTTTAGAACGCCACCTCAACCCAATGAATACTAATTTAGTTGTGGCAGACAACAGCAGAACGGATAAAACTATCTGTCTTGCTGTCAGCCCTGCCCTCAAGTCCTTTGGCATTCCCGGCAGGCCTAGACTTTTTGAGGTTAATGAAAAGGTTCGCCAACTCAACAGTATTCGCAAAGCTAATTATCATGGCTCTACAAATATGGAGAAATCCATTCTGCTTTCTGAGCTGCAGCAAAATCCTGGTTTACTAATAGACTTCATCATAGCACCTCCAAGAATGGCTCATTATATAAAATACAGCACTGATATTCTCAACATTTATCTCAAATACATTGCTCCAGAGGATATTCATGTCTACTCTATTGATGAGGTTTTTATAGATATATCCCATTATCTACAGACTTATAAAAAATCACCAATGGAGCTATGTCAGATTATCATTAAGGATATTTTAGAGAATACTGGCATTATTGCTACCGCAGGTATTGGCACCAATATGTATCTGGCCAAGGTCGCTATGGATATTGTTGCTAAAAAAATTCCTGCTGATGAAAATGGCGTCCGCATTGCCTATTTGGACGAACAGCTTTACCGCCAGCAGCTTTGGACCCATCAGCCTCTGACAGATTTTTGGCGAGTTGGCAAGGGTTACGCCAAAAGGCTGGAGCAGGAAGGAATTTATACTATGGGAGATATTGCCCTTTGCTCCACTGGTTCTAAAAACAGCTATTACAATGAGGATTTACTGTACAAGCTTTTTGGTGTCAATGCAGAGCTTTTAATTGACCATGCTTGGGGCTGGGAGCCCTGCACTATTGAGCAAATAAAGTCCTATCGCCCCTCCAAACGCAGCATTTGCTGTGGTCAGGTTCTCCACACTCCCTATACAACAGAAAAGGGTGAGGTCATTATAAAGGAAATGGCTGATGCACTGGCCTTAGACCTTACTGCAAAAAAATCAATCACCAATCAGCTTATACTTACAATTGGCTATGACCGCTCCAATCTTGATGCCCCTGAAGCCAAAGCCCTTGTTGACAAGGTCAGGATTGACCACTATGGCAGACAGGTACCTGAGCATTCTCATGGAACCATTCACCTTGATAACTACACCGACTCCAGTATAGAGATAATCCACAAGGCCACAGAGCTGTACCATCGCATTGTTAAACCAGGGCTGCTTATTCGTCGTTTTTCTATTACAGCTGAAAACACTATAAATGAAACTGAAAAGGAAGCTCTGCAACTCAAAGAACAACCTTCACTCTTTGATGAACCCTTGACAGACTCCCAAATGCAAACCGATAAAAAGAATTTAAAGGCAGATAGTCTGCAGCATACTATTTTGGATATCAAGAAACGCTTTGGTAAAAATTCCCTTCTGCGAGGACTGAATTTTGAGGATGGTGCAACTGGCAGAGAGCGTAACCGCCAGATAGGAGGTCATAAAGCATGAGACAAATTTCTTTTTCTAAGTACGCATCCATCTGCAGATGCTCCTACAAAAAATCGCGTCGCCATCCCTGGATGCAAAGCTCTATGCGAGCCGCCCAATTTGCTCCCTTTGCAGCACTTTCAGGTCACGAGGAAGCTATTAAAAAAGTTTGCCAATATTTGGAAGAGCAAGCGTTGCCTGCGGAAGATGATTTGCAGAACATCAAACGCCAGTTGGATTACCTAAAGCAAGCTGATAGGCAGCTTATCAGCATAAGCTTTATTGATAAAGACAATCCAGACAAGATAATACAGCTTACAGAAAAAGTAAAAAGAATAGATGAGTACAATCAGGCTATAGTTATGGAAAGTAAGCAAAAAATACCTTTCAACCATATTCTACAGTTAGAAATTAAATCCATAGGAATATAGTCCATTTCATTAATGATTGACATATGTCACAAAAGAGTTATAATATACTCAGTAAATGACATATGTCATTTATTTTTATATTGTACGAAGCTCACTATTTATAGAATTTATTGCTCGCAAGGAGACTGCCATGCCCAGACCAAAAAAATTCCGCAAGGTGTGTTGTATGCCCAAGTGTCAGGAATTTATTCCTCTACACCAACAAGAAACTGATAATACTGTTGTTTTGACAGTGGACGAATATGAGGCTGTCCGACTTATAGACAAGGAAGGCTTTTCGCAGGAGAAAAGCAGTGCCTATATGCACATAGCCCGTACTACTGTTCAGCAAATTTATACCAACGCCCGCAAAAAGATTGCTACTGCTCTAGTAGATGGCTGCGTGCTCCGGATTGAAGGCGGAGACTACAAGCTGTGCGACGGATTGGAACATAATTGCAGTTGCGGAGGCTGTAAGCGTCACCGTTGTCAGCAGCCACTAAACAAAGAGACTGTGGTTAGAGCCTTTGTTAAACCATCTAGTGGTAGGAGATGAAAACTAATCCACAGTATCTAAAACAGCATAGCTTAAATCTTAATTAAAAGCAATTTAAGCTATGACTATATTATACGAGGAGACTTAATTATGAAAATTGCAGTTGCTGCTATGGGAACCTCCGTAGCCGGTCATTTCGGTCATTGTGAAAATTTTATTCTTTTTGATACTACTGAAGATAAAATCGTCAGCGAACAAAGCATTCCTAATCCTGGCCACCGTCCTGGCTTTCTGCCCAATTTTTTGGCAGATAATGGTGCTGAGGTAATCATCTCCGGCGGAATGGGCGGCGGTGCCGTTGATATCTTTAACCAACGCGGTGTAGAAGTAGTAGTTGGCGTAGAGGGCGAAGCACGTACTGCTGTTGAAGCATATCTTGCCGGCGACCTCCACTCCACCGGTTCCATCTGCCATCGTCATGAGCACGCAGGTGAATGCGGCGGACAACATCACGAGTAACAACAAGTAAACTATCTGTAAAATAAATACAACGCCTCCTGAAAATATGCTATAATAGATAACGCATTGCATTACTTTATAACTTAAGCTCAGGAGGCTTTTATTATGCATCAATACTTATTTTTTATAGGTGACTTTCCAATCCGTATGTATGGATTGATGCTGTGCCTGGCAATTTTTCTAGCAACAGGCACTGCTTATTTCTTGGCCAAGCAGGACGGTCGCTGGCACAGCCACGTTGTAGATATTGGTATTTATGGTGGCTTTGCAGGACTGATTGGCGGACGACTGTGGGATGTATTTTTCTTTGACTGGGACTACTACAGCGAACACCTTTTGGAAATACCCTTTGTCTGGCAGGGTGGTATGGCTGTTCAAGGCGGTATGCTAGCCGGAATTTTAGCAGGCATTGCCTACTGCAAAATGCACGACATTGATTGGCTGGAGTTTGGCGACATCGTTGCCCCGGCCCTGCTCATAGGTCAGGCAGTTGGACGTATGGCTAACCTGCTTAACGGTGACGCCTTTGGCACACCTACTGGCGGCAACTTCGGCATCCTTTATCCCGAAGGAACCTTGGCCTATAAAACCTACGGTGCAGTTCCCCTATGGCCTGCAGAAGTATGGGAAGGTCAGCTGGACGTCGTTATCTTTGCCCTGCTGCTTATGTTCCGTACTACTAACCACGCTAAAGGTCAGGCTCTTTGCCTTTATGGTATGCTCTACTCCACTCTGCGTTTCTTTTTGGAAATGCTCCGCGGCGACTATGCTGAGCCTTGGCTCTTCGGTCTTAAATCTGCACAAGCTACCAGTGTTGGCTTCTTCCTCTTCTGCTTAGCCTGCTTCATTTACTGTGGTTGGCGTGACAAAAAAGCTAAGGCTGAGCCTGCTAAAGCAGCTGTTAAAAAAGGCAGGAAAAAATAACTGTATTATTTATTCATCGGCCATACTCTCTGGCGAAGTAAAAGCGTACTATAAATAATCACCGGGCAATAGTCTGCTGCTTCTGCCAAGCTTGTGGAAGTGATTTATACGTACTATAAAAATTTTCTAAAAACTTTTATAAAAAGTGTTGACAATATTGCATCACTTAGTTATAATATATTTGTTGCTTGACTCCGTAGCTCAGTTGGATAGAGCGTTTGACTACGAATCAAAAGGTCGCAGGTTCGAATCCTGCCGGGGCCACCATTGAAATTCAGCACCGCAACTACAGTTGTGGTGCTTTTTGTTTTCTCTGAAAATATGAGTGCCACACTTTTTCTCGAAAAAGTGTGCTTGACTATGGTAGTGTAAAAACGAAGCACAAAGTAAAAGCTGCGTACACCTTTAAATTGAAAAATATTGTACGTAATTTGTTAATTCCTTTATATAAACACTACAAATTTACAATGACACCTAAAAGTGTGACCTGCTCCGTTGACGGAGCATTTTTTATAGTATATAATTAGGCAATACGATTTTATACCGCTATGTGCTTCTGTCAGGGCTAGTATGGGGCTTTGGTAGGGACCTTTGCCAGTACGGCGACGGAAAATCATAGGGGGACCGAGTTTCATGCATACGTGTCGCTTTATGTGTTACACGATCAGGTCCATATGCGGCTTTGGTTTTGACCTCTGCTAGTATGGGCGTTGTATCCTTTAGTAGACTTGTATCGACTATAAGGAGGATCATTCAATGCCTGTTGCTCTCGTAATTCTTATTCTGTACATTGTTGCCCTTTTCGCCATTAGCTGGTATGCTAAAAAACGCAGTGAAGGAAACAACGAAAACTTTGCTTTAGCTGGACGTAAGCTGTCCGCACCATTAATCGGCGTCACTATCATCGGTCTTGCTGTTGGCGGCGCATCTACCATCGGCGTATCTGAGCATGCGTTTCGCGTAGGTCTTAGTGCCGGCTGGTATACTATTGCCTGGGCTGTGGGTGCCATAGTTATGGGCCTGTTCATGGCAAAAAAATATCGTGAGCAAAATATCACTACTATTACTGAGCTGATCGAACGTCATCATACCACTGGCGCCGTTGTTTTAGGCGTCTTTGTTCAAATTGTCATTCAGCTGGTAATCATCAGTCTGCAGTACATTGCCGGTGGCAGTATTCTGCATGCTATTCTGCCCGATATTTTTGACTTCAAAACCGGTATGATTGTCAGTGCAATTACCTTTATTGGTATCACATTTATTGGCGGCATGTGGTCTGCATCCCTGTCCAATGTGCTGAATATTGTGCTGATTTATGGCGGTATCCTTGTTGCTACTGTAATCCAATTTGCCAAAATTGGCAGCTTGGATAATCTGGCGGCATCTTTGCCCACTAATGTTCCTTGGTTCAGCTTGACTGAGGGCGTTGGTATGGTGACCATCACCAGCTGGATTGTTACCCTGGTTACTGTTAACCTGTCCCTGCAAAGCATTCTGCAGATTTCCTTAGGTGCTAAGGACGCTGCAACTGCTAAAAAGGGCTTCGTTTGGGGCGGCATTCTGATGCTTCCCGTAGGCGTGCTGGCTGCTTTCCTTGGTATAGTAGCAAAGGCTATGTATCCTGAAGCTCAGGCTGCATTGGCTCTGCCCCAGATTATTGTAGGACTTCATCCCATCATTGCCGGCGTAACCTTGGCTGCTCTGTGGGCAGCTGATGTTTCTACTGCCTGCAACCTGCTGCTGAGCGCAGGTACCCTGTTCTCCAGCGATATCTACAAACGTTTCATCAATCCGGACTGCAGTCAGGACCGTCAGCTTTTCGTGACTAGAACGTGCGTCATGGTTAGTGGTATTCTTACTCTGGGACTTGCTATGAGCGTTTCCAGTATTTTGGGAACTATTATGATTGGTTTGTCCCTGACCGCTGCGTTCAGTGTTATTGTTATCGTAGCTCTTTTCTTCCCTCAATACAGCTCCAAGGCTGCAGGCTTCTGGACATTGCTTGCTGGTCTTGTAACCGTTGTGTTATGGAAGCTTACACCTGCTGTGCATATCTTATCCAATGTAATTTACATGGAGTGGCTGGTATGCATTGCAACATATGCTATCGTTGCTGCACTTTCACCTTCTAAAAAGGTTGTGCCAGTAGCAGAGTAATTACAGAATCAGACAAAAGACTCTTGAGTTTATGCTCGGGAGTCTTTGTTTATTTAAAAAGAAAATAAACAGTATGTTTCAGTTCCTTGTGAAAATAAATAATAGAAATAATAGAAGAATTTTAAAAAGAAGTAATCATATAGGAGAAAAATAAAAATTGAGTGGGGAAGTCTTATAAATTTTTTAGCTAGATGTGTGAAAGATTATTATTGAAAGCATTAATGGTAGGGGAGAAGCAGTAGAAAAATAAGCAGGATAAAGTTAATAAAAAAATTAAGAGAAAGAAAATATATAAACGTACAATTTGTTACAAAAAACTTACAGAATTACAAATATCAAGAGAAAAAACACTAAAAAATTTACACATAGAAGCGTCGGAAGTATAATTAGCATAGAGAAAGTGTACGCAATGAGTGTTTTTAGTCAAAGGCAAAGATTTTAAGAGTGGTCTTGTATGGATTTTTTTATCCCAAAATGTACACTGCACACGTACATTTTGCTAGTGAAAAAGCAAACTAAACACATGGCTGCGTGGAAACAAAGAGGTGCATTAATGCGCGCTGAAACGCCATAAAAATTTTCAATTTTTTTTAGAAAAATCATTGACATGTGTTGTTTAAGGTGTTACAATATACCAGTATCACGGGTGAGCTATGCTCTAATTGAAAGGAGATACCTATGACGCTTGAAGCTTTGAAGCAGGCTGCGCAGCGGACTGTTGGTGTGAAACAAACAGAAAAAGCTGTGGTAAGACAAGCGGCTGAGCTGGTCTTTATCGGAAGCGATGCGGACGAGCGGGTAACCGGTAAGCTCAAGGAGCTGTGCCAGACTAACGGTGTTCCTGTTGTTGTGGCAGAGAGCATGATTGAGGTTGGCAGAGCCTGCGGCATCAATGTAAAGGCTGCCGCCGCTGCGATACTTAAATCTTGATAAGGGCTTGGCGAAGGCTGAGTTTTTATAATCATTAAAATCTAATTGTTTGGAAAGGAGGTGCCGATATGCCTACAATTAACCAACTGGTACGTAAAGGCAGAGAGGATCTGAAATATAAATCCAGTTCCCCGGCATTGAAAGAATGCCCGCAAAAACGTGGCGTTTGCACTCGTGTGTATACCACCACCCCGAAAAAACCTAACTCTGCACTTCGTAAAGTAGCTCGTGTACGTTTGACCAACGGCATCGAAGTTACTGCTTATATCCCGGGTATCGGCCATAATCTTCAAGAACACAGTGTTGTTCTGATCAGAGGCGGAAGAGTTAAAGACCTTCCGGGCGTGCGTTACCATATCATTCGCGGTGCTCTTGATACTGCAGGCGTTGCTAACCGCAACCAATCTCGCTCTAAGTACGGCGCAAAACGTGCTAAAGCTAAAAAATAATCAAAGAGACTTAAGAATGATTTAATCCAAGAGGAGGGAAACACATGCCGAGAAAAGGCCCTGTAACTAAAAGAGACGTACTGCCGGATCCGGTGTACGGTTCTAAACTTTTAACTAGATTCATTAACAAAATTATGCTCGACGGCAAAAAAGGCGTAGCTGAGCGTATCGTATATGATGCATTCGACCTGGTTCGTGCAAAAACCGGCAAAGATCCGCTGGAAGTATTCGATGCTGCAATGCAAAACGTTATGCCGTTGCTGGAAGTTCGTGCTCGCCGTGTAGGCGGTGCTAACTACCAAGTTCCTGTGGAAGTACGCGCTGACCGCAAAACCACCCTGGGTATCCGTTGGCTGGTAAACTACTCTCGTCTCCGTGGTGAGAAAACCATGTACGAGCGTGTTGCTGGCGAAATCATGGATGCTTCCAATGGTACCGGTGCTGCAGTTAAGAAACGCGAAGATACCCACAAGATGGCAGAAGCAAACAAAGCATTTGCTCATTACCGCTGGTAATGGCCTGACTCAGTTGTATTGAGGAGGAAATAAGAGTGGGCAGACAAATTCCGCTTGAGAGAACTAGAAACATCGGCATCATGGCACACATCGATGCTGGTAAAACTACCACTACCGAACGTATTCTGTTCTACACCGGTAAAGTTCATAAAATCGGTGAGACTCACGAAGGTGGCGCTACCATGGACTGGATGGTTCAAGAGCAAGAGCGCGGCATTACCATTACTTCCGCTGCTACCACCTGCTTCTGGAGTGGTTCTGAAGGTCAATTTGACCAACATCGCATCAACATCATCGACACCCCGGGCCACGTTGACTTCACTGTAGAAGTAGAACGTTCCCTGCGCGTACTTGATGGTTCCGTTGCAGTTTTCTGTGCTAAAGGTGGCGTAGAACCTCAGTCTGAAACCGTATGGCGTCAAGCTGACAAATACCATGTTCCCCGTATGGCATATGTAAATAAAATGGATATTACCGGTGCTAACTTCTTCAACGTTGTTCAAATGATGAAAGATCGTCTGGGCGCTAACCCGGTTCCCATCATGCTGCCTATCGGTTTCGAAGATACCTTCGAGGGCATGATTGACCTCATCAAAATGAAAGCCATCAAATATGATGACAAATTGGGCAAGAACGAAGTTTTCGTAGACATCCCTGAAGATATGCTTGATCAAGCTGAAGAATATCGTGCAGCAATGATTGAGGCAGCTGCTGAAGGCGATGACGAACTGATGATGAAATATCTGGAAGGCGAAGAGCTGACCGAAGAAGAAATCATCGAAGGCATCCGTAAACAAACCATTGCTTGCAAAATGACACCTGTATGCTGCGGTTCTTCCTACAAGAACAAAGGCGTACAGCCTCTGCTGGATTCCGTAATCAGATTTATGCCTGCTCCTACCGATGTTCCTAACATCAAAGGCGTACTTCCTGATGGTGAAGAAGCTGAGCGTCCGTCCTCTGACGAAGCTCCCTTCGCAGCACTGGCATTCAAAATTGCTACCGACCCCTTCGTTGGTAAGCTGGCATTCTTCCGCGTATACTCCGGTACTTTAACCTCCGGCTCTTATGTATATAACTCCACTAAGGGCAAACGCGAGCGTATCGGCCGTATCCTGCAAATGCATGCTAACCACCGTGAAGAAATCGACATGGTTTACGCTGGTGATATCGCTGCTGCTGTAGGCCTGAAAGATACTACCACTGGTGATACTCTCTGCGATGAGAAAAACGAAATCATCCTGGAATCCATGGTATTCCCCGAACCCGTTATCTCCGTTGCAGTTGAACCTAAAACTAAAGCAGACCAAGAAAAAATGGGTATTGCTCTGCAAAAACTGGCAGAAGAAGATCCTACCTTCCGTGTTCACACTGATCCCGAAACTTCCCAAACTATTATTTCTGGTATGGGCGAGCTTCACCTGGACATCATTGTTGACCGTCTGCTGCGTGAATTCAAAGTAGGTTGCTCTGTAGGTAACCCGCAAGTTGCTTACCGTGAAACCATTCGCAAGTCTGTTAAATCCGAAGGTAAATTTGTTCGTCAATCCGGCGGTAAAGGCCAATACGGTCACTGCTGGTTGGAAATCTCCCCCCGCGAACCGGGCGAAGGCTTCCTGTTTGAGAACAAAGTTGTCGGCGGTGCTATTCCTAAAGAATACATTGCTCCTATCGAAGCAGGTATTAAGGAAGCTATGGAGAACGGCGTAGTTGCTGGTTATCCGATGGTTGACATCGCGGTAACCGTATACGATGGTTCTTACCATGAAGTCGACTCCTCTGAAATGGCCTTCAAGATTGCAGGCTCCATGGGCTTCAAGTCCGGTGCTGAAAAAGCTAACCCGGTTATCCTTGAGCCTTACATGAAAGTAGAAGTTACCGTTCCTGAAGAATACATGGGCGACGTAATCGGCGACATCAACTCTCGTCGTGGCCGCATCGAAGGTATGGAAGCTCGTAACGGTGCTCAAGTAATCAATGCTTTCGTTCCGCTGGCAGAAATGTTCGGTTATGCAACCGACCTGCGCAGCAAAACTCAGGGACGCGGCAACTACTCTATGGAAGTTGACCATTACGAAGACGTTCCGAGAAACATTGCTGAAGCAATTGTTGCTAAAAACAAAGGCACTAACTAAGCCTTGTTTAAAGAAAAATTTTAAGGAGGATTTTCACAAATGGCAAAAGCTAAATATGAAAGAACTAAACCCCATCTGAATATCGGCACCATCGGTCACGTTGACCATGGCAAGACCACCACTACCGCAGCTATTACCAAAGTTTTGGCTGAACGCGGCGGCGCTCAATTCATGGACTACTCCATGATCGATAAAGCTCCGGAAGAACGTGAACGCGGTATTACCATCAACACCTCTCACGTAGAGTATGAAACCGAAACCCGTCACTATGCACACGTTGACTGCCCGGGCCACGCCGACTATGTTAAAAACATGATCACCGGTGCTGCTCAAATGGACGGTGCTATCCTGGTTGTTTCCGCAGCTGACGGCCCGATGCCTCAAACTCGTGAGCACATCCTGCTGGCTCGCCAAGTAGGCGTTCCCGCTATGGTTGTATTCCTGAACAAAGTTGACATGGTTGACGACGAAGAACTGCTGGAACTGGTTGAAATGGAAGTTCGCGAACTGCTGAGCTCCTATGATTTCCCTGGCGATGACATCCCTGTTGTTGCTGGTTCCGCTCTGAAAGCTCTGGAAGGCGACGCAAAATACGAAGCTAAAATCCTCGAGCTGATGGACGCTGTTGATAACTACATTCCCCTGCCGGAACGTGCTACCGACAAACCCTTCCTGATGCCTGTCGAAGACGTATTCACCATCACTGGTCGTGGTACCGTTGCTACTGGCCGTGTTGAGCGTGGTACTGTTAAAGTTGGCGACACCATTGAAATCGTTGGCATGAAAGAAGAAAAGAAATCCACCGTTGTAACTGGCGTTGAAATGTTCCGCAAACTGCTGGACGAAGCAGTTGCTGGCGATAACGTAGGTTGCCTGCTGCGTGGTATTGACCGTAAAGAAATCGAGCGTGGTCAAGTACTGTCCAAACCCGGTTCCATTCATCCCCACACCAAATTCAAAGGTGAAGTTTATGTACTGACTAAAGAAGAGGGTGGCCGTCATACTCCGTTCTTCAACGGCTATCGTCCCCAATTCTACTTCCGTACCACCGACGTTACTGGTGTAACTGAACTTCCTGAAGGCATCGAAATGGTAATGCCTGGCGATAACGTAACCATGGAAGTTGAACTGATCACCCCGATCGCTATCGAAAAAGGTCTGCGTTTCGCTATCCGTGAAGGCGGCCGTACCGTTGGCGCTGGCGTTGTATCCGAAGTTGAAGAAGCTTAATTCTTAAGTTTTTAAGTAAGTTCCCTAATATGAGGGGGGCACCAAGTCCCCCTCATATTCTTATGTTTATTGGTATGGCCCTGCGATGATGTGAAAGGTTGCTTGCCTGTGTGACAGGGAGATTTTCACGGAGTATGTCCGTTCATAGAAACTGGGCGATTTTAGGAGGAAAATTTTTAATGGCTAAGTCTAAAAAGATTAGAATACGCCTGAAAGCGTATGACCACAAAGCACTGGATCAAAGTGCTGCAAAGATCGTTGAAACTGCAAAGAATACCGGTGCTCAAGTATCCGGTCCTATTCCCCTTCCTACTGAGAAGAACATTTATACTATTCTGCGTTCCCCTCATGTAAACAAAGACTCTCGTGAGCAATTCGAAATGCGTACTCATAAAAGACTTGTTGACATTCTGGAACCCACCGCAAAGACCGTAGATGCTCTGATGCGTCTTGATCTTCCCGCTGGCGTAGATATCGAAATTAAACTGTAAGGAGGAGGTGCAATGATGGCTAAAGGTATCTTAGGCAAGAAACTGGGTATGACCCAAATTTTTGAAGCAGACGGCAGACTGATCCCTGTTACCGTTGTAGAAGCAGGTCCCTGCGTTGTACTTCAAAACAAAACCGAAGAAACAGACGGTTATAATGCTGTACAAATCGGTTTCGGCGAAATGAAAGAAAAACACACCACCAAACCGATGAAAGGCCATTTTGACAAAGCTGGTGTAGCACCGGTTAAATTTGTCAGAGAATTGCGTTTGTCTGCTCCTTCTGAATATACAGTCGGCGACAAAATTACCGCTGACATTTTTGCTGCAGGTGAATTAATCGACGCTTCTGGCGTTTCCCGCGGCAAAGGTTTCGCAGGCACTATTAAGCGTCACAATTTCGCTCGTGGTCCTATGAAACACGGTTCTAAATCTCATCGTGAGCCTGGTTCTATGGGTCCCATGCATTCCGGTCCTGGCGGCCGCGTAATCAAAGGCAAAAAACTGCCTGGCCGTATGGGTGGCGTAAATGCAACTGTTCAACGTCTGACCGTAGTTAAGGTAGATGCTGAACGTAATCTTATCCTGGTTAAAGGTGCTATTCCGGGTGCTGCAGGTTCTTTTGTAGTCCTGAAAGAAACCGTAAAACCGAATAAATAAGATAAGCGAAAGAAAGGAGGATGCTTCTAATGCCGAAGTTATCAGTATATAATATCTCCGGTGAAATTACCGGTGAAATAGAATTAAATGAAATCGTATTTGGCGTTGAGTTCAACGAAGCTGTTGTACATCAAGCAGTTGTAATGCAACTGGCTAACCAACGTCAAGGTACTTCCGCAACTAAAACCCGTGCCATGGTTCGCGGCGGTGGTCGTAAACCTTGGAAACAAAAAGGCACTGGCCGCGCTCGCTGCGGTTCTAACCGTTCTCCTGTATGGGTTGGCGGCGGTACCACTTTTGGTCCCCAACCTCGCAGCTATGCAAAGAAAATGCCTCGTCAAGCTCGTCGTTTAGCTCTGCGTTGCGCACTTTCCGCTAAAGTTGCAGCAGGTCAAGTAGTTGTTGTTGAAGGTCTGACCTTCGATGCTCCGAAAACCAAAAACGTAGTAGCTCTGCTGAATGCATTCCAAGCTGCTGACGCAAAAGCACTGCTGATCACCGCTGGTGCTGATAAAAACGTAGAACTCTCTGCACGTAATATGCCGAAAGTAACTACCATCACCACTATGGGTCTGAACTGCTTTGATATCCTGAACAGCAACAAGGTTATCCTTGCTAAAGAAGCTGTAGAAAAAATTGAGGAGGTGCTCGCATAATGGCTGCTGAACCGCGTGATTTACTGATTCGCCCCATCATTACCGAGAAAACCTCTCAAATGATGCAGGAAAACAAATATACTTTTCAGGTTCCCCTGACTGCTAACAAAGTTGAGATTCGTCAAGCTATCGAATCCATCTTCAACGTAAAAGTTGTTAATGTAAATACTATCCGCGTAATGGGCAAAACCAAACGTATGGGTAAGTATGTTGGCAAACGTTCCGATTATAAGAAAGCAATCGTGAAGCTTGCTGAAGGCAATACGATTCCCCTTTTCGAAGGAATGTAATTGACGTAATATAAGGAGGAAAGTAAAATGGCTATTAAAAGCTTTAATCCGTATTCTCCTTCCAGACGCTTTATTACTGTGTCTGCCTTCGAAGAGATTACGACTGATAAGCCCTACCGCCCGCTTGTTGAAAAACTTGGTAAACATGCTGGCCGTAACAATACCGGTAAAATGACTGTTCGCCATCAAGGCGGCGGCCATAAGAGACAATATCGTATCATTGACTTCAAACGCAACAAAGACGCTATTCCGGCTAAAGTTGCTACCATTGAGTACGATCCTAACCGTAACGCACGTATCGCACTGGTTAACTATGTTGACGGTGAAAAACGTTACATCATCGCTCCCCTCGGCCTGAAGGTTGGCGATATGATCGAAAGCGGTCCTGAAGCAGACATCAAAATTGGTAACTGCCTGCCGCTGAAAAACATTCCTCTTGGTACTGAAGTACACAACGTTGAGCTGAAAATTGGCAAAGGTGGCCAATTAGCACGTAGTGCTGGTTCTTCTGCACAGCTGATGGCTAAAGAAGGCAACTACGCTCTGCTCCGTCTCCCTTCCGGCGAAATCCGTAAGGTACATATCAACTGCCGCGCAACCATCGGTCAAGTTGGTAACATTGATGCTGAAAACATTACCATTGGTAAAGCAGGCCGCAGCCGTTGGCTGGGTATCCGCCCTGCAAACCGTGGTGTAGTAATGAATCCTAATGACCATCCGCACGGCGGTGGCGAAGGCCATTCTCCTGTTGGTCGTAAGCGTCCTGTTACTCCTTGGGGTAAATGCGCATTCGGTACTCGTACCCGTAAAGAGAAAAAGGCTTCTACTCGCTTAATTCTGAAACGTAGAACCAAATAATATCAAAGGATAAGGAAAGGAGGCTAACCTAGTGTCCAGATCAGTTAAAAAAGGACCTTTTGTCCATGCTAGTCTTTTGAAAAAGATTGACGCGCTTAATGCCGCTAATGATAAAAAAGTTGTTAAGACCTGGTCTCGCAGCTCTACTATTATTCCGTCTTTTGTTGGTCACACCATTGCGGTTCATGACGGACGCAAACATGTTCCGGTATTCGTTACCGAGGATATGGTAGGCCACAAACTGGGTGAATTCGCACCTACTCGTACTTACAAAGGTCACGCAGATAAGACCACTTCTTTAAGATAAGGGAAAGGGGGGCACAATAACATGGAAGCAAAAGCAATTGCAAAATTTATCCGTATTGCGCCGCGCAAACTGCGCATCGTAATAAATCTGATCCGCGGTAAATCCGTAGGTGAAGCATTCGCGATCCTCAAACACACCCCGAAGGTTGGTTCTGAGGTAATCGAAAAAGTTCTGCGTAGTGCAGTAGCTAACGCAGAGCATAACTATGACATGAACGTAGATAACCTGATCGTTTCTTCCTGCTTTGTAGATCAAGGCCCGACCATGAAACGTATTCATCCTCGTTCTCGTGGACAGGCTTTCAAAATTCTGAAACGTTCTAGCCACGTAACTGTAGCAGTTAAAGAAAAATAATATCCCATAAGAAGGAGGGAAAAGATAGTGGGTCAAAAAGTTAATCCGCATGGTCTCCGCGTTGGCGTTATCAAAGGTTGGGATTCCAAATGGTACGCTGATAGAGATTATGAGAAATATCTGTTAGAAGACATCAAAATCCGTGAATTTATTAAAGAAAAACAGTTCCTGTCCGGCATTTCTAAAGTAGAAATTGAACGCGCATCCAATAAAGCCCGCATTTCCATCCATACTGCTAAACCTGGTATGGTAATCGGTCGTCAAGGCAGCAACATTGAACTGCTGAAAGAAGACCTGAAGAAAATGACTGATAGCGCAGTTGAAATCAACATTGTTGAAGTTAAAACCCCGGATATGGACGCAACTTTGGTTGCAGAGAACATTGCAGCTCAGCTGGAACGCCGTATCGCATTCCGCCGTGCTATGAAACAATGTGTTGGCCGTACTATGCGTATGGGCGCTAAAGGTATCAAAATCACCTGTGGCGGTCGTTTGGGCGGCGCTGAAATCGCTCGTAGCGAAAGCTATCGCGAAGGCAGCATTCCTCTGCACACTCTGCGTGCTGACATCGACTATGGCACTGCAGAAGCACATACCACCTATGGCCGTATCGGCGTGAAGGTATGGATTTACAAAGGCGAAGTCCTTCCTGAGAGCAAAGTAGCAGTTAAAGCTGCTCCGGCAAAGGAGGCATAATCTGATATGTTATTACCGAAGAGAGTTAAACATCGTAAACAACATAGAGGTCGTATGACCGGTCGCGCAATGCGTGGTAACCGCATCGCTCATGGCGATTTCGGCCTGGTAGCATTGGAGCCTGCTTGGGTAACCAACCGTCAAATCGAGGCTGCTCGTATTGCTATGACCCGTTACATCAAACGTGGCGGTCAAGTTTGGATTCAAATTTTCCCGGATAAACCGATCACTGCAAAACCGGCAGAGACTCGTATGGGTTCTGGTAAAGGTTCTCCGGAGTACTGGGTAGCAGTAGTTAAACCTGGTCGCGTGCTGTTCGAGATGAATGGTGTAGCTGAAGAAGTTGCAAAAGAAGCTATGCGTCTTGCTAGCCACAAACTGCCTATCAAATGCAAATTTGTGACCCGCGCACAACAGGAAGCTGAAGCTGCCGCACAAGAAAAGGGTGGTGAAGCTTAATGAAAACAACAGAAATTCGTGAATTGTCTGCTGCTGAGTTAGACACCAAATTGGCAGATTTAAAAAAGGAACTCTTCAATCTGCGTTTTCAAATGGCAACCGGTCAATGTGAAAACCCGATGAAAATTCGTGACGTAAAGAAATCCATTGCCCGTATCAAAACAATCCAGCGCGAACGCGAACTGAAGGCATAATTGTTTTGAAGATTAACAAGGAGGAAACAGTCGTGACCGAAGAAAGAAACGCACGTGTTACCCGTATTGGTAAAGTTGTCAGCGATAAAATGCAGAAAACTGTCGTAGTTGCAGTAGAACGTTTCGTTCAGCATCCGCTGTACAAAAAAGGCGTACAACATACTATTAGATTAAAAGCTCATGACGAAAACAACGATGCACGCATTGGCGACGTAGTTGAAATTATGCAAACTCGTCCTCTGTCCAAAGACAAATGCTGGCGTGTAGTTGAAATTTTAGAGCGTGCAAAATAATTTTGCCGTATAGATAGATCGGCAAGGGAGGGAAATCCATGATACAACAACAAACTATCCTTAATGTTGGTGACAACACTGGCGCTAAGAAAGTTATGTGTATCCGTGTATTAGGCGGTTCTTACCGTAGATATGCTAATATCGGTGACGTTATCGTATGTGCTGTTAAAGATGCATCACCCGGTGGCGTTGTAAAAAAAGGTGACGTAGTTAAAGCAGTTGTTGTTCGTTCCGTGAAAGGTGTACGTCGTGCTGACGGCTCCTACATCCGTTTCGACGAGAACGCAGCAGTTATCATTAAAGACGACAAGAGCCCGCGCGGCACCCGTATTTTCGGACCTGTTGCTCGCGAACTGCGTGAAAAAGATTACATGAAAATTATTTCTCTGGCACCGGAAGTGCTGTAAGAAATCAGATAACAACGCACTGTAAGGAGGTGTTCTTGACATGGCAAATGCTGTAAAGCTGCATGTTAAAAAAGGCGATACCGTTCTTGTACTGTCCGGTAAGGACAAAGGCAAGCAAGGTAAGATCGTTGAAGCTCTGCCTAAGAAAGCCAAAGTGGTTGTCGAAGGCATCAATAAAGTTAAACGTCATACCAGACCGTCTCAGGCAAATCCTCAAGGCGGCATCATCACTAAAGAAGCTCCGATTGTTGCTTCTAAAGTAATGTTGGTATGCCCGGCTTGCAAAAAAGCTACCCGTATTCAAAAGACCCTGGTTGCTGGTTCCTACGTTAGAACCTGCAAAAAATGTGGCGAAGTAATCGATAAATAATTTTCCGGGAAAGGAGGAAATTACTGAATGGCAAAGACCAGATTGCAAGAAAAATATTTGTCTGAGGTTGTTAAAGGCCTGCAAGACAAATTCCAATATAAAAATGTAATGGAAATCCCCAAAGTTGAGAAAGTTATCATCAACATGGGCGTTGGCGAAGCAGTAGGCAACAGCAAAGCTCTGGAGTCTGCAGTTGCAGATATGACTCAAATCGCTGGCCAAAAACCTGTTATCACCAAAGCTAAAAAATCCATCGCAAACTTCAAGGTACGTCAAGGTATGCCTCTGGGCGCTAAAGTTACCCTGCGTGGCGACCGTATGTACTACTTCCTTGATAAACTGATGAACCTCGCACTGCCCCGCGTACGTGACTTCCGTGGTGTTAGCGCAACTGCATTTGATGGCCGTGGCAACTATGCCCTGGGTCTGAAAGAGCAATTGATTTTCCCGGAAATCGATTATGACAAGATTGATAAAGTTCGCGGCATGGATATCATCATCGTAACTACCGCTAAGACTGACGAGGAAGCTAGAGAATTACTCAAACTCCTCGGCATGCCGTTCGGCGCATAAGTGAGGAGGGAATACATTGGCTAAAAAAGCCCTGATCGAAAAATGGAAAGGCGAGCCTAAGTTTGAAGTTCGCCGTTATAACCGCTGCAAAGTTTGCGGCAGACCTCATGGCTATATGCGTAAATTTGGCCTCTGCCGTATCTGCTTCCGTGAATATGCATACAAAGGAGCTATTCCGGGCGTAACCAAAGCAAGCTGGTAATACAGACTACTAAGGAAGGAGGGTATTTAAGTATGGTAATGACTGACCCGATTGCTGATATGCTTACTCGTATTCGTAACGCAAATTCAGTTCATCATGATAAAGTTGAAATCCCCAGCAGCAAGATTAAGGTTGCAATCGCTGAAATTCTGAAAGCTGAGGGCTTCATTAAAGATTTCGAAGTTATTGCTGACAGCAAACAAGGTGTTATCCGTGTCAGCCTGAAATACGGTGCTAACAAAGAGAAAGTTATCTCCGGCATCAAACGTATTTCTAAACCCGGTCTGAGAGTTTACTCTCAAAAAGACCAACTGCCTAGAGTCCTCGGAGGTCTGGGTATCGCATTGATTTCTACTTCTCAAGGCCTGATGACCGATAAAGCTGCACGTAAAGCTGGTCTGGGCGGCGAAGTACTCGCATACGTATGGTAATACTTGAAAGATAGGAGGTGCTCGTAAGTGTCTAGAATTGGTAAGATGCCAATTACTGTTCCCGCTGGTGTAACAGTTACTATTGAAAACAACTTTGTGACCGTTAAAGGTCCTAAAGGCGAACTTTCTCGCCAAATCAGTAAAAACATGAAACTGACCCTGGACAACGGTGTTCTGACTGTTGAACGTCCTAATGATGAGAAGGAAAACCGTTCTCTCCATGGTCTGTCCCGTACCTTGATCAACAACATGGTAGTAGGCGTAACCCAAGGTTTCAGCAAAACTCTGGAAATCAATGGCGTTGGCTATCGTTGTGCTCTGCAAGGTAAAAACATCAACTTTACTCTGGGTTTCTCTCACCCTGTAGTAAAAGAGCCGCCTGCAGGTATTACCTTTGAAGTGCCTTCTCCGAATAAGATCGTTGTAAGTGGCGCTAACAAAGAGGTTGTAGGCGCTGTTGCTGCTGACATCCGCACCCTGCGTCCGCCTGAACCTTACAAAGGTAAGGGTATCCGTTACGAGGGCGAATTTGTTCGTCGTAAGGTTGGTAAAGCTGGCGCTAAAGGTAAGAAATAATTTCTAAAAGAAGGGAGTGAAACTCTTGCTTAACAGAGTTGATAAAAACGAGAAACGTCAAAAACGTCATCTCCGTTCTCGTAGATATATTATCGGTACAGCAGAAAGACCTCGTCTGAACGTATATCGTTCCTTGTCTAACATTTATGCACAAGTAATTAACGATGAGACCGGCGAAACCATCGCTGCTGCTAGCACCGTTGAAAAGAACATGAAAGAAACCTATGGTGGCAACATCGAGGCTGCTAAAGCTGTAGGTAAGGCAATTGCTGAAAAAGCTATGGCTAAAGGCGTAAAAGAGGTAGTATTTGATCGTGGTGGTTACCTGTACCATGGTCGTGTAGCTGCTCTTGCTGAAGCTGCTCGTGAAGCTGGCCTGGTATTCTAAGAGAAGGAGGAAATAAAGTGGCGAACTTCGAAAATAAAGAAAACGAATTACAAGAAAGAGTCGTTTTCATCAACCGTGTTGCTAAGGTTGTTAAAGGCGGACGTCGTTTCTCCTTCGCTGCACTTGTTGTTGTAGGTGACGAAAATGGTCATGTAGGTATGGGTCTTGGTAAAGCTGCTGAGGTTCCCGAAGCTATTCGTAAAGGCGTAGAAGACGCTAAGAAAAACATGATCACTGTACCCATGGTTGGTACCAGTATCCCCCATGAAATCATTGGTGTATTCGGCGCAGGCCGTGTATTCCTGAAACCGGCTGCAGAAGGTACCGGCGTTATCGCTGGCGGCCCTGTACGTGCCGTATTGGAATTGGCTGGCGTACGCGACATTCTGACTAAATCTCAAGGTTCTTCTAACCCGAACAACATGGTTCGTGCAACCATTGAAGGTCTGAAATCCTTGAAGAGTGCTGAAGCTGTTGCAGCTCTGCGTGGTAAAACCGTAGAAGAATTGTTGGGCTAAGGAGGACTTTGTCATGGCACAAATTAAAATCACTCTGACCCGCAGCTTGATCGGTTACCCGAAAGATCAACGTGCAACCGTTAAAGCTTTGGGCTTAGGCAAAATCAATACTTTCGTAGTTAAAGAAGACACTCCGACTATTCGCGGCATGGTTCACAAAGTTGAACATCTCGTGAAAGTTGAAGAAGCGTAAGACAAGGAGGTGTACAGATAATGAATTTACATGAATTGTCTCCCGCTCCGGGATCTAAACGCGAAGCTGTTCGCGTAGGCCGTGGTCTGGGCTCTGGTCTGGGCAAAACTTCCGGTAAAGGCCAAAAAGGTCAAAAATCTCGTTCCGGCGGCGTTAAACGCCCTGGTTTCGAAGGTGGTCAAAGACCTCTGTACCTGCGTCTGCCGAAACGTGGCTTCTACAATAAATTCGGTAAAGATTATGTTGAAATCAACGTTAGCGTTCTCAACCGCTTTGAGGATGACACCGTTGTTGATCCCGTAATGCTCATCGAAGAAGGCATCATCAAGAACATTCGCGATGGTGTTCGTATCCTCGGTAATGGTGAATTGACCAAAAAACTTACCGTTCAAGCTATGGGCTTCAGCAAAACTGCTGAAGAAAAAATCATTGCAGCAGGCGGCAAGGTTGAGGTGATCTAAAGTGTTAGCAGCCCTTGCAAACATATTTAGAATTACAGAACTCAGGCAAAAAGTTGTATTTACTCTCGCCATGTTCATCGTATTCAGGGCTGGAACACACATACCTGTTCCTGGCGTTAATGCTACTGTAATTGAGCAGCTTTTCCGAAGCGGTAATCTCTTCGGTTTGCTGGATATGTTCAGCGGCGGCGCCTTGAGCAAATTCTCCATTTTTGCTATGAGTATTACCCCATACATTAATGCTTCAATTATTTTGCAGCTCCTGAAGGTTGTCGTACCAACTTTGGAACAATGGTCCAAAGAAGGCGAAGAGGGCTTCAAAAAAACCACCAAGCTGACTCGTATGCTGACAGTCGGCTTGGGCTTCATCCAAGCTTGTGGTATGGCCTATGGCCTGCGTGAAGCAATCAATAACCCCGGGATTGGTTCAATCCTGCTGATTGCTCTCACTTTGACTACAGGCACCGTATTCCTGATGTGGATCGGTGAGCAGATTACTGCTAAGGGTGTCGGAAATGGTATTTCCTTGATTATCTTCGCAGGTATTGTATCAAGGCTTCCTGATGGACTCCAAGTAATTTTCCAATACTTACAGGCTGGTACGGTTAATTTATTGAACGTAATTTTGTTCGCGGCTATCGCTTTGGCTATGATTGTTTTTGTAATCATGATTACCCAAGGCATTCGCAAAATTCCCGTTCAATATGCCAAGCGTGTTGTTGGTAGAAGAACTTACGGCGGTTCTACAAGCTTTCTTCCCTTAAAGGTAAATCAAGCAGGCGTAATCCCAATCATCTTCGCTTCTTCTGTGCTGATGTTTCCGATTACAATTGCTCAGTTTGTAGATATTCCTTGGGTTAAATCCATGGGGCAGATGTTAGGATGGGGAACTCCCCTCCACACTACCTTGTACATTCTCATGATTCTCTTCTTCACCTATTTCTATACAGCTGTTAGCTTGAACATAGGTGATTTAGCAGACAACATGAAAAAGAATGGTGGCTTTATTCCGGGTATCCGTCCTGGTAAGCCTACCAGCGATTATCTGGACAGAGTGATGTCTAGAATTACCTTGGCAGGCGCTATCTTCCTCTCATTAATCGCGCTTATGCCGAATGTAATAGGCTGGATGACTAAAATTGAAGGTATCTACTTCGGTGGTACCGCGCTCTTGATCGTCGTCGGTGTTGCCTTGGATACTATGAAGCAAATAGAGTCCTTGGTACTGATGCGTCATTATCATGGCTTTATGAAATAGGAGGAATACAGAATGTATATTCTTTTAATGGGCCCTCCGGGTGCTGGTAAAGGCACTCAAGCAGAAAGATTAGTTGAAGAATTCAAAATCCCTCATATCTCCACTGGAGACATGTTCCGTGCAGCTGTAAAACAGGGCACTGAGCTTGGTAAAGAGGCTAAAAAATATATGGACGCTGGCGGACTTGTTCCCGACGTCGTAACCATTGGCATCGTTCGCGAAGGCTTGTCCAAACCCGAATGTGCTGAGGGCTTTATGTTAGATGGTTTTCCGAGAACCGAAGAGCAGGCAGTTGCTCTCGACGGAATTCTCAGCGAGCTGGGCATTAAATTGACCGGTGTCATCAATATCGCTGTTCCTGATGCAGAATTGGTTGGCAGAGTGACAGGTAGACGCATTTGCAAAGCTTGCGGCGCTACTTACCATGTAAGCTTCAATCCTAGCAAGGTCGAAGGTGTATGTGATAAATGTGGCGGTGCCCTTTATCAACGTGATGACGATAAAGAAGAAACCGTTATGAATCGTTTGCATGCATACCATGCGCAAACAGAACCGTTGATCGAGTACTACAAAAAACAAGGCGTGTACAAAGAAATCGATGGCCTGCAAGCTATTGACAAAGTATATGCTGACGTTAAAGCTAGTCTCGGTTGTGACAAATAAGGAGGTAAACTGTGTCCAAACAAGACGTAATTGAAGTTGAAGGCACAATTCTTGAAGCACTTCCTAACGCCATGTTCCAGGTAAAACTGGCAAACGATCATGTGATTTTAGCACATATTTCCGGTAAGATTCGTATGAACTTCATCAAGATTTTGCCTGGTGACAAGGTTACCGTGGAGTTGACTCCGTACGACCTCAATCGTGGAAGAATTACTTATCGATTTAAATAACCAAGACAGGCAAAGAGGAGGTTTAATTTATGAAAGTAAGACCGTCTGTTAAGCCAATATGTGAAAAATGCAAAGTCATTAAACGTAAAGGCCATGTAATGGTAATTTGCGAAAATCCGAAACATAAACAAAAACAAGGTTAAGAAGGAGGTGCACTTTAATGGCACGTATTTCTGGTGTCGATTTACCGAGAGACAAACGTATCGAGTATGCTCTGCCCTACATCTACGGCATTGGCCTGACTCTTTCTCGTGAAATCTTAGCTAAAACTGGTATTAATCCGGACACTCGCGTTCGTGATCTGACTGAAGATGAAGTAGCGAAAATCCGTGAAACTCTGGATACTGAATATAAAGTAGAAGGTGACCTCCGTCGTGAGGAATCCCTCAACATCAAACGCTTAATCGAAATCGGCAGCTATCGCGGCAGAAGACATCGTATGGGTCTGCCCGTTCGCGGCCAAAATACCAAAAACAATGCCCGCACCCGTAAAGGTCCGAAACGTACTATTGCAGGCAAAAAGAAATAATTAGCGAGGGAGGGATAAACCAGTGGCTGGCAAGAAAGTTGTTCGCAACAAGAAAAAAGTTAGCAAAAATATTCTTAGCGGTGTAGCGCACATTCGCTCCACCTTCAATAATACTATTGTTACCATCTCTGATACTGAAGGTAACGTTTTGAGCTGGGCATCCGCTGGCGGCCTCGGCTTCCGTGGCAGCCGTAAGAGCACTCCGTTTGCTGCACAAATGGCTGCTGAAGAAGCAACCAAAGCTGCTATGGAACATGGCTTGAAACAAGTTGAAGTATATGTAAAAGGTCCTGGCGCAGGTCGTGAAGCTGCAATTCGTGCACTTCAAGCTGCAGGTCTCGAAGTTAACTCCATTAAAGACGTTACTCCGATTCCGCACAATGGCTGCCGTCCGCCGAAACGTAGAAGAGTATAATTGGAGGTGTAAATAGATGGCAATTGATAGAACGCCTATCCTGAAAAGATGCAGATCTTTAGGCTTAGCTCCTCAATTTCTGGGTGTTAACAAGGAATCTAAACGCCAACCTAAACGCCAAAACAGAAAAAAGAGTGAATATGGCATTCAGTTAACTGAAAAACAAAAAGCTAAATTTATCTATGGTGTCTTGGAAAGACAATTCCGTGGCTACTATGATAAAGCTAAAAAGATGGAGGGTATCGCTGGTGAAAACCTGTTGATCCTTCTTGAGAGAAGAATCGATAACGTAGTTTATCGTTTGGGCCTGGCTAGCACTCGTCGTCAAGCTCGCCAAATCGTAAGACATGGCCACATTGCTGTTAACGGCAAACGTTTGGACATTCCTTCCGCTCTGGTATATGCTGGTGACGTTATTTCCGTAATGGAAAACAGCCGTTCCAAAGAATACTTCAAAGGCATGGATGAAAAAATGGCAGCTCAAACCTCTCCTGCATGGCTGGTACAAGATACCACCACTCTGGGCGGTAAAGTTGACCGTTATCCTACTCGTGAGGAAATTGATGTTCCTATCGAAGAGCAGCTCATCATTGAGTTGTACTCCAAATAATTAGTGAACATCTTGTGCCACCCACTTATGTGACGTATTGTGGTAATACGCGATAGAAGGAGGCTTTCCGAATGATTGAAATTGAGAAACCTAAAATGGTGACAGCTGAAATCAGCAAAGATGGACGCTATGGCAAGTTCGTTTGGGAGCCGCTCGAGAGAGGCTACGGCATTACACTGGGCAATAGCTTGCGCCGTGTATTGCTTTCCTCCCTTCCGGGGGCAGCAGTAAAATACGTTAAAATTGACGGTGTACTGCACGAGTTTGCTACAATTCCCGGTGTTCGAGAAGACGTTGCAGACGTTATTCTGAACATCAAGGCATTGTGCCTGAAAATGGACTGCGAAGAGGAAAAAATCCTGCGTATTGAATGCTCTGGTGAGCAGGAAGTTACCGCAGCAAATATTATTGCTGACGCTGATGTAGAGATTTTGAACCCTGAGCTGCACATTGCGACTTTAGATAAAGACGCAGTTTTCAATATGGAAATCCATGTTGATAAAGGCCTTGGCTACGTACCTGCGGATAAAAATAAACAAGCAGATAAGCCTATTGGTACTATTCCGGTAGACTCCATTTACTCTCCTATTACTAGAGTGAAATTTGCTGTTAATGATACCCGTGTTGGTAACGTTACCAATTATGACAAGCTTACTTTAGAAGTTTGGACTGATGGCAGCGTAATGCCCGATGAAGCTGTTAATATGGCTTCCGGCATCTTGATTGATTATCTTAAGTTGTTCCAAACCGGCGATGTTGCTAAACCTATGATTAGCGTTGCTGGTGGCTCTGAACCGGAAGGTGTAGAGCCAGAAAAACCGGGTCCTGGTTCCATGTCTATTGACGACCTTGATTTCTCTGCTCGCAGCAACAACTGCTTGCGTCGTGCAGGTATCAATACCGTTGATGACTTGACTCAGAAATCCGAAGAAGATATGATGAAAGTTCGTAACTTGGGTCGTAAGTCCCTGGATGAAATCAAGAAAAAATTGAGTGATCTGGGATTGTCCTTACGCAAGAACGATGAAGACTAATAAGGGGGTCAGAAGCACATGGCATACAGAAAACTGGGTCGTAACTCCAGCAACCGTAAGGCTCTGTTTCGCAGCATTTTAACTTCCTTCTTCAAATATGGCAGAATCGAAACCACCATTACCAAAGCTAAAGAAGTTGCAAAGCAATCTGCTGAACTGATTACTTTGGCAAAACGCAATGACTTGCACGCTCGTCGTCAAGTTCTGGCTGTTCTGGTTGATGAGACTGTAACCAAAAAACTTTTTGAAGAAATTGCTCCGAAATATGAAGGCAGACAAGGCGGCTATACTCGCATTTACAGAGTAGGTCCTCGTCGCGGTGATGCTGCAGAAATGGCTATCATCGAGCTCATCTAATTAGAGTTTTCAAAGCAGGAACTTAGGTTCCTGCTTTTTTATTTTATTAATAAACTATTAAAGACTATCTTCATACCATAAATGGAGATAGTCTTTTTATTTACAGTATTTAATTCTATTGACATCTGTAGGATAAAGTATATTATAGAAGTATAGGGTACAGCTGTTTGATTTGCAGTATAGGTTGAAGGGTATGCAAAAGGAGGACAATTATGCTTACAAAAAGCTTTATTGAGTTCTTATATGAGGCTGCACATATACAGCGTTGGAATGATCATCTGCGTCCAAGTGGATTTACGGAGCTTGATAAGCAGGCTCATAAAATGATGATTATGTATGTATTGGCTAGGCATGAGGAAGACGATCATAATGCTAAGCTGAATTGGCGTGTACTAGTCGAGGGTGGTATTTTTGAATTTCTTCATAGAAACGTATTGACGGACATTAAGCCACCTGTTTTTCATGAGCTAATGCGTGTACATGGTAAAGAGCTTAATTCTTGGGTTTACAAGGAGTTAAAGCGTCGTATTCCTGATATAGACCAGAAGCTGATGGATAAAATTAAGAGATATTTTGAAGATGCAGAATATTATCCCAAGGAAAAGAAAATTTTACGTGCAGCCCATTATTTAGCAAGCCAGTGGGAGTTTGGGCTTATATATCATTTTAATCAAGGCATATATGGCATAGAAGAAACCAAGCAGGATATTGATAGCGAGATAGAGGATCATTTTGATTTAGCTGGTGTACAGAAGCTGGCCTTAAAAGGTAAGAGCAGCAAGTTTGTTGATCTTATAGGACAATTACGTTTTCAGAAGCGCTGGGCACAGTCTCCTAGAGTTCCTGAAACATCTGTTATGGGACATGTGCTTTTAGTTGCAATTATGGCATATTTTTGTGCACTTAAGCTGGATGCAAGTGATGATCGTATTGTAAGTGACTTTTTGTGTGGACTTTTCCACGATTTGCCGGAGGTTCTTACGAGGGATATTATTTCTCCAATTAAACGAAGTGTAGAAGGACTTGATGATTTAATCAAAAAGATTGAAGAGCGCCAGGTTGGAGAAAAAATACTGCCGCTTTTACCTTATACTTGGCATCAGGACATATTGTATTACACGCAAAATGAGTTCAGTGATAAGGTTATTGTAGATGGCAAGGTAAAGCCCTCTACTGTAGAAGAGATTAATGACAAGTACAATGTTGACGGTATGGGCTATAAGCCGGTGGATGGTACAGTCGTAAAGGGCTGTGATCATTTGGCGGCCTTTGTGGAGGCATGGCTTTCACGTCGTTACGGCATCACCTCTAAACACCTTGAGGATGGAGAAAATAGCATTCGTGAGCAGTATCGCGGCAAGGTTATCGGCGGTATAGATTTTGGTAGTATTTATGAAGAGTTTGAGTCGAATGAATGAAATATTGATGAGATATCTTATAACTAAGAGTGATGCAGATTTTATAGCAGTTATATAGTCTAATATAAGTAAATATAAAAAAATATGCAACTTCTAATTGAAATTTAGGTTTTTTAATATTTGTCATAATTTCTAATTAGTGTTTTAGAACTACAATTACAAAAACATAAAATAGAAAAGTGCTAAAAACTATAAAATGACATGGTGTCTACTACACAAGAAAGTATAATAAGAATTTTTCGTGCAAGGATTTTCTTTTCGATGGAGAATACTCATATAATCAATTTTTGGAGGTGTTATTATGAAGTTTAAATTGTTGCTTTTATCATTTTTGATTGCATTACAGACTATTGTATTGCCAGCTTATGCTAAAAACGTAACATTTAGTAATATGGCAATAGAAATGGATGATGGCTACGTTCAAACTGTGAATAAAGCTGATGGTTACCAATTTGATAACAAAGAAGTGCATTCAACTATTTTTTTAGATATTATTAGGCACAATCTTCGTGACTAGAACTCGTTAGAAGATATAAAACAAGGAATTTTAAGTAATAATGAAAAAGCTAATAATGCTAAACATAAGGTCATTTGTAATAAATTCGAAAAAATCAACAATCAGGATGTTCTTCATTTTGTTGAGTTAGTTTATTTTGATACAAAAGAAGCAGGTGAACAACAGAAAGCGAAAATTATTGCAGTTAGAGATAGATATAGTTTTTTTAAACCTAAGGAGATTTATTTAGTGACTTTAATGTTACCAGTGCAATATTATGAAAAGCATAAAGGCGACTTCAATGAAATTGTTAGAAGCATAAGCTTTAAAGAGCCTATGCGCAAGGTAAAGATAAAAGGTACTAAGTACAATTATATGATTCCTGAATATTTTATTGATCTTCCTGTCAGTACAAGCGATACTCATGTGTTTTATTCTGGGATAGAAAAACTGATTACCGCAGTAATGGTTGAGTCCATGGAAATTCATACTGAACTTCCCCAAAATATTGATAATTTAAGTAAGGAACAACTTGTTCGAATTGAAGCAGATACAAAGGAGTATATAAGCAAAGGAACTCGTAATAAAATTAGGAATTGGCGTTTTGAATATGGTATTCTTAATGGAAATAAGTGTTTAATTTACGACTACGATGAAGTTACATCTCATAATAAAAGTTATGTATTTGTAGACAATGGAAAATTTGTATCTTTTGATTTTGGCTATCCTACTGCCATGGAATCAGAGTATATTGAATTAGTTAATTTAATGGTTAATAGTATTTCTAAATAAAATATTTACAAGGAGAGGGCAATACCGTCTCCTTGTTTTCTTTTATTTAGAAAACCTCGTGTTAGACGTAGTGATCAAAATAGCTAAAGAGTTCTATTAGAAAAAAATTCTCCTTTTAGGCGGTAAATGACAAACCACTAGCTATGCTGGTGGTTTTTATTATATTTGAAGGGATTTTTGACGTGTTTATGGAATAAATATAAAGTAAAGTATAAAGTGCTTTTGCTAGAAATGCATATGACTACAAAATAATAAACGATAAGGATGGCAAATAATTATTTCGCTATTTTTGTAGAGTGTTAAGTATTAATTATACTGGAAATGGTGAAATTTACAAAACATTATTTTAGAATGGCTGTCTTTGAATTGAGCTCAGATATTTTATAAAAAACTTATTAAATAAGGGGGCGAAGTTATGCTTTTAGGAATAGACGTAGGCGGTACCTTTACGGACGCTGTACTGCTTGAGGAGGCAGAGATTGTGGCACAGGCTAAAACGCCTACAACTCATTCTGACGTTTTGCAGTGTATTTTAACGGCTTTGGATAAGGTTTTGCCTGAGCAGGAAAAACTTGGAAAAATTGAAAGAGTTGTAATTTCCAGTACTATCGTGACCAATGCGCTGACAGAAAACAAGCTTGACCCAGTATTTTTGGCGGTTATTACAGGTCCAGGCATGAATGTTACTCATAAATTTCCTGTAACTCCCTATTTTGTCAGCGGCTATGTGGACCACAGAGGCAAAATTACGGCACAGATTGACTGGACTAAGCATTGTGATTTGCTAAGACGCAGAGGTAATAACGGTGTATGTGCCATCAGCGGCAAATTTTCTGTTCGTGATCCGCAGCTTGAGTACCAGCTGGAGCATGAGCTGAAACAGAACGGCTACAACAAGATTTTTCTTGGCAGTGAGCTGAGCGGCGAGCTTAATTTTGTGCGACGTACTAATTCTGCATATTTTGCAGGTGCTGTTTATAAAATTTTTAAGAGCTTTGCTGGCAAGATTCAACGTGCAATGGCAGAAAGAGGCGTGTACGCTCCCGTTCACGTTCTAAAGGCAGATGGTGGTACTCTGCCTTTGGAGGCAGCTATTAATCAGCCAGTGGAGGCTATTTTTACAGGTCCTGCAGCTTCTGTTTTGGGAATTGAGGCTTTAGCAGCACCTAATGTAAAAAGTATTTCCTTGGATGTTGGCGGCACAACGACAGATATTGCTTTTTGGGAAAATGGTTTACCTTTGATGGCTCGCAAGGGTGCAGTTGTTAATGGTTATCCTACAGCAGTACGTGCCTTTCATATGCGCAGCGTAGGCATAGGCGGTGACAGTGCTATTACTAAAACTGAAGCAGGTTATAAGGTTGGCCCTCTGCGTCAGGGCCCTGCGGCAGCTATTGGCGGCGACAAGGCAACCTTGTCCGATGCTCTTATTGTGGCAGGCTATGTAAGCTTTGGCGATGCTGCTAAAAGCTTAGCGGCTTTGGCGGAATTGGGCGACGAGCCTAAGGCTGAGGCAGAAAAAATTGTGCAGGCTGCAGTTAATACTATTAGAACAACTATTGCAGAAATGCTGGATGAATGGGTGAAGCAGCCCGTATATACAGTTGACGATGTGATTCGTGGTACGGAATTTGTACCTGAACAGCTCATTGGTGTTGGCGGCGGCTCCTTAGGCTTGATTAAGGCATTAGGTAGGGTTATGGAGCTGCCTGTTGATATTCCCAAAGGCGCAGTAGTGGCAAACGCTATTGGCGCAGCAGTAGCAAGGCCTACACTTTCCGCCGGTCTGCGAGCTGATACTACGGATGGCTTTTATATTATTCCTGAAAGTGGTAAGCGTGAACGTCTGCCAAAAGGCTTTAATGAGCAAAAGGCTGAGGCTATTTTGTCAGACTGGCTCAGTGAGCAGACAGCAGATTGGCAGCTTCCTGATCAGGAAATGGAGCTTATAAGCTGTGAGCATTTCCGTACAGTACACAGCTATTATGATACAGGTGATATTTATAATCTGCGTATGCAGCTTAAGCCTGGAATTTTGCACAAGGTTCAGGGTAGGGAGGTGGATTTCTGATGGCAAAGGATACTCTAGGTTTGGTATTTTTTCCCGCCTTTGACTGGATGATTAGTGCAGGTCATCCCGAGCGTCAGGAGCGCCTGCTTTATACACGTGACCAATTGGAGGAGGAGGGATTATTTGACTGTCCCGAAATCAGGGAGTACAGGCCACGTTTGGCGCAGCTCAATGATCTGCAGCGTGCTCATATTGGCGTGCCTGAAATTGGACGCCTTATTACTCCTGCTCATCTTACATCAGCAGGAGGTTGCTTAGTTGCAGCTGACGCAGTAATGAAAAAAGAGGTTAAGCGTGCCTTTGCACTGGTCCGTCCTCCCGGACACCATGCAATGCGTGTTGTCCATGGCATCAGAGGCTTTTGTACTATCAACATAGAGGCTGTATTGGTAGAATATCTACGCAGTAAGTATGGTGTGCACCGCATTGCTGTAGTAGATACGGACGTGCATCATGGTGACGGCTCGCAGGACGTTTTTTATCACGACCCTAATACCTTGTATATTTCCTTTCATCAGGACGGACGTACTCTTTATCCGGGAACAGGTTTTCCTAATGAAGCAGGTAGTCCAGGAGCGTGGGGAACAAATATCAACTTACCGCTGCTGCCCGGTACTGGTGACGAGGGATTGCATCGCTTATACGATGGGCTTATTTCTCATATTTTGGAGGATTTTCAGCCTGAGCTTATTTTGAATTCTGCAGGTCAGGACAATCACTTTAGTGATCCATTGGCCTCTATGCAGGTAAGTGCCCAAGGCTACGCAAGGCTGGCGGACAAGCTGCAGGCGGACATTGCAGTTTTAGAGGGTGGCTATTCTATTGAAAGTGCTCTCCCTTATGTAAATACCGGTATTATTCTGGCTATGGCAGGTATGGACTATAGCAAGGTTGTAGAGCCTGATATACGTGGCCTAAAGGCGCAGGATCCGCGCTGCAATAAACGTGTGGACCAGCTTATTGAAGAGGTTGGAGCTATGTACTTTAACCGCGCAAAAACTAAGCAGGAACTGCTTGCCCAATGCGGTGGCACCTGGCAGCGTCATAAGCATATTTATTATGACGAAGAGGGTATTCGTGAGGAGCAGATAGAAACAGTTCGTTATTGTCCGCAGCGCAAATGTGGCGGTTACTTTAGCATTGCAACGGCGGCGGAGAATACACGCTTTGGCGACCAAAGTGCGTATATTGTTTGTATTCCTCGTGATATTTGCCAAAGCTGCCGAGACAAGGCCAAGGACGAGGCACTTAGAGAAAAGAAAACAGGACGCTGGCAGTACGTGTTTATTCAAAATATTGTAGACGGCTATATTGAAACAGTGTAAAATTATCTAGGACTTTGGCGTAAGCTGAGGCCCTGAAATTTTATTTTGAATCATAAGGAGTACATATTTTAGATGTTAAATATTGGATGTCATTTATCTTCTTCTAAAGGATTTTTGGCGATGGGCAAAACTGCTTTGTCTATTGGTGCCAACACATTTCAGTTTTTTACTCGTAATCCTAGAGGTGGCAAGGCTAAGGCCGTAAAGTCTGATGATGCAGCAGCTTTAGTTGCTTTGTGCAAGGAGCATAATTTTGCACAGCTTGTGGCTCACGCACCTTATACCATGAATGCCTGCGCTGCGGACGAGGGCCTGCGCCAGTTTGCTCAGCAGGTTATGGAGGGCGATCTGGAAATGCTGGAATACGTGCCTGGCAATTTGTACAACTTCCATCCTGGCAGCCACGTTAAGCAGGGAACAGAGGTTGGTATTACCAAGATTACAGAGATTTTGAACGCTGTTCTGCATAAGGATTTGCACACCACTGTACTACTGGAAACTATGGCAGGCAAGGGCAGTGAGGTAGGGCGCAGCTTTGAAGAGCTGGCAGAAATCATCAGCAGAGTGCAGCTAAATGAGAAAATGGGTGTATGCCTTGATACCTGCCACGTTTTTGACGGTGGCTATGATATTGTCAATGACTTGGACGGGGTGCTGGAACAGTTTGATAAAATCATTGGCTTGGACAGATTAAAGGCCATTCATTTGAACGACAGTCTTAATGTTCTTGGCAGCCATAAGGACCGCCACGCCTGCATTGGTGCCGGTAATATTGGCTTGGAGGCGCTGACCAGAGTTGTTAACCATCCTGCATTGCGTCATCTGCCTTTTAATTTGGAAACTCCTAACGAGCTGGATGGCTATGCAGCAGAAATCAAGCTGATGCGCGAAAGATACGTGGAGTAGGAAAATATAGTTTAGAGACAAAAATAGACTTCCTTAGACAAAGCTAGAGAAGTCTATTTTTATACAATGATTCACTATTTATTTTTAAGAGAATCTTCAGCTACTTTTAAAAGCTCACGGTCTTCTTCAAGTGACTTTAAGGTATTTTTATACCCTATGAAATATCCGCCTAAGACTAAAGGTGCGCTAAATGTCATACCTAGATAGTTAAAAGTATGATTATGAATATATTTTGAGTTGCAGCAGCATATAGGCCAGCTGGCTCTGTTAGATTTAAATTCTTTGTGAATTAGTAGTACTTAACTCGACATATATGATTAAATTGTGCTATAATATTAAGACAGTGAAGTGGTTCTTTGAGAACCATTTTTCTGACAATTAAATACAGTTTTAATTCTAAAGAAATAATACTAATATGAAGTTGTAGCGTATCAATTTCTCTTAAACCGGGAAGCCTGCGGTTCTGCGTAGGTAAAGACCTGTCTTTGAAAGCTTAAAATCATCTGAAGCGTTTGTATAGGATGTGTACGGATGGTTTTGAGTAGGAAAAGATTTAAATCGGGGATGTACTGGTTTCGACGGGGGTAGGTGCGGTATGATAAGCGAGCCGTGGTTCCATCTGCACGATAATCGGTGGGCCGTTTAAATATAAACGCTGAACAAGAATACGCTTTAGCAGCCTAACTGCTAACTGTTCTCTGAGCTTCTCCTGCCGGTGAGGAAGAACAGTCAATAGACAGGATACCTTAAAGCCCTCTCCCTAGAGCTTTTTGGGAAACACTTTGGGATAGCAACTTGGGCGCCCGTCGATAGGCATCTGGGAAGCGAAATAAAATATGTCGTCTGCGCTCGGAGAAAGTTGTATGGCAATATTTTCGGACAGGGGTTCGACTCCCCTCATCTCCACCACGCCAGCAGATATAGTGTCGGTAGTTAATTCGATGACTATATTTTCTTTATATACGGATACTTTATATACAAAAAGATTGATAAGTTGTCTTTTGGCAAGTTCGTCTTTTTGTATAAAGATATCGTTGCGTAAAGCTTGGAGAGTATCAACAATTTCAGATTTACTCATTTTTGGAAGCGAGGAGTTTTTTCCTATCGCTTCCAATTCTTTTTTTATCGCAATAAGCTCTTTTTTTACTTGCGAAAGTCGCTGAATATCAAAAGCATCAGCAACGCCTTCTTCAATCAGGCTATAAAGGTTATTTAATTTACGCTCGGCTGCATTTCGGGCGTCTGTTAACTCAGTAAGCCTATAGCCTGTTGATTTTATTAATTCTTCATAGGCCTTTGACATATTCCTACCTATTCTTTCCATACTTTCTTCGGAAAAAATATGCTCAGCGATAGCTTCCATAACTTTGTCTTCAATGACATCGCGGTTAATCATTTTCATAGAGCAGCCTTGTTCGGCTGTTCTTTTTTTATTTCCGCAAAGATAATATGTATAAATATTTCGGGAGCCATCTTTACGCATTTTGCCTAACATCCTATGGCCATTCATGGCCTGACCACATTCACCACAGAAAATTTTTCCAGAAAGCAGATAGGATTCTTTTGCAGAATATCTGCCATTACGGTGCCTATTGTTTTTACATATTTCAGCCACCATGGCAAACTGTTCAGGAGATATGATGGCTGGAATAGCATTTTCAATACGGATTAGGTCGGGACTGTCTTCTGGATGGGTATTCCTTTTTCCGTTCTTCATCGTAACGGATTTGTTAAAAATATAGGTGCCCTTGTATTTTTCATTGCGAAGAATATCATGCATACTGTTTTTGGAGAAGGGTTTTCCTTCTCTGGAAACAAAGCCTTTTTCTGTTAGTGCTCTAGTAATTTCCGCATAGCCTTTGCCTTCCAGGAACATGGAGAAAATCATTTTTACGCCCTCAGCTTCCCGTGGCTCAATAACATATTGTTGATCTACTATCTTATAGCCAAAGGGAGGACGGCCGCCGTTAAACAGTGCTTTGTAGGCGTTCTCGTTTAAGCCTTTGCGGACTTCCTTTGCAAGGTTGCGGCTGTAATAGGCAGCCATGCCGACCAGGACGCTTTCCATCATCTGGCCTTCAGGGGAACTGTCTATGTTCTGCACGGCGTATTCATATCTGACGCCTAATTGGTCAAGAGTGTTTTTAAAGGTGTAGTAGTTAAATTCGTTGCGTGCGTTACGGTCAATCTTGTGGAAGATGATGACGTCAAATTTGTGGGACATAGCATCAACCATCATTTGATTATACGCATCACGTTTTACTATATCACGAGCAGATTTTGCTTCATCCACGTAGATATTGCTGACTATGTAGTGCTTTTTGCGGCAGTATTCAGTGCAGGCACGAACCTGCGCATCAATGGATTCTTCTCTTTGCATATCAGAGGAAAAGCGTGCGTAAATTACAGCCCTCTTAATTTCGGACATAAAAAATACAGCTCCTTTACTTGTTGCTTGAAAATACTCTAAAGTTTTAACTTGCTTGTAACTTTCGCTAAAAGGCCTATTTTTAAGAGGTGATTAGCAAGGCATAGGCGATTTACTAGTAAAAATGCGAAACTTACTATAAAGTTAACTTGAATGTAATTTGCTAAAATTGAGTATGTAGTAGCAGAGCTGAGCACATTATGTTATAATAATAGTGTACTCAGTCTGCTTATTTATTTTATCGTAAGCGTATCACTGTAGATTGATTACATGGCCCCTTGGTGTTGCAGCACCAAGGGGCTTTTTCTATGTTCGGGAGAGTCGAACAGCTGGAGGAATGTGCTATACTGCATTAGTATCCATAAGCTGAAATACCCTTTAGCAACATATTTATTCCAGGTGTTGAAACGATTGCGTAATCAGTGGTTCCCCTAACTGTTACAGATACATATAAATTTATTACTCTATTCTTAACTCTTAACAAAGGTGCTCCTTCTACGTTCCAATGTCTGGACATCATTTTTACATTGGGTAAAAACACAAGCTTTTCTATTGTTTGGTGCGGAGGTATAACTGAATTTGGAGTAGCATTTGGATTGCCCGCATTCATGTATTTCATACCATCAAGAAAAGGTACTCCATACGGTTGCCCATCCACGTCTATACTACTGTCTTTCCAATTGATAACAGCTACAGCATCTGTGTTATTTGTGATGCTTACACCGATACCTCTAACGGATATAACGACTTTACCATCAATATAATAATCGTTTAGCAAAGGGGTGTCATAGCTATAACCACCAAGAGGTAAAACTGGAGTGACGCTTACACCCAAGATTGATCCAGATTTTGCTTCTCCAGTGAACTTTACATCACTTATAGAATAGGCGTGAGCGAAAGATGTAAACATCAACAAAAAAGTAACTACAAGCATTAAAATTCTTTTCATCATAAATCATCCTTCCTTAGCCGCCATAATGGCGGCTTTTTTATTTTATGCCTGATTGCTTCCAGCTCACTAACAGAGCAGTCACAATAAAGGTCATTGTTTTTGCTGTGCTTTATTTCGTGCTTCATAGTCTCTATATTAGCTTCACGACTATGTCTTGAATTAAGCACAAACGTTTCAAAGCCGTCTTCATCAGCACAGATGAAGCCTTTTACTTTATATGGGAGTGGATAAAAGATAACTCGTTCTTCATTCAATGAAACCACTTTCTTTCTTTTTCATTCGTGACACAAGGTCAGCTACAAATTTAACATCCTCAGGAGCAAGGTCTTTGCTGGCATCCATAAGAATGCGCAGATCAGGATTATCATGTATTTGTTGAGCTAACGCAGCTGTTTCAGGGTTCTTATAATAACCATAATCGTTATCGCTGCCAGTCAACTCATCCAAAGAACATCCTATTAGTTTTGCGAGCTTTTTAAGAGTGGATAGCTTAGTATTTTCGTCACCTTTCTTAAAAAGTCCGTCTATTGTGGTATATGGAATTCCAGACATTCTTGCAACATCTGTTTTTTTGTAACCATTTTCGTTCATATATTGTTCTAATCTTTCTACAACTGACATAAGGTAGGCCTCCTAATTCCTTAACAATATTAAAGCACAAAGCGATTACTTTGTAAAGTAAAGTTTTACCCTATATAGTATTTTTTTTCCTAAAAGGCGTTGACAATTTACGTTGTAGGGTATATATTTATAAACAAGTTACCCCACGGGGTAAAAAAGAAAGGAGTGAAAGTGATGTTCCCGAACCTTGAAGCAGAAATGGCTAGACAAAAATTGACTAATGCTGACTGCGCAAAAATTTGTGAAGTAACTGAAAAAAGCTTTTCTAATAAACGTTGTGGAAAGACTGAGTTTACTTTATCTGAAATAAAAACATTGAGAGCTGTACTGTTCCCGAGTTGTACATTAGAGTATTTGTTTTCTGAGAAACCAGAGATATAAGCGAGGGGCAAACTATGAAAAAGGTTGAATGCGTGGTACTCAATCCGGACGCATACAAAAAAAACCATGCGGCTCAACGGCAATTGGCGGCATGGCTTGTGCGATATGGGATTGAGCGTGGCACAATAAAGAATCCTTCCGAAAGGAGTGATGCTAATGGCCAAAAAGAAGAGAAAGTGCTGTATATGCGGTGCGGATCTGGCGGACAAAAACTTTGCTCAGGTCTATGACGATGAGCAGAAAAAAGTTGTAGTTGTGTGTCCTGGCAGATGCTACCGGGCGCGAATGATGAAAGGATGGTTAACAAGATGACTAAAAAAGAAATGCCCTCCACCACGGCAATGGCAGAGGGCGCAAGGCTGAAACGTGGCAGAGGCGGCAACCTCTCCACAGTGCATATTATAGCATTGCTGGTGATGATTGTCACTATTGCTGTGATCTATTGGCCGCAGGACCATTACTATGAGGCTCATTACTTTGTAGTTAAGCAGGATCAAACCCTTTGGGATATTGGTGCTAAATGCCAGGATATGGGAGACCCTAGAGATATAAGAGAGATTATATATCACATCCGCAAGGATAACGGCTTAGGCCAACACATTTATCCTGGACAAGAGCTGCGTGTATTTGTGGAGGTGGAACCTAAGCAATGAAAGCAGACCAATTAGCAAGACATTATGCCAAAGTCGAAACAAATCTTATTGAGCTAAACCCTGAGATGCTCATAAAGCAGGTTAAGGAATACGGATACTTGTACAAATCTGTATACAATTTGGTAAATGCACCGAGAAACGTTTTGAGCTTTCGGTTGTATAAGGACAAGGCTTATGTATTAAAAGATGATTATGTGTCATTCTTAACCGATTTGGCACTTATCAGATATAAGTTTTCCCGCAAAAAACATAAAGGAGGTAAAAAGTAAAATGATTATCAAATCCCTCGAGCTGACTAACTTTAAAAATCAGCAAAATTTCAAGATTGACTTTGCGGAACCCGTCACCAATATCTACGGTGCCAACGGTGCAGGCAAAACCACTATCTTGGACGCCCTGAGCTTCCTGCTTTGGCAAAAAGATAACAAAGGCAATTCTGATACAAAGATGCGGCCCTATGGTGCTGATGGTCAGCTGCTGCATGACATTGATACTACCGTTAAGGGTACCTTTGCGGTCAATGACTATCAATTTACGCTGGAGGTCGTCTATAAGGAAAAATGGACTAAGGTGTCAGGCACTGATGAGCGCAAGCTGACCGGAAACACAACAGATTTTTTTGTTGATGGTGTACCCAAAAAGGCTAAAGATTATGCAGCGTTTATCGAAGAGTATTTTTTGGAACCTTGGTTTAGCTTGACTAGCAATCCTGCAACATTCCCTAGCCTCAAATGGCAAGAGCAACGTAAGCTGCTTGTAGACCTTGTAGGCGACATTGATAACACTGCTGTGATTGCTGAAAAGCCTGAGCTAGAGCCAATCCTTGCAGATGTTGAAAAATACGGCGTAGATGACCTGAGAGCAAAGCTTGCGAAGGAAAAGAAAGGCTATGACAAGATTGTCAGGGATATGCCCATCCGCATTGATGAACGCCGTAAAACATTAAGCGGTATCGAGGAGCCTGCAGAGCTGCGCAAAAAAGCAGAGCTGACACTGCTTAAATATCGTGAGCCTTTGGAACAGCTGCAGGCTGAAAGAGCTGCTATTGTTAGCGGTAGCCGAAAAGCTCAGATTGAAGAGCAGATTGCCACTATTAAAGCAAAAATGGATGCGGCTAAAGCACTTTGGCGAGAAACTGTAGCTAAGGTTGAGGCTCCCTACCAAAAAAAGGCAGATGAGTTTATGGCTAAGGGCAAAGCCAATGCAGAGAAAGTTACAATCTTGCGCCGTCAGATGCTGGCAGAGGAAAAGAATATCAGCGATATGAAAGAACGTCTTGCTAAGCTGGGAGACACCTGGGAAAGCGTTGACCAAGAGGTTTTTGCTGATACTGAGTGCCCTTGCTGCCATCGTCCTTACACTCCTGATATGCTGCAGCCTATGCTTGAGCAGTTTAATCAGAGCAGGAGTAACCGCCTGGAAGAACTGAACAATCAAGGCAGCGCTCTCAGTGTTGAGCTTAAGGAGAGGGAAGAGAGTAAGGCAAATTTACTGGCCGAGATTAACCAGCTTGCGGCATATGAGCAGGATGAGCTGCCTAAGCTTTTAGTGGAAACCAAAAAGCTCAAAGAACAGGCTTTAGCAAAGGTGCCCGACTTGGAGGCCTTTGTTAATTCCGAAACTCAGGAAGCTTTTTGGGTGCTGCGTGAATCCCTGCAGTGTAGAGAGCGCGAACTGGAAGAAGCTCGCCTTGATGTTGTAATCCAGCTGCAAAACATTGACCAAAAGATTGAAGTAGCTCGTAAGCCTGTGGACCAGGCCAACGAAGCAATGGCTCGCTTAAAACTGGATGAGGAAACTAATGAGGTTATCGCTCAGCTGCAGGCAGAGAAAAAGAATGCAATGCTAATGGTTGGTGATGTGGAGCTGAAGCTTAGTCTGCTGGACAAATTTGTCGTAGCCAAGATGGATATGCTCAGTGAGCGCATCAATGGTTTGTTTAACGAGGTTAACTTTAAGTTGTTTGATGCAAACATCAGCAATGAAGGCATCAAGGAAACCTGCGAGCTGACTATGCACGGTGTGCCCTACCGCCAGCTGAGTAATGCTGAAAAATGCAGGGCTGGTATGGAGGTTGTAAGGGCAATCTCTCAAAAAATCAATATCTGCAATCCTGTTTTTGTGGATAACCGTGAAAGCATTACTGATATTGGCAAGGCACCTGGTCAAATCATTAACCTGTATGTTAGCCCTGAGGACAGAAAGCTGAGGGTAGAAAATGGCTGAGGAAATTAAAATCCTGCTTGGGTTTGGCGCTCTTGTATCGTTTGTTGTATTCGCTTTTACAAGGATATGCAAACCGGACAACGAACCTCTGGGAAAACCTTTACAGCAAGCTGACAGGCACTACCCAATACCTAGACCAGTGGAGAGCCCTTGGAAGATGCATTACCCTTTGACTTGGGCTCTGCCAGTCGGCACCAAGGTTTATGTTGAGGGCGGCCGAAACGTGGCTAAGGAAGGCGTTATCGTCGCTGTAAATAATGCAAAATATGTTGTGGAGATAGAGGGCAGTGGTAAAAAATTTTACAGTGTTGCTACTCCCGACAAAGTATGGACAAGAAAAGGAGAAAATGAAAATGAGTGAAGAAAAAGCAATCCAAAAAACTGAAAACTATGATGTAAACATTTTTAACGCACGTGGCTTAAATGCGATGATGCATTTGTCTACCAAATTGGCAGAGGCTACTATTATTCCTGAAACTTTTCAAGGTAAGCCTGCTAACGTCCTGATTGCACTGAATATGGCGCAGCGTATGGGTGCCGACCCCATGATGGTCATGCAAAACATGTATATTGTCTATGGTAATCCTGCTTGGAGCTCTAAATTTATGATCGCATGCTTCAACACTTGTGGTCGATTTTCTAGCATCAAGTATGAATTCTTTGGACAGCCCGGAACTATGTCTTACGGCTGTCGTGCTTATGCAACTGAGCTTCGTACTGGTGAAAAGGTTGTTGGTGCTGATGTAACTATTGAGTTGGCTAAAAAAGAGGGCTGGCTTGAGAAAAAAGGCAGCAAATGGCAGACAATGCCTCAACTGATGTTGCAATATCGTGCTGCTGCTTTCCTCATCAGAACTGTAGCTCCTGAAATCTCTATGGGGCTTAAAACTACGGATGAGCTGGCAGACGAAGTTATCACCATCAATGCAGAACCTTCTTTTTCACAGAAGCAGGAAGCCCTGAAACAGGAAATGCAAGCGCTCTCTGAAAAAGCACAAGTTATTGATGTGCCTGTACAGGAGGAATTTGCTGCAGAGGCTGCTCCTGTGACCGCTACTGCCCAAGCGGCTGCAGCTATGGCAGAAGAAAAACAAGAGGTTAAAGCCTCTCGTCCGTCCTGGATGCGCTAATGATTGAGGTTAAGGTTATTGCTTCCAGCAGCAACGGCAACTGCTATCTATTAAAGAGTGGCGTACATCAGCTGCTGCTGGAAGCTGGCCTGCCAATCATGCGTATTAAAGAGAGTGTGGGATTCTTTTTGGGCAAGCTTGATGGCTGTCTTGTAAGTCATGAGCACGATGACCACGCTCACGCAGTCAAGGATTTGGTGGATGCCGGTGTAGATGTATATCTGAGCAAAGGTACAGCAATTGCACTAGGTAACCGTTCTGTAGGTACAACAATTATTTCTGCTGATAAGTCGGTTCGGATTGGTGGCCATTGGACGGTTAGACCTCTTCTTGTGTACCACGATGCTGCAGAGCCATTAGGATTTTTAATCTACGATCACGATGACATCCTGCTCTTTGCGACCGATACTTGCCTCTTGCCGAATTGTAAGCGCGAACATATAAACACTGTATGCCAGCTTATGGTTGAGTGCAATTACTTGCCAAGCAAACTGGATGAAATGTTTGAAAATCAATCCATTGGGTTTTCGCAGGCTAAGCGCTTAATTCATAGCCATATGAGTTTGGATACATTGCTGTTGTGGCTGAAGCAGAATAAAGAAGCGCTGAGGTACTGCAGAAAAATCTACCTGCTGCACGGCAGCCAGAAGAATGGCGACCCTAAGGTTTTTAAGGAGACTGTCCAAAAGGCTACTGGAAAGGTGGTGGAAGTATGCGAGCCGTAAGAAAAAAGCAGTATATACGTTATGTGGAACTACTGAAAAGGAAAGCTTATGTTTACTTTTATCGTGAGCTTGGTAGCTTTCTGAAAGATAAAATGACTGAGAAAAAGACTATTAAAAAGGAGCTGATTGAAGATGACCGTTCTGCAACACGAGAGATTCAACCAAGAATCAGAAGAGTATCTGGAGCAAGAAGAACATGCCGAAATGGTTGGCGAGGCAGATAAACCTGTAACCACAAATGTTGACCCTACTTATCGCAACCAGGATGCAGAAGGGCTGAACAAATTTGATGACGTTGATAGCTTTAAATATCAAATCGTCAACAAGACCTGGACACCGATTGCACGAGCTTTGTGGAAACAATTTAGAGAGCTGCACGAATGTAATCCTAGCACCATTCTTTTTGTAAGAATTGCTGAAGGTAAAAGCAAGTATCGTGGTAAGCCGCGCTTTATGGAAACGGCTACCATCAGTGCACGTTGGCAGGAGCTGTTGGAGCAGATTACCGAGCAGACATACACTCACGTAATTACAATCTATCAGGGCAATGTTGAGAAGTTTGAGCAGAACAACAACCAGATGCTTGTACATCTTTACAATGCAATGCGCCAGATCCGTCAGGATGGTACACTGAGAGATTATGACATCAGAGCCTTTGGTGAGGTTTATGCCAACCTTAAGGCTGGATGGGATAAAGACGGCAGCTGCATCCCGAACCTGATTGATACCGGTAACTGGCTGGGTATGCATCAGCAGCAGGGACAGCTCTTTGGTGAGGACCGTTCTGGTGAAAACGCACTGGCTAAGGATTTTTAAGAGAGTTTAAGGGAGTAGCTAAATGTATACGCATAGTATGGGAGTGTGGCTGGCAGTTAAATATGGAATGGCTGAGGCTATGCTCCTTGGCTACTTCTATAGATGGATATGTCACAATGAAGCGAAACAGCACAATTATCGTGAAGGCCGGTATTGGACCTTTGATAGTGTAAGAGAACTGCACAAAAAATTCCCTTACATATCTATTGGTAAAATTGTCAAAATAACCAATATGTTTGTGGATGAGGGTATCCTGCTTAAAGGCAACTTTAATAAATTAGAATGGGATAAAACAGTTTGGTATGCGCTAACTGATAAGGGCCGTAAAATGATGGACGATTTAGCTCAATGCTCAGATTGGGAAGAGTCCTGTGAAAAAATGAATGGTACCTGTTCACAGTATGAACAGGGTGTTCACAGTGTGAACGAGGGTGTTCACAGTATGAACGGGGGTGTTCACGCTGTGAACGACAATACCAATTCTAACCACCAATTATATCCACCAATTAATATAGATGATGATAATATAAAGCAAACCTCTAAAAAGAAGAAGGTTAACCAAAAATTTGAGCCCTCTTTTGAGAATCCAATTCATTCAAAAGCAGTTGATGATTGGGAAAAATATATGGACATTCCTCTTACTCAGGGGTTGGCGGAACAAATTATCAGTCTAGTAGATGAGGTTGGTGGAGATATATTCTTAGAAGCTCTTAAAGTTGCTTCTGCGAACAACGTCAGAAGATTGAAATACGTTGAAGCGGTTGCTGTAAATATGTTGCGAGGTGATGACTATGGAAGCAATCAAGGATGTAATCAATCAGGTGAGAAGCCTGCAGGCAAAAAGCCAGGAAGGAAAAAAGCAATCAAAGGTGATACAGTTCCCAAGCTCGGAGATTATCTCTGAGGCACAGATGGAGGCCAATACTTTTAATGCATCATCAGGAGATTTACAGGGCTATAACTGTGAACATTGCAAAAATAAAGGTTATGTGGCAGTCATAGAAGATGGTGTTGCGAAAATAGCAGTGTGCCGTTGCCAAAAGCTGCGCCGCTGCATCAGGCTTTTTAACCAGAGCGGCATTAATCCTGAGTACGATCTGAAAAATTATAAAGCAACAGAACCTTGGCAAAAGGATTTACTGGAGACTGCGTATAGGTTCTTAGAGAATCCCACAAGCTGGGTGTATATGGGCGGGCAGGTTGGAAGTGGCAAAAGCCATATCTGTACAGGTATTGTAAGGGAGCTGCTTCGGAGAGGGATACCGGCACGCTATATGCTTTGGCGTGACGAGGCAGTAAAATTGAAAGCCTGTGTAAACGATACTGAAGAATATATGGCGCTTATAGAGCCTCTGAAAAATATTGAGGTGCTTTACATTGACGATTTTTTTAAGGCAGGCTCTGTGCCGACCAATGCGGATGTTAACCTAGCCTTTGAAATAATTAATGCACGCTACAACAAAAAGCTGGTAACAATCATCAGCTCTGAATACTTTATTGACGAGCTGAGCAACCAGGTTGATGAGGCTGTTGGCAGCCGTATTTTTGAGAGGGCGCGAGGCTTTATCAAAAACATCGGCCGAGTACCGGAAAGAAACTACAGACTTAAAGATATATCAAGAATATAGCAAGAATATAGCAAGTTTGACCCACCGCGTGGCCTGCCACCTTCTTTTTCCGCAAAAATTAAAGGCAGGAGCGCATTATATATAAGCCCTGGGTGTGGCGCTCAGGAAACAATTGAAGAAGTATAGTTTCGGGGGAGCAAGTAGCGCAGCTCTCCCGAAAGGTGGGTAAATAGGCGCATTTGAAAGAAGGTTGAAACAATGAGTAAGAAAAGGCAGTTCCAGCGCCAACAAAAGGCGAGGGATAAGTTTAAAAAGGCGGCACCTAACGAAGCTGTTTGGCTGAGTAAAAGAGATTTGGATGTAACCCAGCGGCAAATGGTTAAGGATATTGGCATTGATGCAATCTGTAAAGTGATGATTGCTGCTGCCTGTGTGATTACCAACCACTGGGGAGCTATGAATAAAAAAGAAACCAGGCTTAAGGTATTCTGTGAAAAATACCAAAAGTACCTGGAACATGTTGATAAGCCAACCGAAGAAATGCAGGCTGTAGAAAAGCTGTTGGATGAACAGGTGGGTTTGCAGGTTATCAGAGAGAATACAAAAGGAGGTTTAGACCATGATGAAAATTAAAGCAACTACTCCGTGTTATAAATTTATTGATGCTACTCCTGATGAACAGCAGGACAAGTTACTGGAAGAGGTTTTGGAAGTTACAGATGCCTGGAAAGAGCTGCAACGTGATTATAATTACGAAAATCTTAAAGCACTGCTCATGGAGCTGTTGGACGTTAAGGCCTGCGTAAACACTGCCATTGTGCAATTGGACCGCTACGTTATGAAAGAAAATCTTAAAATATCTGAGAAGATAAAACAATTGCCTGCATCCAGCGATATGTTCAGCGATGCTTTAAAAATCAGAGCACTCAACGAATCGCAAATTATTTTTAATTCTTGCCTGAGAGATGCAAAAGATGCTGTTGTTGAAAAGAACCTGCGCCGCGGTTATTATCTGGAGGATAAAGAGTAATGGAAGAGCGCATTATAAAAGGACGCAGGGATTTGTGGAGCATTGAAGATGATGTGAAAATGAATTGCGCAAAATACCTGTTACTGACGTATGAGCTGCCAATTCCACTTCCTCTTTACAATGGGATTGGCAATAAGAAAAAAGCAATTGTTGGCAGGGCTTTACGGTTTGCCAGTGTTCTTATCCCAAAACACTACGGCGTACTGGACAACAGCAGGGAAAAACTGGTTGAATACTACGAAACAAAGCCCGAAGCCTTGGTTAACCACAAGAAGTATTTAGAGGGCATTCGTCACGGAGCAACAATCTGGGGATAGATTGAATAATTATCCCGAGAAAATTGTGAGAAATCGTGAGAATTCCTATGAAATCGCGAGAAATTGTAATTTTATTCATAAAAATTGTGATTTAATAATGAACTGGTAGGGGAGCTGCAAAATGCTCCCTTTAACCAATAGGAGATGGTAAAAATGGTAGATTGCTATAGATGCTATAGGCTGCAACGGATTGGCAACAAAGTGTACTGTCCATTTATTGATTTGCCGGAGTGCCACAGAGGGCAGCATAAATTTATTCATCCTAAACCTGAGGACATAGCAAAGCCTGAGCGGGTTAAGAAAGTATTGCAGTTTAGCCAAAGTGCTAAACTGGGGCTTTGCTACAAGCACAGAAAATATATCATTTCCGCTCTTGCTGAAGGCAAAGCAAGCATTGATGTAGCTGATGAACTGGGACTTACTAAAGGCGCTATTGATAGTTTTATGACGAGGCTTATGGATCGCAATCGTGTAGGTTGTCTCAGTGAGCTAAAGAACTGGATTGTAGAGTAGGAGGCATATCATGAAAGAGTACACCGTAAAAATAATGGAACTGTATAAATTAAAAGCTCCAGATTCTGCCAATCTTGACGCAGTGGCTGAGCTTCTGGAGTGTAACCAATATTTAGGAGAACCATTTAATCGTGATGTGATTATTGTTGGTGAATGCCGTGAAGCAAGATTCTTTGAGAATGGTGGTGCAGACAATCGTATCGCTGACCTGCATAGGGAAATTCAAAAGCGGGACAGAACGATTACAGAGCTGGAACAGGAAATTAAGATTAAAGACGAGATCATCCGCAAGCAAGTAGTGCTTTTGAGCAAATCTCCCTCATCTTTTTGTTGAGGGCAACGAAAAGTCGCTCATTTTTTGCGAACCACGAGGTAAAAGAAATGGTAGAAAAAACTTTTTTAGAAAATATAGAATACATACAAAGTAGACTTTCTTACAGAGATTTGTACGAAATGTTGGCAGAAGAAGCTGCAGAACTTGCTCAGGCTGCATTAAAAGTTATTAGAGCTGAGGGAATGAGTGGAAGCATCACCCCGGTTAGTGCGGAAGAAGCTCACGCAAACCTTAATGAAGAAGTTGTTGATGTTTTGGTTGTGCTAGTGGCGTTAAACGTAGAAATATTTAACGCAAAGCTTGCAGATGCAAAGGCACAACGCTGGGCAGATAGATTGAGATTCTGAACTGTTGCAAAAATGGAAACAGTTGGAGGTGATAATGTGCAGATATTAGAGCTTTTTGGTGGAATTGGTGCTCCTAGGATAGCGTTGCGAAACCTAGGCGTACCAGTAAAGTCAATTGATTATGTAGAGATAGACGAAAAAGCGGTGCGCTCTTATAATGCAATGTTTGCTGACGAATTGGAATATAAAACACAGAATGTTATAGGCTGGAACTTAAAGCCTGATATCCTGGTACATGGCAGCCCTTGTCAAGATTTTAGTATTGCTGGTAGGCAGAAAGGCGCAGACGAGGGGAGTGGTACTCGTTCATCCCTAATGTGGGAAACAATAAAGATTATCGAGAATATGGGCGTGTGGAAGCCTAGAATTGTTGTCTGGGAGAATGTCAAGAATGTACTGAGCAAGCATATGCGCCATAACTTTAACCGATACTTGGAAGAAATGGAGCGGCTAGGATATTCCAATAGCTTTAAATGTTTAGACGCTAGAGATTATGGTGTCCCCCAGGCAAGAGAGCGAGTGTTTACTGTATCGCTGCTGAATAAAGAGCCTTTTGACTTTGAACTTATGGAACGAAAGCCAATGCCTAAGCTTGAAAACTATATCGAGAATCATACCGATGTACCGCCTTGGTATAACGTCACTCAGCCTAGTGTGATTCATTGCATAGGCCAAAAAGGGATACGAAGAGCAACTGTGATAAACGATTTTGTTTATACAATAACCACCCGTCCGGATAGAACTCCCGCACAGATATTTGATTGTGGTAATGGCAGATACAGATATTTGACGGAGCGCGAATGCTGGCGGTTGCAAGGATATACGGATGATGATTTTAATCGTGCTGCAGCAGTCAATTCACGCAGAACTTTATATCATCAGGCAGGAAACAGCATACCAGTTCCCGTGCTTGAAGCATTGTTTACTGCATTAGTGGTGTAAGGAGGTGATAGCGTGGATACTCAAGAACGTATCGAGAAAATGCTTAAGAAGGCCGATAAAGCCTAGGTTTAATCGTGAGAAATCACACGCAAAATCACACGTAAATTTTTACGATTATTATAATAAAACGTATTTCAAAGTTTTGAATGTGATGATTATTAGATTGGAGCTGATGAAATGAATAAACACGCTAAAGCTATTGTTGAAGCGATTTGCGATAGTATGGAAATTGTAACGGATGAGCCTGAGCGTAGCCAGATTGAAAAATTTGCAAATACGATTTGCGTAATGCAGTTAACACAAGCGTTGCCTGAGCAATTTGGTAGGGATGTGATTAAGAAATGTCCGCAAGATGATATTTTTAGTCGGCGGTTTGATTGTCATCATTGTGCTATGGCATTTCTCGAAGGATGGTATCTGGGAAGAACAAGCAATCAGATTTATAAAGAATTAGTCATCGAATTTGACGGCGATAAGAATATATTTTGAGGTGATAGCGTGGATAGACAAAAAGCGTTAGATGCCCTGAAGTTGATTGAAGAGGGCGAAAGCAAGATGACTAGTGCAGTTAAATTGCTTTATGGCGATGACGAGGAGCTGGATAAAAGGCTTGTATCTTGTTCGTTTGATTTTGCTATGTTGCGAATAAGAGTAAAGGAGATGACAAAAGGATGGGAAATAGATTAAAGCCTTGACCGTTTTGCGGAGCAGATGAAAGCAACGGTGTACATATTGACGTAGTAGAGAGTTTTGATGAACTAGAGGATGATACACATTATGGCGTGATGTGTGAAAACTGCGGAGCTGGATGTGGCTATTTTAAACGCATAACCGAAGCCGTTGAAACGTGGAACAGGAGGGTGAAATAAGTACGGATATAGGTAATAAAGTACGGATATAAGTACAGATAAAATAATAATGTACGGATATAAGTACGGATACAAGGAGTGATAACAATGACAATTAAAGAATTTTATGAGTGGGCACAGAAAAACGATTGCGAAAATTATGATGTTCTTATTGCTTATTGTGACGAACACCACAACCTGTGTTATGACGAGTTAAACTCAGTTATTTTTAATCTTGATAGAAAGGCTGAAGAAATTAAAATTTAGGAGTGATAACAATGGCTAAAAACCATATGGCTGATGTGGCCAAAATACTGGGTGTGGAGATTGGCGAGCGGTTTGCGGTAGTACCCTGGGACAATGACGATGAATTATTTGAATTTGATGCAGAGTACGGCTTAGGCAGTTATTTGATTAGTCAGAACTCTACGCAATTTGGCGGACACGTTGATTTGTTCTACAGTTTGGTAATGGGTTATGAGAAAATCTTCAAACTGCCCTGGAAGCCTAAAAACGGAGACAGATATTACTATCCTGGAGTTGACTGTAAAAGAGTTTTAATTACAAGTTTTGGCGGCGATACTGCAGACTTGGCGTTAAATGCACTAGGTATGTGCTACCGCACTCGTGAAGAAGCCGAAGCACGTTTTAAAGAGGACTATAAGAAACTGACAGGAAAGGAGCTGGGAAAGAATGAATAAGTTAAAGTCCTGCCCGTTCTGTGGAGCGGACAAAAACAATGGCGTGCGGGTTTTTGAAATACGCCATTATAGCGCCTACTGCTATCATATTGTCTATAAAGCTGTTTGCAGAAAATGTGGAGCGGGAAGCAAAGAATTTAAAGCCAAAACCGAAGCCGTCAATGCCTGGAATAATGGGCAGATTATTAGCGGATATAAGGAGTAATAACAATGGATATTAAAGAAATTGACAAAGCATACTTTACTGGTTTTGTCCTGGAAAAGTTTGGCGACCTAGCAGAGCTTTTTGAGAAAAAGAACGCTCAGTATGGCGAGCATGACCCGCTTGCTAATTTCCGCACCGGTGCAAAAATGCACGGTGAAGCTGATTATGATACCATGTTTGAAGAAGCAAAAGCCTACTGCAGAAAACACATCGCTCAGGTTTATGGCGCTGGACAAACTATTGATACTCCCAAGGTAGAGGAATCTTTGCAGGATATTGCCATTTATAGCGTCATTATGCTTTACATGCATTGGGCTAAAAATGAGGGCACTGCTCTGGCTGAGGAGCTTAAACAAGAGTTGGGGGGAGAATAATAATGGATACACCATGCAGATACTGCAATAGGCGCACAGCTAACTGCCATTCCCAGTGCGAACAGTATCAGCTTTATGCTGAATCGATGGAAGAAGTAAGAAAAGCACTCCGTCAAGATTCAATCAATCGCGTACATTCTCCTGGCAAAGATAAGGCAATAAAAATTGTAAGCTTCCTTAAGCAGCAAGGACGATATAGGTAAAGGAGGAAGAATAATGCCACAGAAGCAGAATCCTGAAACAGTTATTCAAAATCAAATTCGTGACCTTTTACGTATGGACGGCTGGTTTGTTATCCGTCATCAGCAGGGAATGGGTTGCCATAAAGGCCTTTCTGATCTGACAGCTATTAAAGACGGCGTAACAATCTACATTGAGGTTAAAACAAAAACAGGCAAACAATCAGATTGGCAGCGCGAGTTTCAGAAAGATATCGAAAATCACGGCGGGACCTATATCCTGGCACGCCGTATCGAGGATGTAGAGCCGTACCTAACCAGTATTAGAAAATTATTCTAATAAAATCAATATCAATACTTTGGTTGTAAATTTATTATAATAATCTCAGAAAAGGAGGGCGCTGGTAATGCGCAAAGAAACAAGGCAATATATTTGTGCTGAGCTTGCCAATTATCAGCGCTCTAGAAATGAGATTGGCAGAATCTGTAGCAAGATTGATGATTTGGCGCTGTGGCCTGCTTATAACAAAGATTACACAGCTGAGCAGAAAATGTATCTGCAGGACCGCCTTTATATGCTCCGAAAAATAACGGATGCCATAGCAGCTGCGGATCAGGATATGGATGAGCAGGAAAGGGCTGTGCTTCGGCTCAAATTTTGGGCGCCCAAGCCTAGACTGACGGACGCAGAAATAGCAAGGCGATTGAACATAAGCACAAGAACCTTATACCGTCATATTGCCAATATCTGCAAAAGGGTAGGGCGGTATTTAGGCACGGATATTTAAAATTTGTTATAGTTACAGGAAAAGAGGACGATGCTTGTATGCAGCGTCCTCTTAATTTGTTATAATACAGGCAGCGGAAAATAATAAAAGGGGGAAATATCTGTGAATGTTTCAGCTTTATTAGTTAGGGCTATTGCCATGGAGAGCCATTTTTGGCCAGATATTGACAAAAAATATATAGAATTAAAAATACCAGGAATGGAAAGAACCGGTAAAGTTATCAGCTGCATCAACGAGTTGCCGCCAAAAGCGTTATTACGCGCTTTAAAGCTTTTGGTTATTGCAGAGCACCCAGACGGAAAAGCTTTTGTAAATGATTTGATGCACAAGGTTTTCAGAAAAGAAATTGAGCGCTTTGACGCTATGCGAGAAGCAAATAATATAAATTTTTGGAACCTTTACGCTATGGACGGCCCTGACCAATCATTTTTTGAGCTGGTGAGGAAAGCGGCTATATTTACTGTTCTGTGCAATTCCATCGGCCATAAAATAGAGGATCAAGAAGTTTATGAAATTCTTGCCAGCGAGGAAGGGTACACAGCGGATTTGCCTATGGCAGATTCTGCCAAAAAGCAGGCTGATGCCTGGATGAAAAAATGGGAATATCCTAGCAGCTTAAGTGATATAAATTGCATTGAAGAGCTTTACACTAAAGAGTATGAGCCTTATGGCGAGGTTTCCATCGGCGAAAATATCCCTTTGAGAGCTGTGGAAAATTATAAAATCGGTAAGGACGAAATTAGGGAAATCGTAAATGTAGCTCAATCAGTCGGTGCACCCTATAATATTGATAGGCTCATAGTTACGGCTGTAATTATAAAATCTCTGGCAAAATATGCTGAGGAATGTAAAGACGCGTATCTTGATATGGCATTATCTCCGGACGTTGCCACAAATAAAATTAGAAAAACCGATTTAAAGAAAAAGGAACGAGAAATAGACAAGCTGCAAAAATTGGTTGATGAAAAACAGCAGTTACTTAACTCCCAGCAGCTGCAGCTTGATCGCTTGAATAAAAAATTAGCGGATCAGGATGAAGAAATGCAGCAGCTCCGTGAATACTCTGCAGCTCTGGAAGCACAGCTGGAAACAGAAGATGTTGAAGCGGATGAACGGCTAGAAGCTCATGAGCTGGATGTTACTAAGCTCAAAAATAAAAAAATCGTTGTTATTGGCGGATTTTTCAGCTGGCAGCAGCGGCTAAAGGAAATATACCCGGAGCTGACTTATATTGATACTGACGATTTAAGTTTTGACGTTAACCTTGTACGCGGCGCGGATCTGGTTCTCTTCAACTTCCTGCATACCAGCCACGGACTATATTATCGTTTAAAAGCAAACTGCGACAACGGCAGAATTGTTTATATTGCGAATAACAACCTAGATTATTTCAGAAAAGCCCTTGCTAAAAAAATCAATTAACTAAAATAATAAGAGACCAGGATATTATTCCTGGTCTCTGTTTTTTCCCCATTCGTCTATGGCGGGCTTGTAATATTCTTCTTCCGCTTGTTTTCTGACAGCAATGGCTTCCGCATTATAAAGCATTAAAACCGATAATATCGTAACCGCCGTTACAGTTTTCTTCTTCTGCGTAAACGGGGTGATAACTAATCTCTACGCCGTCTTGCTTGACGATATACATTTCGCCGTTCCATTCGCTTTGATGGAGCAGGGTTCCATCCTCTAATTCGTAATCAAACCAATGGCCGTTAACCTTAAAATCCTCATTCTTGATTTTCAACATTTTTATAGCCTCCTTACAGTTCTTCAACGCCCTGGAATTTTTCTGCCCAGGTATATTGTTTTAAAGCTTTAAGCTCTTTTTCGCGCATCCATTGCAGATATTTTTCTACAGCCTGCTGGACCTCGTTCATGATTGCTTCGGGTTCGCGTGCTACTATTTCAGTGGTAGCGGTTCTATAACCATTGTAGCTAACGTTTACGGTAAGCTTATCCGCTTGAATACCCACAAAGTTTTCGCCAACGTAGCGGACTAGGTAGATATTAGCATTGATTTCCAGTTTAGCATTCTTCATTTCAACCAATTTTTTCAAGGCTTGTTTAAGTTTCATTTCAATTCCTCCGTTTAGTACATTATAGCCATTTGGCTATTTTTGTCAAAATTTTCGTGGGCCTGCCATCGTCAGCAGCAGGGGGCCGTTCCTGCTGGACCGCCTGAAGGCGGTTTCGGCTAGTTATAAGCAGCTTATCCAAGTTATAGGATTTTTAAAGCCGCTTTGCAGCTTCTTTTTAGCGTTATCCAATTTCCTTTCGGTAAAATCTTCAACATTCCAAGCCTTCCAAACTTGGTCGGTATTGTCGGTGATAAAAATCATGTTTGCAACTTTTTCAATTTTAAAAGTCATTTTCATTTCCTCCTATTAACGGCAATCTTTTAAAAAACTTATATACTCAGAGAAGTCTTTGTTAAATGTTTCTTGTAAACGCTTGCAGTCGTTATAACAACGTTGGACGGACTCGGCGCTGGGGTTGTTATCCAATACCCTTTCAAACAATTCCACGGAAGAGGTCAAGGCCTCAAGCAATTCATTAAGGTTGTCATTATATTTCAACATCTTCAGATCCTCCTATTAGCTTGCTCTGTATTCCCGGGCTTCGGACCGGCTTCGGCAGCTTTACAGCCCCCTGAGGGGCTGCCGTCAGCTTTAGCGGCTTCTTTTCAGAATCTCGTCAGCAACCTCCCACATATAGGAGAGCCAAGCACCTTTCATGATGCTGGTTCTAGCAAAGCGGTCCAAAGCTTCGCCATAGGTTTCGCCAGCACGCGCCATGATTTTAACAGAAGCGGCGTAAGGTTTTCCGTAAGCGGTTGTTTTACGAGTGCCGCGAATTGCAAAGAAGCAATTTTGGGGGGCTTTTTCAATAACCGCGAGAGCCTGCCAACCGTTGCGGCTAACCTCTAAGGTATTGCTTTCTGTGTCAATAACCCAAGTATATTCATTCCATTGGTATGTGTTTTTCATTTTCATTTCCTCCGTTTCTTTAAGGTGTTTTTTCTTACCTTCTGATTATATTATACACTTTAAAGTGTAATTTGTCAATGATTCTTATAATAAATACTAGACAAATTATAAATAATCTTTGACTATATACATTAATTAGTGTATAATGAGGAGAAAAAGGAGGATTTTGGAATGCTTACCACAACGGAAAAAATCAAGATTTTACTGAAGCGCAGAAATATGACGGCTGGCCAGTTAGCTGAGGCTACAGGCCAAACACGCCAAAACCTGTCGAATAAAATGCAACGTAGCAATTTTAATGAAAAGGAGCTAAATGCTATTGCTGAGGCTCTGGGATGTAGCTGCAAGATCACATTTACAACCGCAGACGGAGAAGAGTTTTAAAAAATTCTACACACAGCCAGAGGCATTACGCTTCTGGCTCTTTTCTTTTTGTCCTGGCATTTTGTCCAGGACTTTTTTATTTGCCCAGGAAAGATGGCAGAAACATGGCACAATCGGGGGTTAAATGCTCTATTATACACGGCTCTGCAGGGGGAAAATATACATAGGCGTTATGAGCCAGAGCAGGAGAGGGAAAAGCGCCTCACAGTCAACTTGCTTTACTTGTGCAAAGCGCCGCATTGCTTGCCGTGCTTCCGATCCAGCTGCCGGGGTTAAGCGTCGCCCGGGCGGCTAGGTTGTGGAGCTGACTTGGTGACTGTACTTGGTGACTGACTTGGTTTCAGTCGGTTCGCCTCGGGTCCTTCTGGGGTACCCAGCCCAGCACGATGGTCGGGCACACCGCGAGCACTCTAGTATAAAAATTTTGGGAAATCGCTTATTAAATACGCCGTCAGAGGGACAGGAAGGGGGTTGTATGGATTTGAAAAAAGAAACAAAGGGAAACACCTTAACCCCAAAAGAAAAACGCTCAGAAGTCAAATTTGAAGGCGAAAGCAATCCGCAACTAGACCCTTTAGAGGCTGCCAAAAAGAATAAATGGCTCCAGATTACCGATGACGGAAGAATTCTTCTCAGCACATCGAAACTAGCCGAAATTATGGGCGTTTCCGTAGTTACAGTCCATTCGTGGGATAGGCAGGATTGTCCTAAAGAGAAGCGCGGTTGGTGGGATTTAAAGGCTGTTCTAGTATGGCGTGGCCGTGCTGTTGGTATTCAGGGTGGCGCTGATGCGATGGCGGATAAGCTATCTGCAGATATACGCCTAAAAAATGCAAGAGCAACCCTTGCGGAACAGGAGCTGCTTGTGAAAAGTGGCGAGTTAATCAGTATGGTGCTTGTTGAGGAAAGGTTAACAGAACTCTTTGGTAATCTGCGAACGTCCATTATGGGCATTGCAGACCATATTATGACGGAGCTTTATAGCCAATATCCCGAGCTGGCTCCACAGGTAAGGAGGCTTGTAGATGGCTACATCAGAGAAGCTCTTAAGCAAATCGCTGACAACGGCGGAGTGCTCAGAGCAGGACGCCCTGCTAAAAAAGCAGTTGGCCGCCCTAGAAAAACTACTCAAAAGAGCCTTCCAAAACCTAAAGCCTGAAGAACCTTTGACCGTTTCTCAATGGGCAGCAAAGTATCGCTATATGAGTAACGAGGAAACCTCCCGCCCTGGACCTTGGCGAAATGAAATCGTGCCTTATTTGGTGGATATTATGGATGCTTTAAACAGGGATGGCGTGGAAAAAATTATCTTCTTAAAGCCTACTCAGGTAGGCGGTACAGAATGTGGCATCAACATATTAGGCTACATTATGGCTCAACAGCCTGGACGTATTCTATACGTTCTTCCTGATGATGATGCTTTAAAGGAGTTTTCCGCAGACCGCTTCCAAAAGGTGTTAAGAGGCAATGAATGCTTTAACGAATGCTATCAGGATAGCGATAGTAAAAATGCTATGCTTCGTTTTAATGGTGGCTTCTGTAAATTCGGCTCTGCTAACAGTCCGACCGACCTTGCTTCGTGGTCCGTGCCTACCGTTGTAATGGACGAGATAGACAAGTACAGGAAAAAGTCAGGTAACGAGGCAAGTCCTCTTAAACTGGCTGAGGAACGTACTAAGAACTGGCCAGGCAAGCGGAAAATGTTCTTCTGGAGTACTCCGACCTTGAAAACAGGGCATATCTACCAGCTTTATGAACAGGCAGACGTGCGCTATGAGTTTCAAGTGCCTTGTCCGTTTTGCGGGAAAGAGCAGGCGTTGAAGTGGCAACAGGTCAAATTTGATGCTCAGCAGTCGCCGACATTCGTTGAAAACAATACTTACTACGAATGCGAATACTGCAAAGGGCATATAACAGACCGGTATAAGCCAGAAATGCTGCAGAAAGGACATTGGGAACCTCTTAATGAGTGCGAGGGAGAGCCTAGAAGCGTTGCTTTCGGCCTAAATTCCCTATACTCACCTTGGGTGGCTTTTGGCCAGATGGCTGCAGAGTTCCTGCGCTCTAAGGATGACCCTTTAATGCTTATGAACTTTGTCAACTCTTGGCTAGGGGAGCCTTGGGAGAGTAAATCGGCTGTTATGGAAGCTGATATTGTTATGCAGCACAAAACAGATTGTCCGATGTTTGTTGTTCCCGAATGGTGTCAGCTGCTTACTGGAGGCGTGGACGTCCAAAAAGGTCATATGTATTGGGAGATTACTGCTTGGGGTCCAGGCGTTACTGGTCAGGTGTTGGGTTATGGCAGGGTGCTTGATTGGAAGAGCCTTGAGGAGGTTATGGATACCATATGGCCAGGAGAGGATGGGGTTAGCCAGTATCAAGTAACAGCTTACGGAATTGACACAGGCTATCGGAAAGAAGAAGTCTACGACTACTGTTGGAAGCATCAGGGTATGGCTATTCCTGTAAAAGGCTCATCCACTCCAATGGCCGCCTATTTAAGGGCCAGCAACATAGAACCCAAAATGCCAGGCAGGACTCCGTTGCAGCTATGGCTTGTGAATACAAACCAGTATAAAAACGAAATTGCTCAAAGGCTGGGAATGCCTGTTGGCAGGGGTAGTTGGATGCTTAATGCAGACTGCTCCCTTGAGTTTGCAGAGCACATTACTAGTGAGCATCGTATTTTGGATGAAAAGAAAAACGTTGAGCGCTGGGTACAGAAAACTAGTGCAAAACAAAATCACTGGTGGGACTGTTGTGTATATAGCTACGCAATAGCTGATCTGCTTAATATGCGTAGTATTCCAGATATTATTGACATACCTATGGAAGTTGCTCCTAGTGAGGGCAACGACAGTATGGAGATACCTGAACCTAGTTTTAATATTTAGGAGGTCAAAATGAGCAGTATTGAAGATTTACAACGCCGCTTATCAGAGGTTGATTCTGCAATCAGCCGCATTATGCGAACTGGACAGATGGTGCAGACCGTAAACGGAAAGGTGCAGCAGGCGAACCTTGCTGATTTAAGACGTGAACGTGCAGCGCTGGAGCAGGAATTGGCGAATGCGCAGGCGTCTACTAACGATGCCACTAACTTTGGCAGTAGAGTCTTTTATTATGGCAGAGACTAGAGAAAGGGGAAAATCAGATGGACACAAATCAGAGAAACCCTACCTTTGCAGAGAAGCTAGGCAGAAGTATTGATGCTGTAATAGGAATTTTCAATCCAGAAAAGGGCGCTGAGCGTAGCATAGCGCGACTGCAGCTGCGTACTATTAGTGCCTACGAGGATGTTCCTGCGTGGCGAAATAGTGCCGACTGGAAGCCTGCTTTTGGCAAAGGAGAATTTTTGAATGCTCCTAGTAGGGATATGGCAAGAGCAAAAGCACGCCACTTAGAGCGAAACTCTGAAATCGTCAACAGTATTTTGAATGCCTTTACCCGTAATGTGGTTGGTAAGGGATTCAACCTTCAGGTGAGAACGGCCGACCAGGACTGGAATAACGCTGTTGAACAGGTCTGGACAGAGTGGTGCCGACCGGGAAACTGTGATGTTACTGGAAGATTTTCGCTTAACGAGATTTTGCGTATGATTGTTAAACGCAAGATTGTTGATGGCGGTATCTTGGCACTAAAAACCTATGAGCGAACAAGCGATGGTATTAGTTTTAAACTGCAATTGGTAGAGGTTGATTGTTTAAAAAGTCCAGGAAGTATTCAGAGTCCCTCAGGTAATACCATTGTCAACGGTATTGAAATTAATGAATACGGCAGACCACTTGCCTATTACATCGAAAAGCAGTCTGTAGATCCGTTAGCTCCCCCAGATAATGAAAGGGTGGACGCTGATAGAGTTATTTATTTGGCTGAGCTTAATAGACCAACTGAAATTAGAGAGATTACTCCATTAGCACGCATTTTAAATGATGTGAAGGATGTTGAGGATTTTTTTGAGGCCGTTGGCTTTAAACAGAAGATTAATGCTGCACTTGCTGCATTTATAACTTCTGATAAGGATGTGACACCTACTATTGGCAGAAGCGTTATTAATGCTGCGGACAAAAATGAGCCTTCAAAGATTGATAAACGTATTCGTCCAGGCTCTATTACAGAGTTGCCACCGGGAAAAGATGTCAAAACCATTGTCCCTGCAGGCCAATCTAATGAGCTGGCAGACTTTAATCTTGCAGTCAATCGCCGTATAGGTGCAGGCCATGGCCTGTCATATGAGATGATGAGCAGGGATGTTAGCCAGGTTAACTACTCTAGCGCAAGACAGAATATGCTAGAGGATTGGAAAACCTTTGAAATGGAACAGTACTATCTAATCGAGCATTTCCTTGACTTTGTTTTTGAAGAGGTCATTACAGCCGCTTATCTTGCGGGTAAGCTGCCTAAGCCTTCGAGTGACTTTATGTCAAATCGTCCCAAACTTTTAAAACACGAGTTCTTGGGACAAGGCTTGCCTTGGATTGATCCGCTAAAAGAAGCTCAGGCAAATCAAGTAATGCTTGCTACAGGCCAAACCACTTTAAAGGATATTTATGCTAAAAAAGGCAAGGATTGGGAAGAAGAATATGCCCAGCTTGCTCTGGAAGCAGAAAAGGCTAAAGAGCTAGGATTGGTGCGCGAAAGCGTGCCTATCATAGAAGAAAATTCAAAGAAAGGAGAAGAAAAGGATGAGTAATAATCCGCAAAATGCAACTATGCAGCAACGTAAAGCTGCACTGCGTCAGCGTAGCGTTAAGCTGGAAGGCTTCAATGCTGAGGACAGGACTGTAAATCTGTCTTTTGCCAGCGAGACGCCTGTCCCTGACTTTTGGGGTGAACCTGAAATCCTGCGCTGTACTGATGACGCAATGGACACCAAGCGCTTTACTGATGGCCTGATGCCTATTCTCTACAATCACAAGCGTGATGAGATTATTGGCAAGCCTACTAAAATCTGGATTGAGAATGGCCGTGCTATGGCTACTATTCAATTTGCAACTACCGCCAAGGCAGAAGAAATTATGGGCCTTGTCCGTGATGGATTTTTGAATGGCGTTTCCGTTGGCTATCGCGTCAACGAATGGCAAGTAATTGAAAAGGGCCAAACCTCTTTAGATGGCATTGCCGGTCCTGCATGGATTGCAACCCGTTGGGAAATCTTTGAAATCAGCATTGTAACTGTCCCAGCTGACGCTACTGTTGGCGTAGGTCGTTCCCTGCTGTACGGAGATTTGCCAGAACCACAAAAAGAAAATGAAAACGAAAGAGAGGCAAGAAAAATGGCTGAAGCTAAAAACCCTATTCCCCAAAAAACTCCTGAACCTACTCCCGCTCCTGCTCCGAATCTGGATGAAATTCGCGAGGCTGCTCAAAAAGCAGAGCGTGAGCGTTGCCTGCAGATTGCAGGTCTGTGCAAAGATTTCAACATTGATGACGAACAACGTCAAAAATGGATTGATGGTGGCTCTGAGGTAACCACCGTTAACCGTGAACTGTTGGAAATCTTGAACAAACGTAATACTCCCGTTCCTCGTGTGCAAATGGGCGAATCTGAGGAAGAGAAGCTGCGTGCTGCACGCCGTGATGCTCTGCTGATGCGTAATGGTATTGCTGTAGAGAAACCCGCTCCTGGTGCTTCCGAACTGCGTCATATGAGTGTACGAGATATGGCTCGTGATATTCTTTCTCGTGCTGGAGAAAAGAACGTGTATGCATTGGATGATGATACCTTGTATGAGCGTGCTCTGACTACTGGTGCACTGCCTGCCTTGCTGAAAGATGCAACTAATTTTTCTATGAAACAAGGCTTTGCTCGTGCTGCAGGCACTTATGATAAATGGGCCTACATTGGCAGCCTTCCTGATTTCCGCGAATCCAACATTGTAGATATTTCTGCAGATGCGGATCCGAAGCTCATTCCTGAAAACGGCGAATTTACCGACGCTTCTATGAAGGAAAGCAAGGAAACCGTTCGCCTGCAAACCTATGGCCGTTCCTACAGCTATACCCGTCAAGCCTTCATCAATGATGATGTAAGCGTTCTAACCCGCATTCCTGAAGAATTGGCTTATCGTATGGGAGCATACATCAACCATGCAGCTTACGAGGCCTTGGCTAAGGCTAAATTCGCTGCCACTAACACTGGTACTGGCGCGGCACTGTCTACCGATTCTCTGGCAGAAGCTATGGCAAAGCTGCGTCTTTCTAAAGATTCTTCTGGCAACACTCTCCGTATTATGCCTCGTTTCCTGATTGTCCCTGTAGCTCAGTACGTAAAGGCTGCTCAGCTTATTCACTCTGCTGCTGACCCCAATGGCGCACATTCTGGCGTAAATAATCCGTTCCATGGTGCTTTAGAGATTATCACCGACCCTGAACTGGATGCAACCGATAAAGATGCGTGGTATCTCGCAGGCGCTCCTGCTTATGGCTACGGCGTACAGGTTAACTTCCTGAATGGCAACCAAACTCCTATTCTGGAATCTCAACAAAGCTTTGATGTTCTCGGCTGGAAATATCGTATGTATCTCGACTTCGGCGTAAAAGCACTGTCTACTCTGGGCTATGTTAAGAACGCTGGTAAATAAGGAGGAATGAACTATGGCTAAAGAAAATGCTATTTTTCGCCGCAATGGCAAGCGCTTGGACTACGTATGCACCACTACTGTGGCTCCTGGTGATGTAATCAAATTGGCTGGTGGCCTTGTTGGTGTGGCTGAGGCTGGCGGTGTCCAGAACGATTTGATTGCTTTGACTATGGAAGGTGTATTCGAATTCACTACCGATGCGCAAAAGATTGACCAAGGCGCTCCGGTATACCTGAAATCTGACGGCAAAGTTACTGCCACTAAAGGCTCTGATACCTTTATTGGTGTAGCCTGGACTGCTGCTGCTGCTACTGCTGGTGCAACTGTACTTGTTTGCATCAACTGTGGCGTAGCTGGCGCGTAAAATTTCATAAAACTAAATAGGGGTGGTCTATGTCTGCCCCTATTTTTTATACCTAAAAATGGCGAAAGGAGTGCAAAATGAACACTGAAATTAAGAAATTAATGCAGGAAGTTAGTTTTGACGAAACACTCTTTGCTGAAAAAATCACATATAACGGCGTGGAAATGTCTGCCCTCATACGTATTGGCGAAAGCGAGCAGCAGAATTCTCCGGGCTTTATGCGCAAGTACAAATCTGTAATTGTGCAGGGAGAAGGAACCATCACTGTTAATGCTGATGTTGTTCCAAATCCTCAGCGTGGTGATCTTATCGTGTACGAGGGGAAAAAATACTACGTTGCTGGGATTGCTGATATTGATTCGCCTGGTGGACAAATCAATCTTAAGGTTACCTCAAACGCTAGGGGGTATCTGAATTTATGATTACGGTCAGTATTAAAGATGCCATAACTCCATTGATTCAACGGTATCTAGAAAACAATCCGAGGATGATACGCAGCCTGAGCAAATCCATTGGCTGGTTTGTCCAGAAGGAAGTCAAAACACTATCCCAAAGTTCAACCATTACTTCTAAATGGCGTAAAAGAGTGCCTTTAGATATTCGCCGTAAACTGGATGCTAAAGCTCCTAAGAATTGGTTAGGACAATTACGAAGAGCCATTGCTTACTCCTACAATAATCAGCGCAGCGCTGTTGAAATTGGTTGGAGTAGTGCTACATCAGCTATGGAAGGCAGGGTGCAGGAGTTTGGTGCGACGAGAATTGTAACTCCCAGATTGAGAGAATTCTTTTCGTCTAGGGGAGTTAGGTTAGGAGAGCGCAAGAAAACTATTCGCGTTCCTGCCCGTCCTCTGTTTGAACCCTCTATGGAAATTATTCAGCCAAAGATTGGCGACTTCGTGGCTTATCGTGTAGGCAACTATATGAAAAATGGTGGGTTCACGAAGAATGTGGGCAAGGGCAGAAAGTATGAGGTATTCGGATGATTGATTACTTACAAAACGAAGATTTATGTTCCGTTGGAGCAAAGCTTGGGGATCATATTGCCGCTGATGAAGCTATCAAAACCTACTGTCAAAAGCATTTCGGCAAAGATTTGACTATCTATGTTGGCCCTCAGGAAGCAATGCTACCACAGGAAACAGAGGTTCCGTTTCTGTTTATTCACGACTTCCAAAAGAGCGAGGGTGCTAATATCACAAAGGCAATGTACCAGTGTATGTTCTCTGTTGGTGTTGTCGTGCAATACCAGCCCAAGCAAATTGAAAACATCAGCTCTCAAACTGATAATGGCGTAATTGTTTTCGAGGGACAGCAACTCTGCAGTGAGCTTATGAGTTTGGTACAGGATGCCTTGTACCGGTATAAAGATGGTTGTCAACCTCCTACAACTATTGAACAGATGATTCCAGGCGTTGCTGGAGATAATCTCGGCTTTTGGGAAGGCTTTATGGCTGCCGTATGGGAGCTGGAAATACCCATTGGCCAACAAAATCACTTTTGAATGAAAGGATGATGAAAATGTTTGAAATTGATATGCAACTGCACGCAGCAGCTCCTGCTTGTCCGTGGGGCGTAGGCTCTAAAACTAGCACTTTGGTGGCTTTTGAAACTGCTTATGGCACTTTGCCTAGTGATGCAGGAACCAAATCCATCTTGCTGCCTTTTAATACTAACAATGTAGTTAGCTCCCAGAACAGCACCGCTCCAAGCACTATTCGTGGCAACCGTTCTCCTGTTGAGCCTATTCTAGGTAACAACGATGTTGCAGGCGATATTGTAGTGCCTGTTGATTACACTGCGTTCCCCTATTGGCTTAAAGCTTTGTTTGGCGATCCGACTACTGTTGCGGAAACTCCTAAGGCAGGCTACAGCACTCATACCTTTAAGTTGGGCGATACTCAGCCGAGCTTTACTCTTGAAAAGTGTTTCCCGGGCATTAAAACTTATGTCCGCCAGCTTGGCTGCAAGGCAAGCAAACTGAGCCTTTCTGTGGGTGGTGATGGTGAATTGACTGCCACCATCTCTGTTATGGGTGCTAAGGAAAGCATTGAAACTAGCTCTATGAGCACCAAACCTGTGGAAGCGGTATTTACCCGCACCCAAAACTTCCAGGCAAAAATCAAGATTGGTGGCTCTATTAAGGGCAAAATTACTTCCTTCTCTATGGATATTGATATGGGCTTAGACGGCGACAGCTTCTCTATTGGCACCAATGGTTATCGAGAGGCTATTTGCGAGGGCCTTGCTAATATCTCTGGCACTTTGGAAGCGTTCTTTGAGAATGGCGAATATCTGACTATGGCCGAGAACAGCACCGAAACTAGTGCAGAAGTGATTTTTACTCAAGGCGACCTGTCCCTCAGTATTAAATTCCCTGAGATTAAATTTGCTCGCACTTCTCCCGGTATTGATGGCCCTGGCGGTATCAAGCAAAGCCTGACTTATAATGCGTTCTATCAAGATAATGCTGATAAGTCCGCTGTAGTTGTGGCTGTTGTTAATAAAGTTGCTGCTTATTAAGGAGACTGACTATGAAAGAAAAAGAGTATTTGATTGAGTGCCGTGGCCTTACGTGGCTGGAGCGCTGCGATTTTGAGGACTTCCGCGATAATTGCGTTAAAGAAAACGGCAAGAACTATAGTGCTGTTGGGCGTGCTCTTGTCAATTATATCTTGGCGAAAATCTATCCCGATGCACCTTTGAGCAAGATGACTGCGGCAGAGGTAATGGCTGTGTACGAGAGTACAATGCAGCTGACTGAAAGCATTCGCGAGGATGAAATAAAAAACTTCAAGCCCTTGTCCGGTGGCAGTACGAACGAGCAGGCTACTGTAAAGACTGCCGAAGATTAAACCCAGAACTAGATTGCAATACCTGTGCATACAGAGCACCCGATATAATGCCAGGCAATATTGAAGCTGTTAAAATCCGTCAGCTTACTCTTAACTGCGTAAGGTACATTGCTGGTCTAGGAGGCGCTGTTGCAATCGGTTTTAATTGGGGAGACATTGAAGCCTTGTGCCGTATGAGCGGCATAAGGCTCAATAGGCTTTTAGTTGAAAAGCTAAGAGCACTTGAAAACATTACGATACAGTATATGAACAAAAAGGAGGCTGATACTCATGGCTAATGTGGCCGAAACAAGGGTAAGGATTACGCTCACTGATGCTATGAGCGGTCCGCTCCGTAATATTCAAGGGCAACTTGTAAATACTAATACAGCTGCAGATTCCTTAAAAAGAACCTTTAGGGATTACGCAAGCATTGGCGCAGGCATTATGGCTGGCGCGACTGGTATCTATTCTTTAGCTGATAAAGCAGGAGAGATTTTTGGCAAGGGTGCCGCCTTTGCTAAAAATATGGAAACCAATACAGTGGGTATGGCTGGTATTCTGTCATCAATGACTCAGATTAATGGCAAGGCTTTGGAATGGAATGACGCAATGCAGATTTCCAGCGGCATTATTAAGCAGCTTAACGATGATGCCTTAAAGACTGCTGCAACGTCTGAGGAATTGGTTGAAACATTCCGTGCTTTGTTAGGCCCTGGACTTGGTGCTGGTATGACCATTGAACAGGTGCAGAAATTTACTACCGTTGGCGTTAATGCTGTCAAGTCTCTAGGGCTGGAAGGACGCCAGCTGGTACAGGAGCTGCGTGACCTTGTACAAGGCGGTATTCAGCCTGCGTCCTCGACTTTAGCTACTGCTTTAGGTCTAAGAGATAAGGATATCAAGGCGGCTAAGGCATCTTCTGAGGGTTTGTATGCATTCTTGATGAAGCGTATCGAAGGCTTCCAGATGGCTGCAGAAGCTACTCCTAAAACGCTTGCTGGTATTCAATCGCAGATTAGTGAAGGTTTGACAAGGGGTATTTCTGTTGGTATTCAACCGCTTATGGATGAATACAAGGATGTATTGCTAGGCATCAAAGGTGCGCTTATTTCTTTAGATGGCGAAGGTAATCTAGGCATATCCGAAAACTTTTCTGCTAATCTCAGAACGGCTTCTGAGCACGTGGTTAATATGTGGCACGGCTTTGAGAATATTGCAGGAGTTATTAAACCTGTAATTGTTCCTGCTGTTGGCGCTGTTGGCGATGGCTTGGCCTTTGCAATGGACAACGTAGACAAGATCGCTTTAGGGTTTGGCACCTGGAAGGTTTTAGAAGTTGTCAATAGCATTGGTCAAGTTAAGACTAGCACTGATGGTTTGTTTCAATCTCAAAGCTTGCTTAACAAAGCAACAGATTATTGGAATAAGGCTGCCATTGATGGCATGACCAATGCCAGAAACCATATGCTTGCTGCAGAAAATGCAGCAAAAGCAGTTGTTGAAGCTAATAATAAGGTGGTTGCTTCGGAACGACAAAGAGAAACTGTCGAAAAGGCTATTACTAGGCTGTCTAAGGACGGTTTTGTCCAACAGGCTGCCCAGCTCAAAGGATTGGCGGCTCAATATGAGCAGCTAGGAGTTACCGCAGAAGCTGCTGGCAAAATGCAGTATCAGGCAGCAAAACAAGCTGCAAAAGGTAATATTGAACTTGCTCAGGCAATCATGACTGCTCAAGAAAGAGAAATCCTTGCTGCTAAGACCACTTTAGAAAATGCAGCTGCCAAGCAGTCTTTGCGAGACAAAGCATTGCTGGCATCAGGTGCTTTGACTAGCTTAGGTATCGTAACCTCTATGGTTGCAGATGAGCAAAATAGCTTTGCTCAGGAAATGGCTAATGCGGCTATTCAAGGCGGCATTTTGCTGCAGGCTGTTTTATCTCTTAACGAGGCTTTGGCTACGTTGAAAGTAACGAGCATGGGTGTGTTTGGTGCTGTTGCTGCGACTGCTGCGGCGGTAGGGTATGGAGCTTATCAGAAATACAAGCACGCACAGGCCGGTGGAGAATTTGAGTTTGATGAGCTTGGCAACGTTACCATGAAAGAAATGCCAGGACAAGCTGCTGATTATACTGCTCGGAAAATGCAAGAGCGTAGATTGGCAGATCAAGCTAAAGAAGCTATGCGTAAAGCGCAGGAGTTAAAGAATAAATTCCCTTCTGGCACTACTACAGATGCATCACAGCAGGCTGCGAAATCTGCTAAAAAGCAAGAGGATGCTGCCAAAAAAGCCAAATACCGCTTTGAAAAGAGTGCAGGCGAAATAGCAGAGCTCAGTGCTAATCTTGACCGTCAGATTTTGGAGAACACAGGCTCTACATTTGAAATCAGTATGGCTAAGCTATCTGAAGATGTGGAGAAGATGAAAACCAAAGTCAAAACAGCTATGGCTATGGGCGTGGATGTTTCTTCTATTATTGGTAAAGGCTGGGAAGACAAGGAAAGTAAGCTTGCTCAGTTTGTAGCTGAAGAAGAAAAACGTATCAATCGTGAAAAAATTCTCAATCTGCATCAGCAGGAAATGGATTACATTGATGCGCTGGAAGGTACGCGTCTTATTTCTGCGCAGCGTGCTGATGAGCTCAGAGCTGAAGAAGTTGCTAAACACAAGGAAGCTCTTGACCAGCTTCTGGCCGATGAATCCTTGACCAATGAGCAACGTCTGCAGCTGCAACAGGAATATGCTGATGCTGTTGCTGCACTGGATCAGGCTAGGCGTACTGATTGGCAGGCAAGCTGGGACAGTTTTGTTGATTACATCAAAAATACCCAGTTTGACCAACTGGAAACCTTAAAAGGTGGCTGGGATGAGATTACTGGTACAATTACTAACTTTGGCCAAAATATGCTGACAGAGCAGAAGTCCTTTAGCGAACGCTGCAAAGACCTCTACAATGACCTTGCTAACAGCATTATGAATACTATGATGAAGGTTATTATGCAGGGACTTGTTATGAAGTCTATAATGGGCATCTTTGGCTTAGGAGGTGGCGGTGCAACGATTAGCTCTGGCGTAACCACAAGTATGGACAAATATCTGGATTTGGGCTATAGAGGGTACGCTAATGGTGGTCACGCTTTAGGCTGGTCTTTGGTTGGCGAGCGTGGCCCTGAGTTGGTAAATTTTGAGCAGCCTGGTCGTGTATATAATGCAGAGCAGACTGCCAGAGCCTTAAAAGGCAGCGGCAGTCCTGAGAATATGAAAATCGTCATCGAGAATAAAAGCGGCACTCCAGTTAAGGCGACAAGCGCAAGCAGCAGCTTTAATGGCAAGGAATATGTACTGTCCGTTGTTGTTGATGCTGTCGCTACTAACGAGGGTGGAATTACCGATATTCTCAAAGGCGCAGTAGGTAATTATTAAGGAGCGTGATGATATGGTTTCTAATATTGATTTTCCGAGTAGTATCGGTGCTCCCGATTATCCGTTAGGGGAAACTTTTGAGGACGCTGTCATCCGCTCCAATATGGAGGACGGCACAGTTAAGACAAGGCCTAAGTTTACTCGGAATAGGAAAACTTATGACGTCAGCTGGGGACATATGACGGAAACAGAAAAGGCTACATTTCAGGATTTTTTCGAAAATACTCTTAAGAATGGAGCTCTTTCTTTCAACTGGAACCATCCGTCAAGCGGAACGCAACTTACTGTGATTATGACTGAGCCGCCTAGCTTTTCATTAAGCCTTCTGCATTACTGGAAGGTATCTATGAAGGTTCAGGAGGTGTAGACAATGGCTTTGAAATTATCGCAGGCTGCCATTTTGGCGGCTAACAAGGTTAATTCCGAAAGTGCGTGGCTCTTAATCCTTGAAATCATTCTGCCTAATGACCCTGATCATATTTATTTGGTACGCAACAATGAGGATATTGTATGGAATGGGCAGTTGTGGCAGGCGTTTCCCTTTAATGTGAGCGAGGGTAAGAGTGAAGCGCAAGGTTCAGCCTCAACCCTCAATATTGATGTTGATAATACAACTCGCGATTTAGAGTATTATCTGCAGCGAGGCTCAGGCGGTGCCAACGCAAGAGTAATTCTCAGGTGCGTAATATCAACAGCTTTAGATAATCCAGAGCCTGAATTCGAGGAATACTACTCAGTAACTAGTACGGTTGTTACCGAAAAGGCAGTGCGCTTTACGTTGGGTAATGCGTATCCTACAAGAGCACGCAGGCCTTGGGATCGTTATATGAAGAACAACTGTCCCTTTAAATACAAGGGTATCCGTTGCGGGGCTACCAGCGATTTGCCAAGCTGCAATCATACTTTGGGTGATTGCAGGAAAAGGAATAACTCAAAGCGCTTTGGTGGCTTCCCGGGCATACCACAAGGAGGCTTATATGTTGAATAGCACAGAGCTTGATTACACGGACCTTATCGGTGTGCCCTTTGCTAATCAGGGCAGGGATGTGGGTACAGGCCTTGACTGCTATGGCCTAGTGCAAGAGGTTTTCAGGCGCTATGGCTATGAGAATATAGGCGAGTACTACTCGGACGCATACGAGAAGGAATACATTAACAAGATTTTCAGAAAAGCAATTGCAGGGCCTAGATGGCGCGAGGTTGATTACAAGCACGGCGAGGAAATCCCTGTTCCTGCTCTTGTTGCAATCCGCTTTAATAGTCCGCCAGGCATTGTCAATCATACCGGTGTCTACATTGGCAATGGCCTTTTCATCCATACCAGAGAGCGCATTGGCTGCTGTGTGGATAGGATTGATAGCTTGATGTGGCGCAGGCAGATAGTTGGAATATACGAGTATCAGAGGTGAGCTAAATGGTTAAGGTGATTTTTATAAAAAACCCTTTTCAGCCTTCCAAAGGCAGGGTGATGAAGTTATCCGAAGTAGTTGGCAAACCTCTGTCCTTTTATGTTGATGAGTTTATTCAGCAATTGCCTGAGGATAAAGCATATGTGCAAGTAAATGGCAGACATTACATCAATCCTTCCAAGGAAGTATTGGAGCAGGTTGTTCCTGCAGATGCCTTTATTATGGTTCTACCAGCTGTTGAGAAGGGCGGTAAAAATCCCTTAGCTTTAATTGCTGCTGTTGCATTATCTGTTGTTTCGATGGGTATAGGCAATATCATTGCTGGTGGCTCGTTTTTTGCCGGTGGTGCTGCTTGGACAGCTTGGTCATACATTGGCGCAGCTGCAGTGATGTTTGTTGGCGGTCCTTTGGTAGCAAAGCTAGGTCCTAAGGTTGACTTGCCCAGTTATCAGGAAGAGGATCCAACATATTCCTGGAACGGCGTTCAGACTATGGAAGGTCAGGGCAACGGTATAGCAATTACTTATGGAACCGTTAAAAGCGGCGGCCAAAGCATTGTTAAATTCACTACCAATAATGGGGACGACCAGTATTTCAATTGGCTTGTTTGTGCTGGTGATGGGCCGTTAGAGATTACTGATGTGAAGCTCAATGATAATCCCATTGAAAATTATGATGATGTTATTGTCGATATTCGTCCTGGCACAAATAACCAGTTCGTCATTGATAGCTTTAATGACACAGTACAGTCCAAAGCCTTAGGTTATGAGCTGGAAGATAAGAAGTGGCGAAATGATATTGCTGATGGTAATTCTGCGGAAGGCTTAATCATTGATATTGAGTGCAGCCAAGGCCTGTACCACGCCAACGATAACGGCACATTAGGCACTGCGTGGGTTGACGTTAGGGCTGAATGCGCTTTAGAAGGTACAGAAGATTGGCAGATTATTATCAGCGGACAGCCCGAACTTAAAGGCAACAGTTATGGCATTGTATTGCTTAATCACGATATTGATTTAGGAAATTACAATGTCAAGGTTAGCTTTGATAATGCCAAGTACAGAGGAGAGGATGAGAACGGGGATAAAATTCATAATCCTCATTACCAGCAATACTGCGTAACTGTTATTTATCCTAGAGGCAAGCTGTTTAAGCCTAGATATTATGGCTACTTCAATCCAGGGGATAAAGGCAAACTAAAAGTAGAAGATTTTGAGTTTGATATGGCCACTATGGAAGGGCAAGGTGCTGGCTTCACAACTACGTTGGAAGTCTATCAGAGCGGCCGTATTACTGGCTCTAAGGCAGGACCCGTACGTAAGCAGTTTAGGATTGACCACATTACTGCAGGCAAGTACAAGGTTAGGGTTAAGGTTATTGCACGCAGTGCGTCAGTAACCAGCTCAAGAGATGCTGTGAAAACCTTCTGGACTATGCTCAGCACTGTTGTTTATGACGACTTCTGCTATCCCAATAGAGCGCTCATCGGCATCAAAGCTAAGGCTACCAGCCAATTATCTGGAGGTACTCCTAAGCTGACATTCCTTAAAACAAGGGCCAATGTGTGGGTGTTCAATCCGTATCTAAACAACTACGAGCAAAAGCCTGCCGATAATCCTGCTTGGGCAGCATATGACTTTCTTCACGGCGCAAATAAGCTGCTTGATGTTAATAGGTTTGTTGATGTTTTTGAGGTTCGTGGCATTCCTGCAGAGCTTATGCTTTATGACCAATTCGTAGCGTGGGCAGAAAATTGCGATAAGCTTGATCTGAAAATCAATGTGGAAATAACTTCTCAGGCGGGTTTCTTTGAGACAGTCAACAAGGAAATTGCTCCTGTTGGCCGTGGTCTGGTGTTGCAATTTGGAACAAAATTTGGTTGTTATTTTGACCACAAATCCCAACCGGTGCAGCTCTTTAATATGGCCAACATCATTTCTGGAAGCTTCTCACTCTCTTATATGGGAACGGAGGACAGAGCAAATGCAGTTGAAATCAGCTTCCCGAATGCTGAAAAGAACTATGAGCGCGATACTATTACTATTTTCGGAGAGAACTACGATGATGTTGATATTGTAGGCAATCCCACTCAAATCCAGACGAACGGCATTACCAGCTATAAGCAGGCTTACCGCGAGGGAATGTATCAGTTGATGTGTAACAAACTGCTGCAGCAAACAGTAAGCTTTAAGGCTGATGTTGAGGCAATCGGCTGTATGGTCGGCGATGTTGTTTTAGTTTCTCACGATGTTCCGTTGTGGGCATACTCAGGGCGCATTACTCGCGTAGATGGCCAGAGCGTGGTACTCCTGCCGTTAGATCCGACTGAGATTAACCTGGAACAACGTTATGCGCTGCTCATCCGCACAGCTAATAACCAGCTCTACACATACGAGGTAAGCAGCATCAGCGGAAGCTATGGCAGTGCATTTGTGACCATCGCTGGTTTATTTGATAAAGAAAATCCACCTCAGCCAGGAGATATTTTCTCGCTGGGCAAGGTGGATGCTACTGCAAAGCCATTTGTGGTTAAGAGCATAACTCGCAGCAGTGAGCAGGAACGTACTATCAGTGCTGTTGAGTATGTGGAGGGTGTATTCGAGGAAAATTACGAAATTCCTCAGCCAGACTACTCCTTATCTGAGGATGGTTCTGTCCAAAACGTAATTAATTTGCAGGCTCATCAGGTTGCTTACAAGGACAAGAGCGGTCAACAGCTCTGTAAGATGTATGTTAGCTGGCAGTTGCCTGAAGGTGCGCTGGCTGATTATTTCAGCATCCTGCTTTCAGAAGGCAGCACGCAGAATTTTGTTGTAGCTCAGAGCACTATGCAGCTTAATGCCGAGCTGGATACAAGGCCGTTTACTGAGTACTACGTCAAGGTTATCTGCAACTACAAGACAAAACAGAGCAGTGGTACTATAGTTGGCCCTGTTGCTGCTGGTATAGACGTTCCACCTCCTAATGTTAAGATTCTTGATCACGCAGAGATTGCAACAGGCACAAGGCGCTTTTATTGGGAGTTTGAGTATCCAGAGCCTAATGATGTGGCTGGTTTTGAAATCCGCTACAACCAGGGCGATATGGTTACATGGGCCAGTGCCATTCCGATGCATACGGGCTTAATCACTGAGCAGCCTTTTGAGACACAAGCTCTGAGGCAGGGCGTGCATACTGTGATGATTTGTGCTGTTGATAATGCAGGACAATACAGCGAAAAGCCTGCCTTTGCCATTCTCAATTTAGGCGAGCCTTTAGAAGATAATGTTCTCTACAAGGATGATATGAGCGCCAACAATTGGGGACCGACTGTGCACAATGGTTTGGTTGAAAGCGATGGCAGCATGGTGTCTAAATCAAATGTTGCCTTCTGGACTTCTCCTGATGCTCCGTTTTGGACAGAGCCTGAGCAGAAATTTTGGCAGGAGCGTTACTCAGCTTTTAATGCCACTTACCAAACAATACTTCCTTGCAGCGGGCAAATGTGGTTGAAATACGACATTGCAGGCCCTGCAAAGATAGAATACCGCATTGTTGGCAAAAAGCCGTTTTGGACTTCGCCTGATGCTCCATTCTGGGACGGCGAAGCAGATTGGGCTTTTTGGGTAGATGATACAGTGATGTTTAAACCATACACCGGTAAGGTGTTGGTGAAGGCAGGCGATCAAATACAGGTTAAGGTATCGGCGCCTGAGAACGTAGCAGAGTTGACAAGGCTGAAAAAGGTAATCATTTATGTAGATGTTCCTGATAGAGAGGAACATTTCGAAAATATTGAGGTGCCGATTGAAGGCTTGCAGCTGCCTGTGCAAACACCGCACTACTACACAACCGCTGTTCGTTTAGATGCGGTTCAGGGAATGGAGAACCCTGTGGGCAGAGCCATAGTAGTATCCAAAAATCCCTGCGTTATTAAATTAGTTGATTATTACAACAACCCGACCTCTGCTGTGGTGGACGTTACCTGGCAGGGATTTGTAAAGGAGGTCTTATGATATGAGCGTCCCAACTTTTATCCCTTTTTTAGATCCATATAAAGTATATGCGCAGGCTGGCGGCGTGGCTCAGCCTAATGCAACTACAATGCAGCAAATGCAGAACCTGTTTGACAACTGGTCTGATATGCTTGCAACTTTTGTTAAATGTTTGTGGCAACCGAGCAAGGCCTATGTAATCAATCAGATTGTGTGGTCTCCTAGTATGCCTGCAAATACTGTGGCTATCTGTACCAAAGCTGGTACTTCTGGCTCCAGCGAACCATCTTGGCCTAGATTGGTAAATGGCACTGCTTCTGATGGCGGTGCTACATGGAAGCTCATCGAGGCTCATCCGCAAACTCTGCCTGCCAATGGCGGTACAGCCGATGTAGCAGAAAATGCTAAAAAATTAGGAGGCCAGCTGCCTGCGTACTATGCAACTGCTGCTAATCTTAATCTTAAAGCACCTATTGCAAATCCGAATTTTACCGGTGTTCCCAAGGGTCCGACTGCAGCGCCTGGAACAAACACTACTCAGCTTGCCACAACCGCATTCGTTACTACAGCTCTGTCCTCTCTAACAGGACAAGGCAAGATCGTTGCATATAACTTAGCGCAGAATGGCTATGTGAAATGGGACATAGGCTTAATTCTACAGTGGGGAAGTGCGAATAAAGGCACTGTTGTATTTCCGATTTCATTTGTTAAGGCTTGTTATGCAGTTTCAGTGTGCCCTATATCTTCTACTGACTACACATCGGCAATAGGTGCAAATTCGTTGACGAAAACATCAGCATTCCTGTATTCGTATGGACAAGCAACTGACAAAGTGTATTATTTTGCAATTGGTGATTAACAGTGGGGACATTCCAAAGCTGAGAAAATCCTTAATATAAATCTACCTATAGCTTTTTCGGTGCGTCCCTTTGTAGCCGTTGTTACATCTAGTAGCTTAACAGCCGGTGCTGACTATACAGAAATGATTAAGAGTATAAGTAATAGCACGCTTGTGCTTAGCCTTGATGCTGGTGGTATGCTTAACGCCACAGACACATATTATATCTGCCTTGGACAGTAACAGTGGGGATTGGTGACTGGAAAATGGTCTGCAAGCGCTTATGGTAGTGCCACTATCGATGTTATATTTCCTATAGCGTTTGCCCGCGCAGCATATAGCATTAACCTAATAAGCAATACAGACCATATGGCTTGTAGCATTAAGTCTTCCCCAACAAAAAACGGATTTTCCAATTATCTTTGGTGCAGCAGTAATAATGTTTTTACTGGAACTGCTTGTCGGTGGGTTGCTTTAGGCGAATGAAAGCTGAACATTAACTGCCTATTGCTATATAATGTCCACTGTTACCTACCTGCGGCTATCCAATTATACACGTTTTGCGGATTCGCTATGCTGAAGCCACGGAGGGTAATATTCGTAGCAAGAATACGATTTTTACTCATGTTTGCGCTATCGTCAGCTTGTAAAATCGGTAGGACCGTAAACACTGTTTTCGTAAAACTGATAGGGTATGTAATAGGCGAGGGGTTGTTCCTTCCCCACTGTTAAAGTCGTCCTGTTGCCAACCAGCCAATATTACCAGCTATTGCAAAAATTCTAAAGCTAGTAGTGCCAATTTGATGTGCATAACAACGCAGTGAAGGGGTAGAATCACTGTCATAGCCAAAGTTAACATTTACAATAAAAACTTCTGTAAATGCTAGAGGGTACGTGCAAATTGCATATTTCCTGTTTGAGACGACTTGCATAACTCCCCACTGTAACTTTAATTTTAATTTTGAAGGAGGTAATTTTATGGACCTTAACCTTAAATATCAAAATCAATATTTAATTCTGCCTGCTGATGACGGCAGCAGAGAGGATACTAAACTTGCCGTAGAATATTCTGATGAAGAAATAGCTGGGTTTTTGGTACAAGGCTATGTTCTTGTAGACTCAGATGATTTTAATAAGCTCATTGGCAACTATGACATTCAATACTGCATTGACAAGGATGGAAGCATATATGAAGCTCCTGACTATATACCAAGCGTGCAAGAAGTGCAAGAAGAAATGATTGCAAGATTTAAAGTGAACCGTGATGCTGAAGAAGTAAAGCCTATTGATTATCAAGGCAATGTTTATGATTATGATGAAAAAGCACGTGGCCGCATTAATGCAGCTATTATCGCTTTAGAAGCACAAGGTGAAAAAGCTAACATTGCATGGACTTTAGCAGATAATACTAGCGTGATTGTAACAGCCGATGACCTACGTATGGTTATTGCAAATGTTGCAATTCGCAGCAATCAACTGCATGTGAAATACCGCACTTTAAAAGAACAGGTTTTGGCTTGTAAGAGCTTGAAAGAATTGGAGCAAATCGTCTGGTAGGCCCTTGAAATCTAGGGTTTTAAGATAATGCGGGGAAAGAAAATCCCTGTACCATGTTAGTACCGCGATTTGTTGCAGATATATAACGTAGTACAGGGGATAATCAGCCGCCAATTAGTACCATATCAGTACCAAGCGCTATAGCAAGTCAATTGCCTTCTTTAATTCAGGCAGTCCTTTGTGCGTGTACACTCCCTGAGTTATCCCTTGGCAAGCGTGGCCGAGGATTTTCTTGACGGAAACCTCATTAGCGTTTTTATTGTCTAGCCACGTAGCGCAGGTGTGGCGGCACTCGTGGGGAGTATGCTTGCATCTGGAAGCTTTCATAACTTTATCAAATCGACTTCTATACTTGTGGTAGCTGAGGGCATTGCCTTGTTCATCCGTAATCAGCGTCTTCCCGGGAAACTGCATCCAGTACTCAAAGTAAGGCAAGGTTTTTCGACTTATTGGTACAATCCTGTTCCTACCAGCCTCAGTTTTGGAATCTCGGATCACAAAGAACCTCTGCCTTAGCTTGACATCAGCCTTTAGTATATGGATAAATTCGGATGGACGAGGGCCTGCATAACACGCCATGACTACGCACATAGCCCAGGGCATTAAAGAATTATCGTCAGCAATAAGAGCTTTCACTCTGTTTATCTGACGGATATTAAAAGGTTTCTTGGGGTATACAATCTTGTTTTTGTCTATCTCGATATATCTGGTAATATCCGCTGATGGCTGAATAAATTCATATTTAACAGCATAGGAATAGATATGATGCAAAAGCTGCCTGCATTTCTTTTGACTTGCATAGACTATGCCTTTGGCTGACATCGCCTTAATAAGACCTTGTAAATCGCTAATACGTATTTCCACAAAGCGCTTATCATACAGTGCTTCGCAATGCTTAAAGGCTGCCTTGTAATTAGATTGTGTACTTTTGGCAATTTTTGGGAACCTTTCGGCGGCCATTAATTGGTAGAGTTCAGAAAAGGTGATCTGGGAAGGTGAAAAAATATGAGGATTTTTATTGCATTCAACCAGAAAAGCAATCGCTTCCTCGTAGCTCGCAAAGTGTCCTATGGTGGTTTGCTTTCCACCAATGGTTTTTCTTACTATGTACGGTTTCCGCCTGCGGCCGTCACTTTTAAATGTGATGCTGCCGAAACCGTTTGGTAGCTTCATTCTTTTATTCAATTTTAAAACCTCCTTATATGATGATTATAAAGGAGGCTGGCAAAGGAGGGGATGTGTTATGGTAGAGTTCATATCAGGGCATTGGGCAGAGATTATCAATATATCTGTGCAACTGGGTATTTTAAAATTTGTCCTGGGCTTATACCAAAAATATAACGTGAGGGCAGAGGCAAGGGATGATGCTATTCGCAGTCTGCTTAGGAGTGAAATTATTCATATCTGCCATAGAGCAGAGGAAAAGCAGTACCTTGAGGTTTATAATCTGGAAAATCTCAATGATATGTTTAAATCATACCAATCCCTTGGGGGGAACGGAGCCATAAAGGCTATGTACCAGCAAGCTCTGCAGCACCCTATAGTTACAACAAAGGATGTTAAAAATGTTAGAAAAAATTAAAGCAACAATAGAAAAGGCTCTGCGTAAATTGCCTAAGTTGGATTTTAAAGGCAATATGTGGCTGATTTACACAGCAGTAGTTCTGCTGTTCGGCAGCATCATTCTTTATATCGGGACGTGGACATGGTTGATGTTTTGGAGAGCTTCTACCGGTCTGGAAGAGCTGAAGGAAATTATCTATGTTATCTGCGGCGCACCATTTATCGCGGCGCTCACTATGTTGAGGAATAGTGCTGTAGATAAAAATGGCGACGGAGTATCTGATTTAAGCGAAAGAGAGGTGGAAAACAAAAATGGCAATGAAAAGAATTACTATTGATGAATTGAGAGAAATCGCCAAAGCTGCTGCAGGCAAGATTGATAAAATCTATCTGCACTGGACTGCTGGCAATTATCATCAGTTTTACTATGATTATCATTTGCTGATTGATAATGACGGAGCAATTATTGCCAGCACTGACGACCTTACGGAAGTAAAGGCTCATACGTGGAGACGCAATTCACGCAGCATTGGTGTTGCTATGTGTTGCTGTGTTGATGCAAAATGCTGGGCTGATGGTAGAGTAGACTTTGGATCCGTTCCTCCTACATCTGAACAGATTGATGGTATGGCTCAGGCCGTTGCTGCAATTTGTAAGGAAATGAAGCTGCCTATTGTTGATAATGTTGTCATGACTCACTGCGAAGCAGCAGAAAAAGATTGTTACGGCCCATCGACTACCTGTGAGCGCTGGGACCTCTGGAAACTTCCAGACCTTCCTGGTGATGGCAAGATTAAGCCCGGAGGTGATGTGATTCGTGGTAAGGCTATTTGGTTCCAAAATAATTAAGAGTAAGGAGGTGAAAAGTCATGGAAGAGATTAAAGCATTTATTTGCCGTAAAGAGTTTATCGTTGGCCTTGTTTTAGGTTTCGCCCTTGGTGCTATGCACCATTACTTCGGCCTTTAAGCCGTAAAGGTATTAGGGAAACACCTTTAAAAATCTTTGAAATTTAAAGGTGTTTTCCATTTTGGAATTAACCATTGTGAAAAAAATGCACATTGCTTTTTAGGAGGATTGGAAATGCAAGAAAAAGCTAAACAAATTGTAGTTGATTATTTTAATAGCCGTGTTGATAAGACTGACAGCTCTCAAATTACTGCTGATGATGTGTATGTTGTGTGGTTCGCTAAAACTCTCCAGAACTGGAAAGCGTTGCTGAGCACTAATGTAAGTGACGGTATGTACTACGAAATCACTTATAATGGCGATAAACAGGAAGCTTACCTGGATGCTTATAAAAAATGGGAGAACATTTGCATTAAAGATTAAATTTTCAACTGTTTCCATTTTTGCAACAGTTCGAAGGAGGGGGTTGCTATTGAAAAGAAGTATATCCGCTATATGCTTTGCGGCATTATTGGTATTCTCATTCTGCAGTCCACACAGTGCGCTTGCAGCACCTACAAGCATTACAATTCCGATAGCACAGTGGAACAGCTTGAAGGACAACACCAGCAGGCTGGAAGCCAACTTGACGTTGCTGGAGGAGAGCTTAACTCAGCAGGAGCTGCGGCAGGAAGAGCTGATGAGCTTATTGACCTCAGCCAGAAGCGAGCTGAAGAAAACTCAGGAAGCATTAAAGAATGCCAACAGCTCGTTGGAGACTGCCAAGCAATCCTTGCAGACAGCCAACGAATTATCCGAGAAGCTGAAGAAGCAGCTAGACAGTGAGCGCAAGGAAGCTGCAGAAGAAAAGAAAAAAGCCTATCGCAAAGGCTGGATGAACGGCTTTTGCGTAGGCGCGGCTGGAACGATGGTATTGGTTTTGGCTGGATGAAAAAGAAGAGACCTCATTTTGACGAGGTCTCTTCTTTGTGATAGTATAGTGATATGGGGTGAGGAAAATCTGTGCTCGCGCTCAGACAATTATATAATCCTTTGCTCTTACATTAGGCAATCTCATAGTGCGACCTGCTAAGAACACACTTGATAATTGTGTATTTTCTTGGCAATCTACGGTTCATCTCCACCAAATGTACTTAGCACTTATGTGTTTTATAAATGGTGGCCAATAACGCACATGGGAAGTTTTTCCTATGTGCGTTTTTTACAATACTTCAAAATTAATGAGTAACAATTTGGAGGCTGTTATGATGATAAAAATGCGTTTGTATAAGATTTTAAAAGCAGCGCTTCTTTCCTACGGCATGCTTTGTATGGTGTCCGGCAATGCTGCAGCAAGTGGCTCTGTAGAAATTCCTTTTACTGCTATTGATGGCGTACAGGTTGGTAACGCACAAAGTGATGCAGGCAAAACTGGTGTTACCGTTCTTTTATTTAAGGACAGCGCCAAGACTGGCGTGCATATCAGCGGCGGCGGCCCTGCCTCCAGAGAAACTCCTGTACTTGATCCTACCAAGGAGGATTTGGGCATTCATGCAGTAGTGCTTGGTGGCGGCAGTGCCTATGGCTTGGCTGCAGCTGACGGCGTTATGAAATGCTTAGAGGAGCACAGCATTGGCTTTGATACTGGCTTTGCACTTGTTCCATTGGTTGTACAGAGCGATATTTTTGACCTTTCCTATGGCAGTGCAAAAATCCGTCCGGACAGCAAAATGGGCTACAAGGCCTGCTTAGACGCATTAAACGGCAACCATCCTATCAGCGGCTCAGTAGGTGCCGGTACTGGTGCTACCGTAGGCAAAATCTGCGGTATGGCTCAGTCCATGAAGGCAGGCATTGGTTATCACGCGGTGCAGGTTGGTGACTTAAAGCTTGGAGCTGTAGTTGTTGTGAACGCTTTGGGTGATATTTATTCTCCCAAGGACGGAAAAAAGATTGCAGGTCTTTTAAACAAGGAGCGCACTGCATTTTTAGATAGCGTAAGCGAGCTTTATACCTTGTCTACACCTCAGGATTTGTACTCTCGCACCAATACTACTATTGGCGCCATTGTTACTAATGGCAAATTTGACAAGGCGCAGCTGACACGCATTGCAGCGCAGGCTACTAATGCTTATGCACGCTGCATCAACCCCGTAGGCACCTTGGCTGACGGCGATACTATTTACGCTTCCTCCTGCGGTGAGCAGGTTGCTGCTGATGTAAATATGGTTGGCACCCTTGCTGCAGAGGTTATGGCTAAGGCCATTGAAAATGCCGTAGTATCTTCCAAGATGAGTGATGATGAGTATTTGAAGTATTGTCTGTAAGACTTTTACTAAAATATAGAGAAGAGTGGTTTTTATGAACTGCATTAGGGAAAAGCTAAAGGGTTTGGAAAAGCGCAGGCTAGTGATGGCTATTGCTGTTGTGGCTGTAATCGTGTATGGCGTTTTCCTCATTTTGTGTGAAATTGCAAGCAGGCAGGCTGCCCAAATCTTTAATAAAGAAATGGCCAAGCAAAAGGTGCTGGCAGGCAGTGTTACTGCAGAAAAGCTGAGTGCAGATTTGTGGGGTAATGTTTATTTTACCAATCTGTCCTGGATGGCCCCTGATGGTAATGCTTTGGTAAACGTTGAACAGGGGCGTATGAAGGTCAGCTCCTGGGATATCGTACGTAAGAGACCAAGCATCAACAGCCTTAAGGAGCTGGAGCTGGAAAACGCATATATCCACGTTGGCTTTGATGATGATATGCATGCAGACGTTTTGCATAAACCTTCCGAAGAAGAGACGGAGAAAAGTGGGCAGAAAGCAGATAAGAAAAATTTGCAGCTTCCTGAAAAAATTCCCAATATTAAATTAATCCTGAAGGATATTGTGCTGTCCGCAGAATATAAAAACCGCAGCTTCGTTCTCAATGATGTTAACGGCAGCATTGAGGGGGAAAAGCACAAGGACTTGATTCTCCATTTGTACGCAGGCAAGTTTGGCGGCAGTATTGTAGGTGATGGCTTTAATATTGATGGCAAGGTGAGTTTGCAGCAGCCTCAAAACGTTCATCTTAACTTGGGCCTGTACAAGGTTGTTCCGTCCTCCTTGGGATTGAGCAATGCCAACGATCCCATGACCATTACCGGAGAAATGAAGGGACTCCTGACTGAGCCTACCATTGACGGCGCCGTAAGCATGGACGAGCTGAACATGCCAGGCTTGAACTTCAGTGGGATAGAGGGAAACTATCACTACGCTAATGGTCTCATCTCCTTAGACAATGTAACAGGCAGCATTTATGGAGGTTCAGTTGAAGCCTATGGCTTGTATCATTTTGATAACCGTCACTATAAGATTGATGCTCATGGCAAGGATTTACTGGCGTCCATTGCAGCACGGGATAACATGATTAACTGCAAGGTTGAACTGGACATAAAATTTCGCTACGCAGGCAAGGAAAAGGGCAGTATGACCTATGGCAGCTTTAAATCTGGCAGCGGTACATATATGCTGGTTCCCTTTAAGAGCATTAGCGGCAAATTTAGTGATCAAAACAAGGAAATGCGCTTTGTTGATGTTATCATAGAAACAGAACTTGGCAATATTGAAAGCGATGCTTTTAAGATTATAGACGGCAAACTGCATATGGATAAGCTATTCTTTGTTGATAAGGACGGCGACAGAATTGATTTGAAAAAGCTTGGACGTGATATTAAGAAGGCAGGACAAGTTAATTAGCTTTATTTGAGTATAGATAGGAGACATAGCTTCTATTTATGCTTTTCACTTTGTTTTATATAAATTAGTGGCATATTTTGTGTCAAACTAGGTCAATAGCTGACTGGTTTTATGAAAGGAGCTAAAGATGCAATATTTTGAAGAATTTATTGATGATTTAAAGAGCTTTGATTTTAACGGACGTATGAACAGAGCCATGTACTGGCGGTATGCATTTCTTGGGTATTTGCTGATGATAGGTATTTTTTTCGTTTTAGGAATTCTTGGAATGGACGGAAAATCTATGGCTTCCTTGGTAAATACTGTTTATGCAATTTTATTCCTGCCCTTTAACGTACGCCGTCTGCATGACCTGAATAGAAACGGTTTGTGGCTACTGCTGACCTTAGTGCCTCTTGTAAACTTCTTCTTTTTCATTTGTTTGTGCTTTGTTAAGGGAACTAATGGTCCTAATCAATATGGTCCTGATCCATTGGCAAAATAATAAAGCAGTTTTCTGAGCATAAATAGAAGTAAATAACTTCTATCTATGCTTTTGCTTTTTATAAAGACTTATAGCTTAAATATTTCTTGAAAATCGTTGGTATATGTAACACAAATTTGGATTTGTGGCAGGAAAAAATATTTTTATGTTGAAATATATAACTAAAGCTTAATTATTTCTGTCTGCACAAGGAAGCTGAAGGAGGCGGAAGCTATGCGTTTATGTGATGCTTGGGATGCTCATGCATGGGTGCAGGAGCGCAAAAAAAGATTTGCTTATTTTAGGGAGCTGAGACGCAAGGTATTTGCGGCAACTATTGAGGCTTCTATGAACGGATACTATATGCTGGGATGTGATCGCATTGAACTGCAGTCCGCTTCTGATATTACCTCTGGAACTAAAATGTACTGTGAGGAGCTGGTACCCCAGCCTATGCAGTCCTACGCAGATGTAAAGGCAGAGGTAGTTAATGGTGATTGTCTGGCAGTAGCTAAAACTCTTGTTGATGCTAAAATTGGCAAGGTTGCCGTTCTGAATATGGCCATCCGTACCAGTCCTGGCGGCGGTGTTATCAGCGGCGCTGGAGCTCAGGAGGAATATTTATTCCGTTGCTCTGACTACTACAAATCCTTGTACCAATTTGTGGACTACGGCGCTCAATATAACGTAGAGCGCAACGAAGAGTACAGCTATCCTATGGACAGAGATTTTGGCGGCTGCTATAGCCCCAATGTTACTATTTTCCGCGGCGTGGAAGAGGACGGCTATCCGTTTTTGGCAAAGACCTGGCAGGTTAACTTTATTGCAGTGGCTGCTTTGAACCGTCCTGAAACTGTTTGTTTGCCCAATGGCAGCATGCGCTTGGTAGATTACCTTGTACCCACTGCCAAGAATAAAATTCGTACTATCTTTAATATTGCAATAGACAATGGTGTACAGGTACTTGTACTTGGTGCCTTTGGCTGTGGTGCTTATCAAAATCCGCCTGTGCATATTGCGCAGCTCTTTAAGGAGATTTTGGCAGAGCCTGAGTACAGAAATGCTTTCAAAAAGGTTGTTTTTGCTATTAAGCAGGACCATAACTCTGTAAGTGTCAACAACAAGACTCTTGTGGAAGTACTCAGTGAGGTTTTCGGCAGTGAAGCTGCTAAAGTTGTACGTAAGCTCCATGTTGGCGATGTAGTGCGCCACTTTAAGCGTGAAACAGAGGCATCCAGCTCCACAGATTATCTGTATAAGATTGTGGCCTTTGCAGAGCACACCGAAACCGGCGAAAGCCTTGTAATTTATCAAAGTCTGTATCCGCCCTTCAATATCTGGGCTCGTCCCTATGATATGTTTATGAGTGAAGTGGATAAGGAAAAATATCCTGAAATTAAACAAAAATATCGCTTCGAAGCTTTAAGTGAGCTGTAGATTAGAAAAGATAAGGCACGTGGAGTACGTTCTGCGTGCCTTGTTCTGCTTACTATTTATTATTAGTACTCATTTTTAGTTTAATAAGTATGTTTGGTATTAAATTTGCCTGTAAAATTCAAAAAATTCTTAACAGGTAAATATACAAATAGGCTTACAGTATGGTATACTGAAGTATAGATGTAATTTTGAGGAGGGATCATATGAAACAAGATATGATTGTGATTTTAGATCTGGGCAGCCATGAAAATACTGTGGTTGCTCGTGCTATTCGTGCTTTGGGTGTATACAGCGAAATTTATCCCCATGACATTACTGTAGAAGAGCTGCGTGCTCTGCCTAATGTTAAGGGTATTATTATTAACGGAGGACCCAACAATGTTGTGGATGGCGTGTCTATTGACGTGGATCATGCAATTTACGAAGCAGGCTTCCCAGTAATGGCAGCAGGCCATGAAAAGGCTCTGTGCGAAGTAAAGCTGCCTGAATTTGGCAATGATGTAGAAGCAGTTAAAGAAGCAGTTCGTGACTTTGTATTCACTACCTGCAAGGCTGAAGCAAACTGGAACATGGCTAACTTTGTAGCTGACCAAATTGAGCTGGTTAAACGCCAGGTTGGCGACAAAAAGGTTCTGCTGGCTCTGTCCGGCGGCGTTGATAGCTCTGTTGTAGCAGCACTGCTGCTGAAAGCTATTGGCGACAACCTGATTTGCGTACACGTAAACCATGGTCTGATGCGTAAAGGCGAATCTGAAAGCGTTGTTGAAGTATTCAAAAATCAGCTGAATGCAAACCTTGTTTATGTTGATGCTACTGAGCGTTTCCTGACCAAGCTGGAAGGCGTTGCTGATCCGGAATCTAAACGTAAAATCATCGGCAGCGAGTTCATCCGCGTATTTGAAGAAGAAGCTCGCAAGGTTGAAGGTGTTGACTTCTTAGGTCAAGGCACCATTTATCCTGATATTGTTGAAAGCGGTACCAAAACTGCTAAAGTTGTTAAATCTCACCACAATGTTGGCGGTCTGCCTGAAGACCTGCAATTCCAACTGGTTGAGCCCCTGCGTCAGCTGTTCAAGGACGAAGTTCGTGCTTGTGGCGTAGAGCTTGGTCTGCCTGACGAAATGGTATATCGTCAACCGTTCCCTGGTCCTGGTCTGGGCGTTCGCTGCCTGGGTGCTATTACCCGTGACCGTCTGGAAGCAGTTCGTGAAGCTGACGCTATCCTGCGTGAAGAGTTCCACAACGCTGGTCTGGACAAAAAGGTATGGCAATACTTCACTATCGTTCCTGACTTCAAGTCCGTTGGTGTTCGTGACAACGCTCGTTCCTTCGAGTGGCCTGTAATCATCCGTGCCGTAAACACTGTTGATGCTATGACCGCAACCATCGAGCAAATCGATTGGCCCATCCTCCTGAAGATTACCGACCGTATCCTGAAAGAGGTTAAGAATGTTAACCGCGTTTGCTACGATATGTCTCCCAAACCCAGCGCAACCATCGAGTGGGAATAAGTTAAAATAGTTTTTCGAGTCCCGAAAACCCTTGAAAATACTAGCTTTTTGATTTTCAAATTCCCCATTTGATAGCAGATTGATAGCACTCGTCAAATCCCGATTTATTGAGTTTGAAAAGAAAAATCGGGTGGCTTGCGAGTAGCCTAAAAATCCTCATCTTTTTATTCATAAGTAAAAGGTCTAACTGATTTTTGTTGATCAGTTAGACCTTTTTGTATATAGAAAACCCCGCGTTAGACGCGGGGTTCAAAAAAGCTTAAGCGT
>URGS01000005.1 GCA_900547415.1 uncultured Phascolarctobacterium sp. | reverse complement strand
CAGTCCCAATGTGGCCGTTCATCCTCTCAGACCGGCTACTGATCGTCGCCTTGGTAGGCCGTTACCCTACCAACTAGCTAATCAGACGCAGGCCCATCCTCTAGCGATAGCTTACATGTAGAGGCCATCTTTCACGGTTCATCCATGCGGATAAACCGTCACATTCGGTATTAGCACCCCTTTCGGGATGTTGTCCCCATCTAGAGGGCAGGTTGCCCACGCGTTACTCACCCGTTCGCCACTAAGACTACCGAAATAGTCTCCGTTCGACTTGCATGTGTTAGGCATGCCGCCAGCGTTCGTCCTGAGCCAGGATCAAACTCTCCAATAAAGTTTATTGAAGAACCGATTTGGCTCTTAGTTATTTGTTTTGGAATTTATTGTTTTAGGTCTAGCATCTCGAAAGACGCTCGACCCGCACATTCGCTTTTTTCTAGGTTATTGTTCAGTTTTCAAGGTTCGTTGTCGTCGCCATGTCCTGACGACTTGTTTATAATACCACTTCATTCTTAATATGTCAACACTTATCTTGTAATGTTTTTTACATTTTTTCAAAAAACACATGGAGCGGTTGGCAAACAGAGTGCTATTTTACCTTACTCTTTGAACCATAAATTTTTCTTGAAATTCTTAGATTATTTTTAAAATTTTCTCTTATAGTGCTATCAAATTGTTAAAATTAATGCGTTTTATGTAAAAAATACTAAAAATCATAGTAAAAAAAGAATTGACTGCCGCATTTGCTGCAGCAGCCATAATAAAAACTATTCTAACGTTATGGGCAAAACGTTTCCGTCAGAAGTACCCCAGTCCACCATAATATAGTATTGACCAACTTCTCCAGTTTCCCAATTTATATTAAAGAGCTCTATAGGATAGCTTTTATGAATTGCTCTCCAACTAGCAAATTTATATTGTGGCAGAATTTTACGCACTCTATCCTCGTCTCTCCAGAATGTGGAAGTTATATCAAAAATCTCTTCACTATTCCATTTCAGCCAAACAGGCTTCCATCCTGCAATCTTTGTGAATACATCATAACGCAGTGTTTCTATTAATATCTTCTTTTGTTCTTCGGCAAATGTATCATTTATATAATCGTATAACAGCTTTGCTGTACCCTTAGCATTATGTCCTTGAGGATAGTGTCCGTTTCTAACCCACCATTCTGTCAAGCCAACAAAAAAGGTAAACGCGTCCTTGCCAGACTCTCTCAACAACGCCTTTAATGTATATACAAAATAGTCCGTATTTCCAGTCTGATCAAAAACATTTTCTAAACGCTTCAATAGCTGCATGTCCTTATATGGCAGATATTTTGTAGCTAGTATTTCGTATGGAGACTCATCCATATAACGCAAATCATGCTCTTTAGTTTCGTTGTTCATCTGAGTTCCAGGCAATACCTTTAAGAACCCTAACTGCAGCATATCAGCTCCCAATCCATACACGTCATTGAAGGATTTTGCAAATTCTTTTAATCCTTCAAAAGGTAATCCAGCAATCAAGTCCACATGAATATGTATATTTTTAAAACTTAATAGACGTTTTACATTTGCTTCTAAGCGTTTCCAATTATCCTGTCTATTAATTGCCGTCAGTGTAGGCTGATTAGTACTTTGTATGCCTATTTCCATTTGGAATCTTCCCTTGGGAACATTCTGCAAAAAATCTAAGACTGTATCAGACAGCATATCTGCCTTTATTTCGAAATGGAATGTCGCCTTAGTATCTAATTCAGCTAAATACTTCATTATAGGCAGAAAATATTTTTCATCCAAATTATATGTACGATCAACAAATTTTACTAAATCAGCACCAGCTGCAACAAAGCGGTTCAAATCAGCCATTACTAGCTCCAAGGGACGTTTCCGTACAGAACGTGAAATTCCTGATAAGCAGTAGCTGCAGTTAAAAGGGCATCCTCTAGTACATTCATAATAAACTATCTTATGTTCAGCCAATACCTGCTCCAAATCTGGATATGGAAATGGCAGAATCTTCATATCTTCGATAACTGTAGTTCCGCCGTTAAGCTTAACGCTGCCATTTTCCATATAGGCAATATAAAGAGGAACAGTTCTGCAATCTGTTTCAATAGCACTGAGCAGTTCCGTAAAGCAAATTTCGCCTTCACCCTGAACAATATAATCTATTGCTGGCTGCTCCATAAAAATACGCTCTGCATCAAAAGCAACCTCTGGTCCGCCAACAACTACAAGTGCATCAGGACGCAGTTTCTTGAGCATACCAATAAGACGAAATACAAATGGTTTGTTCCAAATATGCACAGAAAAAGCAAAAACTCTGGACTTTTCATCCATAATTTTTTCTAAAACAGTCAGAATGGGGGTATTAATTGTTTCCTCTATCAATTTGATATCGTGTCCCTGCTGACGTGCATATTCACCAACATACCTTAATCCTAAGCCCGTATGAATGTATTTGCTGTTTATAGCAATTAGACTTGCCTGCATTGTTGTCTCCTTCTACTAAAAATACCAATTTCAAAGATTCAATTATTAACTCTATTCTAGTACAAATATCACTGCATAATTAACTGTCAAATTTAATGACTCTACCTGAACAGCCTTCAAACTAATTTAAACGTGTTCAATGACCTTTCTATTTTATCACAAATCAAGATACTATTTAACCCCTCTCTACAGTAGTTATTTGACTTTCACTTTTGAATATTAAGGTTGGTTTATGCTATAATAACAGATAATACATTTATACTATACTGTAAGGAGTGAACAATATGACTGATAATAAATTTAATATACCTATTCATGGCAGCTCTGTAGATAGAAAAGACATTCCTGGCTTCTGTAAATGGCATGTTGAAGATATTTACACTAATGTTGAAGCATGGCGCGGTGCATGCTTTGATTTTAAAAACAAGCTTCCCGAGCTGACTCAACTTCAAGGAACAATTTCTGATGGGCAAAAGCTGCTGAAGGTATTGCGCCTGCAGGACGAACTTGGTAAAATTCTCGAAAAAATTTATGCCTACGCCTGCCTTCAGCGTGACTCTGACAATACTAACCAAAGCTTTCAAGCTATGGCTGGTGAAGCAGAAAGCCTAGTAGCCGCATATTCCAATTCTTGTTCCTTCATTGATCCTGAGCTGTTGGCTTTAGGTCAGGAAAAAATAACTTCCATGCAATCCCAAGAACCAGAGCTCAAAGAATATGCACACTACATTGAAAACCTAATGCGTTCTTCCAAACATATTCTCTCTGCTGACAAAGAGGCTATTCTAGCTCAAAGTCGTCTAGCAATAAGTGCCTCTGCAAGTAATTTCCGTGCCCTTGTATCTGCTGATATGAAATTCCCCGAAATTACAGATGGCGAAGGTAATGCAGCAGTTATCAGCGAAGGCAACTATATGCTCAATATGACATCTGACGATAGAGAACTGCGTAAAAACTCCTTTACTGCCCTTTTGTCAACCTATCACAGCTATCGCAACACCTTAGCATCTATCTTAACCGGCAGTGCCAGAGCAGCGTTCTTTAGCTCTACTGTTCGTAATCATCCAAACACTCTGGAAGCAAGCCTATTTCAGGACAATATCCCTGTAAGTCTTTATGATGGACTTATTGAGACAGTCCATGACAACCTGACTCCGCTCCATGACTACATTCAATTAAAAAAAGATATTCTTGGTTATGACGAGCTGCACTTTTACGATTTGTATGTTCCCATTTCAAAGGCTGCAGACAGCTTTGCCTGCGATTTTGAAGAAGCGTGCGATATTGTAGAAAAGTCTGTAGCACCTCTTGGTGAAGAATATGTTGCTGCACTTCATAAGGGTTTGACACAAGGCTGGATTGATGTTTATGAAAATAAGGGCAAACGCTCAGGTGCATATTCATGGGGAGTTTACGGCGTGCACCCCTTCGTTCTTCTTAACTATCAACATCGTTATAATAGCATCTCTACTCTGGCTCATGAAATGGGACATGCTTTACATAGCTACTTCAGCAGCAGTTCTCAAAACTATATTAATGCTGATTACACTATTTTCTGTGCTGAGGTGGCCTCTACTACTAACGAAAACCTGCTTTTAGAACATGTTCTTAAGCATGCTACTGAAGACCAGAAGATTTATCTGTTAAGCCAGTTCCTGGAATCTGTACGTACTACCGTTTATAGACAAGTTCAGTTTGCTGAATTTGAAAAATACATTCACAGTGAAATAACTGCTGGCAAATCTCTGCAGGCAGAAGCACTGGAGAACTACTGGCTGGATAGCAACAAACGCTATTATGGACCTGCTCTAACACTGGACCCTGAACTGTCCAGCGAGTGGTCTCGTATTCCCCACTTCTATACTCCCTTCTATGTATACAAATACGCTACAGGCTTCTCTGCAGCAACCGCCTTTTCTTCTGCTATTCTAAGTGGCAGCAAAGAAGCCGTAGATAATTATCTTGGTTTCCTCCACGCAGGCGGCAGTGACTACTCTCTCAATATCCTGAAAAAAGCAGGCGTAGATCTTACTACTCCTCAACCAGTAACTGTTACATTGCAAAAATTTGCTGAAAAGCTTGCTGAGCTTAAAGAGCTGCTCATAAGAAAGAATATGCTGTAAAACAAGTTTACTTGGACCTGAGCTGAACAAGTCTCAGGTCCATTTTTGTACTATTCATTAAGAATTTTATATATCCATCATCTACGATATATTTAAACATACCTGACCATAATAAAAACAGCTACTACCATAATTCGGTAATAGCTGTTTATTTGCTTAGTCACTTTTAAATAAGATTTGTTAAAACTGCCATTTCCATTTTATCAGCAGGGATAATCTCCTTATGAAGCACGGGCATATCCTTTAAAGCAACCATAGGCGCAGGAATTTCCGTACCTGTCATCTCGTGCAGCTGCTCCAAGAGCACAAAGGGATCCTCTGCTGCAACGGGCTTATCCTCCAAAGCAGATAAAACACTATTGGCAAATTTGTAGGGATTAGCAGTAGACAGAACAACAGTATAAGTCTCATCACTAGTCAGAAAGCGATACTTATCAAGAGCACGCCATGCAACGGCTGTGTGAGTATCCATCAGATAGCCATAATCATTATATATTCTGTGAATTGCCTCCTTGGTTTCAACCTCATCGATCCAAGCACCAAAGAACTGACGTTGAATAAGCTTAAGCTCCTCGCTTTCAATCTTATAGAATCCATCAGTGTTCAGGCTGCGCATATATTGGCTAACTTTCTCTGCATTACGTCCCGTAACATCATAGAGCAGACGCTCCAGATTGCTGGAAACAAGAATATCCATAGACGGAGAAACTGTTTTGAAAAATTCGCGACGCTTGTCATACGTACCAGTATTTATAAAATCTGTAAGAACATTATTGCTGTTGGAGGCACATAGGAGACGATCAACAGGAAGTCCCATCAGCTTAGCATAATATCCTGCCAAAATATCGCCAAAGTTACCTGTAGGAACAACAAAGTTAATTGGATCACCAAGAGCAATCTTGCCAGCATCTACTGCATCAATATAGGCACTAAAATAATATACTATCTGTGGAACCAAACGACCCCAGTTGATAGAGTTAGCAGAGGAGAAAATATATCCCTTATCCCCAAGCTCACGAGACATTATATCATTGCCAAAGATTTCCTTGACGCCACGCTGAGCATCATCAAAATTTCCTTCTATACCAAAAACCCTAACATTTTTTCCCATTTGTGTAATCATCTGACGTTTTTGGATATCACTTACACCCTCACAGGGATAGAAAACAATTATTTCTGTGTTATCCACATCTGCAAAGCCTTCTAATGCTGCCTTGCCAGTATCACCAGAGGTTGCTACTAAAATAACAACCTTGTGAGTTTCACCAGTTTTTTTCATGGAGCGTGTCAAAAGGTGCGGTAAAAGCTGCAGTGCCATATCCTTAAAAGCACTTGTAGGACCATGCCACAGCTCTAAAACGCCAGTGTTGTCATTAATCTGTACCAAAGGAACAGGATTTTCGCCAAATTTTTCGGAAGCATAAGCTTTATTAACGCATTCGCGCAGCTCATCCTCAGAAAAATCAGTGAGAAACTGTAATAAAACATCGATTGCTCTTTCTGTATATGGCTTGCTGCTCATTGACTTAATGTCGTTCAAACGCATCTGCGGCAAATGCTGAGGCACAAACAAGCCTCCGTCACTTGCTAAACCGCGGGTAATTGCTATAGAAGCAGAAACTATATCACTTTTTCCACGTGTACTTTCAAATAACATATCTCATCCTACTTTCTTAGAGAAAAATCAAATCAATTGTGGGATAGTGTAATAATACCATACTTTAATAATCACCACAAGAAAATTTCTTTAAAACATTGTTTAAAGAAATTTTTTAAATCTTTTTATAGTCAGACAATGAATTATTAGCAGCTATTTTTAGTACCAGCCTATAACTATTATTATTCTTCACTACCAAAAATCAATGGTGCCACTGTAGCATTAGTTGCTTTCTGCAAATCCTGAGGTGCAGCCAAGATCTGCATACCACGCTGACCTGCACTAATAGCAATTTCATCCCAGTCATTACTGGTCTGATCCATATATACAGGATAATTCTTCTTTGCTCCTAAGGGAGAGCAGCCGCCGCGTATATAGCCTGTCAAGGGGAGAACCTCTTTAAGAGCTACCAACTCTGCCCTTTTATTTCCGCTTACACGTGCCAACGCCTTCAAATCCAACTCGCCATCACCAGGAATCACCGCAAACATAACACCATTCTTATCGCCACGCACGCACAAAGTCTTGAACACCTGATTAGAAGGCATTCCAACCTCTGCCGCAACATGAACAGCATCTAAATGCTCCTCGTCAACTGTATATTCCAAAATACGGTAATTTATCTTCAGCTCGTCAAGCTTGCGGGCCGCATTAGTTTTTTTATTGTGTTTCATTAGAAAACCCCCTCGTATTATAGAGAAATTTAGCTATATTTGTTATAATAACACTATGTAGTAGGAAAGGCAAATTTACACTCTCCAACTAAATCTTAAAAAGTAGAGAGATTTGCCTGAATTTATTAAACATTGCACATAGTGCAGGATATAGAGGAAAAATATGGATATTAAAATTATATTGGGTCAAATGGAGGTAATTCCAGGACGCCCTGACCTTAACTTTACTAAAGCCATGAAGCTTATTCAGGCAGCCCATTCAGCAAAGGCTGACATGCTTCTGCTCCCCGAAATGTGTATTCCAGGATACCTTATTGGAGATCTGCTGGAGCAGCAAAGCTTTATCGATGACTGTCAATATTACAATGACCAAATAATTAAGGCAAGTGACGAAATGGTTATCTGCTTTGGCAGTATTGCTGAAGAAAAAGAACTTGTAAATGAGGACGGAACCTCTCGAAAATATAACGCTGCCTTTATTTGTCAAAACGGTGGGACTGTTGGCGGCTACGCAGGACGCAGATATGTTATAAAAAATAATTTGCCAAATTATCGTGAATTTGATGACTCTCGTCATTACTATAGTCTGGAAAAACTAGCCCTAGAGGAAGGCGCTGCCCCTGAGGATATATTACATCCTATTGAAGTAACTATTAAGGGATACAAGCTGTCTCTGGGTCTTCTCATCTGTGAGGATAGCTGGACACAAAATTATCGCTATGATTTACCACAGCTCTTGGCTGCAAAAGGAGCACAGCTGCTCTGCAACCTTTCCTGTTCTCCCTTCACCTTGAGCAAAAATCAAAAACGTCACGAGCTTTTCGGACATCAAGCTCATGACAACCATACTCCATTGCTGTACTGCAACTGTGTCGGAATTCAAAATACCGGCAAGAATATTTTTACCTTCGATGGAAGCAGCTGTGCTTACAATAGCAACGGCCTAATTGCTAAATCTGCAGCTATGTATGATGACACAATTCTTGAAGTAAAATTAAATCTTGAAACTATGGATTTTGAAACAGCCTCATCCCCTATTGAAGAATCAGAAATTACATCTATCTATAAATCTCTTCGCTTCGGAACAGAGAAATTTCTTAATCAGTGCGGCATTAAGAAAATGACCATTGGTCTTTCCGGCGGTATTGACTCTGCTGTAACTGCTGCTATGTACGCAGATATTTTGGGTTCGGAAAATATTTTACTTTTAAATCTTCCCTCCAAATTTAACTCTGCAACCACCCAAAATCTTGCACAAAAACTTGCCCATGCTTTAGGAGCCAATTACGCCTCCATTAGCATAGGTCAAAGCTACGAGCATACAATAGAGCAATTAGAAAACACTGCTATTATTTCCTATAAGGATAATTCTTCTTTTAACTTAAGCATAAATCAGCTTGGAAGAGAAAACATCCAAGCTCGCGATCGCGGTGCACGCATCATTGCAGCAGCGGCCGCAGCCTTCGGGGGAGCCTTTTCCTGTAACTCTAATAAAGCGGAAATTGCCATAGGCTACGCTACCTTTTATGGTGATATCTGTGGTGCGGTTGCCATGATTGGTGACTTGTGGAAGCGTCAGGTCTATGCCTTAGGACATTATTTAAATAATGAAATATATAAGCGTGAAGTAATTCCCAATGATATCTTTACAATACGACCAAGTGCTGAGCTTTCTGATGCCCAAACTGTAGGTAACGGCGGTGACCCATTGATTTATGAGTATCATGATTATTTATTTCAAGCCTTCATCGAGGGCAAGAATAAGGCAACACCTGCAGACATACTCCGTTGGTACAAAAATGGAATTCTGACAGAAAAGCTTGGATGCAGTCATAAGATTATAGAAAAATCATTTTCTTCTTCCCAGGTCTTTGTAGATGATTTAGAGCGTTGGTGGAAGTTATTTTCTGGCTTTAGCGTAGCTAAAAGAATTCAGGCTCCGCCTCTAATCGCAATCAGTAAACGTGCCTTTGGCAGTGATCACAGAGAAGCACAGCTCACACCATATTTCAGCAGAGAATATTATTCTCTTAAGGATGAGCTGCTTAAATAAATACCCACAGTAAAAACTAAGGACGATTTGCCCCTTGTATAGGAATAAATCGTCCTTATTGTTCATAATTTAGAATTCGATTGTTTTTACACGTTCAATAGCAGTTTTAGCCTCAATGATTAAACGTTCCATAACATCCTTGCAAGGAAGCACATCATTAAGAACATTTAAGCTTTGGCCTACCATTACAGTACCATTAACAATATCGCCATCAATCAATGCAAGTTTATTGGTACCTGTACCCATCGCCATAAGCTCGCTATTGGGAGCACCGGAAATTTCTTTTTCAGTATAAGCTTTGGTAAACTCGTTAGCCAGACAGCGAACACCCAGATTACGGCTATAACCAGTAGTTGCACTATCAGTATCAGTTGCAGCCTTAATAGCATCCTTAGCAGCCTGATTTGCAGGACACTCAGTAGTCATCAGGAAACGACTGCCCATTTGTACGCCATCTGCACCCATCAGCAGAGCTGCAGCAATAGCACGACCATCAGAGATACCACCTGCTACCAAAACAGGAATCTTAGTTACAACAGGCAACACATTCTCCATCAGTGCCATAGTGGTTTGTTTACCAATATGACCGCCAGCCTCCATGCCTTCAATAACCATAGCATCAGCACCAGCAGCCTCTATACGTTTTGCCAGCTTTACATTAGGGACAACAGGAATAACCTTAGTACCTACAGCATGGAATCTTTCAATGAAAGGAACAGGATTGCCAGCACCCAAGGTTACAAAAGCAACCTTTTCTTTGCACAGCACACCAATAATCTCTTCAATGTTAGGAGCCATCAGCATCAGATTAACACCAAATGCTTTGTCTGTAAGAGTCTTGGCTTTACGAACCTCATCGCGAACCCATTCAGCACTTTTACCGCCACTGCCAATAATACCTGCACCGCCAGCATTGGATACAGCAGACGCCAAAACAGCATCGCTGATATGTGCCATACCGCCTTGAATAATAGGATATTTTATTCCAAGAAGCTCAGTTAATCTAGTTTTCATAATGCAACACCTCGCATATATTTTCTATGTATACATTATACACTATTTTGCAGTGTCTAAAAGTGAAATGTTTTAGAATTTTTTCTTAAAATCTAACCCTGCATTATTCTATATTATTCATATGTTGCAAATGTGTAAGCTATGTAACGCTTACAGCAGGTAAATCTTCTATAATTTACGAATAATCCATTAAGACACTTATTTATTTGACATACTTTATAAAAAAATGTAGAATCATAAATATCCTCGTAAAAGTATTGTTACTCAATATGTAGAGATTAGAGGTATGGATTTTAGGGAAAGAGGTCAAAAAAATGCGTAGTACAGAAGTAAAAAAGGGTTCAACCCGTGCAGCTCATCGCTCTTTATTTTATGCGATGGGTTATACTGAAGAAGAATTAAAAAAGCCGTTAATCGGTATTTGCTGTGCAGCTAACGAGATTATTCCTGGTCATATGCATCTGGATACTATTGCTAAGGCTGCTAAATATGGTGTATTAGAAGCAGGTGGTACCCCCATCGAGTTCCCTGCTATTGGTATCTGTGATGGTATCGCTATGGGTCATAACGGTATGAAATATCCTTTGGCAAGCCGTGAGCTTGTTGCAGACAGTATTGAGGCAGTTGCCAATGGTCATGCCTTTGATGGCCTTGTACTCATCCCCAACTGCGATAAAATCGTTCCTGGCATGCTTATGGCAGCAGCTCGACTGAATATTCCTGCAGTAGTTGTCAGCGGTGGTCCTATGCTTCCTGGCCGTATGAATGGCAAAGATATAAGTGTTTCCACTGTCTTTGAAGCAGCAGGTCGCTTCGAGGCTGGTCAGATTGATAAAAATGAGCTTAGTGAAATCGAGCATTGTGCTTGCCCTGGTTGTGGCAGCTGCTCTGGTTTATTCACTGCCAATACTATGAATTGCCTGACAGAGGTTCTTGGCATGGGACTTCCAGGAAACGGCACAATTCCTGCTGCTTATAATGGCAAACGTATTGCCTTGGCTAAGCACGCCGGCATGGCAATTATGGAGCTGGTAGAAAAGAATATCTGTCCTCGTGACATTATGACTAAAAACGCTTTTGAAAATGCAATTACCGTGGATATGGCAATTGGCGGTTCCTCCAACACTGCTCTCCATCTTCCTGCGATTGCACATGAAGCAGGCGTAAAACTTCCTTTGGAACTGTTTGATAAAATCTCCAAAAAAACCCCTTATCTTACCAAGCTGAGTCCTGGTGGTACTCACCACATCATCGACCTGAATGAAGCTGGTGGCATACCTGCCGTAATGAATGAACTTGATCGATTAAAGCTCATTCATAAATCCTGTAAAACTGTTACTGGCAAAACAATTGGCCAGGTTATTAAAAACGCTGCAATTCAACGTCCTGATGTTATCCATAGCATTGAAAACCCCTATAACAAAACTGGCGGCATAGCTGTTTTAAAGGGTAATATTGCTCCTGAATGCAGTGTTGTCAAGGAAAGTGCTGTTGACCCCTCCATGAAAGTGTTCAGTGGTCCTGCCAAGGTCTATAATTCCGAAGACGAAGCTATTGCTGCAATCTGTTCCAAAGAGGTTGTTTCCGGCGACGTTGTAGTTATCCGCTATGAAGGACCTAAGGGTGGACCTGGTATGCGTGAAATGCTCAATCCTACCTCCGTACTTGCAGGAATGGGCCATGATAAAGATGTAGCACTCCTTACTGATGGACGCTTCAGCGGTGCAACTCGTGGTGCATGCATTGGTCACATTTCCCCTGAAGCTCGCGAGGGCGGTAATATAGCCTTGATTGAAAACGGCGATATTATTGAAATCGATATTCCTAATCGTACCCTTAATGTTAAGCTTAGCGATGAAGAATTAGCTGAACGCCGTAAAAACTGGGTATGCCCTCCTCCCAAGGTTAAGAGTGGCTATCTGGCACGCTATGCAGCATTAGTAACCTCTGCAGCAACTGGTGCAGTTCTTAAGGTTCCTGAAGTATAAGCTTATAACTATACATAAAATAAACGCATGATATATCTATCCAAAAGATGTATCATGCGTTTTCTTATTATATAGATGGTCAGCTTAGTCCTTACTGGACAGTTCTTTCAAAGTGCTCTCCAAATTTTTGCTCAGAAGCTTTTCCAAATGAGCTAGCTTTTTTTCATCAGCGATAGCACCAGGAACATCAAATAACTCTGTAGTAAAGGGCTGGTAATGCTGCTTCATTTCTGCAAAAATATCGTTGCGGAAGGAATTATAAGAAAAATACAGCTGATTACCATGCTCAAAGTCAGTATAATCCAAGAAAATAGTAGAACCATTTAAATATACCAAAGGATTTTCCGGTGTAATAAAACGCTCATAGGTACCTATTTTTTCTGGAAGATTTCGCCAATATTCCCACTTTGGAAAACCAAGAGCCATAGCCTCGTAGCTTTCCTTATGGTTACCTTCTCTAAGCATTGTTTCTAAGATATCAGGAAGCTGCTGCTGCAGCATTTTTCCGAAACGTTCTCTATCTCTAGAAAAATAACGCTCATCTCTAAAAATATGCAAACCAATTGTCTGAACTGGAACATAGTCAAATGTCTCTGTAGTATACGTCAAATCGAGACGACAATGCTTCTCAGCATTAACATAGGCCGCAATATTCAAAATTTGTCCTTTGATACCGGTACCAGGAGTTAATCTAAAACCATACAACTCCTGAGGAAGCTCCCTTAAAAGCTCCCAATCCTTTAAGCCTTCTTCTATTTCAGTTATGCTTGCCATTGTCTTCCCCCAATATCCTATTGCTCCTTTTTATCAAGTAAAGCAGGAATCCTATTAAAAATCCGTAATGCATTTTCATAAAATACCTTATCATGATGCTCTTCAGGAACAATATAGCTAATCAATCTGATGTAGGTCGGAATATTAACCAAAGGCCAATCGCTGCCATACATAATTCTGGAATAATCACCAAAATAATTCAGGCTGTCATGCAGCTTCCGCCAAATGCTCTGAAACTTATGATATACAACCAATGGTTTAGGCATTCCTTCCATAAGTCCTGACAGGTCAATACTGACATTAGGGTTCTTCCCCGCTACCTCAGCAGCATCAATAAACCAGGGACAACCGCAATGGGCAATGACAAAGTTTACTTTACGAAAATTTACTGCTGCATCATCAACAGTCAAGGGATGAGAATACTTTAACAAGCCATCAGGACGAGCCGTATCTCCCGTATGAATTACTACAGGAACATTATAGGCCTCAGCCAGCTCAAACAAGGGCCAATGACGCTTGTCATTAACGTATACAGGCTCATAGCCAGGATAGAGCTTTAGGCCAAGGCAATGCTCCTGCTTAAGATAAAATTCAAACTCTTGAGCAGTTTTTTCACCATCAGCTTCAGCCATTTCAGTGCTGCGTATACCAAGGCAATAGCCCATATTATAAGGCTGGTTATAATTGTCCTCATTAAAGGTTCCAGACAAGTCAATCAGACGAGGTGCAACACCGCCAAAGCGTGAGCTAGTATACATAGTATTCCCCATAGCCACAGAAAAAACAATATTGTTTTCCTGGCAAATTTGCTGCCAACATTCAGCAGTATTAGTATAACCTGCTCTTTTGGCTACCTCAACAAATCCATCCTTATTGTAGTAATGCATGTGTGCATCAATAATCTTCATGACGGAAACCTCATCAAAACAAATATCTCTTAACGAATTTCATCCTTATCCTCAGGAAGAATCAGATTCAGAACAATCGCTACGATAAATACAACAGCTACGCAGTTTTCTGCGAATACATTCTTAATCAGATTAGGGAAAATCTTGAAAATAGCCGGATTTTGAGTAAAGCCAATACCAATACTCAATGCCAGAGACGCAATTGTCACATTGCGTGTAGAATAACCGCAGCCAGCAATCATCTGCACACCGCTTACGACAATGGAGCCGAACATCATAAGGGTACATCCACCTAAAACAGATTCAGGAAGGGATGCCAACAAAACTCCCAATGCAGGAAATAAACCGGATAAAATCATGATTACAGCACCAGTCATGATAGCAAAGCGATTAACTACCTTAGTCATCGCAATCAGGCCTACATTCTGGCTAAAGGAAGTAATGGGCATGCAGCCAAATACAGAAGACAAACTGCTGATCAAGCCATCACAGGTAATAGAACCAGAAACTTCCTTGTCAGTAACATTACGCTTCAGACCAATTGCAGTCATTGCAGATGTATCACCAATTGTTTCGGTAGCAGAAACAAGGAAAATCAGGAAGAATGCAAAGATAGCGTCTGCATGGAACTCCATGGAAAAAGGCATCAGCTTAGGAATAGAAATCATGGATACGTCACTCATGCGGCTTAAATCAACCATACCCATAAAATATGCCAAAACATAACCCACAACAAGGCCAAATAATACAGACAGCTGCTTGTAGAAGGATTTAGCTACAATGTTAAAGCCGATACAGCTAATAAGTGTTACAGTACCAACAATAATATAAGGTGCGTCACCAAAGTTAGGATTGCCAAAACCGCCTCCAAAGGAATTTGCACCAACGCCCAGCAAACTAAAACCAATAGAGGTTACTACAGTTGCGGCAACAATCGGAGGTACAAAGCGACGCCAATATTTAGCACAAAGTCCCAGAATTCCTTCCAAGATACCGCCAACTACCACTGCACCTAAAATACCGCCATAACCATATTTGCTGCCAATAACACAAGCAATAGAAACAAAGGTAAAGCTGATACCCATGACAATTGGCAAACCACTACCAACACGCCAAACAGGATATAACTGAATCAAAGTACCAATACCAGCAACAATCATAGCAGACTGAACTAATGCTGCACTTTGCTCAAGAGGCATTTTAATAACACCTGTTACAATGAGAATAGGAGCAATGTTAGCAACAAACATTGCCAAAATATGCTGCAGACCAAAAGGAATAGCCTTGCCTACAGAAATTTTGCCATCAAGTTCGTAAATAGGGTCTACTACCCTCTTTTTCTCGCTCATTATTCCTCCTCATGTCTGAATTGAATAGTACCAGTTGCGGAATCCATTTTGTCGATAATTGCCAAACTGCGAAGGTTTACACCTGCAGCACGCAGCTTGTCACCGCCGCCTTGGAAGCCCTTTTCAATAGCAATGCCAATACCTTCTACGGTACCGCCGGATTGACGAACAATATCCATCAATCCCTCTAAAGCACAGCCATTTGCCAGAAAGTCATCAATAATAAGAACATGGTCATTTTTATTCAGATACTGCTTTGCTACAATTACATCATTATCCTTATTATGAGTAAAGGAATAAATTTTAGTAAAGTATACATCACGATCCATGTTACTGCCACTGGATTTTTTAGCAAATACTACAGGAACATTGAAATACATTGCTGCAATACTTGCAATACCAATACCTGAAGCCTCAATAGTCAAAATTTTATTAATAGGTCGATCAGCAAACAAACGCTTAAATTCCTTGCCTAATTCAGCAATAAATGGAACGTCTATCTGATGATTCAGGAAGCTGTCAACTTTCAAGACGTTGCCATTTTTAATAACGCCATCTTCTAAGATTTTCTTTTCTAATAATTCCATAATAACCCTCCGCTCTTAGTATAATCTTTTAAGTATAAAGGTAATTTTATCACATACACATGCTATGGTAAAGAGCTGCAGGAATTTTCAGACAACTATTTCAATAGTACTTCCTAGACCTGCATTTTGACGACTATTTTTTACAACTATCTTCTTATCAATACGTTCTTTAAGTGCCGCAACGTGAGATATTATACCAACAAGACGGTTAGCATCGGATAATCCCATTAATGTATTAATCGCCTCTTTAAGATGCTCTTCACTTAAGGAACCAAAACCCTCATCTACAAACATAGTATCAAGCTGTACGCCACCAGCACTTGCCTGTACCTCGTCAGCCAAGCCAAGAGCCAGGGCTAAGGAGGCCATAAAGGTTTCACCACCGGACAGAGTTCTGACACTTCTCTCCGTATTATTCCAATAATCCTTAACGCTCAGCTCCAACCCAGCCTTAGCATTACCAGTGGAAACACTATCTTCTTCTGCTCTCTTCAGCTCGTAATGCTGATTTGTCATTTTTAAAAGACGTACATTGGCACGTTGAATAATTCTATCAAAATAGTGCATTTGGATGTATGTCTCCAGCACAACCTTTTGTTTGCCAATGAGCCTGCCATTAGCAGTATCCGCTAGAGCCTTCAGCCATACATATTTTTTCTCAACTACACCTATATCCTTTTGCAGCCTTTCTGCATTGTTAAGAATGCTCCTATTGTTCTTACAGTCAGAATGAAGATTCTTGTTTTCTAAATCTAAACGTGCAATACGCTCTTCCAGCTCCTGCTTATCACTTAAAATTGTCTCCAAGGAATTCTGCGTATTAATTTCAGGAAGCAATGCTAAATCCTCATTATAGGTTTGGATTTTAACGTTACACTGCTGTAACTTTTCATTATGCTTGCGTAGTTCTTCATCGGCAGTTCTAAAGCGTTCCTTGAGCTGCTGACAAGTATCTTCTATATTCTTTTGTCGTTGCTCCAGTTCAAATTTCTTCTTGCCATTAAGTTCCTGCAACAGCTCTATCCTTTGCCTTGCAAAACTCTCAGCTGTTGTTTGTAGCTGTGCAGCAGCAGTTTGTAAGCTGCCGTCTAAATTACGTAACGTCTCCAGCTCCTGTTCCATCGCTGGAATTTCTTTTTCCAGCCGCAGTTTTCTCTGCTGCTCATTCTTTAGCCTAGTAAGCTCAGTCTGTAATTCACCAATATTCTCCTGAAAGAATTTATAAATTAATCTTGCAGCTGTGATTATAGCTTCTTCATCATGAAGATTTTGGCAAGACAGCCAGTCTGCATAAGAACTTCCATTAATATATTGTAAATCAAGCTGAGGTAAAATTGCCTGAACCTGCTCCAATGCACCCTGTCTTTTCGTATGAGCCTCTGTCAGCAAATTTTTCTTGCTGATGATTTCCTGTGCCTTGCTGTCCAATATCTCTAAATTATCTTTTAAATTATTCTGCAGCTCCTCTTCCTTTTGAGCTTCATCTGCCGCCTGCTGTTTTCTGCACCGCAGTTCACTAATCAACACCTCTATTTCAGCTTTTCGATTATCCACTACAGACTTTAAGTCTGTACCATTATAGTCAGGTATTATACTGCAGCCCATTTCTACAACATCTATCCGCTTCTCCTCCACCTGCTTCTTTAAGCTGGCAGCCTCGCTGCTAAATTGACCAGCCCTCTGCACAGCAGCATCTGCATTTTGCTTTAGTTCGTCAACCTGCTCCTGAGTAGGAGCTTCCTTTGTTAATTTAGCCGGACAAGGATGCTCCAACGACCCACATACAGGACAGGGCTTATTAGTTTCAAGCTTTTCCGCCAATACTCCAGCCTGTTCACACAAAAACAGCATATATCTTTCCTGATAATCAGCACTTGCCTGTTCAGAAATCTCTCTAGCCTGTTTAAAATCAATAATTGCTTCTTTATAATCATCTTCTAAAAGCTTTAATTTATCTAAAGCCTTCAGCAAATCATTAACCTTAGTAAGCTCCTCCTTCTCCTTAAGGACATTATTCTGTAGCTCTGCCTCCAAAAGTTTGGCTCTGCGTGACGCTTCTAAATTATTCTGCAGTGCTTTAGTTTGTTCATCAAGAACCTGTTTAGATGCTTCCAGCTCAACAACTAAGCTTTGAAGCTTTTCTTCGTCGTCCTTAGCAATTTTATGCTGAACACAAATACCAGTTAGCTCCTTTTGGCTACTAGCTAAACCATTAATTTTATTTTCTACGCTTATTACTTGTGCATCAACATTATTAAGTGTTTCCTTCAGCTCTTTAGCGGCCTTAATAGCAAACTCTTGTTGCTCTATTTTAGTTTTGTTATTACTAATCGCTTCTATCTTCTTTTGATAATCCTGCTGATAATTTTTTTCATACTCCTCCAACTGACCAACCTTAGCAAGCTTATTAATAAGCTCCTGTAAAACAGGCAGTTCCTTCTGTAATTCAGAAATCCTATCACTACCTTCAGCAGCTTTTTGGAACACTTCATAAATATTGTCCGTTTGTTGGTCAAGGACTGTTTTTTCTTGAAGTTCCTTAGCAAGCTTATTCATGAGCTCTCTTCTGCGATTCTCTGTTCTTAATTTTTCTTCAGTCTCACTAAGCTGTCGGCGAAGCTGCTGGATTTTTTCATCACCTATTTGCAGCTTAGTTTCACTATCATTTACCAAATTCTTTAATAGCTCTAAACAACGCTCTATCTGACCATCAAAGCCATTTGATTCAATAGACTTCAGCTCCTGCTCAATAGCACCAACACCACTTGAAACTATACCGCTCAGCTCTTGCGAAATACGCAGCTGCAGCTCGTCATATTCCTTCTTGGTTTTAGAAAAATCGTCTTGAAGCCTTTTTTGCAAAGACTCAAACAAATTAGTATGAAAAATTTCTCGAAAAATCTTCATACGGTCACTTGTATCAGCCAGCAAAATCTTCTGAAAATCACCTTGAGAAATCATGGCAATACTTCTGAACTGGTCATAATTAATACCCATTATTTTAACTATTTCATTATCAACCAATTCTTTTTTGGTTATTGGTGCTCTGCCATCAGAAAAATAAAGCTCTGCAGCCGCATTTTCCTTTGTCATACCATCGCCGCGTTTCTTGGGACGCTCCTGTTCAGGTACACGACGAACCTTATATTCCTTCCCATGATAAAAAAAGGTACATTCAATATATGTTAAAATGGCAGGATCTGCGTACTTGCTGCGAAACATTGTATTTTGACTACGTGCAGAACCGCTTGCCTTTCCATATAAAGCATAAACAATAGCATCAAAAATAGTTGTTTTACCAGCACCTGTTTCGCCAGTAATCAAATAAATGCCGTTGTCACCTAACAAAGAAAAGTCAACTACTGTTTTATCAGCATAGGGGCCAAAGGCACATATTTCTAATTTTATAGGCTTCATTAATCATCTGCCTCCTTGAGCTGCTCAATCAAATTCCTCAGATACTCCGCCTGCTCCTTATCAAGAGTTTGTCCATTCTGCTTTTCAAAAAACTCCGCAAATAGCTCCAGCTCGCTCTTCATGCTAACGGTCTCTACAAGTACTATATTTTCACTACTTCTAGTCCTCGTATTATCGTACTCAAGCTGTAAAATATTTTTATAAACAGTACGGAGCTTATTCATAACATTGGGTATTTCGTTTTCATCTGTGAGAATAATCTTTAAATAATCCTCCCTATTTGTGCCTTCATAATTTTCCTTCAGCATCAGCTCTTCGTATTTGCCTCTCAATATACGCAAATCACGCAAAGGTTTTAAAGGCAGCAGATTAATTCGAATATTACCCTTTTCTCCAAGTTCTAAAACCGTAATAGATTTTTCATGCTTTGCTTCAGAAAATGAATACTTTAAAGGTGTTCCGCAATAACGAATACGCTCTTGTCCTCCTACATTCTGCGGTCCATGAATATGACCTAAAGCTACATAATCAAAATCAGCAAAAACCTCAGCAGCAACATTATCTGTCCCACCAACGCTAATATCCTCTGAATCACAGCGTTCCGCACCAGTTACAAACTGATGAGTAACAATTACATTACGCTCGTTAGTATCAAGTTTTAACCCGGCAACTACTTTTGCAACAGCATTATGATAGCTCTCTATACCAACAGCGTCAGCTTCATCAAGATAGTGTCTTACAACAGCAGGCTTTACGAAAGGTAAAAGATAAATATTAACGCTGCCAAATTTATCTTTTAAAGTAATACGTTCTACATTACCGTTATAAGAACCGCTGACATAAATTCCACTGTCACTCAAAAGCCTGCTGCAGCAGGATAAGCGTGGTGCAGAGTCATGGTTACCGCTAATGACAAAGGCAGGAATATGAAGTCTTGCAAGCTCTGTCATAAAACTATCGTACAGATTCACAGCCTCCTCAGAAGGAACACTTCTATCGTAAATATCACCAGCGATAATAACGCCATCAGGCTTTTCACTACCCACGTAGTCAAGAACCTGTTTCAAAATATACTTTTGATCCTCAATCAGCGACACCTCATTGAGTCTTATACCCAAGTGCAAGTCAGATAAATGAAAAAGCTTCAAGCAGCTCACCGTCCTTAAAATATTTCTGCCTATATTATACCATATTAACTGTGCAAAAGAAAAAGTCTGTCCAAATATTGAACAGACTTTCTTATCTTTAATAAATTCTTAATATCCTTCACGCAATTGCATTTTCTGAAACTAAGGTATAAAGCTTTTAACTGCCAATTCTCGGCCTTCCTTCCATATCATTGACAATATCACTCAGTGCCCACTTTACAAGCTCCCTAGGATCCTCGGAATTCCCCATTTCCTTAACCTCGCGCTCACGCAGACGTTTTTTCAGGAACTTGTTGCCGTCTTTTTTGTAAACAAAAAAGTCAGCACTTGCTTCAATAGCAATATAAGTATCATTATCCTCCCAGGAGCCAATCCATCCATGAACCATACGCTCATCCATTGCATAGATACGTGCTACTACCAGAACATCAACCTTGCTCTTTTCTGCCAAAGCAGCCATAAGCTTTTTATCCACTTTGACATCATCACGCAGCACATCGGAAACTACCTGCTGCGGCAGACCGCCGTCGATAATTTTATAGTCAGGAAAATGATATGGCATCTTTACCATAGAACGCAAGCTTTTATACATAGCTCCATCAAGATCACCTGTGTGGTCCATAACAACAAAACCTACAGATCGTTCAGCAAATGCTGCCAAAGCACTTTGTGGCAAAAAAGCCATAGAAGTAAGCAGGAATAAAATTGCAGCTAAGTATGATAATAATTTACGCATAAAGGCACCTACCTTTCAATGCAATTAAAACAGCTTGATAACATTACCAGTCGGTACCGTCTCTACTCCCATATACGCAGCAATAGTCTGACCAAGGTCCGCGAATGTATGTATAGGCTCAAGCACAGTTTTCTTCACTTCTGCACCAAAGAACAAAATAGGAGTACGTTCTCTAGTATGGTCAGTACCAGTCCAAGTAGGATCATTGCCATGGTCTGCAGTAATAAGCACCAAATCATCCTCTTTTAGCAAAGAAAGAATTTCTGGCAGCCGACCATCAAAATATTCCAAAGCCTCACCATAGCCCTTAGGATCTCGTCTATGACCATAGGATGAGTCAAAGTCTACAAAATTAGTAAATACTAAGGTTTTGTCAGGAGCATCAGCTATAGCCTGCTTAGTAGCATCCACAAGCTTTTCCAAGCCTCCTGCTGGATAATGCTTAGTAATACCACGATGAGCAAAAATATCGGCTATCTTGCCAACTGCATATACATTTCCACCGCCAGCAATAATTTTATCAAGCAGCGTGTCCTGAGGAGCTGGTACTGCATAATCATGACGATTAGTAGTACGGGTAAAATCTTCAGCACATGTACCTACAAATGGACGTGCAATGACCCTTGCAATTTTATAGGGCTGTACCAAATCGTAAGCCAGCTTACAAAGCTCATATAATCTTTCTAAACCAAAAGCTTCCTCATGAGCAGCAATTTGCAGCACACTATCTGCTGAAGTGTAGATAATTGGCTTGCCTGTACGTACGTGCTCCTCGCCAAGCTCCTTAATAATTTCTGTACCAGAAGCATGACTTTCGCCTAAAACTCCAGGAAGCTTGCCCTTTTCAATTAAAGCGTCTACCAACTCTTGTGGAAAGCATTTTGGCTTATTAGGGAAATATCCCCAATCAAAGTCTACAGGCACGCCAGCAATTTCCCAGTGTCCGCTTAGGGTATCCTTGCCGCGGCTAACTTCCTCTGCATAAGTGCAGGCACCAATTGTATGTTCAGCACCTAATGGTGCCGCCAAAACAGAGCCACGACTAAGCTCTGCTGCTTTTTCCAACCCACGAGCAGCCAGATTAGGCAGCTGAAGTGGCATTACCTGGCCATCCTTATCCTTACGGTTTTCTACAAACCATTCAGCAATATGACCTAAAGTATCAGAGCCTTTATCACCAAAGTCTGCAGCATCATGTGCAGAACCAATACCAAAGGAATCCATCAATAAAATAATTGTACGAGCCATTTACTCACCTGCTTTCAAAAGCTGTTTTAAAGCACCTGCCGTAATCTTTACCTGTCCAGCAAAAGCTGTGTCATAAACATTACTAGGAGCAATCTCCTCACTATCAGTTCTTTTGGCTACAACACCACAAACAGCGCCTGCCTTTATGCCCAACGTCTGAGCAGTTACAAACAGAGCAGATGTTTCCATTTCATAGTTAAGTGCTCCTAAAGACTGCCATTCCTTCAATGTTCCCTGAAAAGCCTTGGGAACATAGCCAGTAAAGCTGTCATAACGCTCCTGACCAGGCCAGAATGTATCAGAAGAAACAGAAATACCAACATGGACAGGAATATTATTATCTTTAGCAGCCTGAGCCAAAGCATTAACCATAGTAAAGCTTGCTACAGCAGGAAATGCTGCAGGAGCATAATGATGAGACGTTCCATCAAGACGCACAGCCGCCTTGTTAATTATGACCTCACCAAGATTTATATTATCCTGTATAGTACCAGTGGTACCAAAGCGAATTACATGAGTGATACCAATGCGAGCCAGTTCTTCTAAGCAAATGGCAACAGAAGGTCCACCCATACCAGTGGAACAAACAAGAACAGGCTGTTTATCAATATAAGTCAGCCAGCTTGTATATTCGCGATGACTGGCAATATAAATAGGGTTTTCACCCAAGGCCTTAGCTAAGGGTTCAACTCTTCCTGGATCACCAGGGAGCACAGCCATAGTTGCACCACGCAGTGCTTCATGGCTAAAGCCAATATGATACATAACTTCATTGGGAGCAGCATAATGTCTTGTTTTCATAAGACCACCCCTTTCTGCTTATATCAAAAATATTTTATAAGCCCAAGCTTTCGCCAACAAAAACAACCTTAATACGACCAGGAACCCTGCTAAAACGGGTAATTACAAATTGGCAGCAAATTGTTTCAGGAGACATACAGTTTGCACATACGCCAGTAACTGCACAGGGAGTCTTGATGCCTGGGAAATGCTGCACATTAGCAGGTGCAGCAGTGTTGCGAGCTCTGGACATAGCAGCATCCAAGTCAGCAGCTACTTTATTCATACCAACAACCATAACAATGCTCTTAGGACCATAAATAAGAGCAGCACAACGGTTGCCATTTCCATCAATATTTACAAGCTGACCATCTTGGCTGACAGCATTGCTACTCATCAGATATGTGTCGCACAAAAGAGCCTGATGCATCAGCTCCTGCTTTTCCTCTACGGTAGCAGCAGTTGCTCTATCAATAACCTTATTACGCTTCTTAACTTCTTCAATAAGACCAATCTGATTCAAGGTTTCTGAACCGCCCCAAGAAACAACATCTCCCTCAGGAATAAGCTCCAAAGCCTTAGTTAATGCCTCGTCCTTAGTTGCGCAGTAATACGCGTCCATATTGCGTTTCTTTAAGTTTTCTACAAGTCTTTTGCCTAATAATTCATTGCGTTTTGCTTCTGCTTCCAGCATAGTCAGTCACCTCATTTATAAATATATTCAGATAACAAGGATATACTAATCCTCAATATCGCCAATAACAACCTCGTCTGCACCGTCCTGCTCTGCCAAACATACTGCTACAGCCTCCTTATGAGATGTAGGAACATTCTTACCCGCAAAGTCAGCACGAATAGGCAATTCTCTATGACCTCTATCAATCATAACTGCCAGCTGAATTGCACGTGGACGTCCCATATCAATAACGGCATCCAATGCGGAGCGAATGGTACGACCAGTATACAGAACATCATCAACAAGTACCACAACCTTGCCATTTAAGTCAATGTCCATTTCTGTACCATGTACTATTGGGTTATAAGCCAGTGTAGATAAGTCATCGCGATACAAAGTAATATCAAGCATACCAACAGAAACTTTTACTCCTTCAATACGTTCAATAGCACCTGCTAAACGCTCTGCCAAAGGAACGCCGCGGGTACGAATACCAACAAGGACAATGTTTTCTACGCCTTTATTTCTCTCTATGATTTCATGTGAAATACGGGTGATAGCCCTACGCATAGCAGCTGCATCCATAATCACATTTTTCTTTACAAACTTGCTCATATACCTTCACTCCTAACAATTTTACATACAAAGGTCAACTCCTAAAATACTATTTTAATTAAACTGACCTAAGCGTAAACGAGTCACTATTTTATGTATATCCTCCGGCAGCGGAGCTTCAAAATGCATCTGCTCACCAGTTCTTGGATGGATAAAGTCCAATGTCAGTGAATGCAGTGCTTGTCCATTTATAGCAAAGGGTGTTTTTTTAGGAGAATATTTAGGATCTCCAACAAGTGGATAACCTAGATACTCCATATGTACACGAATCTGATGGGTACGACCAGTCAACAGTTTGCACTTAACAATAGTGTACTTACCAAAGCGCTCCATAACCTCATATTCAGTTACAGCATTGCGCCCATCCTCTTTAACTACAGCCATTTTCTTACGATCATTTTTATCACGAGCTATAAGAGTTTCAATTACGCCACTATCAGTTTTAATATTGCCACGAACAACAGCCATATAAGTACGTTTAGCTGTTTTACTTTGAATTTGCTCAGAAAGAGATACATGAGCCGCATCGTTTTTAGCACAAATCATAATTCCGCTAGTATCCTTGTCTAAACGATGAACTATACCAGGTCTTATTACCCCATTAATGCCTGACAAATTTTTGCAATGGTACAAAAGCGCATTTACAAGAGTACCATTGTAATTTCCTGCAGCAGGATGAACTACCATACCACGTGCCTTGTTTACAACAACAACATCTTCGTCTTCATAAATAATATCTATGGGAATATTTTCAGGCTGAACATCCAAGGGCTGAGGCTCGGGCAGAGTCACTATAATTTCGTCTCCTAACTTTAGCTTGTAATTAGCCTTAAGCACCTTACTGCCCTTAACTGCACGACCATCCTCAAGCAGCTTCTGCATATTAGAACGAGTCAGTTCCAAAAGTGACGCCAAACCAACATCAGCACGCTGACCTGCTTCATTTTCAGTTATCAGGAGCTTTTCTTGCTCTCCTGCATTTCCATTTGCAAAATTTTCCATAAAATACAACCTACTCCTATACAAATACAAATATCAGCTACGTTAAAAACGGGCCAAATTCTAAAATCAAAAAAGTCAATTACAAGACCACTTCTTGCTCTATCAATAAGATTGCCTATAGCACCACCTACAAAAAGAGCTGTGCCATATTTCATCATCGGTCCATTGTCCATAATATCTTTACGCAGATAGTAAACACCTGCCACAACAACTAAAGCTATGAGAATAAAAAACCAACGACTACCCTCCATCATACCGAAAGCAGCTCCTGGGTTTAGAATATAAGTCCAGTGAAAAATACCTTTAATTACTGGAACACTTTCCCCAAAATAAAAATGCGTCACCACATAATACTTTGTCAGCTGATCTATAATCACAACCAACACAGTTAGCAAAAAAAACAACATATACTTCTCCTAAAATATTTATCTTAAACTTTCGCATAATGCTCCAGTCTATATTCAATATTATACCACACCATATAGTTAAAAATGCAGATTTGGCAAAAAAGTTACAAACAAAAAAGGGACTGCCGCAGCAGTCCCCATAAAGTCCGATATTAGTACAGGATTTTGTTAGCGATAACCAAACGTTGAATTTGGTTAGTGCCTTCATAGATTTGCATGATCTTAGCATCACGCATCATCTTCTCAACAGGATATTCTCTGGAATAGCCATAGCCACCCATTACTTGAACAGCGTCGGTGGTTACCTGCATAGCCACATCTGCAGCATAGCATTTAGCCATAGCAGCTTCCTTGGAGAATTCCATGCCTTGGTCACGCATCCAGCAGCATTTTTGAACCATCAGACGAGCAGTTTCAACCTTCATAGCCATATCAGCAATCATAGATTGAACCATTTGGAAGGAAGCAATAGGCTGACCAAATTGACGACGTTCTTTAGCATACTTAACAGCGCAATCCAGAGCAGCTTGAGCAATACCAACGGATACAGCACCAACGAAAGGACGAGCGCTGTCCAGAGTATTCATAGCAATGCGGAAGCCTTCGCCTTCACGACCTACACGATAGGATTCAGGAATTACAACATCTTGCAGAATCAGCTCGCAGGTATTGGAAGGACGGATGCCCATCTTGTCTTCTTTTTTACCAACGGAGAAGCCCGGAGTGTCCTTCGGAACGATGAAGGCAGTCAAACCACGGATACCGCCGGTTTTACGGGTATTAGCAAATACCAGGAAAATATCAGCAATACCACCATTGGTGATAAACATTTTAGTACCGTTCAGAGTGTAGGTACCCTCTTCTTTATTTTTTACAGCACGGGTGGAAACGCCGCCAGCGTCACTACCTGCACCAGGCTCAGTCAGAGCAAAGGCAGCCAGACCACCGTTGTTCAGAACGTCGCAGTACATTTGCTTTTGTTCGTCAGTACCAGCAATAAGTACGGGCAGAGTAGCCAAAGAGTTAGCAGCCAAAGAGGTTGCCACACCAGCGCAGCCTTTACCCAGCTCTTCATAAATTGCAGCAACAGCAATGCTGTCCAGACCAGGACCATCCAGCTCTTCGGGAACGATTACGTTCAGCAGGCCCATTTCGTTAGCCTTTTCCAACAGGCCATCACGCATATGGTTTTCTCTGTCCATTTCAGCAGCATAGGGGGTGATTTCCTTCTCAACGAACTCTCTCACCATCTCCTGTAATTCAAGTTGTTCCTCATTTAATGCAAAATCCATTTATATCCTCCTTAAAATCCCAGGTTATACCCCTGATCCATAATAGTAAGCAAGCTTACCATTTTGCAGGTATTTCCTCAAATCTTCCGACAATAAACATGGTTGTAAGTATTGTCGCCATTAAATGCTCCTCAGAATCATACATCTCAGCCTCAATCACCATTGTGGTATGACCTGCATGCCTGATTTTGCTTCGTACATATACGCGTCCTGCGCTATGCACGTTGCGAATAAAATTCATACTAAAATTCAATGTAGCCACAGCTGCTCCAACACTGGCTCCAGTTACTCCTAAAACCGAGTCAGACAAGGCAGTCAGAACACCACCATGACATATCCCACGATGATTGAAATGCTTCAACGGATCAATCTCAATGCTGACTACGGCACCACCACAGGTTACCTCGTCAATGCTCACACCAAAATTGGTCATAAAGGAATTGTAGCCATACATTTTGCGAATATAGGCAGGAACATCCTTCACCTGTTCCACCACAACCAATCGCCTCTCTTTCGACTAAAACGCTAGTCCTAGCCATTATCTCAAATATTTTACCATATATTGTAATTTAACTCAACAGGGTTAAACGAAAAAATAGGGACTCGCTAGAGCAAGCCCCTCATAATTTTTATGTTTAGTCAATAATATTCTGTTTATAGTCGTGATAGAGAATCTTCAGCTCATGAATAGCAGCGGCCATTTGCAGCTGAAGCTTGGACAAAGCATCGTAATCATTTGCAGCAGCTGCTCGACGGAAGCTGGTGAACATGCTTTGCTCATCGAAGGAATCCTTAGCCAGCTTAGTACGCAGCACTTGGATTTTGTGCCACATAGCCAAATCTCCGTCAGTGCAGGTTTCCTGGTCATGCAGGCGTTTCATCTCAACTACAGCCTGATAATATTCAGGCAGCAGACGGCTGAGCAGCTCTGTTTTCCAACGAATCAATGCGCCCTGCTTAAATGATTCAATGAACTGAGGCTTCATAACATTGCCTTGAGTAAGCACCTCCACCTTTTCAGGGTATTCCTCAAAGGCTTGAAGATTTTCCCAAACAGTTGCAGGCGGTTTGCCAAAAAGTCTTGCACGCTCTTCAGCAGTAAAATCTTCAAACACATCATCCTCAGTACGATACTGTCTGTCCTTTTCCAAATAGAATCCCTCTTTGCCAGCCTGCTTGGAAATTTCCTTTTCCATAGCTGCTAAGTCCTTACCAGACTCTACGCAGGCTTTAATGCCATCTAAGCAAGATAAGTAGAATACAGCAATGGCAATATAGGTATTAGTATAAGGATTAGGAGAACGCATTTCAATGCGGGTAGCCTTATCATTATCTAAGTCACGAATCAGACCAGCCAAAATGGTTCTGTTACGGGACGGATTATCAGGACTCAGTCCCAAAGAGGTAACTGTACAAACAGGCGCCTCGAAGCCTGGCTGCAGACGATTAAGAGAGTCAATAGTGCAGGAAATAAAGGGGTTGATAACCTCATAGTTCTTCAACAGGCCCATCAGAGCGCCATAGCCTACTGCGGACAAAAATTCCTGATGCATATCCTTAGGAGAGAACAGATTGACGAACTTGCCATTCTTCAGTACGGCTGCAATGCCAACATGCACATGCTCACCACTGCCTGCTACACCAGGAATTGGCTTAGCCTGGAAAGAAACCTCCAAGCCATTCATACGGAAAATTTCTTTAACAATAATACGCGCCAAAAGCTCGTTATCACCAGTTTGAACACCAGCAGCAAACTTCCAGTCTACCTCCAGCTGCTCCATAACGTGAGTCATATGACCATTAGCATCCATTTGACCCTTTACGCCGCCACACTCCTTATGGCCCATTTCTGGCTCCAAACCATAAAAATCAAGAGTCTCAATAGTTTGCTCAAGAGCAGTACGCACGTTACCGCGAGTACGCTGCCAATATTGTTCCTGCATAATCTGAGATGAAGAAAGCGCCTCGATAGAAGCATCCTCACGAGGAGTTTTTACCCAGAATTCCAGCTCAGTAGCACTGGTAAAAACAATTTTTTCAATATCTTCACCGTTGATATGCTCCAAGCCGGGGATTACAGGATATTTTTTAAATAAGGCTTTAATTTCCTTCTCTACATAATTAAGAGTATCACGAAGAATAGAACGGGAATCTACAAAGCTTCCGTTGTGAAGCAGATAGCAAGGAATACGCAGAGTACCAACCATTCTACCGCTTTCTGCATCAAAATGCTCGTAGTTATAATCCACAAACCAATTTACAGTTTTATCTACAACCATATCAACACGAGCGTTATTCAGAGTTGCAATGCCAGGCATTACTACAGAAGAACCATCTGTTTGAGCAGCACTACCCTCTAAAAATTTTCCCATATCGTTGAGGAAAATCTTCATGGGAATTTTCTCATCAGTGTCATTACCTGCAAAATCAACACCCATAAGTGAGACAAACTTAATTTCCGGATGCTGTCCCAAAAGTCTTGCTAAAGACTCCTCGTTCTGGTCCTCAGGTTTAATTACATACAGCAAATCTTTTTTATTCATAATAATCCGCTGCGCTCCTTTCCCAATTAACGCTTTTTATGATATTACTAAAAGCTATATTTCTAAATATTAATAAAAAAAGGACTCCTCTAAACGGTATGGCTAACCTCTTAGAAAAGTCCTCGTTGACTGATTGTATTGTAACAAAATTTAGTGTCTTTGTCTAGTGCTATTTTACATTGTGCAAATTATCCCAAAAGTCTGATAAATGCTTCTTCCAGACTAGCAAAACCTCGTCCACCCTTACGCAAATCAATATTTACCTGAGCTACATCAAACACTGCCTGCTTCAGCCTGGCTTCGCTAAAACGAGAGCATTGAGCTGCAAAACGTCTATACATAAAAGGTGGTACTTTAAGTTCACTGCCAATGGTTTTCTGATCGTAGCGACAGCGTGTCATTTCCAAAAAGCGCAGCATGCGGCGCAGCTGATACATAATCATGCCGCATAATGGCAACAGTGAGGTTCCCTTTTTGCGCTCGCCTGCCAAAAGCTCCAACACCAATGGTAAATTACGCTCTGCCAAAGCGTTATTAATAGCAAAGCCTGACGCCTCCGGAAGCTCTGCAAAAACAGCTTCTACATCAGCTCTCGTCCATGTAGTACGTTCGCCTGCATATATCGCAAGCTTTCTTATTTCCTGCTCTAACAGTGCAAGAGGTGCATCCTCCACCGGTGCTAAATATTCCATAATAGTAGCTAAAGCTTCCCTATCAAAACGTCCACCCTCCTGCTCCGCCTGAGCGTCAAGCCATGGTCCAAGCTGGTAGGTCTTCATGCTCTTACATTCACATACCACACCTGCAGACATGAGGCTTTTAAAAAGCTTAGTACGTTTATCTAGCTTTTTCGTCACAATAAGAACTGTGCAATACCCCGGAATATCAGCAAAAAGTTTCTGCAAAGCTTCAGTTTGTTTGTTTTTTCCTTCGCCATCTTCATCAGCCTTGCCAAAAAGCTTTTCGTCCTTAATTATTACCAAGCTGTGTCCACTGAAAAACGGATAGGAATTAATAGTGCTTTCCAAAGCATTGACATTAGTATCCTTTTCAAAAACAGTAATTTCCCTATCTTCTTCCGGTGTATCACTACAAACGTATTCAGGTACAGCAGCGGCAATACGATTCTTGTAGTAATCATCATCACCAAAGACTACTACAAGCTGAGGCAGCTCCTGCTTGTCATTTAATTTTTTTATTAGCTCTTCAGGCTTTAGTTCCATATATTTCAAATCCTTTATCATCTCATGGTATGTATCTGCTATCTTATTTTTAAGCAGATACATCTTAATTATAGCATATTCTCTGTTCAATAGAAAAAGTTCTTCAAAAACAATATAGCCTTCTGATTCATATTCTTGTCCAATCCCCCTCTCTATACCCATATACTTTAATCCCAGTATCTTCAAACACTAGCTTGATACAGCCATCTAGGTCTGTTCTCAGAACCTTGCTTCCATAAAAAGCAAAGCGTTCCAATGCTTCCTGATGAGGATGACCAAAGCGATTGCCTGTGCCGCAGGAAATAACTGTAAGCTTTGGCTGTACCTGCCTCAGAAAGTAATCACTGCTGCTATAGCGTGAACCATGGTGTCCAGCTTTAAGAACGTCGTACGGAGTTTGCAGCGTCAATAACCTTTCCCGCTCTTCACCCATGTCCCCTGTAAAAAGCAGTTTGTAATTTTTATAGCTAACTTCCGCCAATGTACTGGTCTCATTACCAGTTGACATTTCCTTAGGGACATCTATAAGCTTTACTAATACATCATTGAAAGTATAAGTCTTACCATTTTCAGCCATACTGAAGCCGCAGCTTTTCCAGTTGTTTCCAAGAGTATGCAGTAACTTTTCACTATTTTCACGTACAAGCTCTTTAGGCAAAATCACCTGCTTGGCATTGCATACTCTTGATAAATCAGCAGCTCCGCCTACATGATCAAAGTCATAATGACTAAGGACAAGCATATCTATATCCTTTTTACCTAATGTTCGCAAAAACGGTGCCAATATTTTACTTCCTGTTGAATAATTTTTCAGTCCACCTGTGTCAAAAACTATTATCTTACTCCTTTGAGTCAAGCTTTGCGGCGTAACAACAACTGCACAGTCACCCTGACCTACATCAAGAAAATATGCTGTCATAGGCTGTTGTCCAAAACTTACCATATACACAGCAATGCCCAAAAAAGTACTGCACATTATCAGAACACACCTTCTCTGAGCATTTGATAAATACATAGCAACCAGTACGTCTGCCCATACAATTAACAAAATGTAATAAACTGCTCCGCACCATAATGGCAGTGCTCCAATTACAAATATACTGAATGAAAGCTCCGCTAACCATCTTGCCTGAACTATTATCTGCTCAGTCAAAAAGCTGGCTGCGAGGAAAAAATATTCACTTATAGGAATAACTCCTAAAGCTAGTCCTGCTATGGTAAAAAGGGCTGCCAGCTCCAGTATAGGAACAAGACATAAATTGCTAATTATAGAAATAATAGATATCTGGTGGAAATAGGCTATTTCAAATGGAAGAACCGCTAGCTGTGCCGCAAGCGTTACTGCTCCTAGCTCACTGATAAAGTCAGGCAACACCTTTCCCAAAAGCTGCTGACATTTAGGCTGGAGCCAGAGAATGCCCGCTACTGCCAAAAATGATAACTGAAATCCTAGATCCAAAAGCCAAATAGGCTTATAAAGCAGCAGTACTACCGCCGTCAGTCCCAGAACTAATCCTCTCTTACCGCCACTACCGCCGTATAGTACTACAGCACTCATACATAACGCACGCAAAACAGGAGGTTTAAAACCACATAGTGCTCCATAACCTACCAAAAGCATTAATATCAAAATCTTACGCCATGCATTTGGAAATGGTTTCAACAATAATGACAACAGGCTAGCTAAAAGAACAAGGTGTGCACCGGACACCGAAAGCAAATGAGCAATACCATTCTGAGCAAAAAGCTCCCTTGTTTCCTCATCTAGGTCTGCCCCACCACCAAGAAGCATACCACTAAGCAAAGGTCCACTGGCTTCAGAAAGTCTGCTTCGCAAATATTCACGCAATGTGCTGTTTAATAAAACCACTTGATCAAAAGCACTTGCTTCGGAATCTGCCATAAGAAACTTAACATTCTTTATTCTACCGCCAATTTCCTGAATTCTATTCCAGCTTTTGCTGTCAAATGAGCCTGGATTGCGAAAGCTGGACATATTTTCCAAGGTTCCACTTAGAATAATCTTCCCTGCAGGTATTTTATAGTCAATATAATTTCCGAACAACGCCAGATGATTTTTCTCACTATTCACTTGAGGGAAAAATTTATTAATCTGTTTTTTATCTGCAAAGACTCGCAGCCTATATCCATAATCAATAGGCATTTCATCAGCAATAACCTGTTCACATTCAATAATAAAGCTACAGCCATTCTCCTGCAGTCTAACACTGCTAACATCTACGCTCCCCTGTACAACAACTGCTTGTCCCCAATATGATGACAAAAGATTCTCTGCTGATATACTGCATCTGCTGCCATTAAGAAATCCTAAAAAGATAAAAAAGCAACAGCTAAATATACCAAGTATCCTTCTATTTAGAAGCATTCCAACAAGACTGGCTATCAGCAAGAAGATACTCAAGTATTGCACGCCTTGATTAAGCTCCACTTCAAGACCTATAAAATTACTGCAAATAAATAAGACGATACCTATATAAAGCAGCATTTAGTTCACCCTTATCCGACTACGAAGCTTATTTAGTTTTGCAGGACCTATTCCCTTTACCCTAAGTAAATCCTCAACTGATGAAAATGGTGCGCGTTCACGCTCGTCAACAATACGCCTAGCCATAGCAGGACCTATTCCAGGCAAGCGGTCCAATTCACTCTCACTGGCCGTATTAATATTAATCCCTGCAGTATTGTTAGCTGCATCTGCCAAATTTCCAAAACCGTCTTTTACCTTTGTAGTTTTATTGCTCCGTCCCTTACTTTGCTTAATAAAAGGAACGTTCACATGGTCGCCATCCTTAAGCTTTTTTGCTAGATTGACTTTATCAGCATTTGCTGCATTAGTCATACCTCCAGCAGCTTCAACAGCATCATAGGCACGTGCTCCCATGGAAACATCATAAATTCCCGGCATAAGCACAGCACCACTTACATAAACCTTCATTGATCTGCTTCTTTGCCGTTCCTTCTCTGCTCGACTAATATTAATAAGATTATTAACTGTATTTTCATCATTATTTTTTTCACCCACATATGACCATAATCCAGTTAAAGCACAACCTAATAAAAGCACGCAAAGCATTACTATTTTTTTAGTTCTATTTTCCATAAATATACCCTCCAAATTTAGGAGAGAGCATCTTTATCCAAAATAAAAAGAGTCTCTGAAAAATTTCTTTTCCAGAGACTCATGAACAGCTTAGGACAGCAAAGACACTTCTCCCCGGAATAGCTATTAATACTACTTGTATTTTTACTACTTCTAGAGAAACGTCTAGACGTTTCCTTTTACTGCTTATTAGCCAGCATAAGCATTCTACTCCAACTTCTTAAATAAAGCAGAATTTCACTTATACTGCTATGGTACTTCTTTTGTAAATTCAGCCATCATCAAGCTCCAAAAACTAACTAGGAGCAGACGGACACAGCATTTTAACTTTAGACTTCTTATTTTGCTACTACGTTAACCAGACGGCCCGGTACACAAATTACTTTGCGAACGGTTGCATCGCCAATGTGAGCTTTTACATTAGCGTCTTCCATAGCAATTTTTTCCAGCTCTTCCTTAGTTGCAGCAGCAGGAACTACCAGACGGCCACGAACCTTGCCGTTAACCTGCAGAACGATTTCAATGTTGTCAACCTTCAGTGCATCTTCATCGTATTCAGGCCAGCTTTGGGTGTGTACGCTAGCGGTAGGATCAAATGCACCGTCCCACAGTTCTTCGCACATATGAGGAACAAAGGGAGCCAGCATCTTAACCAGAGCGGAGGTTGCTTCATATACAAGACCTGCGTTAGGAGCTGCAACAGCTTCTTTATAAGCATACAGAGCATTAACCAGTTCCATCAGGGAGCTGATTGCAGTGTTGAAGTTGAAGCGAACGTCAATATCTGCAGTAACCTTTTTAATGGTGCCGTGGAGAACACGACGCAGATCCTTATCAGCCTCAGTCAGAGCTGCAACATCATAGTTGGTAACCTTTTTCTCGATTTCAGGCAGGAATGCATAAACAATACGCCATACGCGGTTCAGGAAGCGGAAGGACCCTTCTACACCCTTATCGCTCCATTCCAGCTCTCTTTCGGGAGGAGCTGCAAAGAGGATAAAAAGACGCGCAGTATCAGCGCCGTATTTTTCCAGAATTTCTTCAGGAGAAACAACGTTGCCCAGAGATTTACTCATCTTAGCACCGTCTTTGATAACCATGCCTTGAGTAAGCAGATTGCTGAAGGGTTCATCATAATCAACTAAGCCGGCATCACGGAGGACTTTGAGGAAGAAACGGGAATAGAGCAGATGCAGAATAGCATGCTCAATACCGCCGATATATTGATCAACAGGACCCCAATACATGTTAGCATCTTTATCAAAAGGCATTTCGGTATTTTTCGGATCAGTATAACGGAGATAGTACCAGGAAGAGCACAGGAAGGTATCCATGGTATCAGTCTCACGAACTGCGTCAGCACCGCATTTCGGGCATTTGCAGTGGAGGAAGCTTTCGCTGGTTGCCAAAGGAGATTTTGCACCTGCGTTAAAGTCTACATCTTCAGGCAGACGAACAGGCAGCTCTTCTTCAGGAACCAGAACCTCGCCGCAATGAGGGCAGTAAATAATAGGAATAGGAGCGCCCCAATAACGCTGACGGCTGATCAGCCAATCGCGCAGACGGTAGTTAACACGACGTTTGCCGAAGCCTTGAGCTTCTGCTTCGTCCATAATTGCGGACATAGCTTCGTGCATTTCCATACCAGTGAATTTACCGGAGTTAACCAACATGCCTTCTTTTTCTTCGTAAGCACAGGTCATTTCTTCCAGCTTCAGTTCTTTGCCAACTGGGCAAATGGTAACTATTTTATCAATACCATATTTGTCTGCAAACATCCAGTCACGTTGGTCACCAGTAGGAACGCCCATTACAGCGCCAGTACCATAATCATACAGTACATAGTTGGTTACCCAAATTTCTACCTTGCGGCCAGTGAAGGGGTTGATGCAGTAAACGCCAGTGAAAATACCCTCTTTTTCAGATTCGCTGGAGGTACGCTCAATTTCAGATTGGTTTCTAACTTTATCGCAGAAAGCTTTAATTTCTTCAGCTTTAGGATTATTTTCGCAAATTCTTTCAAGCAGTGGATGCTCTGCAGCCAGTGCCATAAAGGTTACACCAAAAGCAGTATCAGGACGGGTGGTGTAAACTGCAACCTTGTCGTTCAGAGAAGGAATTTCAAAGATGAATTCCAGACCTTCACTGCGGCCAATCCAGTTACGCTGCATGGTGCGTACACGCTCAGGCCAGCCTTCCAGCAGGTCCAGGTCTTTCAGCAGTTCATCAGCATAGTCAGTAATTTTGAAGAACCATTGGGAAAGATTTTTCTTTTGTACAGTGTGGTCGCAGCGCCAGCATTTGCCATCAATAACCTGCTCATTAGCCAGAACAGTGTTACAGGTATCGCACCAGTTAACAGCAGATTCCTTCTTAACAGCCAAACCGCGTTTGTAGAACAGCTCAAAGAACCATTGAGTCCACTTGTAGTAGTCTTCCTTGCAGGTTGCTACTTCGCGGTCCCAGTCATAGGACAGTCCCAGTTGTTTCAGTTGACGAGTCATATTAGCAATGTTTTCAAGAGTCCATTTCTTCGGTGCAATGCCATGTTTAATTGCAGCGTTTTCTGCCGGCATACCAAAGGAATCCCAGCCCATAGGATGAAGAACATCGTAGCCCTTCATAGTACGGAAGCGGGCAATTACGTCACCGATAGAATAGTTGCGCACGTGACCCATATGCAGATTGCCAGAGGGATACGGGAACATTTCCAGAACATAGGATTTAGGCTTGTTTTTGTCAATTTCTACCTTAAAGGTTTTGTTTTCTTCCCAATACTTTTGCCATTTAGCTTCAATGTCATGGGGAGCATACTTTTCGTTAAGCATCGTTCTGCCTCCTAAAATATAATAAATTGTTGATTACTGATTGGTAAGAGTGTTAGGGCAATAAAAAAGCCCCACCCTAATTACAATCAGCTTGTAATTAAAGCAGGGACGAAGTTCATTCGCGGTACCACCCTGATTGCGGTCACAGACCGCCACTCAATTTGCTTTGACGCAGCTTCACGTCCGCACATTTCCTTGCGGCTTCTTCACGGTGAGTTCGTCAGCTTTGGCTATCGGCTCGCATCTACCGCCGACTTTCTGAAAATCCTCCATCAACTACTACTCCGCTTCGCAGAATTTAAATTTTAAATTATCTTGTTCATTATAATACGCTACGAATTAAAAGTCAATCAAAGAGCAATATCAGAAAATTCTCAACAAATATGCTTTACAATTTTCGCAATTTATCTCATGTATACAACACAATTTGCAAATTATATGTTATAATAGCATATGCAGTTTAACTGCTTACATTAAAAATAAGTGAGGGGTTCCAAACTATGAAACTTTCTAAACGTATTCAAAATTTATCCACTTCTCCTATCAGAAAGCTTACTCCCTATGCAGATGCAGCTAAAGCTGCTGGTAAAAAAGTATATCACCTGAACATTGGTCAACCTGATATTGCTACTCCGGCACAGTTCATGGACAGCATCCGTGAATACAGCACTCCTGTAATTGCCTATGGCAACTCTAAGGGTGAAAAATTCCTGCTGGACGCTATTGCAAAATACTACAATGAAAAAGGTATGGACTTTACCACTGACGATATTTTCGTTACTAACGGCGGCAGCGAAGCACTGATTTTTGCTGTTATGGCTCTGTGCGATCCTGAAGACGAAATCATGGTATTTGAACCCTACTATGCTAACTACACCACCTTCGCTAAGGAATTTGGTGCTAAAGTAAATGCTGTACAAACCAGCGTTGAAAACGGTTACCATCTGCCCTCTGAAGAAGAAATCGAAAAACATATCAATGAAAAAACTAAAGCAATTCTGCTAACAAACCCTGGTAATCCTACTGGTGTTGTTTATACCCAAGAAGAAATGGATACCATTGCACGTCTGGTTCTGAAATATGACCTGGCGCTGATTGCAGACGAAGTATATCGTGAATTCGTGTATGACGGTGCATATCGCAGCTTCGGTACTATGAAAGAACTTGAAAACAACCTGATTATCATTGACTCCGTTTCCAAACGTTACAGCGCATGCGGCGCTCGTATTGGCTGCATCGTAAGTAAAAACAAGGCACTTGGTGCTGAGCTGATTAAAGCCTGCCAAGGACGTCTGTGTGCTCCTATTCTGGAGCAGGTTGGCGCTGCTGCCCTCTACACCACTCCCGTAAGCTACCTGGAAGAGGTTAACGAAGAATATAAACATCGTCGTGATACCATCTCCGCAGCACTGACTAAGCTTCCTGGCGTAAAGGCTTCCGATCCTAAAGGTGCCTTCTATGTAATGGCAAGCCTTCCTGTTGATGACGCAGAAAAATTTGCTATCTGGACTTTGGAAAACTTCGACATTGACGGCGAAACCGTTATGTTCGCTCCTGGCAACGGCTTCTACAGCAGCCCTGAGCATGGTGAAAACGAAGCACGCCTTGCTTATGTTCTGAACTGCCAAGATTTGGAAAAAGCAATCTACATTCTGGGCGAGGCTTTGAAGGCATATCCCGGCAGAAAATAAAATTTATCCCATAATATAATCAGAGCTGACCAGCGCGGTCAGCTCTTTTTTACTATATATCTAGATTTTACTGCTAAAAAGATTATTCATCGTCATCATCGTCGCTTTCAGCTTTTCGTCTTAAAACATCAAAAATATCCGTCTCTTCACTGTATTTGTATTGATAATTTTCAATGTAATGGTCCAAAATATCGTCAACATACTCAGAGCGGATTTTTCCCAAATCGGTCTCATCATGGCCTCTATAACTGTAGTCATATCAATATGACGAAGAAGAAAACCGTTGTGTCCCAAGCACTGTTCCATCATAGACAGTGCATTATCAACGGAGCTCAGTTCGTTTGCGACCAAGCAGTTGGCTGTTTTCTCTGACTCTATTCTGTTGTGAAAATCTCTTCTGTCCTCTAAATAAATAATTTTCTTTTCCATGAATTTTCTCCTTTTAGTAATGACTTAAAATAATATTTCAAAAACAATACAAGCAATATGTGCGCATATAAAAGCAAATGCATGTCTAACTCTTATCGCATTGCCCTTAATATAAAATAGTACTCTATTACCTTCTACGTCTCCATAAAAATTTTTATAAAATTCTGTTACGTATATCATCCAAACAAAAAAAGACGCAAATATAGTCTTGGCCAGAAACCTTAAAGAACTATTAAAAAACTCCACTATCATATACCCCCTAACATAATCTGTACTATTAACAAACTAAATATATTATATATTATCAACAAGACGCAATCTGGCAAAAAAGCTGCAAACAGCTTAGTGGTTTTACCTTCATTACTCAATATAGGATTGTCCTTTGTACAAAGGGATACCCACTTAATTATAATTTATAATTAAAACACCAGACTGTGAGTAGTTTCCTCATAGACTTTTCTCTTGTACTTTACCCTTCAATAATGTATAGTAGATGCTGTAAATTTTTCATTAAATAACAATGTCATAATTTAGGAGAACCAATGTATTCCACAACTAAAACATATCTTATTCTATTTGCTGGTGTTTTCGCATTATCAACTTCAGCAATTTTTGTTAAACTAGCTGATGCACCTTCATCCGTCATCGCCTTTTACAGACTTCTTATTGCAGGTCTCATCCTTCTGCCCTGCTTATTAATAAACAAACATAGCCGCAATGAAGCAAACACCTTATCTATACTGCAATGGAAGCAAATCACAGCAGCCGGATTATTTTTAGCCCTGCACTATGTGCTCTGGTTTGAATCTCTTAACTATACATCCATTGCCAGCTCTACTATGATTGTCTGCCTGCAGCCACTATTTTCATTAGCCTTGGACCGCTTAATAAGAAATAAAAATATCACTAAAAATGCAATTCTAGGTTGTACCGTTTCTCTTATTGGCTGTGCCATAATAGGTTGGGGAGACTTTCACATCAGCAGGCAAAGCCTTTGGGGCGATATTTTAGCTTTTATTGCCGGAGGAGTCATAGCTCTATATTTTTTTATAGGCGAAACAGTACGTAAGGAAATATCTGCCGTAACCTACTCAGTCCTTAGCTATTTAATAAGTGCCCTAGTTCTTATGGTCTATATAGTTTTGATGAACACCTCCTTTATAGGCTATTCTAATAGTACCTGGCAAGCGTTCCTAGGTCTTGCTTTAATTTCTACCATTGGTGGCCAGTTCGTTTTTAATCTACTGCTAAAAAATGTTCCTGCATCAGCAGTTACTATGGCCATTTTAGGCGAACCAATTGGTACCTGCATCTTGGCATACTTCATTTTGCATGAAGCAATAACCATGCAGCAATTTATTGGAATGGTCGTAATCATGTTGGGAATGACGGTGTATTTTTACAAGAAAAAGGAATAGATATATGTCATTTTTGTGGTGTGGTCGGCGCTATGTCATTTTTTGTGGTTTTTAAGCGCTTTACCATTTTGTGATTTTCTATACCATTTTTTGTGGTCACCGCTATACCGTATTTTGTGGTCAACGAATGTTGACCACTTTTTATTTATAAAAAAATAAAACCTCCTAGTTTAAAATGATAATATCCGAAAACCATTAAAAAAAGGAGGTAAGACATTATGTCTTATGAAAAGTTTATCACAGATTTTTTGAACATTGAACCCCAAAGACTTCAAAAATGTATTTCATCTACGAAAGAAGATGGAGAAATTACAGTAAGAATCCGACTAAAGCCACAAAACGTAAAATGCCCCTGCTGCCAAAATCCATGGTTACTATCCCAGGAAGCTTACTCATTCTACATTTGCTAACAGAAAATGCTTTATTGTTTACGAACAACGCAGATATATCTGCAAAGAATGTGAATTCACTTTTAACGAACAAAATCTTTTTATTCACACCAGCGAACAATTGACATACGAATCTAAAATTGATATTCTCAAAGACCTCAAACATCCTGAAGAAACCTATACTAATGTCGCTAAGCGTTACAACGTATCTGTCAACAGGGTTATCCGATTATTTGAAAACCACGTAAACATTCCACGTAAAAAGCTTCCCGCAATACTTTCCATAGATGAGCACTACTTCCCTGCCTCAGATTACAAAGCTAAGTATTGCTGTTTATTTATGGATTTCATTTCAGGAGAAATAATCGATGTGCTACCTGACCGACGTAAAAATTATCTTATGAACTATTTTTCTACCGTACGTACTGAAACACTCAATTATTCTACTCAGAGAAGCGAACTAAACAATGTACATTTTATTTCAATAGATATGTATGAGGTTTATAGAGATGTGGCAAGAATATATTTCCCCAAAGCTCTAGTCTGTGCAGATAGATTTCATGTCCTAAAACACCTAACTGATGATTTTAATAAAGTACGCTTACGCTGCAGAAAATCTACAGAAAACACCACGCTACAATATTAGCTGGTTAAACTGCGTTATATTTTTCAACATAATATAGACCTGGATAATCCACCAAGATACAACAAAGCAATGAATAGATATATGAACTTAAGAGATATTCGAGATACGTTGTTCAATGAGTTTCCTGATTTGAAGATAGCTTATGAGCTTAAAGAGTATTACATTAACCTTAATGCTGCATGTAAGCTACGAGAAGCTGAAAAAGCCATTGATGAAGCAATAACAATATTTTCTAATTGTGGTATCCCTGAATATGATGAATTTTACAGCCTATTGATAAACTGGAGAGACGAAATTATAAACTCCTTCACCGAAGTCAATGGCAGACGCATTAACAACAGTTATATGGAATCCAAGAACAGACTTGTAGAAAAACTCATATATAATGCCAGTGGTTTCCGTAACTTTAGCAGAACTCGCAACAGAATACTGTACTGTTTAAACAAGAACGATAGATTTAAGATTTAAAAAAGAAGATGGTAGAACCGAAAAACAGTTCTACCATCTTAAAACCACAAAACGTGATAGCGGTAACCACAAAATTTGACAGACACCCCTAAAAAACACAATCTTTACGGCATTCCATAAACAAAAAAACGCCCGCCCCCATCAATTGCGACGGGAACGGGCGTAAGTTTTAATAATTTTATTATCTGATTATATTCGCAGCACTTTTTTTATGACGATAACAGAACAACTAGAGTCATTTACGAACTTAAATATACTTCACATCATGAAACTATCTTTTTTCTACTAAATAAGACTCTCATAGTCCCTTAAAAAGATTTATCTGACCCATAGGTTGATTCCCTTCTAAAAGTTCTTCAGACTGAGACGTTATCAAATTGCAATCCCATTTTTCGTCAATAGGAATTGCCCCTAGCCTAATCAGCTCATTATTACCACTACACTTTTCATCCTTGCGACAAAAAACAGGACAATACCCTTTTTTTAGAGCTTCAGTTGCGCCACTCCAGGTTCCTCCTTTATTATAATCAGATTTTATAACAACGGTACCCTCAGATTGCATATAGATATATTTATTCCGAGCCATAGCCATAGCTACAGTGAACCTTAAATCAGGTTTTGCAAATGAAATAATCAACAGCCTGCCATTCATCAATGCATCAATTACTTCTTTTTTCTTAATCTTTGTCAGCATCGAATCGGATACAAATTCAATAGCACTCCCTCCAAGAGCAATTGCCGTATTTGTTGATAAACTATCTACGCCCTTAGCACCACCTGATACAATCGAATACCCATGAGTCACCAACTTTTCCACTAATTTTTTAGTAAAATTTTCCTCTGGTGCACCAATGGAACGCGAGCCAACGATACCAATAGTCTTATTGCCACAAAGCTTTAAATCTCCAATGTAATATAAAAGTGGTGGACATTTCTTCCCCATTTTTTCTTTTAAAAACGAAGGATAATCTTGATCAGCCCTGGTGACGATATTGATTCCTCTTTCTTTTAATTTCATTAGTTCGAAAACAATACTACCACTTCTGCCAATCAAATTATAGATTCTTCTTGCCTCTACGTCGTTAAAATGTAATTTTAATTCATCTAAATTCATATTAACTATGTCAGACGGCGTTAGACCTTTATCCATAATATTAGATGCAAAGCGACTCCATTCACTGTCTGTAAAAGGCTTTATGTTTTCCCCTTTACATAGTTGGCTACACAAAATAATGATTGCATCTGAATTTTTATTTTTCACTTAAATGTCACTCCCATGAGAACTATCTGCTAATGCGAACGGATATACCTTATTAGCACCATTATGCATAAGTATATCACCACATACAGTAAGTGTCCACCTTGAATCTACAACGTCATCTACTAAAAGAATATTGCCACTAACAATTTGCTCACTATTATAGAAGAAAGATTTATAAGCATTTTTGCATTGGAAAGCACTGTTCTCCATATTCTTTTGCGGATCAGCCTTTTTCTTACCCAGAACATCAAAATGTTGCAGCCCACATTTTACTGCCAACCTTTGAGCGAAATCAGCAACGATGGAACTTCTAAGAGAAGGAACAGCTACCAGACCAGTAATTTCATTATTTTTTATAAAATCATACAATGCCTCCGAACTTCTTTCTACCAATTCGTCACGGAACCTTTTTTCATCAGAATATTTATCTTCCTTAACCATTTTTCCATATACAGGTTGGCCATATTTTGCCAAACAAATACCTGGCTCATTTGCTTGCTCAATAGTTACTTTTCCGTTAAATCCTTTTTCTGCCCATTGCTTACGTGGCTCGATAATCAGTGCACTTTTATCAAGAAATTCTTCAGCTCTCTCCATAATCTTTTGATCAACGTTCGCAGAAAATTTTTCGTAGCCACGACAATTAGAGCAAACACCACAGTTCCCTTCTTCAAAGGAATCAAGTGCTTCGACAATAGCTTTATTGTAGCATTTTTTTGTCTTGGTAAAATTCAACATTTGCTCTTGCTCTTTTCTTCTAATAGCAGTAATCGCATCATAATGATTCTTGTTATAAAAAATACTCTTTATTAGTTCGATAATATTTTTTATCTTCTGTAGAATAATAAATATATTCGTCTTTTTCCAAGAACATTAGTACTTTTTTTAGTTGTTTACCACGCATATTTATATTTTTAAGAATTTCTTTTTCTTTTAATCCATCAGCACCGCCAATACAATTTACAACCATTTTAAACTCCTTTTCAGTAGGAAATGCTGTATTGATAAAGTAATTTTGAATGGCAATATCCTCTTCGCCTATCATAAGAAAAGTATATGCTATATCAATATTTCTTCCGGCTCTACCAATTTGCTGATAATAGTTAACCACATTAGAAGGCATTTGATAATGAATAACAAAGCCAATATCCCCCTTATCATAACCCATGCCCAACTTTATAGTGGCCACTAAAACCTTGATTTCGTTATTTAAAAAGAGTTTCTCGGCAATTGCATTTTCCTCATCTTTGCTACTATCTGAATAGTAAGACATAGCTTTAATTCCGTTTTCATTTAAAAATTGGCTCAATCTTTCGCAATCTTGCTTGGTTATGCAGTAAATAATGCCACTTCCAGGTAATTTATTTATATTTTCTATAATCCAGGCATATCTATGAATATCATCAGGCATATCTAAGACCTGAATATATAGATTGTCTCTTAAAATATTACCTCTAGATACAAAAACATCATCACCAAGCTGTTTTTTCAAATCCTCGACTACACGATTATTAGCAGTTGCAGTGGTGGCAATAACAGGAACATTATTGCTTAAGTTATTTATAATTTTGTACAACTTTCCATAATCTAATCTAAAATCATGTCCCCAGTCAGAAATGCAGTGAGCCTCGTCAATCACAAATAAACCAATTCTTATATCAGGAAGTGCCTTGATAAACAACTCTTTTAACAGAGTTTCCGGTGTAGTAAGTACAACATCTAACTCACCATTCTTCATTTGTTGAATAATATTTTCCTTATCTTTTACAGTGCTATTTAAAACCTGACATTTTAATCACAGCTTTTCTGCAGCTTCTTTTTGGTTATCCATCAACGCCAATAAAGGACTAACAACAATAGTAATGCCTTCACCTCTATCACGTAAAATCTTAGTACTCATAAAGTAAACCAAGCTCTTGCCCCAACCTGTTTTTTGGACAACTAAAGTCCTTTTCTTAGTTAAAGCAGCTTCAATAGCTTCATATTGGCCTTCTCTAAAGTAAGAATCTTCTCCATAAAGCTGTTTAAGTAATTTGTCAGCAATGCTTTTAATTTCTTTTTGCATAATAATATCATCCTTCCTTTAATTATCGCTTATAGATTACTTATTCTAAACACCCACTAGAAACATTGTTATTTTTGTGGATGAATTATCATGTTAATATTATACATCATCTTTTCACGTACATTTGGCAAAATATCTGCAAATGCAAAATAGAGTAGATGGGAGAATTTCATTTCTCCGCACCTCTCATTGCACCGTACGTACGGGTCTCGTATACGGCGCTACATAACTGTTAGAAAAAAAATTTTTACAAACTACTTAGATAGTATTGCAGCAGGTTGACCAATCCTGGTCTACCCGCTGTTCTAACACTTAAAATCTTTGGACTTAGTAAATAATTTACCACATCCATCGAGCAACGTTTGTACCATCCTAATCTGCTATTCGCTACTTTATATATTGCTTCCTCAGGAAGTCCACATTTTCCTATTCTATTTAGTATTTGCAGATTTTTGTATATAGTAGAGTGGTTCTTCCATTGCTTTACTATTACTACTCGTACTTTGTGACGCATCCACTCACCAAAAGCTTGCATTTTAACTTTCATCTTGCCAATACGGAAATAATTAATCCATCCTCGTATTAGCTGATTTAGCTTGGCGAATGTGTATGCTATTGGCTTGGCAGTTGCCAGTTTTCGGCAGGTTACTTCTTTTACCTTGGAGTACAGTCTTGTAATTCTATTCTCCATAGGTTTGCATTCCCATTTCTCTCCCATCTTACAGAATGTAAAGCCTAAAAACCGACTTTTCATTGGTCTTACGATTCGACTCTTTCAGCGTTGACTTTCAGAAACAACTTGCGTTCTATCCAACTAACTACAGATTTCATTACTCTTTCTGCGGCTAGTTCAGATTTTACGAATATGTTGCAATCATCTGCATATCTTGCAAATCTTAGACCTCTGTATTCCAATTCTTTATCCAGTTTATCTAGATAGATGTTGGACAGAACTGGGGATAATGTTCCTCCTTGAGGTACACCCTCGGTAGTTGGGCTTATAAGTCCATTTTCCATTACTCCTGCTTTGAGAAATGAGCGTACCAAATGAAGTACTTCTGCTTCCTTTACTTTTTCTCTAAGTATTGAGATTGATTTATCGTGATTTACTTTGTCAAAATACTTCTGTATATCCAGGTCGATTACCCATTCGTAGCCTTCGTTCAAATACGCAAGTACTTGTTCTACTGCCATATGGGCACTTCTTCCTACTTGGAAACCGTAGCTGTTATCGATGAAATACTTTTCATAACCTCGCATAAGTATCTGTGCTACCGCTTGTTGTATTACCATATCCACTACGGTCGGTATACCTAACGGTCTCTTTTGTCCGTTCGGTTTGGGTATATACACTCTTCGCACTGGTTGCGGTTTGTACTTCTTATGGAGAATTTGCTCAACTATTTCGGCTTTGTGTTCTTTGAAGTATTCGTCAAGCTCATTTACCTTCATCTTATCAATTCCGGCTGCACCTTTATTTCGCTTCACTGCCTTAATAGCTTCGGATAAATTCTTGTCACTTACAATCACATCAATTAATCTCATTTGCCACTCTTCCTTCTACTAGTAGATTTATCTGAAACCGTCCATCTACCTTCTGCCATCTAGGATTACGCTTCCTAGTTCTAGGCATATCCTTAATTGTTGACTATCCAGACATTGCTTGTAGCGATTCGTGCTACAGTTACATTAGGTCCTTTGGTATGAGTGCATATACCTACTATGACCTCAGCTGACTCCCAGTTATAAGCTTTTTATCGTACGTGAAAAAAATCACGCTAACTGAGCCTCTCGGGGTAAGACACATTTCTTTCGCTCCACAACCTCTTGATTTACCGTCTTGGTTTTACGTTTACCTTTAGGGCTTTAGTTTGTGCAGCAACCTTACCCACCATTTGGCCTTATATCAAGTTTCTGTTCGTAGGCTTGAGAGCTTTGCTACACCGCTTACTCCCCCCTTAACATTACTGCTAACGGCTTGCGGTTCGCTACACTTGGCGGTAAATACCCGTGACTGGACTCTCACCAGTAAGAAATATGCCATTCCCGACACACCACAAAAACGCCCGCCCCCACCATTCAGATGGGAACGGGCGTAAGCTTTTAATTTTAGTATCTTATTCCTTTACTTCGTTTTCCACACGGGACAGAATGAAGCACAGGTCAGACAAACGGTTCAGGCAAATCAGCACGTTGTTGTTAACGGGCTCAGTTTCTGCCAAACGCAGCAGGCAGCGCTCTGCACGACGAGTAGTAGTGCGGGCAATATCCAATGCTGCAGAACCAACATTATCGCCAGGGATGAGGAATTGCTTCAAAGGCTGAAGCATAGCATCATATCTGTCGATAGTTTCTTCAAACATTTTTACATGCTCTTCCTTAATATAAGGCTCGGGCAGGTTTAAGCTAGCAACGTCTGCCATAAGGGACATCAGCAGCTTTTGCACGCCATAAATTGTTTCTTTAACATCCTCACGTTTAACCTGGCAACGTGCCAAGCCTAATGCGGAGGTAATTTCATCAATAGTGCCGTACGCTTCAACACGCAGGCTTTGTTTTGCTACGCGCTCACCGGTATAGAGACCGGTAGTACCTTTGTCACCAGTTCTGGTGTATACTGCAGCTTTCTTCATATCTGCACCATCCTTTCCGTATAAGTGAGAGTGTATTTTAGCAGTTGCTATAGCTAAGCCCCCCTGCTAAAAAGCAAAGGGGGCTCAGAACAGTTTGAATTAGTAGATTTCTTCAGCGGAGAAGAAGTTGTTGATTTCGCGCTCAGCAGCTTCCGGGCTGTCGGAACCATGAACGATGTTTTCGCCGATGGTCAGAGCGAAGTCACCACGGATGGAGCCAGGAACAGCTTCCAGCGGGTTGGTAGCGCCGTTCAGTTGACGAACAGCTTTAATAGCATTTTCACCACGGATTACTGCGCAAACCAGAGGAGCGCCGATGATGAAGTCAACCAGTTCGCCGAAGAAGGGTTTGCCTTCATGCTCAGCATAGTGGAATTTAGCTTGTGCTTCAGAAACTTTAACCAGTTTCAGAGCAGCAACTTTCAGACCTTTGTGTTCGAAACGAGCGATGATGTCACCAATCAGGTTTTTAGCAACGCCGTCGGGTTTTACCAGTACCAGAGTTTGTTCAATAGCCATTTGTAAATCTCTCCTTAATATTTATTCTTAATATATACTAAATCGTCAAACGATATTAGTCAAGTTATTATCCCACAGTCGGACAAAGGTGTCAAGTTTGATACACCTGATGACGGCTTATTTTGCCAACAGCTCCTGATATTTAGCCTTATCAAGCTTCTTAACCATTGCGGTAATCAGCTTAACAGCACTCAGGTAGTCGTCCATATGAATTACGGACTGATGGCTATGGATATAGCGTGTAGGAACGCTAAAGGTTAGTGTCAGAACGCCGCTGCCGGACAGATGAATACGTCCGCCGTCAGTACCGCCACCTTCAGAAATGCTGATTTGGGTAGGAATGCCAAGCTTTTTAGCAGTTTCAAAAGCCATATCGCGCAGCGCAGTGTTAGGAATCATGCTTGCGTCAAATACAGTAATTGCAATGCCCTTGCCGATTACAGCAGGAGCAACATCGTCTGCTACACCAGGAGTACCGCCTGCAACACAAGTATCAAGTACAAAGGCAATATCAGGGTTCAGCAGGTTGGCACTGGTTTGAGCACCACGCAGGCCTACCTCCTCCTGTACGGTAGCAACACCATAAACAGTATTGGGGCTGCCCTCTGCCAAAACATTATCCATAACGTCTGCCATTACTGCGCAGCCAATACGGTTATCCCAAGCCTTGCCTGCCAGCACCTTGCCATCGCCCATAACTGCCATTTTTACATCAGGAGTTACAGGACAGCCTTCAAACACGCCCATTTCACGAGCATGCTCTGCACTTTCGGCACCGATATCAATATACATATCACGTTTTTGGACAACCTTAGTGCGTTCCTCCGGAGGAAGAATGTGAGGCGGTTTGCTGCCTACTACACCTACCAGGTCCCCCTTGCTGCCATGAACAATTACGCGTTGGCTGAGCATTACCTGCTCCCACCAGCCGCCAAGGCAAGTAAAACGCAGAAAGCCTTCTTTAGTAATGTATTTTACCATAAAGCCAATTTCGTCCATATGGCTGGCCAGCATAATCTTGGGAGCGTCAGCTTCCTCTGCATTTTTAGTAAAGACAACACTGCCCAACTTGTCATAGGAAACATCCTTATAGCTAGACAGACGTTCCAGCATTAATTTTTTCATACGGCCCTCAAAGCCGGACACACCGCAGGTTTCAGAAAAACGCTGCAGCCATTGCAATTGCTCTTGTGAATTCATTGGTATTACCTCCTTCTACATAAGCGGATGCTGCCTAAAAAGCAGCATTCATCGATTATTTAAGTCTTCCCATTCGCTTAGCCTGTTCACGGAGCAGCTTTACGCGTTCCTCAGTAGAGGGGTGAGTACTGAAAAGCTGTTTTACGTCAGCACCAGAGAACGGATTGATAATAAACATGTGAGCAGTAGCCTCAGTTGCGCCAGGCATAACTCCGCGTTGAGCATAAGCTTCAATTTTCAGCAAAGCACTTGCCAGCGCTTCAGGCTTGCCACTAATTTCACCGCCAGACTCGTCGGCCATGTACTCACGGGAACGGGATACAGCCATTTGAATAATTGCTGCAGCAATAGGAGCCAGCAGCATGATCAAAATACTTACAATAGGATTGCGGCTTTCGCCATCCTCATCACTGCCGCCGCCAAAGAACATACCCCATTGAGCAATAGTAGTAATAGCACCAGCCATAGAAGCAGCAATAGTGCTTACCAAAATATCGCGATGCTTAATGTGGCTGATTTCATGAGCCAAAACGCCTTCAAGCTCGTCCTTATCCAGCATATCTGCCAAAGCAGTATTTACTGCAACAGCTGCATGCTCAGGATTACGACCAGTTGCAAATGCATTGGGTACAGGACTGTTGATAACATATACAGCAGGAGTAGGAATACCTGCTTTTTTAGCCAGCTTTTCTACGATGGCATATAGGCCAGGCGCAGAATTTTTATCAACCTGCTGCGCATCATAGTGTGCCAAGACCATTTTATCACTGTTCCAGTAGGTAAAGAAGTTCATTGCCACACCAACAAACAGCATTACAGTCATACCCTTGAGACCACCGAAGTAGTCACCCAGAAGCATAAGAATGACGGTTAATGAAACCATCAGCATAGTTGTTTTCATTGTTTAAATTTCCTCCTCGTCAAAAACAATCAAATATATGATACATATTCAATTATAACAAGAGCGGAACTATTTTTCAATTTGCTCCTTGATAGATGTCAACATATTTTCACTATTTTCACGAACTTTTTTCTTTAAGATAGGATTTAAGAGTCCTGCAATCATGGGAATGCCGAATTCAAAATCAACAGCCAGAGTTACCTCGCAGCCTTCTGCCTTAGGCTCAATTACCCATTGGCCTTCCATTTTCTTCAAATCTCCCTCTGTCTGCGCATAAGTAATCTTAAGCTCCTCAGGATAAAAGGTATCGCGTTCAGTCCAAACAATTTTACGGCCATCAACATTGGATACCCAATGAGAAACAGTGTAATTCTCTCCGCGCTCCAAAATCTCTACACTAACCAAGTCCTTCATAAAGCTGGGATATGCAGCCATATCCTTAATAATATCGTAAATTTGGACACCGTCACCCTTAATGACGGTTTTAGTTTCTACATAAGGCATAGTTATCCTCCTCATATAACATAGTAATTTACAGGGATATTATAAATAAGCTAAGACCTCTGTAATTAATAAAAAGCAAATTTTTTACAAATCCTCAATAACGCTGGCAGTAGTAGCCACTGCGTCACGGAATTGCTCCAGTACGTAGTCTACAACCTCTTTAGGCATAATCAGAGGCGGCTCCATACGAATAACCTTGGGATTGTTTAAGGTATAGGCCACAATAATGCTCTTGTCAATCATTAAGGACATAAGCATGCCGCCAGCACCCTCTTTTGTCAGCTCAATACCAATCATCATACCACGTCCACGTACTTCACTGATAACACTTGGGAATTCCGCTGCAATGCTTTCCAAGCCAGCCTTAAGATATGCACCGATTTCGGCACCACGCTCCAAAAGATTTTCCTCTTTAATTACACTAATAGCTGCTACACCTGCAGCACAAGCCAATTGGTTACCGCCAAAGGTAGAGGTATGCAGAAAAGGAGCCTCAATCAGTCCCTGCCAAGCTCTAGGAGTACCAATAATTGCACCAATAGGCATTACGCCGCCGCCAAGAGCCTTAGCGCAAGCCATCAGGTCAGGCTTTACGTCCTCATGGTTTACGCCAAACCACGCACCAGTTCTGCCAATACCAGTTTGTACCTCGTCTGCAATAAACAGAGCGCCCTTCGCTTCGCACAGCTCCTTAACCTGACGCAGGTAGCCTGCAGGAGGAATAATTATACCGCCCTCGCCCTGAATCGGCTCTAAAATAACAGCTGCAGTTTCTTCGTCCACCGCAGACTCCATTGCTGCAATATTACCAAATGGAACATGAGTAAAGCCGTCTAAAAGAGGCTTAAAGGGCTCGCGATACAAGTCTCTGCCTGTAGCAGTTAAGCTGCCCATAGTTTTGCCATGAAAGGCATTATTGGCTGCAACAAATTTTTTTCTTTTGGTCGCCAGACGAGCAACCTTTAAGCAGCCCTCGACAGTCTCAGTACCACTATTTACAAAAAAGCTGTACTGCAAATCACCAGGAGTAATTTCAGCCAACGCCTCCGCCAAATCTGCCATAGGACGGTTAAAGAGGACCTTACCACACATAGGCATGGTATGCAGAGCCTTTTCAACAGCTTCTACAACCTTAGGATGACGGTGACCGAGAGCAAACATACCATATCCGCCCAGACAGTCAATAAACTCTCTGCCTTCAGAATCGGTAATAGTCCAACCCTCAGCGTGACCCTCTACACTTGCCAGACCCATAAAGCGAAACAGCTTTGCCTGTGCAGGATTAATATATTTTTCATATTTGCTAATAGTTTCTTCTACAAACATCGTTTTAACCCCTTTTGCCAATTATCCCTCAATTAATATAAAAGCTCAGTTACAGATACAAAGGTGATGCCCGATTTTCTGAACTCATCAGCGTATTTTGTCCAGCAGGCAGCAGTACCGGGACGAGCATGGCAAATAGCAATAGCACTGCCATTCTTGTCAGCCAGTTCAAAAGCCTTGTAGATTTGCTTACGGATTTCCTCCGGATTTGTGCTGTTGTCCAGAAAAATATCATTACGAGCAGTTGGAACTCCCATGCTGCGAGCTATATCACGGCCCTTAGTGGCTCCGGTAGTCTTGCTGTCAACAAAAAATAGATTGTTCCCTTTCAGCTCACGCAGTACATTCTTCATTGTCGTAGGATCACTGGTAGCTCTAGAACCCTGATGATTATTAACACCCATGATTCCCGGAAGACTATTAACAGCCTTGCGCACCAAGGCACGCTGCTGATCTGCAGTCATAGAAACCTGAACTGTACTTTTGCCTTCAGACATTGCGCTCTTATCCATAGGTTCCATAGGTAAATGGAGCATAGGAACCCTGCCCTGTTCATTTACCATAGCCAAAACATCGCTGCTAAAATCCTTAAATGGCAAAATAGCATAGCTGAAGGGAAATTTAGTATCCAGCAACGCACGAACATTCTTCATATCATAGCCGCAATCATCAATAATTACGGCCAGCTTGCCACTATATTTCTTAGTCTGGGGCTTATCTGTTTTAGGAATGTCCTTGACATCCTTATCCTCTTTATTCAAATTACTATTGTGGAAAAAAGTAATGGTATCTGTTACAAAGCTTTTGGTACCGTCACCAGCTTTAGCTTCAATACCAATCTTAACCTTGTAACCATCCCATTTTTTATAATTGCTTTCCTCGCCGGAAATATAAACCAGACTTGTATCATCAACTCTGCGCTTTAACCATTCTGCAGCACCTGCAAGGCTTGTTGTGTTAGGCACGCCAACAGCAAGCTCACGCTGGCTGATTTTTACAGAAGAAGCAGAGCCTTCAACAGCAATCTTCTTTTCTTCGCTGCTGTTTTCTATAAGCTGCCAATTATTTTTAGTCAGCAGGATGGTATCCACAAGACGTTGTGCCTCTATTGACTCATCCATCAGACTAATAACTGTTGTCTCCTGTTTATCGTCATCCTTAGGCACAAACACATCTTTTTTGCTTTTGTGCTGAGCGTAAAAAAAGCCGCCAATTATGGACAAAATAGCTATAATTGCAACCAAAGCCAATAAAATATGAGAATTGCCCGAGGATTTTTTTCTTCGTTTTCTTGTAGCCATGGAATTTCTCCTTTTTATGCACGGGGATGAGCCTTAGAATAGACCTCCCTTAATCTTTCCATATCCATGTGTGTATAGATTTGAGTTGTAGATATATCAGCGTGTCCCAAAAGCTCTTGCACTACACGTAAATCAGTACCATTATTAAGCATATGGGTAGCAAAGGAATGGCGCAGCATATGTGGCGTAATTTTCTTCGTAATGCCTGCCTGTTTGCCATACCCTTCTATAATTTCAAAAAAACGCTGTCTAGTCATAGCCCTGCCCCATGTACTCAGAAACAACTCCTTGACCTCATCAGTGTCATTTTTCAAAAGCTGCGGGCGTACAACCTCCAAATAACGCGTCAAATATTTTACAGCAATGCTTCCTAAAGGAATAATACGCTCCTTTGAACCCTTGCCTCTAGCAATCAGGTATTGCATTTTTAAATCAACATTGCCTACAGGAATACTAATAAGCTCAGATACACGCATACCAGTTGCATAAAGAACTTCCAGCATGGTTTTGTCTCTATATCCCTCTAACGTACCTAGATTAGGCTCATCCAGCAAGGACTCAACCTCTGTAAGCGAAAGCACCTTAGGAAGCTGCAGGCCCTTGTTGGCCGCTTCCAAAACCTCTGCAGGGTCATGCTTAATATAACGCTCTGCTGTCAGAAAACGATAGAAGGCCTTAATGGAAGCCAGCTTGCGAGCTATGGTCGACGCTGACTTTCCCTCTGCCTTGAGCTGGGACAAATATCCCAAAAGCTCTTTGCGAGTAACAAGCAGCAGCTCCTCCTGACTTGCAAGCCTTAATGATTTCTGCAGCAGACGCAAATCTCTTTCATAAGCGATTTTAGTGTTTTGTGACAAGCCCAATTCAACTGTCAAATATTCCATAAATAATGCAAAATAATTAAACATCGCTCATCACACCTATATTTACTCTCTAAAAAAGAAAAACAACGCCTGAGCGCCGTTTTTCCTGTAAAGCCTGCTTAATCCTTTCTTTCCGGCTGCATAATAGTAATGTTAGTAGCAGGAGAAATAGTAGAAATAGCGTGCTTGTAGACTAATTGCTGTTTGCCTTCATTTTCAATAATAACTGTAAAATTATCAAAACCACGTACAAGACCACGAATTTGGAATCCGTTCATCAAATAAATGATAACGCTCAAATTCTCTTTGCGTACATGATTCAAAAAGCTATCTTGTAAATTCATTGCCGGTTTTGCTGCATTAAGCATAATAACCCCTCCAATCCAATATATACACCTATATTATACAACTTATTTATACTTTTGCACAAGCTTTTCGCAAATTCTCTCCACTACATCAGTGTAGTCAGGCTCTGGCTCAAGCTCCAGCCAATTAATATAAGGCATCTTTTTGTACCATGTAACCTGACGCTTAGCGAAATTGCGAGTCGCCTGCTTAAGCTTATCAACAGCATCCTCATAACTCATGCTTCCATTTAAATACCAAACCATCTGACGATAGCCAATGCTCTGCATGGACTGACATTCAGACGAAACGCCCTGCTCCAGAAGGCGGCGAACCTCCTGCTCCAAGCCAGCTTCCAGCATAAGATCTACACGTCGGTTAATCCTTTCATATAAAGCAGAACGCTCCATATTAAGGCCAAAAACAAGAGCATCGTAGGGACTTTCCGCTGCACCCTGCTGGCTAATTGTATCACCCCTTAAAGCAGACTCCAGAGCGCGCACCACACGACGTACATTGTTAGGATGAATACGCTCTGCAGCGTCAGGATCAAGCTCAGCCAACCGTTTATGAAGAGCTTCTGTCCCATTAGTGTCGGCTTCAGCCTCCAGACTACGGCGCAGCTCCGTATCCTCATCTACGCTGTTAAAGGCATAATCCTCTAAAAGAGCTTTAATATAAAGTCCTGTTCCCCCTGCAATAATAGGCAATTTTCCTCTGCTGTTGATGTCTGCAATCAAAGCCTTAGCCTGCTCAACAAAATCCACAACATTAAAGGAAGCGTCAGGAGGAAGAATATCTACCAGATGATGAGGAACAGCCTGCAATTCGTCAGCAGTAGGCTTAGCTGTACCAATATTCATTTCCTTGTAGACAAGCATGGAATCGCCAGATATGATTTCACCGTTAAAACGTTTAGCAACCTCAATTGCACAGTGACTTTTACCTGTGGCTGTTGGCCCCAATATAACTACTACTCTTTCCTTCACTGCCTCACCTCCTTATAATGCCAAATTTTATCTTGCTGTACTTTCCGCCAACAAATTCCTGACAGCCATATTCTCTTAATACATATTCATTACGTTCTTTGATTACTACACGGGGTGCCAGCTCTAAAGCAAGCTGAATAGCTGTACTACTTAATGGATGCTCGTAAGCCAAGGGACGCAGAGCATCCATTGAAACAGATCCTTGAACAGGACGTCTGAACATTGGGTCAAAATATATAACATCAAAACACCTATGCTCTTCAGCACATTGGCGCAAATATTTCTCTGCACCACACTGAATCGCCTTAATTCGTCGTAGCGCACCAGTCAAATCATCATCCTCAGACTCATATGTTTGTAATCCACGGCTGACAACGAAATGCAGCAGTGGTGAAGCCTCTGTGCCAACAACAACACCCTGCTCCCCTACAATGTAGGAGGCAATAGCAGCGTCGCTGGCTAAGCCCAAGGTACCATCTAATACGCTCATGCCAGGCTCCAACGCCAAAGCACTGACAAAATGGTCACGCTCACCACGCTTAAGCTGCTGCAGACGCAGTACAGCCATACCAGGGTGATAGGCAAACTCACCGGCTCTACTGTAAAGCCTTGGTCCTTGACGAGTAGCAATAAGAATGGCCTCAAGATTCTGTTCTTCTAAAATAACATCAAGGCTTTTACTGTGGGAGCGTGGCATATAGACAGCATCAAGCTGCTCAGCCCACTTTTGAGCCTGAGCAACCAGCTCACCACCTGTACGTCCTTCTGTCACAATAAATTTTCTATCAGTCATTAAAAGCCAGTCCTTTTAAACATTTTATAAAGCTTATCGCTATCAATCTCAATCATGCAGGGACGTCCATGGGGACAGGTAAACGGATGAGTAGTATTGCACAAATCCACAATCAGCTGACGCATCTGACGCATATTCAGCAGCTGCCCTGCCTTAATAGCAGCCTTGCAGGCAGTCATATGCAGCAGCTCCTGTCTCAAGTCACTGGCAGAAACAGAACGCAGCTCTCGCAGCATTTTGCTAATCTCCTTGATAAAATCCTCTGCATCTTCCGCTTTTATATCAGTCGGCAGGCTGGAAATCCTCAGAATCTCCTCACCTGCAGCATCAGCCTCAACTCCAAGAGCCATAAACTCATCCTTATGCTGTAAAACAAGAGCTATATCGTCAGCATCCATGTCTATATAAAGAGGCATCAAAAGCTGTTGTGCAGGAATGTTATCGCGCGCAGCAACCAGTTTATCGTACAAAATACGCTCGTGAGCCGCATGTTGATCTATTAGATAAAGAGTATCCTCTGATTGAGCAATAATAAAGGTTTTATCCACCTGACCAATAGGCCAGATAGTTGCCATGACATTATCTGTATCAGTAAAGGCTATGGTCTCACGCTCTACACCAGCACTGGTCTGCTCCTGAGCAAATTCGTTTCTAGCCTCATGAACAGCCATAACAGTTTCACGTTTGCCATTATCAAAATCTTCAAAGGGCTTCCACATAGTCTGCTGCTCAACAACAGGTGCATCTTCCGCCATTTTCGGAGCTTCCTGTACTGTCAGCAGCTCTTCTGCGTCTGCCATTTCACCATCTGCTTTTATATTTTCTGATAAAGCTTCCCTCTGAACTGCAACAACAGGTTCACTTTCAGCAGTAGCAGAAGTCTTAACAGCATCTAAATTATCGACACTGGTTTGCACTGCAGCTTGCTGTTCAACAGCTTCAGGACTAGTATCCTGCTTAACTGCAGCAACAGCTTCCTCTGGTTCAGGAGTACGGAAGATTTCTCCCATAGGAGTTTTAAAAATTTGTCTATAATCAGGTGCTCCGCTGATAAAATCCTTATTAGTGCTTACTTGAGAAGAACTAATTGGCCTTACAGTCTGCTCTGAAGTAAGCTTTTGTTCTAGTTTTGCTTGTTTTTCTTTAACATAAGCATTAAGCTCAGAATCAGGCAGCAGGCTTATTTGAGTTTTATGGGCACTCATAGGCCTGGTAAGAGCGTCCGTCAATGCTTTATACATTGCTTTATAAACAGTGCTGTCGTCGCTGAACTTAATCTCACTCTTTTGCGGATGCACATTAACATCTATGGAAGCAGTATCTACAATAACATTAAGCACTGCAAAGGGAAAACCACTCTTGGGAATTTGGGACTGATAGGCATGGTCAATGGCCTTGGCAATCATCTTGTTGCTGATACTGCGACCGTTGACAAAAATTGTCTGCCACTGACGAGTGCCCTTTAAAAGAGTGGGTTTGCCAATAAAGCCCTGAATAGTAATCTTAGGATCCAAAAGCTCCACACTTAAAAGTTCAGAAGCAACATTCTTACCATAAAGTGCCCTAATAGCTGACGCCAAATCTCCATCACCAGGGGTACTGAGCACCTCTTTATCATTGCTGACAAGCTTGAAACGCACATCAGGACGAGAAAGTGCCAGCTTAGTCAAAAGCTCGCTGATATAGCGTCCCTCTGTGCTGACTGTTTTAAGAAATTTTCTGCGGGCAGGTACGTTAAAGAAAAGCTGCTCCACAATAACTGTTGTACCAGCACTGCCGCCAGCAGAGGAAACCTCCATGCTTTCGCCGCCGTCAATATATATTGATGTAGCAAATTCGTCTGCTGCAGGACGTGTAATCAAGGTAAACTTAGATACAGAAGCAATACTTGGCAAAGCTTCGCCTCTGAATCCCAATGTATGGAGTGTCAGCAAATCATCAGCACTGCGAATCTTACTGGTAGCATGACGAAGAACTGCCAAGCGTGCATTGTCCTCATTCATACCAATACCGTTATCCACTACGCGGATATATTCAGTACCACCAGCATAAATTGTTACTTCTACTTTATTTGCGCCTGCATCGAGAGCGTTTTCTACCAGCTCTTTTACAACGGAGGCTGGCTTTTCAACAACCTCACCTGCTGCAATCTGGTTAGCCGTATTTGTATCAAGTAATTGTACACGACCTTCGCTGATCATCTGCCGCTCTCCTTTCTAGCCTCGTCCTGAAGCTTATACAAAGCATTCATTGCCTCAATCGGCGTCATGCTCATAACATCCATATGTAAAAGCTGTTCTGTAATTGCACTGGTAAACAGAGAACCCATCATCTGGGGCTGCGCTTCAGCAACAGCGGTACGACTGCTCATACCATTATCATTATCATATTCAGCCAAGATTTCTTCTGCTCTGTCCAATACCTTTTTGGGCAAACCTGCTAAACGAGCAACATGCACGCCATAGCTGCGGTCGGTGCCTCCTGGAACAATTCGACGCAGGAAAACAATATCCTTACCGCGTTCCTTAACAGCTACAGAATAATTTTTGACACCACTCAGCTCCTGCTCCAGGGCAATAAGCTGATGATAGTGAGTAGCAAATAAAGTTTTTGCCTTAATCTTGCTGTGAATATACTCCATTACTGCACGAGCAATGCTCATACCGTCAAAAGTGCTGGTACCTCTACCAACCTCATCCAATATAATCAAGCTGTTTTTAGTGGCAGAATGGAGAATCTGAGCAACCTCATTCATTTCTACCATAAACGTACTCTGACCAGTTGCCAAGTCATCACTAGCGCCAACACGGGTAAATATTTTATCAACAGGGCAGATATTAGCCTGACGTGCAGGAATAAAGCTGCCCATCTGAGTCATCAGCACTAAAAGCGCTACCTGACGCATATATGTAGATTTACCGGCCATATTAGGACCAGTAATAACCATCATACGCTCGTCATCATTATTAAGCTGGCAATTATTAGGAACAAATATTTCCTTTTCTAAAAGCCTTTCTACAACAGGATGACGACCTTCTTCAATCTTAATATCGCCCTTGCTGTTCAGCTCCGGACACACGTAATTGTATTTATAGGCCGCTAAAGCGAGACCATTAAGCACATCAATAGTACCAATAGCTCTGGCTGTCTCCTGAATTTCTGCAATTTTACTGCGGATTAGGCTGCGCAGTTCATCAAAAAGATAGAATTCAAGCTGTTGAATTTTTTCCTTGGCACTAAGAATTTTATTTTCAAACTCCTTGAGTTCAGGAACAATGTACCGTTCTGCATTAACCAGAGTCTGCTTACGAACAAAGTAATCAGGCACACTGCTGGTCTGTCCTTTTGAAACCTCAATATAATAGCCAAAGACTTTATTAAAGCCAACCTTCATGGTTTTAATACCAGTTTCCTCTTTGATTTTCAGTTCAAAGTTCTGCATCCAGGTCTTATTATCTTTAGCAATCAGATGAAGCTCGTCCAGCTCACTATTGTAGCCTGTTTTTATCATGCCACCTTCACGAACGGAGAAAGGAGGCTCATCTACAATGGCACGCATCAGAACCTCTACTAAATCCTCATGGAGATGAAGCAAACTGCACAACCTTTGCAGTCTGCCAGACTGACAGCCGCTCAATATTTGCTTTAGCTGCGGTAAAACAGCCAAAGAATTACGCAGGGAAACAAGGTCTCTTGCATTAGCACTGCCAATTTCAATACGAGAAACAATACGCTCTAAATCAAATACCGCCTTTAGCTGCTCGGCAACAGCATCTCGCAAAGAAGTATTTTCCAGCAGCTCTGAAACCGCCTCCTGACGCTCACGAATACGTACTACGTCCAAAAGAGGACATTCAATCCAGCTGCGCAAACGACGAGCTCCCATGGAGGTTTTGGTAAAATCAAGAACATCCAGGAGGGTCCCGCGCTTGGAGCCATCCTGCATATTACGCACCAGCTCCAAATTACGTATAGCAGTGACATCAAGGCTCATAAAGCTGTTCTTAAGGATCTCACGCAAACGGTTAATATGACTTAAATCAGCCATTACAGTTGCATGCAGATAACGCAGAAGCAGCTCTACAGTCTGATGGACTAAATCTTCTACATCTGCATCAGCAAAATGGTTGTCAAAATAATCAGCCTCAGTATTTTCCTCTGCATAAGTACAAATAGCGCACTCAGGCAGCCTGCTGCGCAGCCATTCCTTTAGTACATTCTCCTGTTCCAGACCTGGCGCCATCACTATCTCTGCAGGCTGCAAACGATAAAGCTGCTCTAAAACATCGTTCATCCGCTCTGTACCATGAGCCATATACCATTGACATTCACCTGTAGATACATCTGCAGCAGCCAAACAAAGCTCGTCACCGCCCTCAAGCAGCAGCACAAGATAACGATTATGCTTATCTTCCAAAAGCTGCTCATTTAAAGCAGTACCTGGAGTAATAATCTTGATAACTTTACGCTCAACAATGCCCTTGGCCATCTTAGGGTCCTCAACCTGCTCACAAATAGCTATGCGATAGCCCTTTTTAATAAGCTTAGCAATATAGCCATCTACAGAATGGTAAGGAACACCACACATGGGAATACTTCCCTTGCTGCCACCAGCACGCTTAGTCAGTGTAAGATTAAGCTCACGAGATGCAGTAATAGCATCCTCAAAAAACATTTCATAAAAATCGCCCAGCCTGAAAAACAGCAGCTCATTTTGATGCTCCTGTTTGACAGCCATATATTGCTGCACCATAGGAGTGCAGCTTTCAGCATTAGCAGCCATGCTCAACCGCCTTACCTTTCACTAACCATGTTTGTGCAGCATCAATCTGTACATACACCTTATCGCCAACCTTATATTCCTTGTCTTCTACTGGCCACAGCACCAATACTCCGGTACGGCTGCGTCCAGCCCAAACATTTGCCTGCTTGCTGGGACCTTCAGCCAATACCTCTACAACCTTGCCAACCAGCTTTTCATGACAATGCAGGCTATTTTCGTTTTGCAATGCCATCAAACGGTTCAGACGCTCCTTTTTCACAGGCAGCGGAACCTGATTATCCATTTTAGCTGCGGGAGTACCACTGCGCTTGGAATAAATAAAGGTAAAGGCAGCATCAAAACCAACCTCTTTAACTAAATCAAGAGTATCCTGAAAATCCTCTTCAGTTTCACCAGGGAAACCTACAATGATGTCAGTAGTAATAACAGCATCAGGAACATAGCTGCGAATAAGCTTAATCAGCTCTAAATATTTTTCACGGCTATAGCCACGGTTCATACGGCGCAGTATTTCAGTACTGCCTGATTGGAAGGGAACATGAAAACTTTCACAAATATGCTCACATTCCGCAACCGCCTTAATAACCTCTTCACTCATATCTCTAGGATGACTTGTCATATAGTGCAGACGCTCAACACCAGGAATATCGTTAACACGACGAAGGAGCTTAGCAAAGGCTTCCTTTTCGCCAAAGTCCTTGCCATAAGAGTTAACGTTTTGGCCAAGAAGAGTAAACTCCTTATAGCCTTCTTTAACAGCAGCCTCAACCTCAGCTACGATATTTTCTACACTGCGGCTGCGTTCACGTCCACGAACATAGGGAACAATGCAATAGGTGCAGAAATTATTGCATCCATACATAATGGGAATCCATGCAGAAAAAGGACTTTGACGTACTAAACGTCCCTCAAACTCATTTTGATGAATAGTCAGGTCAGTGTATACTCTACCCCTTTTACTTCTGCTTTCTGCCAAATAATCTAAGAATATCTGTTTAAAATCATTAACATAGGCAGTACCTAAAAGCAAATCAACCTGCGGATGCTTTTTAATCAGCTTTTCACCATCCTTTTGTGCCATGCAGCCAGCAACGCAGATAACAACATCAGGATTTTTGGTTTTTACAGCCTTCAACTCGCCGATTTTTCCTGCAATTTTCTTTTCTGCACTTTCACGTACACAGCAGGTATTGACGATAATTACATCAGCATCATGAAAGTCAGCAATAGGCTCATAGCCAAGTTCCTCTAACTGTCCAGCATAATGCTCAGTATCAGATTCATTCATCTGACATCCATAATTAATTAAACAATAGGTCTTTGTTTTTTCGGTCATAATAATTAAACCTCCAGTTATCTATAAAACAAGCTTCTAAAAAACTCTATACTTCTAGTCATTATAACATTATACTATTCTTAGTACATTCCTAGCAAGTCTTATTATGTTAACCATTGCAAACTCATATTGTTCACATAAATGTTAACTTTTTTTAGCACCAGCTATTGAAAACTACCATTAATATGATTAAAATATAATATAACCATAGAGCTAAGAGTATAAAAAAGCGAGGAAGGCTTAGAAATGACTATGTTAATGAAGAACAGCAAAATAATATGTGCAATCATTGCAGCAGCACTGTTGGGTGCTGTTTTCTATTTTGTATATTTTATGAAAACACCTGCCTACGCTGTCGATAGAACTATCGAAGCGATACGCCAGCACAACAGTCAGGAATTCAGCCGCTATGTTGATGTACAGTCTGTTATGAATAGTGCCTTTGATGATTCTCTTAAGGCAGAAAGCAAAATCAACAACGATAATATTCTTTCAAATCCTTTTGCTGTAGGTATCCTACATATGCTTAAGCCATCTGTTGTTGATTTGATGAATCAGGAAGCTCTGCGCCTTGTTGAAAACAAAAAGGAAGATAAGGAAAAGGTCGTAGACCCTGTGCCCGATGCCATGATGCGCAACATGGAACGCCGCGTATCACTGAAGGAGCTTTCACTTGGTAAATTTAATATTGAACAGGCCGACGACGAGACAGCAGTACTTACTGCAGCAGTTCACAATAAAAAGCTCACCAAGGATTTTCTTCTGCAATTTGAGCTGACCAAGCAGGATGATGGTTATTGGAAAATTACCCGCATCAAAAATCTGGCAGAGCTTATTATCCAACTAGATGCAGCTAAGCGAGCTCATTTAGCTGCACAAAACAAGCCTGTTATGGAAAAATTAAACCAATCACTGCAGGTACTCGATAAAAAGCTCGGTATCACCTCTGCTCTTGTAAATGATATTAGAGAGTATCGCTTAAATGCTGTCATTAATGTCAGAAACAAGACTACTCAGACGATTAAACGCATTTACTATGATGTAACTATTATGGATAAGGACGGAAAAAGCATTTATTCCTATCCAGAGCATTTCAATGGTACCATTGCACCTGGTGCAGAGGTTCATCTAAATACCAGCAAGCTTTTGAATGGACTGCTTCCCGACGACAAAAAACTTATGGCAATGGATGTGTTCCATCTTCCTAGCAGGATACAGGTTACCTACATCGCCTTTAATGACGGTTCTATTCTTGAACCTAGAACATATTTTGAGCAATAAAGAAAAATAATCAAGTCCCCAACACAGTAAAAGAGCCCAGGATTAATGCTGCAAATCCTGGGCTCTTCCATTTTTCAGCTATCAACTTCAATAAGTTGCTATAGCAACAGAAAATCCTGCTATCGACCTACCCTTGTTTGCCAACAAGAGCAGACGATAAACAGGATTTATTTTTTTCTGTATTTCTTATATGCAAAAAAGATAACACCTACAATAATTACCAATACAGCCAAGCGCATACTGTTCTCTTGAAAATTCACTATATCGTGACCTATGACAACTTCTAGCGCTGTAGAAGGAAACTTGCCTATCAAATTGGCAATTATGTAATCACGAGCACTAATACTGCTGACTGCACCTATAGCAGTCAGAATACCTGAGGGAAAATATGGCAAAGTCCTGGCAAAAGCCATCCATTCCAGACCATGCTCGCCACTAACCTCATCGATATGCTTAAGGCTGTCACTTTTAGCAATAATTGCCTCTGCAGTACTGCGGAAGAAGAAACGCATCAGATAAAAGCTTATGACCACACCAACAGTTTCAGCCAACCAGGAAATCAGTATTCCAAGTGGCAGGCCAAAAATTAAACCATTTGCAGTAGACAAAAAGATTGACGGAAAAATACTGGCTGCGTTAATAAGCACATCCAAGAGAAAGCTTATCAGTATAGCCCATGGACCAAAGGATCGCAAATACTCCACCAAGCCAGTAACGTTGCCGTTAACAACAAGCTGTAAAGTATGACGAAAGAAATCTGGTGCCAGCAGTTGAACGCCTACTACAAGCATAACCAGCAAAACTGCTGCGACAAGCTTAGTAATAACGTCCACATCCTGCCACCATAGTTTTTTATCATTCACTCCAAAAACCTCTTATGTATTAAATATCATACGGAAGCGTTCGCCGAACTGCATTTCTACAAGATCACGCAGCTCCTGCCAGTTACGCTGGACCTTAAGCTGCTCCATAGCAAGCTTACGTGCTTTAACGATAACATCCGTATCACGTATTATATCAGCTATGTGCAAATCTGGCAAACCATGCTGTCTTAGTCCAAAGAGCTGACCTGCTCCACGCAGCTCCAAATCCTTCTCGGCCAGATAGAAACCATCTTCGCTTTCCAGAAGCACCTGAAGACGAGCCATAGTCTCCGGATTATCATTTCCTGCTATGAGTACGCAGTAGGATTGAGCACTGCCTCTGCCTACGCGTCCTCTTAGCTGATGCAGCTGAGCCAAACCAAAACGCTCAGCATTTTCTATTATCATTAATGAAGCATTGGGAACATTTACACCAACCTCAATAACCGTAGTACTTACGAGCACCTTAATTAGTCCTTGAGCAAAGGACTCCATAATAGAGTCTTTTTCACTGCTTTTAAGCTTGCCATGCAGCAGAGCGCAGGGAATATTTTTTAAAACACCATTTGTAAGCTCTTCAAAGGCGCTTTCAGCACTACGTACCTCCAATGTTTCAGATTGCTCTATTAACGGACATACAACATAAACCTGATGACCTGCCTGAACCTGTCGTACGACCCCCTCATAAACGGCTTGGCGGCGTTCTTCTGTATAACATAGCGTTTGTACAGGCTTGCGCCCTATGGGCTTTCCTCGCATTTGAGAAACATCTAGATCACCATAAACTGTAAGAGCTAGAGTACGAGGAATAGGCGTTGCAGTCATAACCAACACATCAGGAGCAAAGGAGGATTTATTGGCCAGCTTAGCTCTCTGCTCAACGCCAAAGCGATGCTGTTCGTCTGTAATAACAACTGACAAATTGTTAAAACGCACATCCTCCTGAATCAAAGCATGGGTACCAACAACTACATCCAACATCCCTAGCTCCAATTCCATAAGCAGATTACGTCTAGCCTTGACACGCATACCACCAGTCAAAAGGCCTATACGAACGCCAAAGGGCTCCAAATATTCAATCAATGTATTATAATGCTGAACTGCCAATATTTCAGTAGGTGCCATCAGACAGCCCTGAAAACCATTTTCCTTAGCCTTAGTCAGCGCTAAGGCACTAATAACAGTTTTACCGCTGCCAACATCACCCTGCAAAATACGATGCATTGGCTTGTCCTGTTCCATATCTCCCGCAATATCTTCCCAAGCATTTTTTTGTGCTGAAGTAAGCTCAAAAGGCAAATTACTGATTACCTCCCGGAGCAGACTACCATCAGGACTATGCTTGATTCCAGCTCTTTCCTCCTGATGCTGCTGACGATAGTACAAAAGTCCGCATTGCAGAAGAAAAAGTTCTTCAAAGACAAAACGTCTTTTGGCATACTGCAAGGCCTCCCAGCTTTTTGGAAAATGAATATTCTTTAAAGCCTCTAAACGAGAAGGCAGAGAGCATTTACGAATAATATTTTCCGGTAAACTCTCAGGCAGCTCCTTTTCAGCATAAGATAAAGCTACCTTGACCCACTGACGCATATTATTCTGTGTCAAGCTTCCGGAAAGAGCATACACAGGTAAAATACCAGGGGTCTTAGCCTCTTCGTCCTTTATCTCTTGAACTGTAGCCTCCCCTACAACCTTTGAAGTACGACCTGGCTTGACCTTGCCAGTAATAAGTACCTGTGTATCCGGACGAAGCTTTTTGGCACTGTAGCGCTGTCCCATAAAGAAATATACTGTAGCGTAACCACTTTCGTCGCGTACTGTAACAGCTGTGTAGCGCCTTCCATGGCTGCCCATTCCATCCCTTACACGATAGACATAGGCCTTAAAAATTTGTCTTGTTCCATCTGTAGAAAGCTCTTGTATTTGCTTCAAATGAGAATAGTCCACATAGGCTCCCTGTCTCGGATAATATTCTAATAAATCACCTATGGTATAAATCTGTAAATTAGCTAAATAAGCCGCCTTTTTGGGGCCAATTCCTTTTAATTCAGTAACTAAATTCTTCCACCACATATAAAACCTCAAAATATACTTGCTTTTCTAGTCTGTTTATGGTATGATACTTTTGTTAAATTTGAATGAGCCTTATGCCTTATTACGTTCAAGGAGGTGGGAAATAATGGCATTCATCTGCGAAATCTGTGGTAAAGGTAAGCAAGCTGGTAACAACGTCAGCCACTCCAATAGACACACCAAACGTGCTTGGAAACCCAATATTCAACAAGTAAGAGCAGTCGTTGACGGTTCTGTAAAACGCGTAAACGTTTGCACCCGCTGCCTGCGTTCCGGTAAAGTTAACCGCGCAATCTAATCTGTTGGATTTAAGAAGAAACCAAATGCTGAAAAGTGTTTGGTTTTTTTTTATGCTTTAAAACAGGCCCCTACAAGCTGCTAACAAAAATATCTTTTAAGAAGCCTCCTGTAAACTAATACAGGAGGCTTTGTTATGTAAAATTATTTCAGCTTTGCTCCACACTCTGGGCAAAACTTAGCCAAAGAGCTCACCTTAGCAGTGCACTCCGGACATAAAATAAAGGCTTTAAATTCACAAAGCTTTTTCTCGAAAAGCTCATAGAACTGATTAACTTCTTTATCTTCGCGTTTCCAGCTATAGATCTGCAGGCGGTGACCAGTTGAATCAAAAATAAGCTGCACACTTTCGTCATCAATCTTTTGCAATGCAACCTGCATAATTTTATTCTTATTATGGAAATTAATCAAATGTCTAGAAAAATCCTCGTTATCCACAGTAACGCCCATTTCATTAATGCAAAGCTTCACAAGATTCCATGCAATCTCCAAATCAACCTCGTAAATTCGGTTATCGAAGCAAGCACCAGCACCATCTATTCTCATAACAAACCTCCTGAAATTCATATACTTAATATTATATCATAAAATAATGACAAAAATGCAAATTCGGATACAAAAAAGACAGAAGCACCGATAAATTATCGTTCTTCTGTCTCCATGCCTTGCTAATTAAAAGCCCTCGATGTCTTTCCCCTTCATCAAGCGCAGTACCTTTACCACATCCTCCAAGGTAATTTGTTCCTTGGGTTCCTCGTGTTTTTCTTCGAAGAAATCACGCATGCGGCAGTCCAAAATCTTTTGAACTTTAAAAAGATTTTCTAAGGTAACAACAGTCTTTCCCGTCTCGATATTGCTGAGATGAGCTTTAGAAATTTCCATAGCTTCTGCTAAATCAGTTTGAGTAATACTCTTTTGCATTCTCATCATTTTGATTTTGAAGCCTACTTGGTACAAATCTTGCTTGTTGATTTCAACAGGTTGGATTTCGCTCATAACACTATACCTCTCTATTATCTTAATTTGCAGAGCATATCTGCCATTTATGATATACTAATTTTAGCATAATTTGACACTATTCACAAGGTGCAGTATTAAAATCTTGAAATATTTTTCATAATTACTGCTATTTACTAAAAAAATCTTGACTTTTTACTAGATGACTATATTTTTTCAACTTCATATTAAATATTTTTTATGATGGATTGTTATACTTCAGCAACAAAAAGAAGAATGCCATAAATCCCCTCTAATAGCGGGTTTATGCAATTTACATTTTGTTATATTCAATATAAACAGATAATTAATTCTAACTGTATTTATCTACTCTTAATATGTGTACAGATAAATAAAATGGACTCATCCTTCTTAGAATGAGTCCATTTTTATTTTAAGTATGTAGGTTATCTGCTAAAAAGGACTAGCAAACTAGACAATGCTCAGCAGAGACATTATTTTGCATAGTCAACAGCACGAGTTTCACGAATAATAACGACCTTGATTTGGCCAGGATATTCCATTTCAGCTTCAATCTTCTTAGAAATATCACGCGCTAAAAGTACTGCAGAAGCATCGTCAATCACATCAGGTTTAACCATAATGCGAATTTCGCGACCAGCTTGTACAGCATAGCACTTATCTACACCCTCGAAAGATTCAGAAATCTCTTCCAATCGAGTTAAACGCTTCAGATAGCTTTCAAGGGTTTCGCGTCTAGCGCCAGGACGTGCTGCAGATACAGCATCACCAGCTGCAACTAATACTGCTTCAACGCTCTTAGGCTCACAGTCGCCATGATGGGCCATAATAGCATTAATAACAAGCTCGGATTCGCGGAATTTTTTAGCAATTTCACCGCCAATCTCAATATGAGAGCCTTCCATCTCGTGGTCAATAGCCTTGCCGATATCATGGAGCAAACCAGCACGTTTAGCGAGAACTACGTCCACGCCAAGCTCAGATGCCATAACACCTGCCAGATTTGCTACTTCAACAGAATGATTCAAAACATTCTGGCCATAGCTGGTACGATATCTAAGTCTTCCCAAAAGCTTAATCAGCTCAGGATGCAGACCATGTACGCCTACAGCGAAGGTTGCCTGCTCACCAGCCTCTTTAATCTTCTGTTCAACCTCTTTTTGCGCCTTCTCCACCATTTCCTCAATGCGGGACGGATGGATGCGACCATCATTAATCAGCTTCTCCAAGGCGATACGCGCAACCTCACGACGTACAGGATCAAAGCCGGAAATAATTACTGCTTCCGGAGTATCGTCAATAATCAGGTCGATACCTGTCAGGGTTTCTAAAGTACGAATATTACGACCCTCGCGACCAATGATACGACCCTTCATCTCATCATTAGGCAGACCAACAACAGAAACAGTAGTCTCTGCTACATGGTCAGCAGCACAGCGTTGAATTGCTAAGGAGATAATCTCGCGGGCTTTTTTATCAGCTTCGTCCTTTGCTTGCTGCTCTAAATCCTTAATCAGCATAGCAGATTCATGCTTAACCTCGTCCTCTAGGGACTGCAGCAGCTCCTGCTTAGCTTCCTCGCTGGTCAAGCCAGACAGACGCTCCAGCTCTGCCTGTTGCTTCTTCAACAACGCATCAGCCTTCTCCTGAGTAGCGTTTAAGCGCTGCTCCTTGGACGCCAGCTTTTCTTCTTTACGCTCGTAGGACTCCAGCTTGCGGTCTAGGTTTTCTTCCTTTTGCTGCAAACGGCGTTCCTGACGCTGTAAATCATTGCGACGATCTTTATTTTCACGCTCCATCTCAGAACGCATACGATGGATTTCTTCTTTCGCCTCCATCATAGCTTCTTTACGTTTTGCTTCACCTGTCTGTTTAGCATCCTCTACAATACGGATAGCCTGTTCCTCTGCAGTAGCAATTTTATTTTCAGCAACGTTTTTGCGTACCAAATAACCTACGCCACCGCCTACAAGGCCCATAACAACAGCAGTTCCAATAATTTCTAAAATAGTCCTCACCTCCTGGGTTAGTATTTTTTCAAAGTTTTTTCGCATAGCAATAGCAGGCGTATGATACGTCTGCTATAAATGTCCTTATTCCATTGAATCTTTAATCTATTAATCTATAACGCAATTAATGTATTATGAAATTCTGAAAAAGGGCAAAAATAAGATAACCAATAAATGTTATCCCGTGAAAATAAGTGATATTAACACGATTGGATAAATACATTTTAAATAAAATTTACAAAATTGTCAAGCTAAACACTACATATCGTTATCACAGTAAAGTTTATTCAACAGAATGTGCATATATCTGGCCGAGAATCCTCGGCTTGCCATAAACCGACCAGCTGCTGCCTGCAATTTTTGCCTTGCTGCATATCGCTTAGCAGACTTACTTGAAAATTTACCAGCCTTAAAATGGGTTTTACTTTGCAGTCTACTAATGCATTCTTCATAGGAATCATTTTCTTCATTATCTAACTGCTTTAGCTCTTGAAGCTTTTTTCTATTTTGCTGCATAAATACCTCTGCGGCATTCTCTGCCCTTGCTGCTTCAACATCGAACGTAAAGGCTTCCATAACTTTAGCTATAGCATCTGTCTCTATATTGCGTTTTTTCAGCTCAGCCTGCAAATGCGCTCGTCCGTATATACGCTTTTCCAGCCACATTTCGTATACCCTAAAGGCATAGCGTTCTTCATTAAGAAAATTATACTCCAGCAGCTTGGCAACAGCCAAACGGGAAAAATCCTCTGAGCTACCCTTTTTAATGAGCTTAGACAGCATTTCTGCTTTGCTGTAATCCCTATAAGTTAATAATGACAAGGCATAATTATAGACCTGATCAGCTGTTCTAAATCGTGCTTCTGTATCCTGAAGCTTCTTGCTTTTACCCTTGGGACTCCCATTTACTGCCTTATGCACTTTGTGCAGCGCAGCTTCAGATAAAACGTCAGCATTGTCACTCGTTAAATCATTATCATAATTGTCATCACAATCCTTAATGGCAGCAACAGCATCATAAGTTATATCCTTGCTTGTTAAATTAGCTGATTTTACTTTTGGACTTTTTTTCTTTGCTTCTATATTGTCTATAAGCTCCTGCAAGGTTGCTATTTTAGGCTTTGTAATATTTTCTACCTTATCCTCAAGCATATCCTTTTCCACGATGTTTCAATTCCTCATACTATAAAGAACAGCCGTGTCAGCATTAATACCAACACGACTGTCACTTTATTATTTCAATTTAATCTAAGCGCAATCAGCTTATTATTCCTCATCTCTAAAAATAGGATTGTCGAAATCATCTGCCATAGGAGCTGCTGCTGCCTCAACATTATCAGCTTGCTTGGAAACAGTCATAGCGCGAATTTTAGCTTCAATTTCCTTGGCAACCTCGGGATTTTCGCGGAGGAAATCCTTAACCTTCTCTTTACCTTGACCAAGACGAACGTCACCATAGGAATACCATGCACCGCTCTTATTAATAATGTCTAATTCTGCACCTAAATCTACTAAGCAACCCTCGTGAGAGATACCTTGACCATACATAATGTCAAACTCTGCCTGCTTAAATGGAGGAGCAACCTTATTTTTAACGACTTTCACACGAGTACGGTTACCAATCATATCGTTGCCGTTCTTTAATGTATCAGCACGACGAACCTCTAAGCGAATAGTAGAATAGAACTTTAATGCACGACCACCAGTGGTAGTTTCGGGATTACCGAACATGACGCCAACCTTTTCGCGAATCTGGTTGATAAAGATGGTTGCACATCTGGATCTGGAGATAATACCTGTCAGCTTGCGTAGAGCCTGACTCATAAGGCGAGCCTGCAAACCTACATGAGAATCACCCATCTCGCCTTCAATTTCAGCACGAGGAACAAGAGCTGCTACAGAGTCGATAACGATAATGTCGATAGCACCACTACGAACAAGTGCATCAGCTATTTCTAAAGCCTGTTCACCGTTATCCGGTTGAGAAATTAGCAGGTTATCAATATCTACACCCAATTTACGTGCGTATTCGGGATCCAAGGCGTGCTCCGCATCGATAAATGCTGCATAGCCACCCATTTTCTGTGCCTCTGCAATCATATGCAGTGCAACAGTAGTTTTACCAGAAGATTCAGGGCCATAAATCTCAATTACACGTCCACGGGGAATACCGCCTACACCTAAAGCAATATCAAGAGACAATGCTCCGGTAGGAATTACCTCGATATTCATTTTTGCGCTGGCTTCGCCAAGCTTCATAATGCTGCCTTTACCAAAATCTTTTTCTATTTGGCGCATTGCCATATCTAATGCTTTTTGTTTATCTGCATCCATTGCCAAGTCCTCCTGACCTTTCATTTAGCTTCTTGCCAATATTATACAAACAAAAGTTCTTAATGTCAAGAAATGTTTGTTTATTCGTTTTCTTGTTTGTTTTTTAACAGCTCTTTAATCTCATCTGCAGTAATTTTATAGGTAGTGTTGCAGAACTGGCAGTGTGCCTCTGTAATCTCATCATGACTCATTTCTTCCAAAGAATGAGCATCAAGGCTAGCCAGAGCATCTAATATGCGTTCACGACTGCAGCGACATTTAAATTCTACTGGAAGGCTTTCCTTATAGTCAACATCTAAATCACGACCAATAATGCCAATGATTTTTTCGGGAGAGTAGCCAATCTCAAGCAGCTGAGTTACATAGGGCATTCTATTGATATTTTTTTCCAGCTGCTCCAGCACCTCATCAGTACAGCCAGGCATAGCCTGAATAAAGTAACCACCTGCAGCTGTAACCTCGCCGTCCTTGTCAACAAGTACGCCCAAGCCTACGCTGGAAGGAGTCTGCTCGGAAACATATAGATATTTAGTTAAATCTGTAGCAATTTCTCCGTCAGCTAACTCGCAATAGCCAGTAAAAGGCTCTGCATTCTGCAGGTAACGGGTAACAATAATATTGCCTTCGCCAATACCGCCGCCAACATCCAGCTTGCCATCTTTTAAGGGCATAAACGCATCAGGATTTTCTACATAACCACGTACATGCGCACCCTCTGCATCAGCCACAACCTCACCTAAAGGTCCGTCACCTTTCAGACGCAGAGAAATACGTTCGTTATCCTTCATCATAGCTGCTAACAGTAAAGCACCATTCATAGCTCTGCCAAGTGCAGCACTTGCTAAATGGGAACAACCATGCTGTTTAGCTGCCTCACGAACAAGATTGGTAGTACGCAAAGCGTAAATACGTACACCATCCACTGTTGCTTTTGTCAAAATATCTTCCATTTTATCTTACCTCTTTTTTACAAATTTTACTTCTTAAAACACCAAGTATTACTCAGCTTTACTTCTTAACCTACACAATATACTGCTTACTTACAAAAACAAGCCCACTAACTGCTAGCGGGCTTGTAATTTTTTACTGCATAGGGAACCAAACTGCACAGGCTCTCCTGCAGTTTATTATATAGCAATTCCCAGTAAAAAGCAATGAAAGAATGGTGAACAATAACTCACAAAATTAACTAGCTAACAAGCTTATGAATTGTAAGTTATTTTTATAAGAAATACTTAAAATTAAGAGCATAATAAAAAGCGGCCGCCTTCTCTCGCAAGCAGCCGCCGTTTTTATTACATAGCCTTGAACAGGTTTACCATTTCCATTGCAGACATAGCGCAGTCAACACCCTTGTTGCCAGCCTTAGTACCAGCACGCTCAATAGCCTGTTGAATGTTTTCTGTAGTTAATACACCGAATGCTACAGGCACACCGGTTTGCATGCTAACTTGGGCAATACCTTTGGAAGCTTCTGCACAAACGTAATCAAAGTGCGGAGTTGCACCACGAATAACAGCACCTAAAGCGATAATAGCATCATATTTGCCGCTTTCAGCCAGCTTTTTGCAAGCCATAGGAATTTCAAAGGCACCAGGGACCCATGCTACAGTAATATCCTCGTCCTTAGCCTCATGGCGAACCAGACAGTCCACAGCACCGCTCAAAAGCTTGCTGGTGATAAACTCATTAAAACGTGCTACAACGATAGCAACCTTCATATCTTTGGCAGTTAACTTACCTTCTAAAACGTTCATTATTATTCCTCCTATAGCATCTCAATCAACACCTTACGGCGTTGCCAGCTCCCCTAAAAAGGAGAACTTTTGTATTAAATTTAACCTTAATAATCCATCAATATAATCGCAGACTCTGTTCAGTAACTGCAGAATAGGCTGTGCTTATTTGCAGCAGCCACAGCTGCAGTCATGCAGCTTATGACCCATTTTTTCTTCCTTAGTATCAAGGTAGAACTCGTTATACTCATTAGCTTCCATTACAATAGGTACTCTATCAGTAATAGTAATTCCATAGCCAGACAAGCCAATACGCTTTGCTGGATTATTAGTAATCAGACGAATGCTGGACAAGCCTAAGTCAGACAAAATTTGTGCACCTAAGCCATAGTCACGTAAGTCAGGAGCAAAGCCAAGGCGGACATTAGCCTCTACAGTGTCAAGGCCCTGATCCTGCAGAGCATATGCACGAACCTTGTTTGCAAGACCAATGCCACGACCCTCTTGACGCATATACACAACAGCGCCGCAGCCTTCCTTTTCAATCATACGCAGTGCAGTTGCCAGCTGGTCACCACAGTCGCAGCGCAGACTGCCAAAAGCATCACCAGTAAGACATTCACTATGTACGCGTACCAGTACATTTTCTTTACCTTCTACATCACCCTTAACAATAGCAACATGGCACAGATTATCCAGGTCGTTTTCGTAGGCAATGATACGGAAGTTGCCGTATTTAGTAGGCAGAGCAGCTTCAGAAACTCTATGTACCATTTTTTCGTGATTTTTACGATAAGCAACTAAATCAGCAACAGTAATAAAAACAAGATCATGCTTTTTCGCAAAATCTATAAGATCCGGAGTACGAGCCATATGGCCGTCATCATTCATAATCTCAACGCAGATGCCCACAGGCTTAAGTCCAGCCAATCTGCACAGATCTACAGTTGCTTCAGTATGACCTGTACGTACTAACACACCGCCTTCGCGTGCACGTAAAGGAAATACATGGCCAGGGCGACGGAAATCACCAGGCTGTGCGCCTTCTTCAGCGCATTTTTTCATAGTGTAGGCACGTTCATAAGCAGAAATACCTGTAGTAGTATCAATATGGTCTATAGATACGGAAAAAGCAGTTTCATGGTTATCAGTATTTTTGCTAACCATAGCACCAAACTGCAGCTTATCCATAATCTCACCGGAAGCAGGCATGCAAATCAGACCACGTGCCTCTTTAGCCATAAAATTAATAGCCTCAGGGGTACACAGCTCAGCAGCCATAATCAGATCGCCTTCGTTTTCTCTATCCTCATCATCAGTAACGAGAACCATTTTTCCAGCTTTAATTGCCGCAATGGCTTCATCAATAGTGTTATACTTAAAATTTTCCATTTTTCTTACCTCAAATAAATCCATTTTTCATAAGCATGTTCATATCTAGAGTTTCTCCGTGCTCCTGCTCTTTGGGTGCATTAAAGCCAAGCATACGCTCTACATATTTGCCAATAATATCTGTTTCTAAATTGACCTTATCGCCCACTGTCTTAAATCCTAAGGTAGTTTCCTTAGCAGTATGAGGTATAAGGGAAACAGAAAACCCAGTTTCTGTAACCTCTGTTACGGTTAAACTGATACCGTCAATGGCAATACTGCCCTTGGGCAGAATGTATTTCAGCAGCCTGCTTTCTGCCGTAAAGCTTACCACAACAGCAATCCCTTCCGGTCGCTGACTTACTATAGTACCCAAACCCTCAACGTGACCGCTGACTATATGACCATCAAGACCATCGCAAAGCCTGAGGGTACGCTCCAGGTTTACTCTGTCACCTGCGTGAAGACTGCCTATATTGGTCAGGCGCACAGTTTCAGGCATTACATCAGCAGTAAAAGCGTTATCATCCATATGTACCACAGTTAGGCAAGCACCATTAACTGCCACACTGTCGCCAATCTTCAAATTGTTCATTACTTTTTTGGCTGCAACTGTCAAATGGTAGGACTCACCCTGACGGGCCAGCTTTTCCACTGTTCCCAGCTCAGCCACTAAACCTGTAAACACGTATCTTCTCCTTCTTCAGCTTGCTCGCTGAAAATGACATCATTCTGACTGAGGCACAAGTCCTGTAATCATCAGATCCTGCCCCAACAGCTTGTACTCTACCTGCTCCAGCTGCCAGCCTTCACTAATAAGGTCGCTGCCCTCGCCGCCAATAGGAGTAACAGCACCGCTGCCGCCTACAATTTTAGGTGCTATAAAGGCATAAACTCTGTCTGCCAGCTCCATGTCCTTAAAGCTTCCCAAAACCTCACTGCCGCCTTCCACTAAAAGGCTGGTAATATTACGCTTTGCCAGTTCCTCTATCAAAAGCGGCAGAGGTATTTTTTCGTCAAACAGCGGCAAACGAATCAGCTCCACATTGGGAAGGCTAGCAATTGCCTCTCCCTTCACGGCATCGGAGTCAAGGCTTGTTACGATAATAGTATCAGCAGCAGGATTAAGAACCGTAGCCATCAGTGATATTTTTAAATGAGTATCCAAAACAATTCTTACAGGATTTTTTCCCTTGACCATACGCGTTGTCAGTTCGGAATCGTCCTCTAAAATTGTTCCAATACCAACCAGTATAGCATCGTGCTGCTTACGCAGCCTATGTGCAAAGGTCCTGGCTTCTTCTCCTGTTATCCATTTGCTGTCACCAATATACGAAGCAATTTTACCATCTAAGGTCATAGCATATTTCAAGGTAATGAAAGGTCTTCCCTGAGTAATCCAGGTAAAGAAGCGTTCATTAAGTCGCTTTGCTTCTTCTTCACATACGCCTACTTCTACCTCAATATTCTGCAGACGCAGATATTCAATTCCCTGACCTGCTACCATAGGATTAGGATCCAAGCATGCTACAACAACACGCTTAATGCCTGCTTTAGCTAATGCTACACAGCATGGCCCTGTACGTCCATAATGAGAGCATGGCTCCAGTGTTACGTACGCCGTAGCACCTCTTGCATTTTCCTTGGCCTCTGCCAAAGCATTGACCTCAGCATGAGGCTCGCCTGCTCTATGATGATAGCCTTCGCCGACTATTTCGCCGTCCTCATCAACAATTACGCAACCAACCATTGGATTTGGGCTAGTATCGCCTTCTGCCATTATGGCCAACTCCAAGGCTCTGCGCATATAAATTTCGTCGTTCAACTAAATCTCACCTCAATTTTATGACCGTCAGCATAAGAAAAACCACGCACAACCTTTGAGTTTGCGCGTGGTTAATAAGCATAATTACTGTCCAGCCACCTTTTCTCATCCAGACTATACTGTCGGTTACGGAATTGCACCGTATCATGCCTAAACGGCTCGCGGACTTTACCGCCGGTTGAGGAATTGCACCTCGCCCCAAAGGTTACCTTATGAAGTTACTTATAGTTTAAACTTGTACACTCTATTTGTCAATCAAAATAAGTGTGAACACCCATACTGGTTTCACCTGTGTGCGCTATAACTTCACCTTTCAGTCAGCTTTGCTGAAAGCTATCCTTCAAAGGAGATTCTTACGTGCTAAATTTTTCGTATTTTTTTATAATCTATTCACTCTTTTACACTCAGTGCAATTATAATTGCTGACATAAACTCTGCAATTACTAACAAAATTACCGCCGATGCTCAGCACCAGCGGTAATTTACAGTACTATATTAAGCCTTCAAATTTGCAATAGCAGCAGCTACATCAGCAGCGCCATATACATAAGAGCCAGCAACAAGCACATTAGCGCCAGCCTCACGTACCAGCTTGGAGGTTTTGTCGTTAATGCCACCGTCAACCTGAATGTCAACATTAAGACCTGCCTCGTCAATCATAGCACGCAGGCGTCTGATTTTAGAGGTAACATCAATAAAGGATTGACCACCAAAGCCCGGATTTACTGACATCAGCAGAACCATATCTACATAAGGAAGAATTTCTTCAATAGCGGTCAAAGAAGTGCCAGGATTCAAAGCAACACCAGCCTTCATTCCCTCTGCATGGATTTGCTGTACACAACGATGCAGATGTTTGGTTGCTTCGACGTGTACAACAATTTGATCTGCACCTGCAGCCTTAAAGTCTGCAATATATTTTTCAGGGTCATTAACCATCAAATGGCAGTCGAAGAACATTTTGGTGACCTTGCGCACAGTTTTAACAACGGGAGCGCCAAAGGTAAGATTAGGCACAAAGCATCCGTCCATAACATCAATATGAACCCAATCTGCACCTGCAGCCTCAATCTTTTTAATCTCATCACCTAAAATAGAAAAATCAGCAGATAAAATAGATGGTGCAACTAAAGTTTTCATTTTCTTCCCTCTTTCTCCTGTAATTCTTTAAGTTCTTTTAATATAGTTACATAGGAATCATAACGACTAGCCGCTATGCTGCCATCAGCAACAGCTTCCTTGATGCCGCAGACTGGCTCATGAGTATGAGTACAGGGACAAAACTTACAACCCTGTTCATATTTGGCAAACTCACGGAATGCAGGCTCAAAATTTTCCTCCAGCATGCCGTCTAAAAGCAAATTGCCAAAGCCCGGAGTATCTGCAATATACCCTTCATCAAAAGGCAACAGCTCCGCATAGCGAGTAGTATGCTTGCCTCTGCCAATTTTTTCGCTTACCTGGCCAGTACGCAATGTAACATTACTGTCAATAGCATTAATGGTAGAAGATTTGCCTACGCCGGAAGGGCCGCCAAAGGCGCATATCTTTCCGCGTAAGCGTTCACGCAAAGGCTCTACGCCTTCTCCGCTTACAGCAGAAATAGGATACACCTCGTAACCCAAGGGCTCATAAATTCTCTTGATTTTATCTACCAAGCCAGCTTCCGCCAAATCAACCTTGTTCAAAACCATAATTGCCGGAATTTTAGCAAGCTCCGCCAAAGCAAGGAGCTTATCAGCAATTAAAAAGCTGAAGTCAGGAGTAGCACAGGCAAAGGTAACAACAAACAAGTCAAGATTCGCCATCGTTGGACGCAGCAAAAAGTTTTTACGCGGCAGCACGGATAAAATCATTCCCTCGCTGCCATTAGCCTCAAAGCTTACCATATCTCCAGTTGCCAGAGAAAAACGGTTCTGCTTCATTTTACCTTTTACCTTACAGGTATATATTTGTTCTGCTTCACCTATCTCTGCAACATTAACATAGTAATAACCGTTATAATTTTTTAATACTCTACCTTGTAATTGATTTTCCTTGCTCACAAATTTTTCTCCTGAACAACTGTATCATCAACAATAAATTGAACTTTAGCCTTTCCTAAGTATTCAACCTTTTGACGAATACGTACGCCGCCACGCTGGCTGCCGCTGTAAAGAGTTTCTTTACCATTATTATCAATCAGTACCAGCTTCACCTTATACTTTTCAGAGCTGGAACCAGGCACCACGAAATCAATATATTCGCTTGCTCTCACACCGCCATCAGAAACAGTAATAACTACAGGATCTCCTTTTGCCAGCTTTATTCCTGCATTAGGAGTAGTTGCCATAACAGTATCCTTAGGAACACTGCTGTCGCTTATGGTCTTGATTTCGCCAACACGAAGGTCAGCCTCCTTGAGAAGCTTTTCTGCCTCTTTAAGCTTTTTGCCAACAAGATTAGGTATTTCCTTATCTCCCTCATTCAGGAGAATATCAACGGGACTTCCCTTGGGAGCTTTATCCAGAGCCTTAGGAGATGTACTGATAACTGAGCCGATTTTATAGGCCTTATCATATTTCTTAGTAATCTTACCCACAGTAAAGCCATCGTCTATAAGCAACTGCTCTGCCTTATGAAGAGACATATTTGTCAAATCAGGTATAGCTTTCAGCTCAGCACCACGGCTGATGGTCAGAATAATAAGACTGCCTTCTTTGCGCTTTTCACCAGCCTTGGGAGACTGCTCCATAACAGTTCCTGGCTTAGATTTACTATCGCCATATTCCTCGTTCAGCTCAACTTTGAAATCGCGTTCCTCAAGAGCACGCTGAGCCTCAACTACCGTCATATTCAAAACATTAGGAACCTCTACTACTTCTCTAGTTCTTCCGAATATGAAGTGTGCTATTCCGGAAATCAAAACTACTGCAACAGTAATCAAAATAAGAATATTAGTAAAGTTCCACTTTCGTTTTACTCTGGACATATTTTCACCAGCCTTAGGATTAGATATAGTTTCTTGCTCGTCAGCCTGAACAGAAGTCTCACCAGTCTTTTCTAAAGCACCGGAACGTACAGGATTCATAATCATAGTAGCATCATTATCATCATCTCTAGTGCTAACTACAGGAACTGTAATTGTTTCACTAAGCTCATGCTTATAATCCTCGCTGCTAAATGGAAATAGACGCATCTTAAGCTTCATCAGGTCACGACGCAAGTCACCTGCAGTAGCATAACGTTCCTCACAGCGCTTTGCCATGGTTCTGTCAATAATATCCTGCATTCCTTCAGGAACATCTTCAAGATAATCACTTAATCTTGGAACCTGACGCTCCACATGCATCATAGCAACAGACACTGCAGTTCCACCTGTATATGGAACTTGACCTGTCAGCATTTCAAAAATTACTACACCTAATGAATAAACATCACTGCAGGCCGTTATTTTTCCACCACTAGCCTGCTCAGGTGAAATATAGTGTACAGAGCCCATAACCTCTTTTGTGTATACCATTGTCTGGTTAGAAACCATCTTGGCAATACCAAAATCGGCAATCTTGGGATTTAGATTTTTATCTAATAAAATATTCTGCGGCTTAATATCACAGTGAATAATATTATGACGATGAGCATGCTGCAGAGCATCAGCCAAACGTACCGCTATCTCCAGCACAAAGCTCAGAGGCAGACGATGCTCCTTCATATATTCTTTAAGAGTAACACCGTCAACATATTCCATAACAATATACTGTCCAGTTTCATCCGATATTACATCATATATATTAATAATATAAGGATGTACAAGACGTGCAGCGGATTTCGCCTCTCTGCGGAACTGCTCTAACAATTCTTTATCTGCCAGGAATTGGTCTCGCAGCATTTTTACAGCCACATTGCGATCAAGCAGCTCATCATGAGCTAAAAATACCTCAGCCATGCCACCATAACCAATGGGACGGATTATTTTATAGCGACCGTTCAATATGGTCTTGGTATTATTATCCATTCAAGCGTTCCTCCCCTGACTGACTTATTTCAATAAGAATCAAGGAAACATTATCACGACCGCCATTATCCAGCGCCTTTTCCAAAAGCTGCTGTCCTGCCTCCTCCAAATCAGCCAAGGCAATTAGCTCTGTTATTTCCTCATCTCTCAGCATATCAGTAAGACCATCACTGCACAGCAGAATGCGGTCTCCTTCTTTAACATCAATTTTTAATAAATCAGCCTTTATTTCATCCTCTACGCCAACTGCCTGAAGCAACATATGACGTTTTGGATGTACCATAGCTTCTTCCTCAGAAATTTTACCTTCAGCTAACAGTGATGCTACATAGGTATGATCATGAGTCAGCTGCTCCAGCTTACCATCGCGGAAGCGATACATTCTGCTGTCTCCAATATGACAGCAATAACCAATATTGTTCCCTGGTAAATACAATGCTGTCATAGTTGTACCCATACCATTGTAATTACTGTTGTTCAAGGACATTTTATGAACATGAGTGTTGGCTCTGTTAAAGGCTTCCAACATAACTTCTCCAATATTCTCGCCTTGCTCATGACGCAGACCATGAGTAGCAGCTGCAAAAGCCTTAATTGTAGAACGGCTTGCAATCTCACCTGCTGCATAACCACCCATACCATCAGCAACGGCAAAAAGATATGGTTCCCTGACCAACAGGGCGTCCTCGTTATTTTCTCTAACTAAACCAACATGGGTTTTACTTACTACATGCATTTATTTGCTCCCCTGTTCCTTAGCAAACTTAGCCCGCAGCTGACCGCAGGCTGCATCAATATCCTTTCCCATTTCCTTACGCACAGTTGCGTTTATGCGATGCTTCTGCAAAACCTGCAAAAAGCGCTCTACAGTCTGCTTAGACGGACGGTCAAAGCCCTGCTCCGGCACAGGATTTGCCGGAATCAGATTAACCGTAGCATGCTTATAGCGCAGAAAATTACTCAGCAACTCAGCATCCTGAGGACTGTCATTTTGATGCTTTAAGAGTATATACTCGTACGTAACCTGACGCCCCCCAGCTTGACTATATGCTTCTGCAGCACTAATAACATCTTGGAAAGGAAAGCCCTTTTCCACAGGCATCAGCTTTAAGCGCAGATCACTGCGTACAGCATGCAATGAAATAGCCAAATTAATAGGCTTGCCCTCTGCAGCCAGTCTTTTAATTCCAGAAATAATGCCACAGGTAGATATGGTCATATTGCGATAGCTCATAAAGCTAGTATCTTCCCTATGTAAAAAGTCAAGAGCTCCTAAAACCTGCTCATAGTTTAACATAGGTTCACCGCTGCCCATTACAACCACGCGGCTAACCACAGCATTCTTACTACGTAAACGTTCGTTAAATAGATATACCTGCACCAGGATTTCCGCTGCAGAAAGATTTCTTACACAGCCCTTCAATCCACTGGCGCAAAATGCGCAATGCATGTCACAGCCAACCTGACTGGAAACACAAACGCTATAGCCGTAATCATGGTGCATAAGCACAGTTTCTACAGAGTTTCCATCAGGCAATCCTATCAAAAGCTTGCTGGTTAAACCATCACTGGAATTCTGCTCACGCAAAATCTTAATTTCACGGGGCAGAACAGAAAAATATTCCTCCAGCACAGCAATATCATTTTTGCTCAGATTACGCATTTCCTGAAAATCAAATACTGATTTTTGGTAAAGCCATTGGAAAACCTGCTTAGCCCGAAACTTTTTCAAGCCTAAAGCCTGAAAACGCTCCTCAAGCTCTTTAATTTCTAATCCAAAAATATCATGCTTTAACATATTTTATAATTCCTTTATAGATGTACAAATTCTAAAGTCTGTGCCTGATTATTTGCGCTTTTCCAAAATACAAATATAAAATCCATCAGTACCGTCGTTTTGAGGCAGAAGCTGCAGCTCATCTACCAGCACTCCTGTAAGAGGATGCTTGAAGGGAACACGCTGCCATTCAGGTCTAGCCTGTAAAAATTCCTCTACCAGATAATGGTTTTCTGCCTGCTCTATAGTACAGGTACTGTAAATTAAGCGTCCGCCATCTTTCACATAACGACTGGCATTACGTAAAATCTTCAACTGAAGCGTTGGAAACAGCTTTAATTCGTTACGTTTCTTGCGCCAGCGTGCTTCAGCCCTGCGACGCAGCACACCAAGTCCGGAGCAGGGAGCATCGACAAGTACCCTATCAAAGGATTCGCCCCACTCTGGTCTGAAAATTGTACCATCACTAAGCTGTGGCTTAATAATGCTGATATTGAGACGAGCAGCATTTTCCTGTATCAGCTTTAGCTTATGCTCATGTACATCACAGGCGATAATTTCACCCTGATTTTCCATAAGCTGCGCTACATGGGTAGTTTTGCCACCAGGAGCACTGCACATATCCAAAACTCTCATACCAGGCTCAGGAGCCACAACGTGACCAACCAGCATAGAGCTTTCATCCTGTACATAAAAAGCGTTTTCCAGTTTAGCAAAAACACTACTCAGGGAAGGCAGCTTTTCACAAACAATACCATCCTTGCTCCATTTAGAAGCATGACACTCAGCACCGGCCTCGGCCAAAGAAGCTAAAAGCTGTTCTCTTGTAATAGTCAGAGTATTAGTACGCAGGCATACAGGAGCTGCAGTATTGTCAAACTGCAGCAATCTTTCTACGCCATCACGACCATAGGGTCCTAGCCATCGTTTAATAAGCCAACGAGGATGAAAATATTGCAGAGACAAATAGCCTGCATCATCCTGCTCCTGGTCAGGAAATTTAAACTCCCCTGCCTCCTGCTTACGCAGCAAGCTGCGCAGAACAGCGTTGACAAACTTAGCACTGCCCTCGTTGCTCAAACTGCGAGCCAGTTTGACAGCTTCATTACAGGCAGCTGAGTTGGGAATACGGGGCATATATATGATCTGATAAACACTAATACGCAGTACACTTAAAATTTCTTTTTCTATTTTGTCCAATGGTCTGGTCACGCATTGCTGCAGATACCAGTCAATAGTACCAACAGCCTTAACAGTACCATATACCAGCTCCGTTAACAAACGGCGCTCTAAATCCTCTAAAGGATTATTACGCAGAAACTTGTTTACAGCAATATTGGTATAAGCACCATCAACAAGAACCTGCTGTACGATAAAAGCCGCAGCACTACGAGCGTTTACTAGCTTCTTTTTTATCATTAGCTTCCTCTTTATCTAAAAACACCAAAATAGCTTCTTCTAATTTTTTTATGTCAACACGAGTATTGAAACATGGTCCAAAGGGACGTTCATTTAGAACTCCCAAAACAGGTAAAGGAAATACATCCTGAATACCACTTGTCAAGTCACGCTCACAGGCCACTGCTACAATAGCCTTAGGCCTAGCCTGCTTTACCATCTGTCTTGCCAAAGTACCGCCTGTAGCAACAGCCATAGAGCAGCCATATTTATGGGCCAGGGCCAGCATCTCGCCAACACAGCAGCCACCACACAGTTTGCAGTTTTCTACATTGCGGGTAATCTTATGTACACAGGTATCCTTCTGAATACAATGTGGTGTAAGAATCATAATCCTGTTGCCAGGTACCTTTACTTTATGCTGCAGCACAAGATTATTGCTAACTTCAATAAAGGACTGCTCAATTTTTCCCCTAGGAATATTGAATAAACGCCCCAACACTACTGCAAAGGGAAAAAGAATATTAATTGCCTTCCAAGCCCAGAAATAAAATAGCTTCATAATAGGAATACCTAAAAGAGCCATAACAATTCCCACAACGCCTGTCATTAAAGCAAACACCAGCATCATGCTGAAGATTCCGAAAATAGCTGGCAGATAACGATGAATTTGAGCTAATCCAGGTACCGTAACCTTCCAGACGACGTAAACCATAAAAGCACCAACTAAAGCACTAATAGAGGTCAACGCCATAAAAATACGTTTCTTTGGTTTAAATATCTCTTCCGTCATTGGAAAAATCCCTCATACACTATATACAATTCATCCAGAAAACATATTAAGCAAATGAAGGCTTATGCCTCCATTCCCAAAACATCTCCCTCTTGGACGCCGCGGCCATTAATAAAAACCTGAGCAGGCATTCTTTTTTTAGATTCTGGCTGCACCTCTAAAATTTCTAAAACACCATCGCCACAAGCCACCTTAAAGCTTTTCTTGGTCACCTGAACTACAGTTCCGGGAGCCGCCGCAGCAGCTTCGCCTGTTACATGGCTGCACCACAGCTTCAGGCTCTTGCCATTAGGAAGCTTAGTATATGTACTAGGAGCAGGATTAAAGCCACGGATAAGGTTATGTACCTCAGCAGCAGATTTATTCCAATCAATACGCTCCATGCTTCTATCAAGAAGAGTTGCATAGGTAGCCTCATCATTGTTTTGAGGAACAGCCTCAACAGTACCGGACTCCAAGCCGTCAATGGTTGTCAAAAGCAGTTCTGCTCCAGCATTCATCAATGCATCATGGAGCTCACCCATTGTAGTTTCTTCACCAATGGGAACCACTACCTTGGACAGCATATCACCAGTATCCATACCAATATCCATTTGCATAATGGTCACGCCAGACTCCTTTTCGCCCTTAATAATGGCATACTGAATAGGAGCAGCACCACGATACTTAGGCAGCAGTGACGCATGCACGTTGATGCAGCCATATTTAGGCATTTCCAAAATAGCCTTCGGCAAAAATTGTCCAAAAGCTGCAACAACAATCAAATCAGGATTAAAGCTTTGCAGCTGCTCAATAACCTCCTGGTCCTTAACCTTAAGAGGCTGATAAACCTCAAAGCCATGCTCTAAAGCATATTCCTTTACTGGAGTCATGAGCATTTTATTGCCACGTCCCTTAGGACGGTCAGGCTGAGTATAAACTGCAGCAATTTCATGCTTGCCGCTTTCAGTAAGAGCCTTGAGGCTGCCCACTGCAAAATCGGGAGTACCCATAAATACTATACGCATAATGTTCTCCTCTCTTATCTAACAATATCAGTAGGTTTTTCTTTTTGCTTAGGAGTAATGGACTGTGCCTTGTCAATGAAGAGAATACCATCAAGATGGTCAAGCTCATGCTGTACAGCAACAGCTAAAAGTCCATTGGCCTGAAGCAGCATTCTTTGACCATTGCGGTCAGTAAATTCACATTCTACATATTCAGCACGCTCTACCTCGCCCTCATAATCCGGAACAGAAAGACAACCCTCGCCGCCAATTACTGAGCCCTCTTTTTTTACAATTTCCGGATTAATCAGTTCGTAAATTCCATCGCCTATATCAATAACTACAACTCGCTTAGATACGCCAACCTGAGGTGCCGCCAAACCTACACCATCAGCAGCATACATGGTTTCCGCCATATCCTTCAGGAAACGCACAAGCTTTTTATCAATGCGCTCTACAGGAGCCGCAATTTTACGCAGTACCGGATCTCCGGCAACTACAATTTTTAATTTTGCCATTGGTCAAAATCCTCCTTAAATACTCTATCTAAAATTAAGGCCAAAAAGCCCACTTTACTACTCTAACATAGTATTATATCACAAATCGCCTAATCATTGCACTCAAACTTTCAAGGCAGCAGATAGAAAAAACAATCGCCCTGCTTATATATTATAAGCAAGGCGATTTGTTATAAGTTAATCAGATCAAGGTTATGGTGTTTAATAATCTTTATCAATAAATTATTTTATCAGTCCCTTTTTACGTAACTGCTCAATATATGCAGACAGTGTCACCATACCATACTTGGCACCAGTCTGCAGGTAAGAGCCAATCTGACAAGTCTTTCCATCTCGAATGAGACTACGCAATGCATCAGTTGCCACTAGAACTTCAAAAGCTCCTATTCGGCCTTGCCCATCGCTGCGTACAACAAGTCTTTGACAAACAATTCCCTGCAAGCAGTCAGCAAGCTGGGCTTTTATCTGTCGTTCCGGAAGCATGTCTAAAATTCTGTTAACACAATTCACCGCATCATTAATATGAATTGTTGCCAGTACCAGATGTCCTGTCTCTGCCGCCGTCAATGCAGTTGCCATGGTTTCTGCATCACGCAGCTCCCCTACCATTATCACGTCTGGGTCTTCTCTAAGAGCAGCACGCAATCCGCTGGCAAAAGAATTTGTATCACGACCAACCTCACGCTGATTAACCAAAGATTTACCACCAGAATAGATATATTCAATAGGATCCTCTAAAGTAATAATATGCAGTTGCTTCTCTTGATTTATTTTATTAATCAAAGCAGCAAGCGTCGTTGATTTGCCACTTCCAGTAGGACCGCCTATCAAGACGAGTCCCTGCTTTAGTTCAGTAAAGCCAATGACACTTTGCGGTAACCCTAGCTCCGCACAACTAGGTGGCCTACTTTGAATTATGCGCACAGCCATAGCAATACTACCTTGCTGACGAAATACGTTAACACGAAAGCGCTTTTCAAATGATTGACCGATACCACAATCTACCTGTCCATTTTTATACAGCATAGCAAAGTCATCGCTCTTTAAAATACTTGCAGCTAAGCTTTCTATATCAGCTGCACTCAGCGCCTGTTCCCCTAAAGAACTGAGTACGCCATTAATACGTACTTTAGGAACAGAACCAGCTGATAAATGTAAATCCGATGCATTGAAGCTTCGTGCCTGCTCCAGAAGCTGAAAAATCATATAATCCCCTCTTGCAAAAGCTCCTGTACCGTAGTATATCCACCTATTGCCTTAGTGATACCATCAACACGAATACTTTGAAAGCCTACTGATTTAGCACTTTGCTCCAGTTCTCCCTCGGATGCACCTAGATTGATAAGTTGTGAAAAAGCATTATCCACACATAAAACCTCATGCAGAGCTATACGTCCATAATAACCAGTATAATTGCAATGACTGCAGCCAGTTCCTCGCTTCAGTACAACAGAATCACAATCTGTCATATCCAAAAGCTCCTTTTCAGCATCAGATGCATCATACTCCTGGACACATTTAGGACAAATCCTTCGTACCAAACGCTGACCAACAACTCCACGCAATGCAGCAGACAACAGATACTTAGGAATTCCCATATCCAGAAGACGTGCTACCGCTCCAATTGCAGTATTAGTATGCAGTGTAGAGAAAAGCAAATGCCCCGTCAAAGCAGCCTGCAAAGCAATGGATGCAGTCTCCTCATCACGAATTTCACCTACCATAATGACATTAGGATCCTGCCTCACGATAGAACGCAAGCCCTTAGCAAAGGTCAATCCCGCCTTATTATTTACGGCAACCTGATTAATACCGATGAGCTTATATTCTACCGGCTCCTCAATAGTTACGATATTAACATTATCTTTGTTAAGCTCATTTAATGTTGCATACAGGGAAGATGTTTTGCCACTGCCTGTAGGGCCTGTAAAAAGTACCATGCCATTGGGAGAGCGATAAAGAGATTCGTAAAGCTGAAAATTATTTTTAGTCAGCTCTAACTGATCCAAAGACAAAAACAGCTGATTCTTATTCAATATACGAATAGCCACTTTTTCTCCAAAAATAGTTGGCAAGGTAGAAATACGCAAATCTACAGCCAGCTCACTCATTTCCAGTCGTCCGTCCTGTGGCAGACGTTTTTCAGCAATATCCATACCAGCGATAATTTTTAAGCGTGAAAGCCATGAAAGATACTGCCCCTGTGCAATTGTCCCAAAGCTCTTTAGCTTTCCGTCCACCCTGACACGTATTCGAGCAGCGGTCCCCAAAGGCTCTAAGTGAATATCACTAGCGCGTACAGAAATCGCCTGTGTCAGTAAATCATCAACTAATCGTATAGAACAACGTCCCACGCTATTTGAAACATGTTTTTCCGATTCATTTTTAGCTACTAAGCTCAAACTCGTTACAAACTACCTCCTCTTTATATATTTACAGTATCTATATTTTAGCATTTTTATGATATAAATCAAGTCTAATTAATTACAAAACTTGTCAAAGCTCTTATTTTGTATTAAAATTAATTTGTAGTAAGAATTCTTTATAAAGGAGAATTTATGAATCACAATTATGATTAACGCTACCAGAAGTATACGACGTAGCAGCAAACAATTTTTATTAATAGGAGGATGGCTTGTAAGCGCATATATGGCAAGTCCTATAACAGCTTGGGCGCAGAGCCCTACTGCAGCACCAATGCGCAATCCCTTTCTTCCTCCCGCACCTCCGGAAGCAGTTACTGCTATCGCAGCACCTGTTACAAAGGCCGCTGTTTATAAGCTTAATTATGTCATTGCCGAGGACATCAAAACCTCCCTTAGCGGACTTTTCCCTAATGGCAGCCTAAGCTTTGATACAGCAACCAATAGTATTCTTCTCTTAGGTACACCAAACGAACATAAACGTCTGCGTCAAATCCTGCCAACACTTGACACAGCAACAAAACAGGTTACCTTAGAGGCAAAAATTGTTGCAGTTAATGATGAGTTCAGCAAAGAGTTGGGAGTAAATTGGAGCTGGGATAAAATACCTCAAAAATCAGACTCTAACGATAACGACGATTCTGACTATGATGGCAATTTTAAGTTCTGGCGTGGCTATGCCTTTAAATTCAATGCCAATCTTAATGCTCTGATTGCTGACGGAAAAGCAAAAATATTAGCACGACCTCGTATCATAACCATACCTGGCAAGGAGGCTAGTATTTTTATAGGTGATCACATTCCAGTGCAAACAGAAAAGCATGACAGCAGTGGAACCTATACCAGCACTGAATACATTGATGCCGGTATTCAGCTAAGGTATGTTCCCATCATAAGCAGTAGTGACAATTTAGTCACAGCCCAAGTTCACACTGAGGTTAGCACGCCTACTTTAATCAGCGAGCTGAAAAATTATCGTATTACCAGCCGAACTGCTAACACAAATGTACGTATGCGCAGCGGTGAAACCCTGATTATAGGTGGTCTGATAAATGAAGAGGAACAGCGCAGTCTGCAAAAGGTTCCTCTGCTTTCCAACATTCCTCTTATAGGTGAGCTTTTCAAAAATCGCACCACCAAGAAAAGTAAAACAGAGGTACTGATGATTTTAACACCCTACGTAACTGAAGCAGGTGAATCACCAGCTATCTACAACCAAGATATTTATAGTCCCCACAAAACTGTAAAATAAAGCTTGTTTTAAGCCCAGAAATAGCCAATCCCCATGCTTAACTATTAAAAAGTAAGCATGGGGATTATTTTATAGAGTCTGTCATCCAAAAGACTTCTTAAATCAGCAAAAACTCAATTATCAGTCTACGTTTTTAATACCTGTAATATCTTTTATTCAGTTATGATATTTAAATGCTTCCATGCCTTTTCTCAATACTATGCTCCATAATCATTTTGGACAATTCAAAGCAATCATCAATATATTTTTCGCCAACCTTTTTGGTCATAGCAGCACCTAAAAGTGCAGAAGCAACATTGCCAACTAGAGGTATAAGCTTGGCAAACTGCTTTTCTGTAAACCGCTTGCCAAATGCCTTAGCCAGCTCAATCAGCAGCTTATTGGCATAATTTTCTACCATATACTGACAAACCTCGTCAATGAGCTTTTTGGCAGTCGGCCCAAGAATTTCATAACGTTTAATCTTCTGCTCGTCCGTAATACCAAAAGTCTCACGAATATCCTTAAGCATACTGTAGAACACACCCAAATCCACACTTATATCCACTCCCGGCAAAGGATTAAGACCATTAGCAGCCGCAGCATAGGCATACATATCAAGATTATTTCTGCAGATTACACGCTTGCGTTCCAAATCCTCCAAACAGGTAGCTTTAAAAGACGCCACTATTTTGGATTTTTTTACATCATCAAAATCCATCTTATAGATGGCACGCTTTAATGCTTCAATTCCTGTTTGGTGACGACAGCTTGTAAAGAAAATTGGCGTATCTTCATCATTCAGAAGAGAACGCACATCAGCTTGAATTTCTTCCTTAAGATGTTCTAAGGTTTTTTCATCGTCCCAAATCTGATCCTCTTTATTGCGCACTAAAAAGAAAGGATGCTGACGTTCCTGCTGCCATTTTTCCAAATAGCGAAACAGCTGGCTGTCTGCTTCGTGAAGCTTGCCATCAAAGACAAAGAGATACATATCGTATTGCTCCGGCTGGAACTCCTCCAGCCATACCTCCAAAGGAAAACGTGCAGTACCATACCCTGGAAGATCCGTAATTATCAGACCGCCAAACTCCTTCTCCTGAGCCTTGACAGTAGTATCAGTATATACACCCACCGGGAAAAGCTTAGTACCTAAAAGTGAGTTAATAATACTGGATTTACCAGCACCAGGCTGGCCAATCAATGCTAAACGAACCTTAGTCTTTTCATATTCATCCCATTTCAAGGCTGCCTTTCTCTTTATGCTTTGGTCCAGCTCTTCTGACTTTTGCGGTTTATTGTCACTGCTTTTATCGTTACTGAACATATCTATAATTTTATCTACAATATCCATAATGCACCTCCCATCATTCAGAAAGCTTCTCTAATCTTTATTTACTTCAACACATAAAAATAAAAATCCTGCCTTTGGCTAAGTTCACAATCTCTTAAGGGTGTTTATGTGCAGCTTATAAATATAGCTGATAAACGCAGAAATGAGAGCAAGCCTATAAAAACAACTATTATGTCGTTCTTATAGGCTTGATTATTTTAAACCCAAGCAATTAGTAAGCTGCTTTGTATTGCATAAATTCAGCGGCTAACTCAGCCATGGTTTTGTCCAATACGTGATGCTTAAGCTCTGGTGCAATTTCTGCCAAAGGCAGCATAACAAAATCACGGTTTACCATATCTGGATGAGGAAGACGCAGCTCCTCAGTATCCATAATAGCATCCTCATATAGAAGCAGATCAAGGTCAATGTTGCGTTCGCCCCAATGACGCAGGCGAACCCTACCCATTTCTTTTTCCACTGCCAAAAGCAGACGCAAAAGCTCTAATGGTTTAAGTGCAGTCTTAACCTGACATACACCATTCAAAAAGCGCGGCTGATCAATAACACCATAGGGCTCTGTTTCGATAAATTTAGAAATCTTGACAATCTCAACACCATTTTGGCTCAAAAGCTCCAAGGCGCGACGCAGATTTCCTTCCCTATCGCCCAGATTGCTGCCTAACGCAACAAAGGCTGTGTGACTGCTTAGTATTTCTTCGGACATAAAATTGCCTCCAGCATACGTACAGCACGCAGGTTCTCCTTAACGTCGTGAACACGAATCATGTGAGCACCTGCATATACAGCCTGTAAACTAGTAGCTACAGTGCCTTCCAGACGTTCTTCAGCAGGAACGCCTCCCAAAACAGCACCAATGGTACTCTTTCTTGATGCAGCCAAAAGCACAGGATAACCAAAGCTGGTCAAACTATGCAAGTCACGCATCAACAGCAGATTTTGTTCTACGTCCTTAGCAAAGCAAATGCCAGGATCAAGAATAATCTTATCAGCACCAACGCCCTGTTCTCTTAAAAGCTGGGCTCTTTGCGCAAGATAAGCAGCAACCTCCTCCACAACATTGCTGTATTGACAATTTTGCTGCATATTTTTGGGAGTACCGCGCATATGCATTAGGATAATGGGAGCCTTAGTTCTTACTGCCACACTCAGCATAGCAGAGTCTGCCTCCATAGCACTGATATCATTAATAATATCTGCACCGGCAAAAAGTGCAGCTTCCGCAGTATCTGCACGATAAGTATCAACAGACAGCACCGCATCAGGATAAGCCTTACGCAGAGCCTCAATTACTGGCAGTACACGACGGCGCTCCTCTCCACCATCAACGCTGTCGCTGCCGGGACGAGTAGACTCGCCGCCAATATCAAGAATATCGGCACCATCAGCAAGCATTTTTCCTGCTCTTTCAATTACAGAATCTAACATTGGTACACGGGAACCTGCATAGAAAGAATCAGGAGTAATATTTAAAATACCCATAACACACATCTTGTCATAGGTTAAAACTCTGCCATCTGCAAGAGTAGTAAATACCTTGTTTTCGCCTAAAGCCGCAGATATTTCCTCAGCGATTTGTTTTAAGCCAAAATATGTCATTTGTTCCAGCTTTTTCAAAAGCAGCTTATAGTGCTTTTTAGTACCTAAAAGCAGAACATCCACATAGCGTTCCGCATTAATAACTGCACCTACAGGAACAGCAGCATCACCACCGGCAGCCAGCATTTCCTGCTTTAGAATATTGGCAGCAGGAGTACGTACCTGCAGCAGCTTAAAGGGAATAATTTCCGCTTTATGTTCAAAAATAGGTATACTTTCCGGATGCACATTAATGCTGGCTAAAGCATTGCCCAACATTTCCTTATTAACCTTAATCAGCATTATCTCTCACTCTTTTCTACAACGGCAAAAGCATTGTGGTTATGAATGCTCTCTACACTCTCAACCTCAGCTCTATACCAGGTAATACGCTTGTCTGCTTCTAAACGCAATGCAATTTCACGCACTGCATCCTCAACAAAACGAGGATTCTCATAGGCGTGCTCAGTAACATACTTTTCGTCAGGACGCTTTAAAAGACCGAATACAGGTGCACTAGCTGCCTCGTCAGCAACCTGAGCTAGTTCCTCCAGCCATACCATTTCATTAGCCTCAATATCAATATGAGCAAAAGCTCTCTGATTATGAGCACCATAGGCGCTGATTTCCTTGGAACAGGGACACAGTGTTTGTACAGGAATAACAGCCTCAATCTTCAGCTTAAATTCCTTGCCCTTTTCTGCTCTATAGACACAGTCAATATCCATAGGCGCAATCATACCGCTAACAGGAGCCTTTTTAGAAATAAAATACGGAAATTCCAGCTTCATAAAAGCCTTTTCTGCCTGCAAATGCTCTTTAAGCTTATCTAAAATGCCTTCAATTTCGTTTAACCCAACAGGGCCCAGGCTTTGCAGACACTCCACAAAGCGGCTCATATGAGTTCCGCGCATATCATGGGGCAAATCAACAGCAAGAGTAACCTTAGCTACAGAATGTTGAGTACCATGTTGTTTATCCTTCAGCTCAATAGGCCAGCGCAAATCTTTAATACCTACGTGCTTTAAAGGAATACAGCGTAAATCCTTCTCACTTTGAACGTCCTTCAACTTATTCACCTCTATAAACACAGCCGCTGGTGCGGGTTTCCCAAACCTCTACCTCACAAAGATGATAGCGGTCGCATTTCAACAGATTTTCAAGCTTATTCCAAATCCATACAGAAATATTTTCTGCAGAAGGTACAGGAATAATATCATTAATGCAAGCGTGGTCAAGATGAACCAGAACTTCTTCCTTTACGATATTTTTAAGCTTAATAAAATCAATTACCATACCCTCGTGGTCAGGAGTTCCCTCCACCTTTACAACAAGCTTATAGGTATGACCATGCAAATGCTCACATTTGCCATTATAGGCAGGGAGATAATGAGCAGCGTCAAAATCAAATTCTTTAATAATAATCATCTTACAACTCTCCTAATATTAATCTTCTACATATTCAGCGCCGTACAAGGACAAGTCAGCAAAATTATTAACCTGACGCATAGCCTCATAAGCAACAATGGCTACAGAATTGGATAAATTCAAAGAACGCGCTTCCGGACGCATAGGAATGCGCACACAGCCCTCAGGGTACTCATTGCGCAGCTTTTCAGGCAGACCAGCAGTTTCCTTGCCGAAAATCAAAAGACTATCCTCATCATATTTAACATCGCTGTAGGATTTGTGTGCCTTTGTAGTCAGTAAAAACTTAGAATTATCCTTATATTTTTCCAGCACCTCATAAACACTGTCGTAGTAGTGAATATCTACCAGATGCCAATAATCAAGACCTGCACGCTTTAAATATTTATCTTCAACAGAAAAACCCAAAGGACGCACCAAATGCAGATGAATGCCTGTTGCGGCGCACAAACGTGCTATATTACCAGTGTTGCCAGGGATTTCCGGCTCAACAAGAACTATATGCATAGTAAAACCTCCTTATTCCTTTCCTTCATCCAAAATCTTTTGAATACGCTCGCGAATATTGCCTTTTTTCTTTTTCTTGGATTTATTTTCATTCTTAGATTCAGGCTTTTTAATTTCCTCATCAAGTGCTTCCATAGAAAGCATATTTTGGTACATTACCATGATTTTCTCACAATAAAGACCACCCATTGCCCAAGTGCCATTCAATCCAGACCAAGTATCCACAACACCACGCTCCAGTCTAATGCTATGAGCAATTTCGTAGCGAGGGTCAATAATCTCAGTTTTAGGACGGCTCTTTTGAGTATAAGCCAGCAAATGCTGTATGTGAGCACGAACACCTAACTCAGGAGTTTTAAAGGCAGCACCCTTAACACCGCCGCCAGTTGTACCCAAACCACAGAAATTATTCTGGTCGTGGTCAACATCGCCTCCATAACGATAGAAGCCTGTTTCAACTAAGGACTGTGCCAAAGCCAAATCAGGACGTACACCCTCACGTTCTGCCTCAATCCAATATAAATCAACAAGCTCTTCTACACTGCACATCAAGTGTACAGTAGGATTCTTTTCCTTAATTAAACGGACAGCTTGACCTTTGGTAGCTACAGCATCACCATAAATGCTAATATTTGGGTAATCATCGGGGAGCTGAATCCCTTTAAAGTATAGTTTGTCCTTATATTCAACTACTTCAGAAGCAGAATTTTTTACCACAGCTTGATTATCCGCCATAAAGCGGGCAGTTCCTGCAGCTGGCTTTTTAGGCAGAACTTCTGGCTTCTTTACATC
>URGS01000004.1 GCA_900547415.1 uncultured Phascolarctobacterium sp. | reverse complement strand
TCCACATGCCTCGCATAATTAAGAAATGTGTCCAGGATTCTGGGTACATATCAGACGTTTTGATACATCATAGATGGCCTATTTTATTGCTTAGACAAAAGGATTACCGGTAAAACCGCCTGGACCGTCATCATCATCACTAGAGCTCATATGATTAAAAAGAAATTTAATAACGTAGTATAACGCTGCTAAGAAGAGAATACAAACAATCGTTTCACCCACAATATCACTCCCTTTGTCAGACAGGACATAAACTATTTTAAAAAACTACTTTTCAAGCTTAAAAAGCATATCCATGGGTTGTTCAGCAACAGGCTCAATTTTTTTGTTGCTTTTTGTTTCCATCTCTTCATCACTAAGAACTACACGACCATATTTACGCTCGTAGTCGTCAACAACCCATTTTAAAATTTGTTCTATTTCCTTATTTACTGAACGACCATTGCTTCTGGCAATGTGCTTCATTTTGTTCATAATAATAGGGTGAATACGCAAGGTAAAGCGTGCCTCATCCATTTAAATCCCTCCATAAACTAATTTGCTGTACAAAAAAGCTCTCACAGCAACAAAATTCCACTGTTTATTACATTCTTACTATATTATAGGCTTTGTAGGTATTTTCTGCAAGTATTCACAGAGTTTTTAAGAACTAATAGGTTATTTTATGGTATAATTATTGTACTGTTTAAATGTGAATTTAATTAAAGGAGGAAAATATGATTTTAACTGTTAATGCTATATATCATGGCTTCAAAGTTTTGGAGCATGCTTTTGTTGAAGAAATACATTCTGATGCCTATATTATGGAACATGTTCAAAGCGGTGCTCGTTTGCTCTATTTAGGTAATAACGATGATAACAAGGTTTTTTCCATTGCTTTCAGAACACCCCCTGCAGATGATACTGGCGTTCCTCATATTATGGAACATTCCGCACTTTGCGGTTCTCGCAAGTATCCGTTGAAAGAGCCCTTTGTAGACCTTGTTAAAGGCTCTCTTAACACCTTCCTTAATGCAATGACCTATCCTGATAAAACTGTTTATCCTGTGGCAAGCCGTAATGACAAGGACTTCCACAACCTTATGGACGTTTATCTTGATGCAGTATTCTATCCCTTGCTTTATCAAAACAACTATACTCTGCGTCAAGAGGGTTGGCACTACAATCTTGATACTCCCGAAAGTGAGCTTAGCTACAATGGTGTAGTATATAACGAAATGAAGGGTGTATATTCCTCTCCTGATGCTTACTTAGAGCGTGAAGCTATGAAGGCATTGTTTCCTGACAACTGCTATCGCTTTGAGTCCGGTGGTTATCCTGAGGCAATTCCTCAGCTGACTCAGAAACAGTTTGAGGAATTCCACAAAACCTATTATAGTGCAGAAAACTCCTTTATCTATCTTTATGGCGATATGGATATCGATGCAACCTTGGCATATCTGGATGATGAATATCTCAGTGCTTTCACAAAAACAGGAAAGGTCAATTCTGAGGTCAAGGAGCAAGCACCTTTGCTGCGTACAGCAGAGGTAGAAGCATTCTATCCCATAGATGCTAATGAAAGCACCAAGGCTAAAACATATCATGAGCTTTCTATTGTAACTGGCAAATCCACTGACTTTTTGACCAGTACTGCATTGCGTCTTTTAGAAGCAATTCTGTTGGAAAGTGAATCCTCTCCGCTGCGTAGAGCCTTAGTAGAAGCAGGAGTAGGTCAAAACATCAGTGGCAGCTATGAAGGCAGCCTTATGCAGCCTATTTTCGCAATCTCAGCTTCTGGCAGCGAACCTGAACTCCGCGATAAATTCATCAGCACAATTTATAAAACACTTCAGGATATTACTATCAATGGTATTGATAAAAAGCTAGTAGAAGCTTCTCTGAATGCTCTGGAATTCAAGCTTCGCGAAGCTGATTTTGGTGTTTATCCTAAAGGATTGATTTATGGCTTAGGTATTTTAGATTCCTGGATTTATGGCGGTAATCCTATTCAGTGCTTATACGGCTATGAGGTTCTTAGGAAACTCCGCGAAGGCTTGGAAAATCGCTACTTTGAGGGACTTATCGAAAACTACTTGTTAGATAATACTCATAAGGTTATTGTTACTCTCAAACCTCAGCCTGGTAAGGAAGAAGCGGACCTTGCAGCAGAAGCTGCTAAAATGGCAAAGCTTAAGGAGAGTATGACTCAGGAAGAGCTTGTACAATATGCAGCCGAATGTGACGAACTGCACCGACTCCAGGCTGAACCTGACAGTGAAGAGGCGAGGGCAACTATTCCCTTACTGCAAAGAAGCGATATCCGCCGTCAGGTTGAAGTTATTCCTACCGAAGAAGAGCTTTACAACAATAATTCTTTAGTATTCGTACCTGCTGTAACTAATAAAATTGCTTACACTACTTGGAACTTTGATATTTCTAGTGTACCTGCAGACAAGCTCAAGCTATGTTTCCTGCTTACAGATGTGTTAGGTAAATTTAATACTGAACGCTACACCTATCAGGAAATTGCTACTAACAGCATTATGTACACTGGCGGTGTTTCCTTTAATGTACGTGCTATTTCTGCAGCAGAAAATGCTGATGATTACAGAGTTTATTTTACAATGAAGGGTAAGGCACTTCTGGAAAACCTGAGTAAGATGTACGATATTCTCGAAGCTGTTGCTTTAGGCAGTAAGTTAGATAATTTAGAACGTTTCCATGAACTCGTATCTGAAATTAGAACGGATTGGGACAACAGTTTCTTTAATAAAGGACAAAATATTGCAATATCCAGACTGTACTCCTACTGTGCAGCTGGTCCTAGAGCAAATGAACAAGATCAGTTTAGCTATTATCAGTTCCTTAAAGCTTTAACTGATAACTTTGAAGAGCAGGGTAGAGTAGTATTGTCTGAGCTTCAGCAGCTTATTAAGCTTTTCTTCCAAAAGAGCAGCTATATTCTTACATATTCTTGTGATCCTGAAGATAAGGAGCTGGTAAAGAACACCTGTCTGGAGTTTGCTAATAAACTCAATGACGCTCCCATTGTTCAACAGCCAGAACTATTGCAGGCATCTGTAATCAACGAAGGTATTACCACCGCAGGTAAGGTGCAGTATGTCGCTGCAGGTGGCAGCTTTGCTAAACATGGCCACAAATTCGTAGGTGCAATGAAAGTTCTTGAAACTATGCTTCGATACGAATATCTGTGGACCAAAATCCGTATCCAAGGCGGTGCCTACGGTGCAACAGCACGATTTGAGTTGAATGGTCTGGGCGTATTTGCTTCCTATCGCGATCCGCAGCTTGCAAAATCTCTTACAGCTTATCAAGAGCTTCCGGAATGGTTGGAAAAACTTTCTCTTCCGGAACGAGAGCTTGATAAATATGTAATTGGTACTATTAGCGGTATGGATATTCCCTTGACTAATACTATGAAGGTTGACCAAGCAAATATAATGTTCATTAAAAAGACATCTACTGACCTTCGCCAGCGTATTCGCAACGAGGTATTAGATGTTACTAATAAGGATCTAAACAATCTGGCTCAAGTGGTACGTGATATGCTTAGTGACGGCTACGTGTGTGTTGTAGGCGGAAAGCAGCCTATTGAAGCAAATCAAGATAAATTTAATAAAATCATTAACGCGTAACTACCTAAAATAATACAACCGTCAGTTTCCTCTAAGTAGGGGAGACTGACGGTTTTTTGTATATTAGTACCATATAAACCATATGAATACGCATAAGCAGCATATAAAAAGATTCTAATAAGCAGAGATATAGATACTAAAAACTATATATAGATGATGCAAATCAGTATTACTATCAAAGAGCTTCAACCAACAAAAAAGAGCTATTAATGAAATTATTATTTCACAATAGCTCTTTAATTTTGTATTTATTGAATAGTGACATCATGTAGACGCCGTTTTAGCATCTATATGATGTCTTTAATTATTACAGCATTCTGAACACAGAAATGACTTTGCCAAGGACTTTAATATTATCAGAACCTAAAATTGGCTTATATTTATCATTTTCAGGCTGCAAACGAATATTACGAATGTCTCTAAAATAGCGTTTAACTGTGGTTTCTTCTCCATCAATTAAAGCGACTACAATATCACCATTATTAGCAAAATTTTGCTTACGTGCGATAATATAATCATGGTCAAGAATACCAGCATTAATCATGCTGTCTCCTGTAACAGACAACATAAAAACATCCTCATCACAACCTAAAAGGTCACGAGGAATAGGATATGTCTCTTCTACATTTTCTACAGCTAAAATAGGAACGCCTGCAGTAACCTTACCAATTAATGGAACAGGAACAAGCATCTTATTTCTCCATGCATCTCCGTCAGACATAAGCTCTAATGCGCGAGGCTTAGCAGCATCACGTTGAATAAAGCCAAGCTCCTGCAGTTTTTTCAAATGATTATGAACACTAGCACTAGAGGAAAGACCTACTGCAGCACCAATCTCACGAACTGCAGGCGGATAACCTCTTTTACTAATAAAATGGCGAACAAATTGCAAAATATGACGTTGACGCTCAGAGAGCATATCCTCTGTATAAATACCATCAAAATCAGGGGGGAGAGCTTTTCTACGTCCCATAATTCTAGCCTCCAATCAAAATATAAATCTAGCTAGTATCATTATAACAAATAAAACTGTTTTCGTCAAACAAATGTATAGTTTTATGAATACTGTATTTGCTTATGAAAACTATAATATAGACATTTCCTTAATTATTATTCCTAAAAATCACATTTAATATCATTAATCACCCATAATACGTCGACTCATTTACAATTTTGCTTAGCATGGTTCAGAGCCCTTTGATAATAGACGAACTGTTCATCATTATAGCAGCAAAATAAAACATCAATTTTTTCACTTATATTTTGGCTTAACCATATCAAAGTATCTAAAGCAATGGACACTGAAAGCTCCATCTGCCAACGATGATGACCAACACCAAGGCAAGGAATACCTATACTTTTAATTCCATATTCTTCAGCTAATTTAATTATGGCTACATAACAAGAACTTAAAGCCTCAACGTTGGATGCTTTGTCGCCAAGGTAAAATTTAGGAGTAACTGTATGTATTATGTATTTAGCAGCCAGTTCAAAGCCTGGAGTTAAAATAGCTTCGCCTGGCATTAATTTAAAATCTTCTCCAAAGTTATTAATGATATAGCTTGTTAGATTTTCTTCACCGGCATACTTATATATACTTCTGCATATACCTGATCCCTTACGTAAAGACGTGTTAGCTGAATTGACTACAGCTTCAATCTCTAAATCTTCAATATTACAATGGACAACCTGAAACGAAATTGGCATATGAAACTCCTTGTAGAGCAAAACAATTATCGGCGTAAAGATTGCTTAAAATAACAGCATAGTTTCCGCAAAGTAATGTGATAAATATAAATTAATCTGATAGAAAATATAGAAATTAGGTTGCAACTATAAACAGCAAAAATAATGAACGTCAATGAAAAAATAACATTTTACGTCCGATAATATATATTATGTTAAATTTGCTTTGCTTTAAAACGTTTAAAATTATAGGGTCCTTGGATTGATTGTGCTGATTTTATTAGCGAAAATATCTCCTTGTTTTTCATAACAATTTGACGAAAAACACTAAAAATGCTACACTATTGCTATCAAATTAACCATTTTTAAGGTCATTTCAATCAATCTAGGAGGTTTTTATGGATTTAACGATTATCGCGCAGTATATAAACCCTGTTTATTTGATTCCGGTCATTGTTATTATGCTCTTTTTCGTTGTAAGAAACATTATTGTTGAATATAAGAATCTAAAGAAGCGTTTATAAACGATATCCTGGAGATGTTGATATGGATACTTTACTTTATCTCTGCTTTTACTCAATCGTTGGTATGATAGCATTTGCTGTTTTTAAAATTGCAATCTCAGATGACCCACAAAAACCATCAGAACCAAATAGTAAAAATGACGACGACGATGATTTTATATTTTTTATGATGAACAATGATGACGATTTTTAATTCGAAACGTCTATAAGTATTTGATATATATTTTAAGACATTTCTTATCTAAAGTATGTATCGGTGTATTGGTTTAATCGTCTAAGATGATAAAGTCATCATCAGAATCATCTGAGTCGTGCTTGTGATTCCGGTCTGTTACATTATAACGTACTATAATCACTACTATAAGAATGAAGAGTAAAAATCCGGACATATCTACATATTCCTCTCTATAATTTACTTTTGAAGAGTTATATTATTATCCTAAACGTTTTGACCGTACTGACACCTGACATACCCTCAGGTGTCTTTTTCAATTTACTTTTTAACTCTATATCATATGAGTAACTAATCATATATTTATTAAAAGAACCAAAATTTGCTCATTTTTAGACTTTTTTATGTGCAACTTTCCACACTAAAGTCTGCTAGTAAAACGAACAGATATACACATATATTATAGCACCTATTTTTTTTGGCTTCAATCCTATTAAATAAAAATAGCAGTGCCGCCAAACAACAGCAGCACTGCTATTTTATTTATCTTAGAATTGCCATTGGTCTACAACCTTAGTAACCTCAGGTTCTATACCTGCATTCTTATTTCTAAGAAGCCATAAGAATGCTGCGGAATCTAAGCTAGTAGCCACACGGAAATTATTCTCAAAATGTATCTCCTTGAAAAGGCCAACTCCTACGTTCATATCAAGCTTAGCTTTATCCTTGCCAACTTTAACATCATAGTTGTAATCTTCAAGTGCAATGTATTCATTACTAAAGCCATGAAGTCTTGAGAATGTATCATCTAAGAACATCATTGCTGAGAATTCCGCACCTTCAGGTTCTGCATACATCTTGGCAATTTCCTGTTTAAATTCTTTATTTTTGCTAGTTACACTACCAGTTACAAGCATAGAATCAAAGTTTGCAAAAGCGTTTTTTGCATTTTTCACAAGCTCATCTGCAGCCTTATCCCCTACCTCAGCCCTTGCAACATCCAATGGAATTGTATCATCTAACCCCAAAAAGATATTGTGAAGAGACATAACATCAAAACCAGCAGCAAGCTTTTGCATCATAGGAACGGAAGCTGACATAGTCATATTAAAGTCCATATCCTTATCAGCAATCCTGGTTTGGGCATAGAACCAATCCTTTGGAAGAACTATATTCTTTTTATATGCTGATTCGTAATAGCTAAGCTCTTTTGGTTCGCCAACAGGCTCACTAAATTTGACAGATTTTACAAACTTACTATGCTTTTTATTAAAGTCCTTAATAAGCTTTGGTTCCAGCTCTGCCGGATTCACATTGTCAATCTTAAAGAGCTTCTTGAGGTCACCAACAGTTTTAGCTTGGTTCTCAACTTCTACAGGATAATCATCCCCAGAAGCACTAGCAATTTCTGTAGAATCATTTACACTATCAACTACAATTGTATCTGCAGTTTCTTCTTTATTCACTATGTTATTAATCTTGGACTCAGTCTCTGCTTGAGGATCTTCCTTTAACTCTTTTGGCAGAAAATATCCAGGATAATTTTCTGTAGTCGTCAGCATATAAAGCTTATCATTAGCTGACACAGCAGTAGTTCTTGCTATAGTCAGATTATAAGCTTGTTTCATATAAGAAGTAGAAGTAATACCTTTATTCTTACCATATTTTTCAATAGAAATATGTCGTTCCACATCCCCTATCATCTTTTTAAGATAATAGTTTTCCAGAACAATATTGGTAGAAATTTCAGATGCACTATACTTGTCAAAATCCATTAAAGGAATAGGAAGAGTTTTGATATTGAGTTCAGAACGCTGCAATAGTGCCAGCTTATCATATTGTTTATCAAAGTATTCCGTAGAAAACTTTTCGCCAACAATCTTTTCCATCTCGTCAGCATTAAAGTAATTCACTATGTGCATAGCAATTGCATCTTCAGCGTTAAGATTATCAATGTTCTTACTAGAAACATCAGTAAAGCCATAAAATTTCTGGCTTTCTACGGTCACCATAGGATTTTTAGTTTTTACGCTATAGCCAGCCGCAGCGTTTTCATATGCATAAGAAGAACTGGCCATAAACAATAATGTTAAAGCAAGTGCAGCAGTTTTCTTCACAATACTCACCCTTTCCTCTAACACGTTTCAGAAACAAATAATTTATTTTTTATATACGATATTAACCATAGCATCACTATCTAAGTTGCAAGCGTTTGCCTCGTCAGTATCAATATGAACCTCGTCGGCATCCTTAACACTGGTTCTAACAATTACGTTATGCAGAGTAAGGGAACGTTGACCTTCAGTTTGAATATCAACAACATCACCATTTTTCAGGCCATATTTCTCAGCTGTTTCAGGATACAGATGTACGTGACGTGCAGCAACAATAATACCCTTGTCAATTTCAACTTCACCACAGGGACCGATAAGCTTGCCGCCGCAGGAGCCTTCTAAATCACCGCTGATACGGATAGGAGGCTGCAAACCCAGCTTGCGAGCATCAGTCATAGCCAGCTCAATTTGAGTATACGGACGCAGAGGTCCAATAATACGCAGCTTCATTTGATCCTTACCAGTAACCAAAGTAATTTGCTCTTCAGAAGCATATTGACCAGGTTGACCAATTTCTTTCTTCACATGAAGCTCGCTGCCTTCACCAAAAAGAATATCCATATGCTCACGGCACAGATGAGCATGACGAGCAGAAACACCTAAAATTAACGGAAAATGCATGTATACCACCTCATAATTTTATTTTGAATCTTTATAATATTATAACATAAGATAGTATATATATGCTATAAAATTTACAGATGTAAGTCTATGATTCACAGAGAATTTGAAAATACACATTAGCGAAGCTCTAGGTGCAGCATTAACACTAGACATCTAGTTTAGGTCTTTCTGTTCTCTATGTGGTTGTCAAAGAACATTTAATCTCAAAAAGGCAATAAAAAAAGCCTTTCACATCGATTTTTGGAAACACGTATCGCGAATACGTGTTTCTTCTGATGAGAATTATCTTAATTCTACATCTTCGTTAAGATACACCGATAAAAATCTACAAAATTACACAGATAAAATGCCAATTTTATACGTAAAAACGCCGTCGGAAAATCAGTTCCAACGGCGTTAATTAACTCGTTTAAAGCTCTTCCACATGTTAAACGTACAAAACATAAATGTACGCATAACATTGTTATATTATATGTCCTATTTATTTTTTAAATACTCATCAATGGCAACAGCTGCACGCTTGCCTGCACCCATTGCAGAGATTACGGTTGCAGCACCAGTTACGATGTCACCACCGGCAAATACGCCTGGAATGGAGGTTGCACCTGCTTCATCAGCTACGATGTTACCACGTTTATTAACCTCTAAATTAGGAGTAGTTTGCTTAATCAAAGGATTGGGACCTTGACCAATAGCCATTACAACCATATCTACATCAAGAATGTATTCACTGCCCTCAATAGCTACAGGACTACGGCGACCACTGGCATCTGCTTCACCCAGCTCCATTTTTACGCATTCCAGACCATTTACCCAGCCTTTTTCATCACCTTTAATGCTTACAGGGTTGTTCAAAAGTCGAAGCTCGATTCCCTCTTCCTTAGCGTGGCCAATTTCTTCCTTACGAGCAGGCATTTCGTCCTCACCACGACGATAAACAATATATACATGCTCTGCACCAAGACGTTTAGCAGTACGAGCTGCGTCCATAGCTACGTTGCCAGCACCTACAATAGCTGCCTTCTTACCAACGTATACAGGAGTTGCTAAATTGGGGAATTCGTAGGCCTTCATCAGGTTTACACGAGTCAGAAATTCGTTGGCAGAGTATACACCGTTCAGGTTTTCGCCATCAATATGCATAAAATGCGGCAGACCAGCACCAGTACCAACATAAACTGCATCAAAGCCTTCTTCTTCCATCAATTCCTTAATGGTAAAGGTACGACCGATTACAGAGTTAACCTCAATTTTAACTCCAAGCTCCTTGAGAGCAGCAATTTCATGCTGCACAATCTCTTTAGGCAGACGGAACTGAGGAATACCATACATCAGAACGCCACCAGCTGCATGAAGTGCTTCAAACAGGGTTACATCATAACCGAGTTTGGCTAAATCGCCTGCACAGGTCAGTCCAGAAGGACCACTGCCTACAATAGCGACCTTTTTGCCATTGGGAACTACATCGTCAGCCTTAGTAACATCAATACCATTTTCGCGTGCATAATCAGCAACAAAACGTTCCAAGCGGCCAATCGCAACGGATTCGCCCTTAATGCCAAGTACGCATTTGCTTTCGCATTGGTTTTCCTGAGGGCAAACACGTCCGCAAACAGCAGGCAGACTGTTTTTGCGTTTCAGAATTTTAATTGCTTCCGCAAAGTCCTCGTGAGCAACTGCCTGAATAAATGCGGGTATTTCTACATTTACAGGACAACCGCTTACGCAGCGTGGTTTAGGGCAATTCAAACAACGCTGTGCTTCGTCAACTGCCATTTCTTTAGTATAGCCTAAGGCTACTTCTTCAAAGTTTTTATTACGAACATTTGCCGGTTGTTCCGGCATTGCATTTCTCATTCCTCCACGCATTTGCAATGACCTCCGCAGCTATATTCCAGAGACTCCTGGTTCTTATACATCTGCTGACGCATGAGCAGATTAGCAAAATCTACCTGATGAGCGTCGAATTCAGGACCATCTACGCAGGCAAATTTGTTTTCGCCACCAACATTAACACGACAGCCGCCACACATACCAGTACCATCTACCATAATAGTATTCAGACTAGCAGTTGTTTTTACGCCAAAGGGCTTAGTTACAGCTGCAACGTTTTTCATCATGATTACAGGACCAATGGCCAATACAAGGTCAATCTTTTCACCTTTTTCCAGCATTTCCTTCAAAGGATCAGTTACAAAGCCTTTGTGGCCAGCACTGCCATCGTCAGTAGTAATAATAACCTCGTCACTGATTGCAGCCATTTTATCCTGCCAAATAATCAAATCTTTATTACGAGCACCGATAATGGAAATTACCTTGTTACCCAACTCATGATAAGCACGTGCAATAGGATAAACAGGAGCTACACCAATACCGCCGCCCACAACAACAACAGTACCAAAATTACCCATTTCAGAAGGCTGACCTAAAGGACCAACTACATCCAGAATATCATCACCAATCTCAAAGGTATCACATAAATGTCTGGTAGAATTACCTACTGCTTGTACAATAAGAGTTATATATCCCTTTTCACGGTCGAAATCAGCAATAGTCAGGGGTACACGCTCGCTGAATTCGTCAGTACGGATAATAACGAATTGACCAGGGCGACATTTATGAGCAACCAACGGTGCATCTACAACAAATTCATACACTGCTTCAGCAATATTTGCTTTTTCAATAATTTTTGCCATATTTTCTCCTCCAATGTCATTTTCTCGCTTTTAATGGCATTGCATAGTTATTTAGTTAATAACCTTTTAGCACAAGCCTCTGCTTCTGCGTAAATTTTTTCTTCATCAAAGGTTACAAGTCTGCCCTGCTCAACAACCTTACGGCCTGCTACAAATACAGTATCTGCATCGTAGGCACTTGCTGCATATACTAAGAGGGACAGCTTGTTGTGGCGGGGATACCAGTAAGGCTTATGCATATCCCACAGAACAATGTCTGCCTGCTGACCGGCTTCAAGCTTACCGCAGTCCTTAAAGCCTAATACCTTTGCACCATCAACAGTAGCCATATCCCAAGCTTTTGCCGCAGGAACTACTAACGGATCAAAGCTGGTAGCTTTATGGAGCATAGCTGCTGCACGACATTCCTCTAACATATCAAGATTGTTGTTACTGGAAGCACCATCGGTACCTAAACCAACAACAATACCCTTAGCCAGCATTTTCTCGACAGGGGCAATACCACTTGCCAGCTTCAAATTACTTTGCGGATTATGGGCTACACGCACATTCTTTGCAGCCATAATATCCATATCATTATCGGTCAGGTGTACGCAGTGAGCTGCAATGGTAACTAAATCAAACATACCCAGTTTGTCCATCATTTCGATGGGAGTAATACCATGCTCTTTTTTGTAGCTTTCTACCTCAAACTTGGTTTCGCAAAGATGCATTTGCAGCTCAGCATTATGATTTTTAGCAGCTGCAATAACCTTCTCCAAATAATCTAAAGGACAGGTATAGGGAGCGTGGGGACCATAGCTTACACGAATACGACCTTCATCATAGTTTTGCCAGCTCTCAGCCAAAGCATCGTTTTCAGCCAGCTTTACATCTTTATCAGGTGCTAATCCAATCAGACCTCGACAAAGGTTGGCACGCATACCGGTTTCTGCAACAGCCTCAGCTACACGCTCCATATAAGGACCATACATATCCGCAAAGGCAGTAGTGCCACCCTTAAGCATTTCCACAATGCCAAGCATTGCACCCCAATAAATATCCTCAGCATCCATTTTTGCTTCGATAGGCCAAATCTTGTTTTCCAGCCAATCCATAAGAGCCATGTCATCTGCATAGCTGCGTAGAAGTGTCATAGAAACATGACCATGAGTATTTACCATACCGGCAGTAGCCAGCTTACCCTTACCATCTACAACTTCGTCTGCTACGAAATCGGCAGGAGCCTCCTTACCGATAGCAACAATTTTCTTATCCTGAACTGCAATGCAGTACATTTCACCATTAGGAGTGTTTAATAATTCAATATTTTTAATTAATACCTTACTCAAATTAACACCACCCTTTCGTGCTTATTTATAGAAATTTCATTCCTTACCACTTTGTCTCTTAGAGTAATGCTCCTGGTAAAAGCTGTGCATTATATCAGCATCCTCCTGAGACAGCTCTACTGCACCACCTGTCGCCTGACAGATTACTGCTATCTGAGCAGCCTTTTCAAGTATTTCAGCAACTATTAAAGCATCATTCAGGCTTGTGCCCCAACAAACAGCACCATGATTAGCCAAAAGCACAGCCTTACGTCCCTGCATAGCTGCAACAGCGTTATCTGCCAGCTCTTCTGTACCAGGCAGAGCATATTCTGCACAATTAACACGTCCGCCAATAATTTGAATAATATCCTCAATTATTGCAGGAATAGGTTTACGCATAGCAGCTAAAGCACTAGAATAAATACTATGGGTATGAATTATTGCCTTTGCCTCAGGACATGCTCGATAGATGGCGGTGTGAAGCTTACTCTCAGATGATGGGAAGTGCTTGCCTTCAAGGACATTACCCACAAAATCTATTAGAACAATGTCCTCTGCCCTCTGCTTTTCATAGCCCATTCCAGAAGGAGTGATAACAAGGGATGCATCATCAACTAAGCAGCTGATGTTGCCCCATGAACCAGCCACAAGATTCTTAGCAATTAACTGCTTGCCCATTGCAGCTATATCATTCTTTAAGATTTCTTCCAGCTTCATTGCATACCTCGCTCACAATCTATAAAGAATATAACAAACATACTTAGGGCCTGCCTTTAAGACAGTCCCTAAAATATTGAATTATTCTGCAGCCAAATAAGCCTTTTGTTCTTCTGTGAGGGTATCAATACCAGCACCCATAGCAGCCAGCTTCAGAGCCGCAACTTCGGTATTCAGCTCTTCAGGAAGAACATATACTTTATTTTCCATAGTTCCCTTATGGTCAAGCAAGTATTTCATTGCCAGGAACTGCATTGCAAAGGAAAGATCCATAACCTCGATAGGATGGCCATCACCACAAGCCAGGTTTACCAGACGACCCTCACCCAAAAGGTTCAGCTTACGGCCGTCAGCCATGGTATAGGTCACAATGTTTTTGCGTACTTCATAGGGCTCCTTGACAGACAGTTCTTCCAGGTGGTTCTTATTAACCTCAACGTCGAAGTGGCCAGCGTTGCACATTACAGCACCATTTTTCATAACTTCCATATGAGGTTTGGTGATTACATCATTGCAGCCAGTTACAGTAATGAAGATGTCGCCTTCTTTAGCAGCATCCTGCATAGGCATTACGCGGAAACCGTCAAACACAGCCTCTACACCCTTAATAGGATCAACTTCGGTTACAATAACGTTTGCACCCATACCTTTGGCACGCATAGCTACACCCTTACCACACCAGCCATAACCTGCAACAACAACGGTTCTGCCAGCAATGGACATATTAGTAGTACGAATAATGCCATCCAGAGAGGATTGACCAGTACCATAACGGTTATCAAACAGATATTTGCAGTACGCATCATTAACAGCAATCATCGGAAATGCCAAATGCTCAGCAGCTTCGAGAGCTTTCAAACGATGTACACCAGTAGTGGTTTCCTCACTACCGCCAATCAGCTTTGCAATCAAATCACGACGTTCACCATGGAGCATGTTTACCAGATCGCCACCATCATCGATAATCAGATCAGGTTCAACCTTCAAAGCTTCACGCAGATACATATCGTATTCTTCATTAGTGCAGCCATGAGTTGCAAACACGGTAATACCACTGTCAACTAAAGCCGCTGCAATTTCATCCTGAGTGGAAAGAGGATTACTGCCGGTTACAACAACATTAGCACCTGCATTTTTCAGGACCTGTGCCAGGTAAGCAGTTTTTGCCTCCAGATGAATGGTAACAATCATATTCAAGCCAGCAAAGGGCTTAGTCTCACTATATTTTTCGTTAAGAATATTCAACAAAGGCATATATTCCTTAGCCCATGCAATTCTTTGATGACCGAGAGGTGCTAAGTTAATGTCTTTAATCATACTTTCCATGAATTATTGTTCCTCCTTGTATTGCTCTTGCAATTTCTTAATATTTTCTATATAGGGCGCAGTTATAACGCCATACTCCGTAATAATGCCTGTAATTAATTTGGCAGGTGTAACATCAAAGGCTGGATTAAAGGTTAGCGCCTTTTCAGGTGCTGTTACCTCGCTACGGAAACGCTTAATTTCCTCACCCTTGCGTTCCTCAATAGGAATTTCTGAACCATCTTCTATAGTAAAATCAAAGGTGCTGACAGGTGCAGCAACATAAAATGGTATGCCATGAGCCTTGGCTGCTAAAGCAACACCATAGGTACCAATCTTGTTCGCAGTATCACCATTAGAAGCAATTCTGTCTGCACCAACAACTACAGCATTAATACCCTTTGTTTTCATGGTCCATGCTGCCATATTGTCGGTAATAAGTGTGACAGGAATATTATCCTCACACAGCTCATAGGCTGTCAGTCTTGCACCCTGCAGCAAGGGTCTGGTTTCATCAGCATACACCATTTCCAGCTTTCCCTGCTGATAAGCCTCACGCAATACTCCGAGAGCTGTACCCCAACCACATGTAGCTAAGGCACCAGCGTTGCAATGAGTCAGTACAACAGCCTTCTCCGGCAATACAGCTGCACCAAATTTACCCATACGCTGGTTATTCATTATATCTGTTTGATAGATATAATCAGCTACCATCTCCAGTTCATCGTATATCTGAAAAGGGGCATAGTCAGACTCGTATAAGCTTTTAGCTGCTGAAAAAACCTCTTCAGCGGCCCAGGAAAGATTTACAGCCGTAGGTCTTGCGGAAATCAAATTATCCTTTATCTTAGACAAAGTACCGATAAAATCGGGTCTGTTGCCAGCCTCCTTCGCACCTAAAACCATAGCATAGGCAGCAGCTGCACCAATAGCAGGAGCACCTCTGACCTCTAAACGTTCAATAGCTGTTTTGACACGTTTATAATCCTCACAAACAATTATTTCAGTACTTTGAGGAAGCTTAGTCTGGTCCAACAGCAACAGCTTTCCCTTTTCCCAACGCATTGTTTCTATCATTGTTTCACTTCCTTAAATAAGCACGAGGATGATAACTGCCTACATCTCATATGTGATACGTAAAGTCCCACCAAGCCTTGTGCTTACTATATTAAAGAACTATTTTTACCCCAGTGATTAGAGCTTAAAGCCACCAAACTCCTTCAGAGCAGAATGACAGCCACAGCCTGCTTCAATTTCTTCGTTATTGGTAATGAAAGCAGCAATCAGTTTTTCCATATTGCTGATGCTTTTAGTCATTGCTTCAACTACCTCTGCATGAGAAAGCGGTGTCTTGGAAATACCAGCAGCCATATTAGTTACAATGGAGCAAGTGCAGTAGCACATTTCTGCTTCTCTAGCCAAGATAGCTTCAGGCATACCGGTCATACCAACCAAATCGCCACCCATTAATCTGTAGGCCTTAATTTCCGCAGCAGACTCAAAACGAGGGCCTTCAGTAGCAACATACACGCCATGCTCGTGGAGAGGAATATCTGTTTGCTTCAGACAGTTAATTACACGCTGACGCATAACAGGACAGTAGGGATTAGTAAAATCTGCATGTACAACACCACGCTCCGGAGTATCATAGAAGGTATTAATGCGGCTTTTAGTAAAATCCAGAACATTATCGCATACAACAAAATGACCAGCTGTCATTTCAGGATTTAGAGAACCTACTGCAGTAGTAGTAAAGATTTCCTCTGTTCCTAAACTTTTCAATGCCCAAATGTTAGCACGGAAGTTTACCTTGTGAGGTGCAATCTTATGGCCTAAACCATGACGAGTAATAAATACAACCTGATTGCCAGCCATTTCACCTATATGGCAAAGAGCATCACCGTAGGGAGTATGCACAATCTGTTTTTCAAATTTTACACCTAAAACCTCGGGGTTACCAAAACCAGTACCACCAATAATCGCTATTTTACGCATAATCAAACCTCCTATTATTATAAAATTCTCTGAAGAATACTTTAACCTTATAAGCAATATTAAGTTTACTCAAAGTTTTTGTCCAATTGTGGCTATAGCTCTAGCTTTTATTATGGTCAAAATACTTAAAAATAAAACCAATTATACATAATAATTTTAGCATATTTCAGCTTCAAAATAAAGTGTTTAACCCCATATATACGAAAAGAGACTGCTCTAATTAGAACAGTCTCTTAATAATAATTAATTATTTTTTGAATATAACCTCTTTAGGTCCATCATTAACTGCATCTTCCGGAATTACAACATCATCAAAGCTAATTCCACGAGTATGCAATGTATGACACCAGTCATGCTCCTTGCGGTGCCACCAGCCTAATGCTGTAATAGGAACCCAGCTGTAAATAAAGATCGGATACAAAAGCAGATAAAGCCAGGACTTAAAGGAAGCACGAATTTTCCACAACACTGCTACAGGGAAAATGTACTGGCCTACACCAACAAGAGTCCAAACCTCCAAAGGAATAACCTTGTAGATAATGTTAGTGTAAAAAGGCACAAAATTATAAATGTAGCTGCAGAAAATAAAGAATGTAGAAACCATCAGGAAATACGGCTGAATCAGATTGACAGAGCAATCCAGCATTACAATATTACGCTCCTTAATGGCCTTTTTAATCATGGGAATAAGATAACGGTCCGCCACATCAAAGTGACCTTGAGACCAACGTTTACGCTGATTCCAAGACTGCATAAAGGTCAGAGGCTTTTCATCGTAAATGATTGCATCATGTGCCCAGGTTGTAGGGATATTTTCCATCATAGCCTGAATGGTGAACTCCATATCCTCAGTAAGGCAGGTAGCTCTCCAACCATAACGCTTTAAGACCTCAGTATCAAAGCACATACCAGTACCGCCTAAGCAGCAGCTTAAACCCATATTGTATTTAGCTAAGCTCCAAACATGGTTAACGATCCAGAAGGAAATTGCAAAAACACCACTTACCCAGGTATCAGTAGGATTCTTGGCGTCAATATAGCCTTGGATGATTCGCTCACCATTACAAAGACGACTGTTCATCTCACGCAGGAAATCAGGATGCACCAAATTATCTGCGTCAAAAATACAAACAGCATCATATTTGCGCTCCATTTTGAAAAGACGTTCAAACATCCACGCCATGGCAAATCCCTTGCCTTTGCCTTCGTCACTAAAGCGTTCATGAACAAGGGCACCTGCTTCTCTTGCCACCTGAGCTGTATTATCGTCACAGTTGTCAGCTACTACAAAAATATCATAAAGAGCATCATTGTAGTTCAAACGACGCAGGTTATCAACAAGCTGAGCAATTACGGCCTGCTCATTATGAGCACAGGCAATAAGAGCAAAGGTCTTGCTTTCATTATAAATTTTTACTTCCTTTTTCTTGCCAAAAAGGCCAAACCAGGAAACAAAGAAATAATACAGTGTAAAGAATATAATCAGAAGCTGCAAAGGTATCATGACTATATCAAAAATAGTATGCATAAAAATCTCCTTCACTCCCCCATTTGCAACTGGGCGTTTTATTTATGCTTGCCAGTCACAGCGCGATAAACATAATTTATAACGCCGGCAGCAGTATAGGTAAACATTGCAGCAAAGGGCCAGCCTGCAGGGTTAGTGTAAAGCAGGGCAGCACCTAAAATTACGGCAATAACAACCGGCAAAGCATACATAGGATTGCCCTTACCCTTAAAGTCAGGGAATCTTACATTACTATACATAATAACAGCAATGGCAAAGGTCAGAGCTGCTACGATTTCAGGACTAAAGCTATAGCCAGAAACAACATAGGAAGCTAGTACGCAAGCACCTGCAGGAATAGGCATACCTTGGAAATAGCCTTTAACGGTGCTGGTATTAACATTAAAGCGTGCTAAACGCATACAGCCGCCAATTGCAAAGAAGGAAGCAATTACCTGACCTACAAGTCCAAGCTCAGTCATACCATAATAATAAATCATGATAGCAGGAGCTACACCAAAAGATGACATATCGCAAAGAGAATCAACCTCCTTGCCAAAATCGCCACCACCAACGCCTAGTGCACGTGCAGCGCGACCGTCCATAGAATCAGCAATTGCGGCTAAAACAATAAACACAGGAGCGTAAAAGAAATCGCCCTCAACAGTTTTAAATATAGAAAGAAGACCAAAAATCAAGCTCAGGGAACTAATGCTGTTTGGTACAAGACGACGTATATCCATTATTGCTTCACCCTTCCCACAACTGTAATGCCACCTACAACGGTATCACCCTTTTTAACGGTAATTTCAACATTCTTTGGAACAATCAGTTCGGTACTAGAGCCAAATTTAATCATACCATAGCGTTCACCTTGTTTAAGGTCATGACCTACAGTAACCCAAGAAACAATACGGCGTGCTAAAAGACCTGCAACCTGAATTACAAGAACACGCATACGACCATTATCCATACCAATTGCATGACGTTCGTTTTCAAAAGACGCCTCTTTAGCATATGCAGGCACGAATTGACCACAAGTGTAGCGTTGGTATTTAATTTCACCTTCAATAGGACTGCGGTTTACGTGAACATTAAAAACAGACAGGAAAATAGTCAGCTTCAATGCAGGCTCATTGAGATATTCTTCGTCGTAAATCTCCTCCACACCCATAACAGTTCCATCAGCCGGAGAATACAGAATATTAGGATCATATGGCATTGAACGGTTAAAGTCACGGAAGAAATATGCGAAATAGATTGCCAAAACAACAGGAATTACTGCCCAATAAGCACCAAAAAAGAAATAAACAATAGCAGCTAAAATTAAAGAAACTATAATATATGGATAACCTTCTTTTACAATAAACATATAAAGCCTCGCTTCCTTTGTCTAAATTTTTAGAAACTACACTTTGCTAAATATAGAAAATGTGATGGAATGCCATTCCATCACATTATTATAATACAGCATCAATGTTTTGTCCATTTTTTCGTAAGCTTTTTGACACAATTTACAGTTATCTGTCAAGCAAAATTACTGTAAAGATATAGTCGTTTAAAATAGTCTTGATAATCGTAACTAGTATAGCCTACTTTCCTGAAAACAAAACTTTCAAAACAAATTTCGGCAAAGCCATCATACGCATAAAACGGCTAGGCTGCTTGTAAAGTCTAAAGGCCCATTCCAAAGAAGCATCCTGCATCCATTTAGGTGCGCGCTCCATTTTCCCTGCCAATACATCAAAGCTGCCGCCAATTCCCATCAGAATATAGGATTGAAGCTTTTCCTTGTTGTTTAAAATCCAATGCTCCTGCTTGGGAGCACCCAAAGCTACAAAAAGCATATCTGCACCAGATGCATTTATTTCTTCAATAATCCCAGGTACATCCTCCTGCTTAAAGTAACCATTATGGCAGCCAACGACTTTAACGCCTGGATAAAGCTCCTCTGCCTTAGCCTTTGCTGCTTCTGCAATGCCTGGGGAACCTCCAAAAAAGTATGCAGTATACCCCTTTTGAGCAGCAAGCTTTAAAAGCTCGTTATATAAATCAAAGCCTGCAACACGTTCAGGCACATTATGGCCTAAATGACGGCCAGCCCAAACAGCACCAGCACCATCAGCCAGTACTAAATCAGCATCAGTGCCAACAATGCGCCTATACTCAGCATCATCCTGACACATCATAATAATTTCCGCATTGGCAGTAACAACAAAGGTTTGTTTTTTATCTAACAAACGCTGTTCCAGCTCATCTACAGCGCCCTGCATTGTAAATGGGTGTACGGGTATGCCAAGTATTTTTATAGGTTCAATCATTTTTATTCCTTCTGCCTATTATTGAATATAGGCCTTTAAAACATCACTTTGCTTATCAAGGCACAGATATTTATATACAGGTCTGCCAACAGAGCCGCGATGTAAATCCAGCTTCAAAAGATGCAGAGTTTTAAGAAATTCCAAATATTTACGAATGGAAACACGTGAAATTCCTACCATGCTGGCAACCTCTTCTGTGGTAAACATGCCATCAATCTCCTTGATGCATTCCCATACAGTAGCCAGTGTATTTTTATCCAAGCCCTTCGGAAGGCTTACTACAACCTGTTCTTCTTGTCTGATAATAGTCTTGTCTAAATCAGATTGCACAATAACATTCTGGTCCTCTACAATATGGTAACGCTTCAGGTAATTGTTCAATGCCAGATTAAAGCGTTCAAATTCAAAGGGTTTAATAATATAATCTACAGCGCCTAAACGTAATGCCAGCTTGATTTTATCCTTGTCGTTAGCAGCAGACACTATAATAACGTCTACGTCATAGCCAGCCTCACGGATTTTTGCAAGAAGCTGCAAACCGTCCATGCTAGGCATAAACACATCAAGAATTAATAAATCATAGCTGTTTTCTGCCAGCAGCTCCAAAGCCTCATCGCCATTGCCAGCAATATCACATAACTCAAAGCCCTTAATCTGGCTCAGATAATGTTCATGTAATTGGGCTACCATAGGATCGTCTTCAACAACTAAAACATTGATCATATTATTCACTCTCCTTTTTCATCGGTAAACGCACTGTAAATATAGTACCCTCACCAGGTGCGGATTCAACTGTAATAGTTCCATCCAAATTATCTATACTTTGTTTTACCAGGTAAAGTCCGTAGCCTCTACCAGTTCCCTTACTGCTAAATCCCCTTACAAACATATGATTTTTTGTATCTTCATCCATACCGGGACCTGAATCCTCGACTACAATAACGATTTCACGATCAAAGTCAAGAATGGACAGATTTACGATACGCTCACCATCATAGTTCTTTAAAACATCAAATGCGTTTTCAATAATATTGCCTGCTATAAGAACAATATCATGAACTGACGGAACATCAAGTTCGCTGTGAAGCTCACTTTCCTCTGTCAGGGTAAAATCAATATCCAGCTCACGGCTGCGACTAATCTTGCCAAGAATAAAGCCAGATAAAGTAATATCACGCAAACGTGTAACAATATAGGAAACCTCAGACTGTCTATTGTAGGCAATTTCCTGAGTAAAATTCTTTAGCTCATCATAAGCCTTCATATCTATCAGGCCCATGATAACGTGCATTTTATTCATAAACTCATGAGTTTGAGCACGCAATGCGGTTGCATAATTCTTGAAGCCTGTCAGCTGATTAGCCATTTCTTCAACTACGGATTTTTTTCGGAAGGTAATTACTGCACCGATAATACGATTTTCAGTTCTTAACGGAACAGCAGTAACAATAAATACTGTATCTCCGATTTTAGCGCTGGCATCAATAAGAGTCTTACCATCTTCGATAATTTCACTGATGTTTACCTTATGAAGCACATCTTTTGCCTTTTCGCCCCGCAGATTATCGCTCTTAGGAACGTTAGCCTGTTGCAGCAGCAGCTTAGCTTCTGTATTAACAAGGGTAATAACACCTTTGCTATTAACGTTAATAACGCCCTCACGAACTGAGTTAAGCAGAATATTGCGTTCCTGCAAAAGAGCTGCAATTTCCTCAGGCTCATAGCCAAATAAAACGCGTTTAATACGGCTGGCCAAATAAATGGCACTAAGAATACCAACCAAAAGACCTATTAGAGCTGTAGTAATCAGGAAGAAAACAGCATCATATGTTGATTCACTAAGCAAATCGTCAGAATAGCCTGTTACTACATAGCCAATTACCTCGTTATTATTGTCATAAACATAACCGAAGGCTTTATTAGGAATGGCATAGTTTTCTTTCCAGGTAATTCTGCTGAATACAGCATATTTATTAACTAAAGCAAAGGCACTGTTTTCAAAATCCTTCAATCCCCCGGGATTATACAGAACACGCAGATTCTTTTGCTTATCATAAATAGCTACACCAGCTTCATCAGAGCTGTCCACATCATTAACATAATCGGCCATCATCTTATCAACAGCCGTCATTGGTGAGACATTGGAGGAACGCAGACCGTCCTTAATCTCAATAGAATTACAAAGTATATTATTGATGTTTACTGCATTAATGCTGACACGGTCATAAATAACCTTTACTACCCTTTGAGTAGTAAAGATAGACGCCGGTAAAAGCGCAATGCAAACAACCAAAGAAATCAGCAGAACTATTTGCTGAGAAAGAGTAAACTTTTTACCGGGAATTCTGTATTGAGTTGTCCTAAGCTCTTTTTCTAAATCATATTTTTTCGACATCTGCAGGCACCGTTAAGAACTGGATGCCAGGATTACGCTCAAGAATCCAATTGAGAGACCACTCATTGTTTACAAGGATAACAGGGCGGTTCTTTTTGTCGTAAACCAGCATACCATTGTCCAATCCTTTTATTTTCTCAATCTGCTCCTTCTTCTCCGCATAAACCCAACGAGCAACGGAATAAGGAAGCTGATTCATAAGCAGCTGAGCACTATACTCACTATTGAGTCGATACTCTAGTACTTCAAGCTGCAGAACACCAACTACACCAACTATGAAGCTTTCCAGGCCAACGCCTTCTTGCTTGAACACCTGGATAGCACCTTCCTGAGACAGCTGAATAATGCCTTTTTCAAATTGTTTACGCTTCAAGGAATCCTTAGGCTGAACACGAGCAAAGATTTCCGGCGGGAATACCGGGAAATCCTCAAACTGAAGCTTCATGCTGTTATCACTAAGAGAGTCGCCGATACCGAAGATACCAGGATCAAAAACACCAATAATATCGCCTGGATAAGCTTTTTCAACGATAGTACGCTCCTGTGCCAAGAACTGCTGCGGTTGGGACAGCTTAACCATTTTATTGGACTGTTTGTGATAAACGCTCATGCCCTTTTCAAACACACCGGAGCAAATACGCATAAAAGAGATACGGTCACGATGTGCAGGATTCATATTTGCCTGAATTTTAAAAACAAAAGCAGAAAATTTTTCATTGTCAGGTGATACCATTGTACCATCTTGCAATGCTCTAGGCTGTGGCTTAGGAGACAGTTCCAGGAATTTTTCCAAAAAGGGCTGTACACCGAAGTTGGTCATAGCAGAACCGAAGAACATGGGAGTAAGCTCACCTGCATTAACCTTCTCCAGGTCAAATTCATCGCCAGCCATATCCAGCAGCTCAATGTCATTGCAGAGGTTTTCATACAACTCATCACCAAGCAGCTCTCTGATTTTCGGATCATCAATAGACCCTGTAGTGGACTTCATAATCTTAGCGCCATGGCTGCCATCCTCTTCAAAAAGCTGAATAGTATTGTTAAGGCGATCATAAACGCCCTTATAGTGACCATCAATACCAATAGGCCAGTTTACAGGATACGCACGGATATTTAAAATCTTTTCCAGCTCATCCATCAAGTCAAAGGGATTACGTCCATAACGGTCCAGCTTATTAACAAAGGTAAAAATAGGTAAATGACGGCGATGACAAACCCAGAACAGTTTTTTCGTCTGGGGCTCAATACCTTTAGCAGCATCAATTAGCATTACTGCGCTGTCTGCAGCCATCAGGGTACGATATGTATCCTCGGAGAAGTCCTGGTGACCAGGAGTATCAAGAATATTTACGCGGAAGCCATCATAATCAAATTGAAGTACAGAGGAGGTAACGGAAATACCACGCTGCTTTTCAATCTCCATCCAGTCAGAAACAGCATGCTTATTGCTCTTTCTCGCCTTTACGGAGCCTGCTAGATGGATAGCTCCACCATAAAGCAAAAGCTTTTCTGTCAAAGTTGTTTTACCTGCATCAGGGTGAGAAATAATGGCAAATGTACGTCTTTTTTCAATCTTGTCTAATAATTCCTGCATAAGTTCCCCCTATTTATTCATTATTTTGTGCTTCATAAAGCTTATATGCATCAACTATCTGTTCTCTAATATAATCAGGCATGGGCACCTCTGTCTGGAGCTCTCCACGCATAGTAAAGCGGAAGGCAACATTTTCAAAGCGTTCACCGCCATAGGTTTCACATGTCACAGTAGTACGCATAAACTCATCATTGAAAATACAGTCCTTAAGAATATGAGCCTTGCGTTCCTTATCCCAAGCTGCATAATATGTGTACAAACATTTTTGTGCCGCTTCAGGAATATCCTCGCCTATAACAACAGTTTCAGTCTCATCAATAGGCGTACAATCCATATTTTTATAGAAAGAGCCATCTTCAAGCTCAATATCAACTGTCAAAACATAATCGGCTTCGCAGAAGCTTGCATCCTTAATCTGCCATTTTTCAATCCATTTTTCAATACAGGCAGGACAAATAAATTTAGTATCTCTAATATTAGGAGACATGTAATTATCACGATAATAGAGCTTATCGCCAGGTACAAAATGCTCCTTGCATTCGCTGCAAATAAATTCTAAGGTTCTAATCATTTGCTTGACCTCCCAGTTATATACATAAAGAATACATTAACTTGTAACTTTTGCATATAGCAATTTAAACATAAAAAAAGCCTTTACGGAAATCCGTAAAGGCTGTCGATCCGAGTTGGTCGGAGCGGCGGGATTCGAACCCACGACCTCTTCCACCCCAAGGAAGCGCTCTACCAAGCTGAGCCACGCCCCGAATCACGAGGACTATTATACCGAAGTTTGATTAGTTTGTCAACTCTATTTTTTAGAATTTTTAACTTATCATTCATTCGTAATAGTCAGGGTAGTCATTGATGTGTAACCAACTGACAGAAACTATTATACTCTTTTAACACCATCTTTGTCAAGCTCTAAAATGAAATATTTGCAATTTTCTTTTCTTTCCAAGAAAACTGCCTGCATAGCCTTAGCAATGGCCTCGCAATCCGCATCTGGATCAGCATAAGCCATGACAGTAGAACCTGCACCGCTGATAATAGCATTATAAGCACCTGCCTCTTTGGCCGCTGCAAAAACATCGTAAAGACCAGGAATCAGGTGAGCTCTATAAGGCTGGTGCAGCTTATCCTCTAGTGCTTCACTAATATATTCATACTGACCACTCATTAACGCTCCTACTAAAAGAGCTGAACGGGAAGCATTAAAAACTGCATCATGATGAGATACGGTTTGAGGTATTGCCTGACGTGCCAAAACAGTTGGCAGCTTACTGCCAGGAACAACTGCAATAAACTTAAGCGGCTTAGCTGGAAGCAAACGCAAACTATGAGCACTGCTTCCATTCATATAGCTGACGGTAAAGCCACCATAAATTGCAGGAGCCACGTTATCAGGATGCCCCTCAATTTCTGTAGCAATAGCAAGCAGCTCCTCCTTGGAATAATGGTTATCGCAGAGACAATTAGCTGCATAAAGTCCCGCTACAATAGCACTGGAGCTGCTGCCGAGACCGCGAGACATAGGAATTCTATTTATCATAGAAACCTTAAGGCCTATACGTTCGCCATCGGTAACAGCATTCCAAACCTTAAAAAAGCTTGAAAAAGCCAAATTGCGTCCAAAGGCCTTTAAATACTCGGAACCCTCGCCCACTACCTCCAACTGAAAGCCTCTAGTTGGAGTAATTTCATAGGTAGCTTCATTATATAATGTGCAGGCCAAACCCAATGAATCAAAGCCTGGACCACAATTTGCTGAAGTTGCGGGAACCTGAACAGTAACCTTATTCATACCAGTCACTCCCTTATGCCAGGCTGCTGTCTTCTACACGAATAACACAGCAAACCTTATCCACAACAGGCAGAACATCTAAAATCTGTAAAGCCATTTTCAGGCTGGTTTCGGCTACTCCATGTGTAATGACAACTATTTCTGTTTTTTTGCCAGGCACATTCATTTGAATTACATTTCGCAAGCTTACATTCTGTGCTGCAAAGGCTGCAGCAATAGCAGCCAAAGCACCAGGCTGATCAAGAACCTGCATTCTGATATAGCAGGGAGCTTCAACCTTTTCAGGCGGACACAAATGCTTTTCTTCAAAGCAGGTACAGTTAATTCTGTTAGTTAGGCCATGACGAATATTGCGTGCAATATCAATAACATCACCACAGACAGCACTCGCAGTAGGCATACGACCTGCACCAAGTCCAAGGAACATAGCCTCGCCAATAGCATCACCGTTAACAAACACTGCATTATAAACACCATTTACACCAGCTAATGGATGGCTCAAGGGCAGCATAGTAGGATGAACACGAACACTAACACCATACTTGGGGTCATTTTTAGCAATAGCTAAAAGCTTGACAGCGTAGCCCATATCATTTGCATATTTGATATCGCAAGCCTCAATACTTTCAATACCCTCTACCTCTACATCATCAAGGCTTATTCTAGTATTAAAAGCGATAGAAGCAAGAATAACAATTTTTCTTGCTGCATCTAAACCACCAACATCTGCAGTAGGATCAGACTCAGCATAACCCTTAGCCTGTGCTTCCTTCAAAACCTCTGCATAGCTCATATGCTCTGCTGTCATTTTAGAAAGCATATAATTGGTTGTACCGTTGACAATACCCATAACAGATGTAATCTTATTGGCAGCCATACTTGTTTTCAGGGGCTGAATTATAGGGATACCGCCGCAAACGCTTGCCTCGAACATAAAGTCCACGCCATTAGCTTCGGCCAAAGGAAATAGCTCAGCACCATAGCGAGCAACTACATCCTTATTGGCAGTAACAACATTCTTGCCATTTTTAAGTGCTTGAGCAATATATTCTTTAGCAGGATGCTCTCTACCCAAAAGCTCTACAACAATATCAATATCAGTATCATTAAGAATTTCATCAGCATCGTTAACTACAACATATTTATCGTCAAACTCTTGCTGAACCCTATCAGGATGACGGTCAAGAACCTTAGTTATGCGAACAGGTACACCAACCTTCTTCTCAATAATATCAGCATTCATTTCCATAACCTTAAGCAAGCCACCACCAACAGTACCAGCTCCCAAAAGGCCCACATTAATAACTTCTTTCATAGGTCCTCCCCATAAGGTAGTTTATATTATACCTGGCCTAAAACCTCAAGACGCTTAACGCCATCAATCATACGCAGCTTGTCTAAAAGAGCCTCTAAATCAACAGTAAGGTTTTTAGTTTCAATGGAAATAGTAGTATTAGCTACACCCTGCAGAGGGATTCCCTGGTTAATGGTCAGAATGCTGCCGGAATCGTCAGCAACAGTATTCAGCACCTTGGAAAGAACACCGGACTTATGCTCTAAAAGCAGAGACAGAGTAATGATTTTTTCCTTGCTTGCTTCATAGAACGGAAAAACAAAATCTTTATATTTATAGTAAGCACTACGGCTTAAGCCCATTTTTTCAACCGCTTCATTAATGGTCTTAATCTCGCCACGTTTTAAAATTTCCTTAACCTTAATAGTTTTCTTTATTGCCTCAGGCAAAATCTCCTCACGAACTAAATAAAAAGTAGATTTATCTGACATCTTAATTGTCCTCCTTATCTGTACAATAATTCTTGGTATATTATAGCACTGTTCTTGTAAAATGTACAAATGATTTTTAATGTCAAAATCGCGAAATGATTTTTCTCATTATTTTAGTCAAACATGTTACAGTTTCCAATTTAATTGTAAAGCTTAGAGAACATTAAACACCTACACGTACAATATATAGCAACATATAAAGTAATTAGAATACTCTATTCATTGTTAGTTGGTTTATTATGAATACACAAATTTCTATATTGATGATGCTTATATGTAACAGCTTAACACTACCCTACTTTTCAAAAAGTATAACATTTCCTTTTAATGATTATTTTTATACTACTTTTTATCGTACTCTAACTTTCATATATTCAAGTTTTTCATGCGAAGGTGTTTTCCCTATTATTTTCATTCCTCAACATCCTATATTTTATCACAGCCTTTAGTTACAAGAATAATCGCAGAATATTCCATAATATTTATGATAGAAAATCAAGATTACACGTAAAGCTTTCTGTACTAATATAAAAAAGAACGACCGAAGTCGTTCTTTTTTATGTTCAATATTACTTTTTAAAGTCTTTAGCGTTGCCTGGCTTAATCTTGCCTTCGGTACCATTTATCAGACGAAAAATATTTTCCTTGTGACGAACAACGACGTTCAAGCCTGCTACCACACACAGTGCAATATAAGGTAATGGATAACCAAAATACCAACTTGCTATAGGTGTCAGAATAGCTGCCAAGATAGAAGCTAAAGAAACATAACGAGTTAAGGCTACAACAATAATCCAAAGCAGAAGCACTGCACCAGATGTTTTGGGAAGAAGGAAAACCAAAATACCCAAACCAGTTGCAACGCCCTTACCACCTTTAAAGCCCAAAAAAATGGAATAGTTATGACCCAGCAAAGCACCTAAAGCCGTAGCTACATCTAAATAGGGACTATTGAAAACGTAATGTACGATAGCTACTGCTACAATACCCTTAACCATGTCAGCAATCAAAACCAGAACAGCAGTCTTGCTACCTACAGTTCTGAAAACATTAGTTGTCCCAATGTTTTTGCTGCCATACTCGCGAATATCAATTCCAAAGAAAGCCTTGACAATCCACAAGCCACTTGGAACTGAACCGCAGACAACGCCCAGGATAAAGCCCAGGACATAGTGTAAGATTCCAACTTCACTGATCATATTTTATCACCCGTTCTTCTTATTTATTATTCATCCTCGTTTTTACCGCGAATAATCAAATGTATGGGTGTTCCCTCAAAACCAAATGCTTCACGCAGCTTGTTTTCCAGATAACGCTCATAGGAGAAATGCATTGCTTCAGGAGCATTAACAAAAATTACAAAGGTAGGCGGCTTAATCTTAACCTGAGTTACATAAAGAATCTTCAGGCGAACGCCTTTTTCTGTAGGTGTGGGGTTAATTGCCACAGCATCGGCAATAACCTGATTAATAACGCTGGTTGCGATGCGCATAGCATTCTGTTCTGCAACGTAAGAAATAACCTCTGGCAGACGATGAATACGCTGCTTGGTCATTGCAGAAACGAATACTACAGGAGCATACTGCAGGAATACCAGCTCTTTACGCAGAGTTTCTGTATAACGCAAAGTAGAAGTATTGTCCTTTTCATACAGATCCCATTTGTTGACAACAAGGATTACGCCCTTTCCCGCCTCATGAGCATAGCCAACAATACGTTTATCCTGCTCAGTAATGCCTTCAACAGCATCAAATACCATCAGAACAACATCACTGCGATCAACAGCACGCAGGGAACGCATTACACTGTACTTTTCAATCGGCTCATCAACCTTAGCCTTACGACGCATTCCTGCAGTATCAATAAACAGGTAACGCTGGCCATTCTTAACAACAGGAGTATCAATAGCATCACGGGTAGTGCCGGCAACGTCACTAACAATGGAACGCTCCTCGCCTACCAATGCGTTAAAGATAGAGGATTTGCCTACATTAGGACGACCAATAAGTGCAACCTTAATTTCATCGTCCTCTTCAAGCTCACCTGCTGAATCCTGATCAGGGAACTTAGCCACAACTGCGTCCAGCAAATCACCAAGTCCTAAGTGATTGCTTGCAGATACAGGAATAGGTTCACCAATGCCAAGATTGTAGAATTCAAAAATGTTCATATCCTGTTTAGGAGAATCAGCCTTGTTAATTGCCAAGACAATAGGCTTTTTAGACTGACGCAGAAGACGTGCAACCTCTTCGTCCTCAGTAGTAATACCCGCACGAGCATCACAAACGAACAAAATTACATCTGCCTCTCTAATCGCAATCTGTGCCTGTTGGCGGATGGACACTGCAATAGCGTCCGCATTCATAATTTCAATACCACCGGTGTCTACCATCATAAATTCATTATCAAGCCATTCTGCAACAGCATATAATCTGTCGCGAGTAACACCGGGAGTATCTTCAACAATAGAAATCCTGCTATTGGCAAAAATATTAAACAGGGTAGATTTGCCAACATTAGGACGTCCTACTATAGCAACAATAGGTTTTGCCATGTCTATTACTCCTTTTCTAACATATTTTAACTCTAATTAAGAGATATTTTAATGGTCAATGCCATTACGGGATGCAACTCCCTTATGGAAGTAATGCTTTACCTCCTGCATATCAGTTACCAGGTCGGCAATTTTAATTAGCTCTTCTGGAGCACCTCTGCCTGTAGTAATGATTTCTAAATTTTGTTTGTGAGCCTTGAGAAAAGCTACTACTTCCTCTGTAGGCAGCATCTTGGTCGCCAAAACAATGTTCAACTCATCTAAAATGATGATATCTGCTTCTCTACTGCAAACAGCACTCTTTGCTCGCTCCCATCCTTCCCTGCACATTTCTAAATCAACAGGGTCAGGATTATGGAAGTTAACAAAAGCATCACGACCAACCTGCTCCAGCTTAAAGTCCGGCAACAGACTAGCAGCCTTAGCCTCACCGTATTCAGGGTCATCCTTTAAAAAAGAAAGCATCAGGGTTTTTAAGCCGTAGCCTGCACCACGTAAAGCTACACCCAAGGCAGCAGTAGTTTTACCTTTACCGGTTCCGGTATATACCTGCAGCATATTATCACCTTATTCCTCTACTAAATAATGCAAAAGCTCCCTAGCATTTTCAGCAATTTCAACCTTAGCGGGACAAGACTTCTTGAATTCCTCTAAGGACATATCGTCCAGGAACAAGGAATCCTTATTAAGTACAACAGCAGGAAGAATAATTCTTTTGCCCTCCTCTGCATAACTAAGAATGTCCCCGCCAGTCAACAGACCGGTAACGTTTACCCTGCCGCCAAAAAATTTATTGGCAACCGGAACAAATTGATGCTCAGTTTCAAGAGTACGGTTCAACTCATCCATAAGAGACTTTAGCACCTTATATGCACCTTCGCCTATAGGAATAATAGCATCAGGTCTTCCCTTAGGATTATGCAGTTTACTAATAACATCTTCCCATTCATCCAAGAAGCTGCGGGTCAGTCCAATGCCATTTTCAAGCTGAGGGAATCCATCATACCATTCTCCAGGAGGAAGTTCCTTGTCAGCCAGTAAATAGAACTCATCACCAAGATAAACAAAAGATTTTCCGGTTTCCTGACGGCAACGCTCCTGCCAAGCCGTAACCTGCTCCACAACTGCAGCAGCCTCTTCCTTAGTAAAGGTACGCAGCTCATGCAAATGGTCACGATTTTTAGTCAGACCTACAGGAACTACAGCCATTGTTAATACGCCAGGATGACGAGCATACAAATCAGCAAAGGTTTTCGCTAAAACCTCGCCATCATTATAGCCAGGGCAGCAAACAATTTGAGTATGAACCTGAATACCTGCTTCCAATAGACGCTCCAACTTAGTCATAAGCTCTCCGGCAAAACGATTATTCATCATTTGGCAGCGAACTTGAGGATCTGTAGCATGCACAGAAACATATAATGGAGTCATATGGGTAGAAATAATACGCTCAAAGTCTTCATCCTTCATATTAGTAAGAGTAATGAAATTACCATATAAAAAGGAAAGACGATAGTCATCATCTCTAACATAAAGTCCTGGACGCATTCCAGGAATCATTTGGTCAACAAAGCAAAAAATGCATTTATTATAACAGGTTTTAACCTTGTCAAATACTGCAGATTCAAACTCCAGACCAAGATCCTCATCAGGATACTTTTCAATAACAACATGACGACGAGCTCCATCCTCTGCTTCTATAAGCAAATCAACCTGGTCGTCAGTAGTATAGAAACTTAATTCAATTATATCTTTTACCTGTACGCCATCAATCTCACACAGCTTTTCTCCAGCCTTAATGCCAGCTTCTTCTGCGAGACTATGTTTACGTACACCGCTAATCAAGCCAATCATAATTACTCCTTAATCACAGACAAACAATTTACAGACACACATATTCGATTAATTATATCATAAATCCCTTAAAAATACTATAGCGATGGTTTTCGTACATAAATTTTACACACTGCTAACAAAAAATACGTAACCACCCCTAAAGTGATTACGTATTTCATTGATTTTATTAAATTTATCTTCTGCTCCTGCAAAGGCTCTTAAGCTCGTAGCCCCTGCACTCAATGAAGGTTTTTGTTTCTCCTGTGATAATAAGGGGAACATTGCGTAGCTCGTTGACATTTTTGCAGCCTAAAAGTGACATGTATTTAACGAGTCCTTCAACGAGACCTTTAACATATTCCGCCGCTGTCTTTACGTCCTTTTCTATAACAAGTCTAAGAATCGGTCCGGTTATACCCACAAGGTCAGCACCCAAGGCAAAGGCCCGTGCTGCCTCAGCAGCAGTTCTAATTCCACCGCTTGCAATAAGAAAACAGTCTTTTCTTAAGGTCATAGCAGCATCTACCAAGCTCCAGGCTGTAGGCACTCCCCAACCGGCAAAATCATCGCTGAGAACAATACCCGCACGTCTTGCTTCAATAGCCGGAAAGTTAGTTCCACCTGCACCAGCACAGTCAAAAACATTAAAACCCTTGGTCTGACATAAGGAAAACTGCTCCGCTGCAATTCCACAGCCAGTTTCCTTAATGATTACAGGTACGGAAACATACTCCTTAATGGCCGCAATATTTTCAATCATTCCGCTATAATCCTTATCACCCTCAGGCATGAAAAGCTCCTGCGCCGCATTCAGATGAATCTCTATAGCATCAGCATTAATCATATCCACTGCAGTCTGAGCCTGCTCAGGAGTTGCTAAGGCACTCATATTGGCAAAAACAATACCATCGGGATTATATTGGCGTACAATGCTATAGCTCTCCTGCCAACAACCATCCCTTACAGCGCCAAACTGCGAACCCACAGCCATAGGAATACCACAGACAGCTGCTACCTGAGCCAAATCTGCGTTGACCTCTGCGACAGCATCTGTACCGCCGGTAACAGCATCTATAAGAAAAGGAAATGCTATTTCTTTCCCCAACATTTGCCCAGATACAACAATGTCTGCCGGATTAATTTCCGGCAGACAATTGTGTAAGAAACGGAGATCTTCAAAATGAGTGCTAGCGGGACCATCGCCAAGTGCAAGAGCATATTTTATATGTTCAAGCTTACGTTGTGCACGCTGCATCAATCTTGCTCCTCAATATTAGTCTTGTTTCAGTTGTTCGGACAGATCTTGAGTCAGACCGCCAGATTTTTTGCCCATGTAGGAACGAACTTCAGCTTTTTCAGCATCACGTTTGATTTTGGAAATGCTCAGGCCGATTTTCTTGCTATCCAGATCAATTTTGATAACTTCAGCTTTAACAACTTGACCCAGTTCCAGAACGTCTTCAGGTTTGTTGATACGCTCTTGAGCGATTTCGGAAATGTGAACCAGACCTTCTACACGGTCGCTGATTTTTACGATAGCACCGAAGGGCAGGAATTTAGCTACTTCAACTTCGATGATGTCGCCAACATGCAGCTCGTTAGCTTCTACAACCCAGGGATCTTCTTGGGTAGCTTTGATGGACAACGCAACACGTTTTTTCTCGCGATCGATTTCTTTAATCATTACTTGTACTTCGTCGTCTTGTTTAGCAACGTCTTCAGGTTTTACATTGCGATCCCAAGACAGCTCGGTGTTGTGCAGCAGGCCAACCAGGTGCTCGTTGATTTTAACGAACATGCCATATTCCATAACCTTAACAACTTTACCGGTAACGATTTGGCCTTCTTCGATGGAGTCATAAGCAGCTTCTTCAGCAGCAGCGCGAGCTTCGCGAGCAGCTTGAATACGAGCTTCTTTAGCTTCTTTCCAAGCTTTGTTCTTAGCTTCTCTTTCAGCTTTCAGCAGATCGCGGCGAGAAACAACGATGCGTTTTTTCTCCAGGTCTACTTCGATGATTTCAGCTTCCAGTTCTTGACCAACATAGCCGGAGAAGTCTTCAACGCGTTTCAGTTCAACGTGAGAAGCGGGCATGAAGCCTTCAACACCTTCAACAGCTACAGCCAGACCAACGATGCTGCCGGATTTTTTGTTTTTAATTACGCGCAGAACCTTAACGGTAGCAGGACGTTTTTCGCCTTCGGCCAGTTCAGCAACATTTTTCCATGCTGCGTCACGTTCAGCTTTAACTTTGGACATTTCGATGAAATCGCTTTTGCCGCTGGAAGCAACAACCTTAACTTCTACTACTTCGCCTTCTTTAATGGTGCCCATCAGGTTTTCAGCAGTGCCGCCAACTTCCCATTCTTCGAACGGAATGTGGCCTTCTTTCATATAACCAAAGGAAACGTAAACGCCTTCATTGTTAACTTTAAATACTTCAGCTTCTACAACTTTACCGTTATATATTTCTACCTCCTCTACAGAATTCAACAACTCTTCAAAATTTTCCATGTTTTCCATTGCTATAATAGCCTCCTTAATTAAACGGTCGGGAGTTGATGCTCCTGCCGTGATTCCAATGTTGTGACAATCTCTAAGCATCTCTTTTGAAAGCTCAGCTGCAGTTTCAATATGATACGCCTTTTTGCATCTTTCTGCCACCAGTTCGTATAAATGCCTTGTATTAGCACTATTACGACCACCTATGACAATAACGGCATCACATTTGTCAGCCAGCTCCAATGCAGCCTTCTGACGCTGTGATGTAGCCATGCAGATAGTTCTATCAACCCGATATTCACCAGGCCTTTGTTCCTGCAAGGCTCGCAAAATAGCCTCAAACTTCTTCAGCTCGAAAGTGGTTTGAATAACCACTCCGTAGCGCTCTTTTTGAGGGACACTAGAAACATCTTCTATATATTCTACACAGATAGCGTTTTCTCCTGCCCATTTTAAAATACTTTTTACTTCTGGGTGATTTTTTTCTCCAATAATTATGGGAAAATAACCATCAGCCGCTGCCTGTGATGCTTTTTTCTGTGCCAAACGCACATTAGGACAAGTTGCATCAAGAATTTTCAATCCTAGTTGCTCCGCCTGTGCATATATTTCAGGACCAACTCCATGAGAACGAAAAATAGCAGTTTCTCCCGAAGCAAAATCCTTTAAATTGTCTTTACAGGAAATACCTCCTGCCGCCAGCTCTTCAATTAACTGAGGGTTATGAATAAGCGGACCATAGGTTCCGCCATGAACGTGCTGCTCTGCAGCCTCTTGAGCCATTTTAACAGCACGCTTTACGCCATAGCAAAAACCACAGTGCTCAGCTACAATTATATTCATACATTCTCTCCTGCCTGCAGCTTAGCAATATGCTCCATCATTTCCTCAGTCATGCTGTTTAACAGCTCCTTACTAATAGGAACGCCTTCCGGAAAATAAATGGGCTTACCAAATCTTACAGTAACCTTAGGCCAAATACGACCATATCTTCTGTAGTCAGTACCGATTACACAGGTAGGAACAATAGCTGCCTTAACCTTGCTGGCCATCATTAGAGCTCCAGGCTCAGCCTTTCCCAGCTTGCCTGTTTTGCTGCGGGTACCTTCAGGAAAAATAGCCAGTACATCACCATTTTGGAGAATATCAATACCATGCTTGATAGCTGCTCTATCAGCACCGCCACGACGAACAGGAAATGCACCCAAAGTTCTGATGATGAAACCGAAAACAGGGAAGAAAAGCTCTTGCTTAGCCATAAAATGAACCTTACGGGTAGAACAGGTACCAATTACCGGAGGGTCCAAAAGGCTAAGATGGTTACTGGCAATTACCAGAGGTCCTTCCTTAGGAATATTTTCCGTACCTTCATAGCGCATGCGCAAGGCTACCAGGAAGATTAATTTCAACAATGTTTTCAGAGCAGTATAAATCATTGTTCCCGCTCCTTTACAAGGTTTTCGATGAATGCTGCAACCTCATCAATACTCATAGCAGATGTATCAAGATAAATTGCATCTTCAGCCTGACGCAAAGGACTAATGGCTCTTTCGCTATCCTGCTTATCTCTGCAAGCAATGTCTGCCTTGAGATGCTCTAGGTCAACCTGCTGTCCCTTGGCAATCAGCTCTTTATAACGACGCATCGCTCTTTCCTCAACTGTGGCAGTAAGAAAAATTTTCAGCTGTGCATTGGGAAATACTACAGTACCTATATCGCGTCCATCCATCAGTACGCCACCGCTTTCGCCCATACGACGCTGTTGGTCAACCATTGCTTCACGAACTGCACCAATAGCTGCAACCTTGGATACAAGGGCTGTAACCTCTGCGCTGCGAATTGCATCAGTTACTTCAACATCATCTACAAACACGCGGTTTACGCTTGCCTCCGGCTTGAACATAATAATCATAGTATTGGATAGCATACCGATATATTCTTCATCTAAGTCATGACCTGTCTGTAAAAACTTCCAGGCAACACTGCGATACATAGCTCCGGTATCAATATATGCATAGCCTATTTTTTCTGCCACCATCTTAGCAATAGTGCTTTTGCCTGCGCCAGCAGGACCATCAATGGCAACAACTATTTTTTTCATCATTATCACTCTTTTTCTTAGGACCAGGGTCCGTTTTTATTGTGCTGCCGCCGCTCTTCCCGCAGCATAACCGCTGGAAAATGCAGCCTGCAGATTAAAGCCGCCTGTATAGCCATCCACGTCCATGACCTCGCCAGCAAAGTACAAACCCTTCACCAGCTTGGATTCCATAGTTTTAGGATTGATTTCCTTTACAGAAACACCGCCTGCAGTGACAATAGCCTCTGCAATAGGACGAGTTCCGGTAATGGGAACAGAAAAACCTTTAAGTGTCTTCATCAATCTATGACGTTCTTCTCGAGAAATTTGGTTAATAAACTTCTCTTCATCAAGAAAAGCCATATCACAAACAACGGGAATAAGACGTTGAGGAAGCAAGTCCTTCATACCATTTACTAGCTGCTTACGACTATACTCAACAAAGTCACGTTGAATGCGAGCATCAAGCTTCGCTTCAGAAAGTGCTGGCTTAAGGTCAATAACAAGCTCCACATCCTTGCCCTCGCTCAGCGCCTTGGCAGCCAAATTGCTTAAGGAAAGAACAATGGGGCCAGATACTCCAAAGTGAGTAAACAGCATTTCGCCAAATTCCACTCCCAGCTTTTTGCCATCTCCCAAAAGCGTAGCCTCTACATTACGCAAAGAAAGTCCCTGTAAATCCTCTACATAGGGATAGTCGCTTTCAAGAGGTACCAGGGACGGTTTTAAGGGAACAATAGAATGTCCTGCCTTTTTCGCCAGCTTAGCACCACTACCATCACTGCCGGTGCCAGGATAGGAAGCACCGCCTGCAGCTAAAACAACTGCATCTGCTGCATAAAAGCCGTCGATAGTTTTAATTCCCTCAACAGCTCCGTCCTTGCAAACTATTTCCAGCACCTTTTTATCAGTCTGAAGTCTGCCACCTAAATGTGAATAAATCTTCACCAGGGTATCTACTACATCTTTGGCAGTATCGCTCACAGGAAAAATTCTACCGCCACGCTCTACCTTAGTAGGCAGTCCGTTGCTTTCCAATAGATATACTATATCATCATTAGTAAAGCCACGTAAAGCACTATTCAAAAATCTACCATTGCCAGGAAGATTTTTGATGATTTCAGGGAGCTCGCAGGCATTAGTAATATTGCAGCGACCCTTACCTGTAATTAACATCTTTTTGCCAGGAATACGCATTTTCTCAAAAATAGTAACCTTGGCACCATCCTGAGCAGCAGCAATACCAGCTAAAAGACCAGCTGCGCCACCGCCAATAATTGCTACATTATTCATAGCTTAGCCGCCTTTTTTAATTGGGAAAGCTCCAGCTCAGTGAGCATACGGCACTTTCCACGTCCCAAATCTCTGAGCACAAGAGGACCCATTTTAACACGCTTCAGCTCGCGCACAGGAAAGCCAATTGCATCACACATACGACGAACCTGACGGTTACGGCCCTCATGAATAGCTATATCGAACAAAGTAGCATTATGGTCATGGTCATATGCACGCAGATTAACAATAGCAGGAGCGGTCATACCATCCTCCAGCTTAACTCCAATACGCAGCTCATCCAGCTTCTCCTGTGGAATAATACCTACGCATTTTACCAGGTAGGTCTTATTAACCTCATGGCTTGGATGCATAAGTGCCTGAGCCATGGCTCCATCGTTGGTCAGGAGCAGCAAACCCTCTGTATTATAATCAAGACGTCCTACCGGAAACACCCTTTGCGGAAGACTTTCAACAAAATCAGCAATGCTTCTTCTATTTTGAGGGTCGTTCATAGTAGTTACTACTCCACGAGGCTTGTAGAACATATAATAAACCTTTTGCTCCTGAGCAATTGGCTTGCCATCAACAGTAATTCGGCACTTAGAGGCATCAAATTTAACTCCTAGCTCTGTTACCACCTTACCGTTAACCTTTACACGTCCTGCTGTAATAATTTTTTCTGCTTCTCTACGGGAGGCAATACCTGCCGCCGCGAGAATTTTTTGTAAACGTTCTTCCATTAAATATTATCCTTAAAATATATTTTTGATTTACATAGGCAGACTCTCATTAGCCTTTTCATCCTCAATGCCTAAATCAAGAATCTGCTGCACTCCATCCTCTACGTAATCTTTAGCTTCCTGACTATCAGGTCTTGGCAAATCATCAATAGATCCCAATCCGAAGACTGTTAGAAATTTATCTGTTGTTGCATAAAGAATTGGATTGCCCAGGGCTTTCTTTCTTCCTGCCTCCGTAATTAAATCCAGCTCTAAAAGCGTATTAACAACGCCATCTACCTTAACACCACGAATAGCTTCCATTTCAGCCCTAGTTACAGGCTGCTTGAAGGCTACAATTGCCAAGGTTTCCATAGCAGCGTTAGTAAGCTTGATTTCCTTCTTCTTACCCATAGTACTGAACATTCTGTAATGCTCGGGCTTAGTAACCAGCTGATAGCCACCGCCTATTTCACGAAGCATCAGTCCTCGTCCCTCATCTTCATAGCTTTGGGACAAAGTTCCTAAGAGCTCCCAAACCTGTGGCTTTTCCAATTGCATAATACCTGCTATTTCCGCTACAGAGAGAGGTTCACCTGCTGCAAAAAGCACAGCCTCCAGAGCGCCTGTTAGTTTTTTATAAAGCATGCCCTACTCCCCTCCCTTAGGGAAAATATATATTGGTGCAAACTGAGCCGACTGGTTAATGGAAATAAGTCCCATTTTCAATAGCTCCAGTACACCTAAAAAGGCTGCAACCTTTTCACCAGAAACACCTACAGCAAACAGCTCATTCAAAAGAAAACCTTGTGGTTTTTTTTGCAATTTTTTGAGAATAGACGCCATTTTTTCCTGAACACTGAAGGCTTGTGGTTCAATATACGCTGAAGGCTTATTATCACTATTAACCATAGCTGCCAAAGCCTTCAGCAGCACACCTGCATTATAATTAGGCAAAACCCTCTCACAAACATCGGCAAACATCGGACGGCGATGATAATAGCGGTCTGCCTCCTCCTTCAGTATTATCAGAGATCCTGCAAGCTCCTTTATGCGTCTATACTCAACAAGCATTTCTACCAGCTGCTGACGGGGATCAGCCTCTTCCTCCGTATCTATTGCAGGAGCCTTAGGAAGCAGCATCCTTGATTTTATCTGCAGCAGCGTTGCTGCCATAACCAAAAATTCACTGGCTATTTCCATATCAAACTCACTGAGGTTACGAAGGTAGCTAATATATTGCTCTGTTATAGAGACAATGGGAATGTCATATATATCTATTTTATCCTTTTCAATCAGATGCATCAAAAGGTCTAACGGACCCTCAAAAGCACTGAGCTTAAGAGATAAATCAGTCATAAAGTTTACAGTACGTTCATGGCTGCTTTAATTTCTGCCATGTTCTTTTCTGCTTCCTTACGAGCGCGCTGTGCGCCGTATTCCAAAACCTCTTTAATGTATTCCGGCTTCTTTTCCAGTTCAGCACGTTTAGCGTGAATATCTGCCAGCATAGCATTCATCTTAGCTGCTAAGCATTTTTTGCATTGTACGCAGCCAATTTCACCAGCACGGCATTTAGCTTCAATATCCTTGCATTCCTCGGTATTGAATACCTGTTGGAATTTATACACAATGCACACATCAGGATTACCCTTGTCAGTCTTTTTAATGCGCTGCGGGTCAGTAGTCATCATGCGTACCTTTTCCCACATTTCTTCAGAAGACGCACCAAAGGGAATAGAATTGCCATAGGATTTTGACATTTTACGGCCATCAATGCCAGGCAACACCTTAGCCTTGGAGAATACAGCCTGAGGCTCAGGGAAAACTTCCTTGTGATACAGATAGTTGAAACGACGTACCAATTCACGAGTCAGCTCCAGATGGGCAGATTGGTCCTCGCCTACAGGAACGCAGGTAGCCTTATACAACATAATATCTGCTGCCATCAGCACAGGATAGCCCAGGAAGCCATAGGTATGCAAATCCTTACCGCTGCCCTCTAAATCTCTAATCTTGTCCTTGTAGGTCGGGACACGCTCCAGCCAGGACAAGGGAGTGCTCATACCTAAAAGAAGTGCTAGTTCAGCATGCTCCTTGACATGGGATTGTACGAAAATTACGTTCTTTTCCGGATCAAGGCCAGCGCTCAGCCAATCAATAGCCATTTCGTGAACATTGTCCTGCAGCTTAGAGGTATCTGCATAAGATGAAGTCAATGCATGCAAATCTACAATAGAGAAAAAGCATTCATATTCATTTTGCAGGCGCACCCAGTTTTCCAGTGCACCCATATAGTTGCCTAAGTGAAAACGGCCAGAAGGCTGCATACCACTAAAAATTCTACCTTTGTTCATCATTCAAGACCCCTTTATATTAATATTATACTGGCAGCCGCACTATCTTCACCATTCCTTTATTTATAAGGAAATGGCAGCACGGTAATTTACCATAATTTAGAAAATCAAGCCTAAAATACTGCTTACTATTCCCATATATAATCCAGCCAGCGGATTGATAATCATACCGATAACACCGGTAAATACCAGCGCTAACAGAATGTAGATGCCATAGCTGCCCACAAAGTTGTCATACTCCCAGGCCTGCTTTGCAGGAAGCAAAGTACAGAGAATCTTGGCACCGTCCAAAGGCGGAACGGGAATCAGATTAAAGAATGCAAACCATACGTTGTACAACTGCATCCAGAGCAGGAACTGATATACACCATTGCTGAGAAGGCCAAAGTTCTGCATAACAGCAGCAACCAACGCCGCTAGAAAACAGACAAAAAGATTTGCTGCAGGGCCCGCTAGAGAAACCTTAAGAATACCATCTCTGCGGTTACGGAAATTATTATCATCAATAGCAACCGGCTTAGCCCAGCCAAAGCCTACAATAACCAGCATCAGTGCACCAAAAACATCAAGATGTGCCAAAGGATTCATGGTCAGACGTCCCATATAACGGGGAGTCGGATCACCCATAGCATCAGCTGCTTGTGCATGTGCGTACTCATGAATAGTTATAGCAAAAAGCAGTGCCGGAACACGAAATACCAAAGTATTAAAATCTAACATTTATTAACCTCCGAAAAAAGCATAAACTACTCAATAGTACAATTATAACACAAGCATCAATAAAAAGGAAACGGAATCGCTCCTCTTATAGTGACGATTCCGTAAATTATTTACTATTTACCTGTAAAAACAGGATTACGTTTTTCGTAAAAGGCTGCAATGCCTTCCTTGCAATCATCGGTACCCATTAAAAGAGCCTGGGTAGTTTCCTCAATAGTCAGCACCTCATCCAAGGTTAATGCTGTGTTATTAAGATATTTTTTTATAAGAGAAATAGACAAAGGAGCGCTGGCCGCCAAGCGTGCTGCCATTTCATAAACCTTGTCATGAAGAACTTCGTCATCATACACAGCATTAAGCATACCTAGCTTTTCTGCTGTAGGTGCATCAATAAGGTCTGCAGTAAACATCAGTTCCTTAGCATTCAATACGCCAACAGCCTTGGGCAGAAAATAAAGGCCACCACAGTCGGGAATAAGTCCAACCTTGGAAAAGCTTTCTGCAAAACGAGCCTTAGCAGAAGCATATACCAAATCACAGGCCAGCATCAGATTAACACCAGCACCTGCTGCTACACCATTAACATAAGCAATCACGGGCTTTTCAATAGTGGTCAAACGTTTAGCCACGTCGCCAACCTTAGCAATGAAGGCTTTTTTATCAGCAGCAACCTCAATACCATTCAGATAGCTCAAGTCACCACCAGCGCAAAAAGCCTTGCCATTGCCTGTAAGCACAATTGCTCTGACCTCTTTATCAGCAGCAGCCTTAGTAATAGCATCGTGCAGTCCGTTAATCAGTCCGTCGTTCATAGAGTTGAGACTCTTGGGACGATTCATGGTAATCGTAGCAACATTGTTTTCAACAACATACAAAACTTCGTTTTCCATTTGCAGCACTCCTTTGCAATGTTATGAGATATGTTTAATTATATCATATAAAGACACTTTAGACAAAAGACCGCCTCCGTAAAATCGGAAGCGGTCTTGAATTATTTCTTCTTCAGTTCAGCAAAAAGAAATTCATTTTTTACTTTAATGTAGGTGCCCTTCATACCAAGGGATTTGGTTTCAATGATGCCTGCACTTTCAAATTTGCGCAAAGCGTTAACGATAACAGAACGTGTAATACCTACCCTATCAGCAATCTTAGATGCTACCAGCAGACCTTCGCTGCCCTGTAGCTCACCCAAAATATTTACTATGGCCTCAAGCTCAGAATAAGACAGAGTGGAGAAAGCCATTTGCACCATGGCTTTTTGTCTAGCCTCATCAGCAATAACAGCTGCTCTTTCGTGAAGAATTTCTACACCAAGTACTGTTGCAGCATACTCCGCCAAAAGCAAATCCTCGCTATCAAAATCTTGGTCATACTTAGCAACAATCAAAGTACCAATACGTTCACCATTGCCATAAATAGGTACAATGGTGGTTTTTTTATCCATAAACATACACTTAGTTTCTTGAATAAAAGAGCACTTTTGATCTACATGAGGAATATTTGCAAGAGTTTCTTTTACGCCCATGATAAACTCCAGGTACTTATCAGGAAATTTTCTGTGGTCAAGCACCTGATCTCTCATAATAGGACATTCAAACTCATGAATTAATGCGTAGCCCTTAATACCACCCTTGCGGCCTACAATGTAGATATTAGCACCAATTACCTCTTTCAACAAGCTGGCAATAGCATTAAATTCTACCTTGTCCCCTCTTTGCAGCAAGCGATTAATTCTTCTTGTTTTCTCTAATAATTCCATAATGTCCCCTCCTAGTAGAAGTTTTAGGCACGTGGATGATTTTTCCTGTAAACGGCAGCTATACGCTCAGTTGTCACATGTGTATATATCTGTGTAGTTGACAAATTAGCGTGCCCCAAAAGCTCCTGCACAGCTCTTAAGTCAGCACCATGCTCTAAAAGATGGGTGGCAAAAGTGTGTCTGATAGTATGGGGGCTGACGTTTTTGCGAATAGCCAGCTGGGAAATGTATTTATCCAGAACCCGGCGTACGCTTCTGTCAGTAAGAATTCCTCCACGGCTGTTAACAAAAACATATTCGTGCTCCTGCTTGTATTTAATCATAAGCTGCCTGCGATAAGCATAATATACCTGTATTACTCCACAGCAGGTGCTTCCCAAAGGAACAAGACGTTCCTTATTGCCCTTACCCAAAAGAAGTACAAAGCGATTACCCAAATCTATGCGTTCCAACGTTAACCCCACCAATTCAGAAACACGACAGCCTGTTGCATATAAAAGCTCCAGGACTGCAGCATCCCTTCTCCCCAAGGGTGTATCATCCGGCAGCTGCAGCAGCTCTGTTATTTCTAATTCATCTAAAAACACAGGCAATGGCTTATCCAGCTTAGGAGAACGAACCTTAGCAAGAGGACTAAAGTCAACAAGATTTTCTCTCAATAAATATTTGTAAAAGGAACGCAAGGCAGAAATATGACGTGCAATTGTGCGACGGGCATATTCCTTTTCATTAAGCATAGCCAAGTATGCACGAATATCCAACTGACCTATCTGACGCCATTGACAGCCTTCAGGATAGCGCTGGTCTATAAAAGAGATGAAATGATTAATATCCCTGCGATAATTCGCAATAGTAAGCTCCGAAGAATTCTTTTCTACAGCGAGATAATTATAAAATTTTTCAGTGAGGCTTATTTGAATATCATTCATAAACATTTCCTTATATTAAAGATTATCACAAACGCAATTCACTCGCAAGTAAAATTTCAAAATTTTCTAATATTATATATATATCTGAAAAAGCTGAAAGAAGCAGTGCTTTAACAGCACTGCTTCTCCGTTGAATCAGCATAATGAAAATTACACTATAATCTTAGCCCTAGATACAAAAATTGTCAAGAAATTCGTAATATTTTTATTTGTTAAATTTCCTTAGCGGAAATAAAGCTACCAAGTGCTTCTAGGGAGCGCTCAGCTAATTTAGCATTCTTTTCGCGTTTCTTGCGAATACGAATTTCCAAAGGCGGAATTATGCCAAAATTAATATTCATAGGCTGGAAATCCTCAATCTCAGGATTGCTAATATAATTTGCCAGAGATCCCAATGCAGTCACATCAGGAAAATCAACAGCAGCCAGCTCCATGGCAGCACGTGCTGCATGAATACCTGCCATCAGACCTGATGCAGCAGACTCTACATAGCCCTCTACACCTGTCATCTGACCAGCAAAATAAAAGCGCTCATTTTTTCTTAGGCAGAAATGCTTATCTAAAAGCTGAGGAGATTTTAAATAGGTATTCTTATGCATTACTCCAAAACGGACAAATTCAGCCTTTTCCAAGCCAGGAATCATGCCAAACACACGACGCTGCTCAGGCCATTTCAAATGAGTCTGAAAGCCAACAATATTGTACAAAGAAGCAGCAGCATTATCCTGACGAAGCTGTACTACTGCATAGGCCTCTTTGCCAACTCTAGGATCGACCAGCCCAACAGGCTTTAAGGGACCAAAACGCATAGTATCCTCACCGCGGGATGCCATTTCCTCAATAGGCATGCACGCTTCAAATACATCATGCTCAAAATCCTTTACCGGAGCACCTTCTGCACTGCACAGCTCATTCCAAAAGGCAAGATATTCTTCCTTTGTGTAGAAGGGGCAGTTTAGGTAGTCTGCTCCACCCTTATCATAGCGGGATGCACGATAAACCTTGTCATAGTCTAAGGAGTCTGCAGTTACGATTGGTGCCGCTGCATCGAAGAAATGACAATAGTCCTCATGGAGCATTTCCTTAATATTGGCAAAGAGAGCTTCTGATGTCAAAGGACCACTGGCAACAATTACTATGCCTTCCAGCTTCTCTAAATCAGTTACCTCTTCATGAATAACAGTAACCAAGGGATGATTTTTCACAGTCTCAGTTACAGCAGCGGCAAAGCCATCACGGTCAACAGCTAACGCTCCACCTGCAGGAACCTGATGCTCATCAGCCTTAGCCATAATCAGGGAGCCTAAATGACGCATTTCCTCCTTCAGAAGACCAACTGCGTTTTCTACATTTGCAGCACGCAGGGAGTTGCTGCAAACAAGCTCTGCAAAGTAATCCGTTTTATGTGCAGCACTGCTTTTAACAGGACGCATTTCGTGCAGGATTACAGGAATATCACGTTTTACCAGCTGCCAAGCTGCCTCACAGCCTGCCAAACCAGCGCCAATAATATGTATGGGTTTCATATATACCTCTATTCTTTTAGTAAATTATTCTTTTGCTTCTGTCTTTTTAGTACGAGCAGATTTGGTTGCTGCTGTCTTTTTAGCTGTAGTCTTCTTGGCTGCAGTCTTTTTAATAGTAGTTTTAGCTGCTGCCTTTTTAGCAGAAGCCTTAACTGCTGTTTTGGCAGTAGTTTTTTTAGGAGCAGCTTTAGTGCTTGTCTTTTTAGCAGCAGCTTTTACTTCAGCAGTTTCCTCTGCTGTAGCCTTGGAAACACGCACAGGACGAGCATTTTTGCACTCCGGATTCAGACAGAACCTCACCTTACGACCATTGCGCTCCACATGTTCACTCATAAGAGACCCGCAGTCAGGACATTTTTCCGCCAAAGGCTTATCCCAGCTTACAAAGCCACATTCAGGATATTTTTCACAACCATAGAAGGTTTTTCTGCTTTTACTTTTACGCTCTACAATATCAGCGCCGCAAATAGGACAAGCTACACCAATCTTCTTCAAAATGGGCTTAGCATTGCGGCAGTCCGGGAAACCTGGACATGCCAGGAATTTGCCAAAGCGCCCGTCCTTAATAACCATTTCACGGCCACACTTCTCACAGAAAATTCCAGACGGCGGCGGTGGCGGCGCAGGAGGCAGAGGATTAGGTTTTACATCCTCGAGATAGGTGTAAATATCACGAATAATATCTTTTTTATCAACCTTATGCTCGGCAATTTCATCAAGCTGAGACTCCATTGCTGCAGTATAGGGAATATCAATAAGACGGGAATAGTTTTCAGTCAGCCAACCGTTTACCTTTACGCCAAGCTCAGTGATAAGCAGCTTCTTTTGCTCCTTAGCTACATAGCCACGATCCTGAATGGTTTGAATAACAGTAGCATAGGTAGAAGGACGACCAATTCCCTTTTCCTCCAGCTCCTTAACAAGAGATGCCTCTGTAAAGTGAGCAGGCGGTTCAGTAAAGTGCTGCTCAGCTGGCAGCAGCTTGTGCAGCAGAAGCTTACTACCTGCTTCCAAATAAGGCACCTGCTTATCCTTTTCTTCGTCATCCATGGATTTTGCAGTCAGCTGCAAAAAGCCAGGGAACTTCAAAATTGAGCCGCTAGAGCGAAGCTGGTAGTCACCTGCGTTAATCAACAAGGTAGTTACATCATAAACAGCATCACTCATTTGGCTAGCAACAGCACGATTCCATATGAGAGTATACAAACGCAGCTGGTCACGATTAAGATAAGCCATCATTTCTTCAGGTGTACGCATAACGCTGGTAGGACGAATAGCCTCATGGGCATCCTGTGCGTTCTTCTTGCTGCTAAAGTAATTAGGCTTTTCCGGGCGAAATGCTACGCCCAATTTTGTTTCAATATATTCTCGAATCTCCTGAATAGCAACATCTGCTAAACGAACAGAGTCAGTTCTCATATAGGTTATAAGACCTACAGTAGCTTTACCAACATTAACGCCTTCATAAAGCTGCTGCGCTACCATCATAGTCTTTTTGGCAGAGAAACCCAGTTTTTTATTGGCCTCCTGCTGCATGCTAGATGTGGTAAAGGGCGGTACAGCATGACGCCTACGTTCCTTTTTAGTAGATTCACCTACAATATATTCAGCGCCTGCCAAAGCAGCCTCAGCAGCGTGGGCCTCCTCTGCAGTGTGCATTTCCAGTTTTTTGCCCTTGTATTTGACAGCATCAGCCTCAAATATTGGTGCTTTGGAATTTTCTCTCAGCTTGGCACTTAATGTCCAATACTCCTGCGGTACAAATTCCTGGATTTCCTTATCACGGTCCGCAACGATTTTTACGGCTACAGACTGAACACGACCAGCACTGAGACCCTTACGCAGAGGCCACAGCATAGGACTAATCTTGTAACCTACAATGCGGTCGATAATACGTCGTGCCTGCTGAGCATCAACCATATTCATGTCGATGGTACGAGGGTGCTTAATAGCATCCTTAACAGCAGTACTAGTGATTTCATGAAACTCTATACGACAATTTTTATCCTGGTCCAAGCCCAGAATATTGGCTAAATGCCAGCTAATTGCCTCACCCTCGCGGTCAGGGTCAGTTGCCAGATAGACTTTGTCTGACTTTTTAGCCAAAGCCTTCAGTTCTTTAATTAAATCACCTTTACCGCGAATATTAATGTATTTAGGCTCAAAATCATTTTCTACATCCACACCAAAGGTGCTTTTTGGCAAATCACGCAAATGGCCCATAGAAGCCTTTACAGTAAAGGTCTTGCCTAAAAACTTCTCTATGGTTTTGGATTTCGTGGGAGACTCCACTATTACCAAATTTTTAGTCATCCGTTCTCCTCCTAGCTGCGATGGTAACGCTGTGCCTGATTAACTCCAACCAGACCCGCTACCTGTAAATCCAACAGCTCTATACTAACAGCCGTAAAGTCCGTACCGCTTTGCTCAGTAAGCTCCTCCAACGAAAGAGCTCCCTGCCCAAGCAACTCCCACAGCTTTTTTCCAAGGGGTGATACGCTGTCTGGAAGGGCCTTTTTCAGCTGCTTTGGTTTTTCTTCTCTCTTTTCTTCCTTTGATATATCAGACTCTATTAAAGCCATCTCAAATAAATCCTGCTGATGAATGTCATGCTTCAGCAAATTTCTCCAGCTAGCTGCATCTTCCAATGCATCCTCAGGGGAATCCACAAGCTTAGCTCCATTGCGAATCAGGTCGTGGCAGCCAATGCTGGTGCCATCAAAAATATTACCTGGAACACAGTAAACATCCCTGCCTTCATCTGCCGCAATATTAGCAGTAATAATAGCACCGCTTTTACGAGCAGCCTCAGCAACAATAACTGCAGAAGACAGGCCTACAATAATTCTATTGCGTGCCGGGAAATTATTAGGCAATGGCTTAGTTCCAGGAGCATATTCAGAAATAACAGCTCCCTGCCTGCAAATATTCTTAAAAAGCTCTGCATTTTCAGGTGGATAAACTATATCCAGACCACAACCTAAGACAGCTATGGTTTTACCGCCTGCATATAGGCAGGCCTCGTGAGCGGCTGTATCTATGCCTCTGGCTCCACCACTAATAATAGTAAGGCCTTCTCTGCTCAAAGCTCCTGAAAAAACTCCTGCCGCTTTTAGACCATAGGAGGTCGCCCTTCTAGAGCCTACAATAGCTATACCGCAGAAGTCCTTAGGCATAGTACCCTTGATGTATAATATTAAAGGCGGGTCACTAATATTCTTCAGGCTGTATGGATAGTCATCATCATAAATTGATAACAGTGTCACATTCTGCCTGCTGCAAAAACTCTCAATACGCTCAGGCAGATCATCCCTTCTATTAGCAATAAAATTACTAATCTGAGATGGCTTTAAAATTCCCTGAGATTCAAGCTCTTCTGCAGACGCCTTAAAGACAGCCTCTGCACTGCCAAGTCTAGCAATAAGAACCGGAAGCTTGGCTCTTCCAAGACCAGGAACTACAGCGCAAACAGCAGCAAGATAAAATACATCCTTCATCACAAAAAGTCACTCCTCTTGTTATTATGCAGTCAGAGCCAACTTCTCGCCACAGCCGTCATAATATTTATATTTTTTCTACCATTATAGTTATGAACCAGTCAATAGTCAAGTGTTGCAAATTTTACAAACAAAAAAGGCTCTCCATAGAGAGCCTCATTTTCAAGCCTTCATAGCTATCTTTACAGCCTGGAAAAATCTATTCGGAAGGCAGCTTTTTCATAACATATGCACAAATATCTTCTGCTGCATTAGGACGTCCATAAAATTGATGCGGTACTGAGCTGTCACGACTCATATTGATTACGCCGTCTACCAACTGCTCTAAATTATGAGCAACATAGGCGTGACAGTGACGATGAAGAAATGCAGCATTACCAGCCTCCTGACCAGGCAGCGGCTTATATATCAAAAACTGCAAATCGCTTACCATTACCTCCGCCGCAGTAAGACCGCCAGCCTTAGTTATAATCATATCAGCTGCAGCCATCAGCTGGGGCACATCCTCTCGAAAGCCATATACCTCTAAAGAGCTGCCATAGCGCTCAACAAGTCGTTGTGCCAGCTTTTCGTTGCGGCCGGTAATCGCTAAAAGTCTAAGCTGAGGCATTTTTAACTGCAGCTGTTCCACAATTTCTTCCATAGGAAGCAGTCCTTCACCACCACCCATTAAAAGACAAACCTGCTGCTCATCGTCCCAGCCAAAGGCATCCCTGCATTTTGACTTATCAAGATGCAGATACTGCTGACGAACCGGAATACCGTATGCCAAAATTTCTGCATCACATTTTATTTTTTTACGCAGCAGCTCACTGCCAATAAAGTAAGTATTGACACCATCTACTAACCACCAGCGATGAACTGTAAAGTCCGTAACTACCGCACCCAGCCACAAATCAGGATGCTGCTCCTTATAAATGCTAATGATTCCTGCAGGCGTAGCATGGGTCGCCACAACAGCATCAGGTTTAACCTCCTCTAAATAAGATTTAGCAAGCCTTGCCAAAACCCTATTTAAGATAGTTCTAAGCCAAAGAGAGCCGTTTTCCCTATTTCCCCATTTATAGGCCAGTTCGTATAGCCAAGGACAAAGCTCTAAAATTTTAAGATAGCAGCTCAGGAATGTATTGCCTATGAATTTTGGAAAAAAATCAAAAACATTGCCATGGATCACATTAATATCTGGCTGCTGGCTAAAAACCTGTTCAAGAGCCTCTGCAGCCAGTTTATGACCTGAGCCAATAGGAGCTGACAGCAGCAGGACAGTGTATTTTTTCTTCATAATAATATCAACCTTAATAAATTTTACTGAAATAACTTGAATAATAAACGCTAATATTGTATCATATTTTTAATATATTCAACAGAGAAATCTCTGTAACAAATAAAAATTGGAGGCTCTGAAGATGGCAAATCGTTTACCTGTTGAAAGCTTTGGCTTTCCTGTAGATAAAATTAAGGCTGGTTATTACACTGATGCGTATTTCCTCCGTTCTGAGGAAATCTTAAATGGCGATAATCATCATCCCCGCGTATTAATGCAAATTTTCCCCCGTGCCAACGTGGTTCTCTGCGGCATTGATGAAACAATTGCTCTGCTGAAAAAATGCTCCTTTAATCCTGAAAATCTCATTATTCATGCACTTCATGATGGTGACGAAGTTGAAGAATGGGAAACAGTTATGACCATTGAAGGCGATTATGCTGACTTTGCTCACCTTGAAACTCTGTATCTTGGTGCTTTGGCTCGTCAAAGCCGCATTGCTACCAATGTACGTAAAGTTGTTAAGGCAGCTAACGGCAAACCCGTACTTTTCTTCCCTGCTCGCTATGACATTTATCAAACCCAGGAATCCGATGGCTATGCGGCTAAAATTGGCGGCTTAAGCGGCTTCTCCACCGATGCTAATGCTAAAGCCTGTGGTGGTAAAGGTTTAGGCACCATTCCTCACGCTCTCATTGCAGCATATAATGGTGATACTGTTGCAGCAACTGCAGCCTTTGATAAATATGTTGATCCCAGTATTGCACGTATTGCTCTGGTTGACTTTGATAACGACTGTGTAAACACCTCCCTCGCTGTTGCTCGCAAACTTGGCAAAAAGCTGGTTGGTGTACGCCTTGATACATCCGGCAGCATGGTCGACAAGAGCCTGTGGACTCAAATCGGTACCTTTAAGCCTACTGGTGTCTGCAAAGAGCTGGTCTGCAATGTGCGTAAGGCTTTGGATGCAGAGGGCTTCAACCATGTTAAAATCATCGTTTCCGGCGGTTTTGATGCGGCTCGTGTAGCAGCCTTTGAAGAAATGGGTGTTCCTGTTGATACCTATGCTGTTGGCTCCAGCTTCTTTGACGGCAATATTAACTTTACTGCTGATATCGTTAAAGTTGATGGCAAGGACTGCGCTAAGGCAGGCCGCCGCTACAACCCCAATCCTCGTCTGGAACTTGTTGAGTAATTTCAAAAGCACTGCTCTAGGGCAGTGCTTTTTTTGGCCAAATTATTTAAGGAGGTTATTTATATAATGAGCCTTAACTCCACCCCATCAGGAGAACGCATCCATATAGGCATCTTTGGCCGTCGCAATGCAGGCAAATCCAGCCTGATAAACGCACTGGCCAGTCAAAGCCTTGCGATTGTGAGTGACTGCAAGGGAACTACTACTGACCCAGTCCATAAAGCCATGGAGCTCTTACCCTTAGGACCTGTAATGATGATTGATACTCCCGGCATTGATGACGAAGGTGAATTAGGTCAGCTTCGTGTAAGCAAGGCCTACCAGGTTCTAAATAAAACAGATATTGCACTCCTTGTAGTAGACAGCAAATCAGGACTGTGTGCTGAAGATATTCAACTATGGCAGCATATCCAAAGCAAGAAAATTCCTTCCCTATTAGTATTTAACAAAAAGGAGCTGCTAGAAGAAATGGAGCAGGCACTTTTGACAGCGTCTGCCCTAAAGCTTACTAATAAGTGCTTTTTTATCAGTGCAGCAAATAATACTAATATTCATGAGCTTAAGGAGGCCATTGCGGCTCTTGCCCCCAAGAATAAAGAAAATCCTTTAGTAAACGATATTCTTGTCCCTGGAGATGTTGTAGTAATGGTTACTCCCATAGACAGTGCTGCACCTAAGGGACGCCTTATTCTGCCACAACAACAGATACTACGAAATATTATTGATAAGGGTGCTATTGCAATCGTAACTAGAGAAACAGAGCTTCAGGATGCACTAGGCAAGCTCTGCTCTCCCCCGCGCCTTGTTATTACAGATAGTCAAGTTTTTGGCAAGGTTAATAAAATGCTATCACCAGACATACCCTTGACATCCTTTTCAATCCTAATGGCACGCTATAAAGGTAACCTTTATGATGCTGTTCATGGCGTACGTCACTTGGACAATATCACAAACGGAGATAAAATCCTTATTAGTGAAGGCTGCACACACCACCGTCAATGCGGTGATATTGGAACAGTAAAGCTTCCCGCCTGGATTCGCAGCTACACTAAGTCAGAGCCTATTTTTGAATTTACCAGCGGCACAGAATTTCCTGCAGATTTAGGCAGCTATAAGCTCATTATCCACTGCGGCGCCTGCATGTTAAATGAGCGTGAAATACAGCATCGCTACAGCAGTGCAGTTCAGCAAAACATACCTATTACCAATTATGGTATAGCCATTGCCTATATGAATGGCATTTTAAAGCGTACTGTTGAGCCATTACCTGAAATTAGTAGCCTGCTTAAATAAGAATGTTTATGCATTATTTTATGCAAATATAACCAATTTACTATGTATATGGAAATACAAAAGCACGAGTTCTCTAATACAGAGAAACTCGTGCTTTATTATTTTTATTAAATTTATTGTTTCCAGTTGTTTACAGGAGCGCCCAAGGGCCAAAAGGTACGGCCATAGAAGTTGTTCAGGAAAGCGGCACCTGCACCATACAGAGACAACAGTGCAATGCACATTTCTGCGTAAGCAGCAATAGCATGAGGAGCGTGACCGCCAATACCCCACGCATCCAGCGCCAGGCAAAGCAGCAGTACGTCAATAAGCACCATGTCTACAAACAGGAATAAATTAGCAGAGGACGCAGCAATAGTACCAATGCAGGCAAAAAGGAAATAAGCAAAAAAAGCAAAGCCAATAGCCTTAGCATCAACGCCAGCAGCAAGACCTGCACCAAAGGTACCAGCCTTAATCATCCAGCTCATGCCAACGCCGGACCAGAAGAAGCCAAAGGCACAGAAAATAGTGCCGCCAAAAATATTTTTGTGGCAGTAGTCGAGAACACCGGCTAAAATTTGGGCAAAGGAACCACAGAATAGAGCCCAGGGAAGAACCCAGGAAACGTCAGAAACGATTCCCATCTTCTGAGCAGATGCCACCATGGTAACCACGGCAAGACCGAACAAACCTAACGGTGTCGGGTCGGCAAGGGAGATTTGAACATGTTGCGTAGAGTTATTGGTACTCATAATACGCCTCCTTTATTTTGAATTTAATATGTTGCATGAATACTATAACCTAAATAGATTAATTCCGTCAATACATGTTACACAAATTTTGTCAAAATTGAAAACATTGGAAACTTTTGCCATTGCAACACTTTCCTTGTGGAATTAGTAGACTCTAAAAGTACTAAAAATGCAGTATTTTGAATAAATATCTACTTTATATCTTTAACCATTATTCCCACAAAAAAAGACTGGACGAAGATATCATCCAGTCTAAAAAATATATTTACATTCTTTCTTTAAGCATATCCGCAGCAGCGCATAATGCAATAATCATAGCACTAGGTCTAGGCGGGCATCCTGGTACCATAATATCCACAGGCACCACGTCACTTACCTTACCTACAATAGCATAGGTAGAGCCATATGTATTACCACCTGCCGCACAAGCGCCACAAGCCATAACCAGCTTAGGCTCAGGCATTGCTGCATATGTCATTTTTAAGGCTTGCTCCAAATTGCGTGTTACGACACCAGTTACCATAATCATATCTGCATGACGCGGTGATGCAACAAAGGCAATACCAAAGCGATGCAAATCATATATAGGATTACTTGTTGCACCCATTTCAAAGTCACAGGCATTACAGCTGCCTGCATCCAGATGACGCACATGCAGACTTCTACCGAGCTTAGCAGTAATGGTTCTGCTTACCTCAGCCTGAGTTTCTGCCAAAAGTTCAGGCAAAGCCTCTTTAGATGTATGATGCAGACAATTTTTCGCACAAGCCTCCACACAGTGTCCACAAAAAATACATCTGCTGTAGTCTATAACGGGCTTGCCATTATCAATAGACAGAGCCTGTACAGGACAAGCTGCAGCACAAAAACCGCAGTTATCACAGCTACCAGTGACATTCAGCTGACCACGCATACGCTTGTGTCCGTCAGTACTAACAGTTTCTGTTGCGATTTTACCAGCTAAAATCGCCTCCAACATTTTCAGCATCTTGTCAACCTCCTATCTGTCTATGCAGGCATAGCATAATTCAAAGCTTTTATTAATCAAGGGAAAGTCTGGTATAATGTCACCTTGGACTGCAACAGTCAGAGCCGGCCAATTAGGATAGGAAGCAGAACGTACAAAGAGTCTATCAATTCTTCCCTCTTCATCCAGCATCAGCCAGTGAACATTGTCGCCACGAGGAGATTCACTAATGCCCCAACTGCCTTCAAGTGTACGTAGCTGACCTAAATCCACTGACAGCTCATTGCTGGCATCGCGACGAAGCTTGCTGATAATCTGACGTACCAGCTTAAGGCTCTCTTTGACCTCGCCAATACGAACCTTAATACGAGCCTCAACGTCACCACTTTGCTCCGTAATCACATCAAAGTCAAGCTCATCATAGATACCATAGCCCATGTCCTTGCGACTATCGCGTTTAATCCCACTAGCTCTTGCACCTACACCAACCATGGCCAAATCAAAGGCAGTTTCCTCGCGAACATGACCTGTAGTACGAATACGATTAATAAAATTACTTTGCTCCCACATAATATGTACCATATCAGCGTAAACCTGCTCGACCTTACGCAGAACCTCAATAATTTCCTCACACATATATTCTTCAATATCAGCATTAACACCGCCAGGAATAATCAGTCCACGCAAAAAGCGATTTCCTGCTACCATTTCATTAAGCTGTTGTAAGTACTCCTTTAGACGGGCACCCATACTGATAATGGGAGAAAAACCGACGCCGGCACAGATATTGCCTGTATCACCTACGTGATTATATAAACGCTCCAGCTCTGCCGCCAAGGTTCTGATAAGCCAAGCTCTATAGGGAACCTGTGCATCGGACAGCTTTTCTACTGCCTGGCAAAAACTCAGAGTGTTGGCTACACTGCAGGCACCGCAAATACGCTCTACTATAGGCAGAGCCTCCATAGGAGTCAGTCCCTCCACAGCCTTTTCTATACCTCTATGAGTAAAGAACAGCTTGGCATCCAACTGCAGCATAGCCTCGCCAGCCTGACTAAAGCGGAAATGTCCAGGCTCAATAATACCTGCGTGAATAGGACCTACAGGAACCTCAAAAGTACCTTCGCCTGCTGAAGTCAGCATTTCATATTCACGCTGACCACGAGCATTAAAATCCTTAGGATATTTCTTTAGCAATGGATGAAAATCCTCAGGAAAGCTTTCATGGAGAACTAGATGGCGCAGGTCAGGATGACCATCAGGCTCAAAGCCAAACATATCATGGAGCTCTCTTTCATACCAAGCTGCAGCAGGCAGAAGAGTTGTCAAAGAGTGATAGTGCAGTCCTTCCTCAAGGGGGAATTCAGCCTTCAGACTATCAAGAGAGCGTTTCTCTGGGTTATAGAACAAACAGTAAATCGCTAATCCGCCTCCGCGCTGAGTTTCATCGGCACCAAACATAGCAGCCAAAGGCAAAGTGCCTCCATTGCTGCAGATATTTGCAGCACCACGTAAATTTTCCGGTTTTACCTGCATTTTTCTCAGCCTCCTACAACCATAACAGCATGGTTCAGCATATTGCTTACCCACGGAATATTTTCAAAGCCTGCACCAATAATACAGGTCAACAAAAGCAGAACAGCCAGTACGGGAACATCTATTTTACCAAGCAAATCACCTAGAGGCTCACGCTTAGCCTTGTCGCAAAGCATACGCATCGCATGGTACAAAATACCAATAAGCACACCAGCCAAAAGAACAATAAGCAGACCGCCTGCAAGCCAATGACCTTCCTTGAACATTGCGGTCATAATATAAAATTTACTAAAGAACAGGCCCATAGGAGGCATACCTAAAATACCCAGAATTCCCAGCAGCCAGAAGGTTGCAGTATGAGGCACATCCTTAATCATTCCATGAATACGCATCATATTTCTTGTCTGATATTCCTGAATAATAGTGCCTGCAATATAAAACAGTACAAATTTGATAAGAGCATGACTATACATATGAAGCATTACTGCCTTAAGGGAAAATGAGGTAAACACGCCAATACCAGCAATCATGATACCAATATTTTCCATAGAGGAATATGCCAGAATACGCTTTACGTCACGCTGTACTACAACAAAGGGTACAGCAATAGCAACAGTCAGAACCGCAAAGAAAATCAGCATACCACTCATAATTTCGCTACCAGCAGTAGGAAGCAAAATCACCAAATTACGCAACAAAACATAAAGTGCGCAGCTACATAAAGCACCTGACAGCATACCACTAGTCAGTGATGGAGATTCTGCGTAAGCGTCAGGGAGCCATGTGTGCATAGGAGCCATACCTGCCTTAGTACCATAGCCAATAACAATAAAGAGCATTGCCAGCTTAGTCATAGCAGGATCAAGAAGATTTGCATTTTCATACAGATACAGCCAGCTTAATGCCTTTTCAGAGCCTAAAGCAGCGATCTGAGCATAGTACAAAATCAGGGTCCCCAACAGTGCTAAACAAATACCTACAGTACAAACCATAATATATTTCCAGGTTGCCTCAAGTGCAGCTCTGGTAAACTTAAAGGAAATCAGTAATGCAGAAATTAAGGTTGTTGCCTCAATGGCAACCCACATCAGGCCCAAATTCTTGACTAAAAGAACAATGAACATAGTCCAGCAGAAGAACTGCATCAAAGCAAAATAACGGCCCGTCTGCAACTGTTCACCCTTAAGGACACCACAACGCTCCTCACGTACAAGATAGGAACGCGCAGTCCAGGACGCAGCTAAATACAGTGTAGTAATGATAATCAGAACCCATACATTGAGAGCGTCCAGATAAAAATATTCACTATTAAATGGTTGTGCCGGATTAAATTTATAAACCAGCATCCCCACGCAGCCACCCACTGCAGTCGCCGTCAGACGATGAAGCCAGTGGAGAGTATTGTTGTTAAATTTACCTGTAAGTGCCAGCAAAGCACAAATCGGCGGCAGACACAGCAGCATAATAATATATTCCAGCATACTTTTTACCCCTTCAGCTTATCCAACACGTTAGTGTCCGTAGTCTTAAAGGACAGACGCAGGCGCGTGGTCAAAATAACAAGAATAACAACGGCAATAAGCACGTCTAAAAAAATACCAAGCTCAATAATCAGCGGCAAACCTTCGGTCATAATAAGACCTAAAAGATAGATACCGTTTTCCATGGTAATCAGCCCAATCATCTGCATAATTGCACGACTACGCATAACCATCAGAGTCAGGCCTGTCATAATCATAAACATAGAGCTGGCCACAATGTCACGTCCCTCTGCGGCATTGGGCAGAATACCATCTATTACCATATAGCTAAGACCTAAAGAGGCAGCAGCTACAGCAGTAGAATAGTTTACATTAATATCCGTAGCAATCTCACGCTCGTCACGCAGCTCATTTACCACCTTTAAAATAGCATAAGGAATAAAAATAACCTTAACAGCAATGGTCAGAATACCTGGCAAAAATCCATGGAGACCACCGCCGTGGCTCATACCTACTACTAGGCAAGCTACAGCAATAATAGCAGATTGTACACTTAGGCACAGGGTTGCTCTGCGCAGCTCCATAAAACGTGTCTGTAAAAAGACGATAAACATTAAACAAACTACTAAATATTCCATCGTCTACCTCCTACTGAGCTACAATCGCCAAAAGAAGCATAATGCCGGCAGCAGCTAAATACACGCGTACTTTAAACAGACGCATTTTATTATTCATCGTTTCCATTACACTTACAGCTACTGCGGATAGCAATACCTTAATCATAACAGGAGCGTCTAGAGGCAGATACAGCATAGAAAACAGCAGCAGAAAAACCAAAAGCTTTAATTGACTTGCCCAATGAATCAATGCCAGCAGACGGCCAGAATATTCCAATGTCATACATTCATGAATCATGGTCAGCTCTAAATGAGTATCCGGATTATCCACAGGAATACGGCTGTTTTCTGCAAGCAGCACCAAGAAAAAAGCAATACCTGTCAGTACGCCTGCTACCGTAAGATTAACCTGACCAGGACTAAGAGTCATACCACTTAAATCAGTGCTGCCAGTATGAAGAACATTGGATAAGATAGCAAGCATAATCAAAGGCTCTACAAAGGCTGCTACATATACCTCTCTGCTGCCGCCCATACCACCAAAGGCAGTTGCAGCATCCATAGAAGAAACAGCCATCAAAAAGCGGCCAAAGGCCATTAAGTAGACAAATACAAATACATCGCCAAATGTAGCATGTCCACCAATAAAATTAGGCAGCATGCAGGCAGCGGTCAAGGTTGTTATAAAATAAACACAGGGCGCAATACGGAAAATAATGCTGGTGTAAGGAGTCAGCATTGTAGGTTTACGCCACCATTTATAGATATCGTAATACTCCTGAAAAATGCTGGAGCCTACTCTATTTTGCATCCAGGCCTTACATTTTTTTACAATACCAGTAATCATAGGAGCTATAGCCAGCAACAGCAGTGCCTGGGCAAGGCATAGTGCTAAATTAAGCAATTCATTTTGAAAATCCATCATTTATACACAGCCCCCCAAATAAGTACTGCCACCATGGCAGCCATAACATAGCCAACATACAAGCGTACACTGCCCTGCTGCAAATGACGCAGCACTGCAGAAATTTTAACAAAGCGCTGCTGGAACGGAGCGTATAGCTTTTCAGTAATCATATCCGGTATTTCCAGCTTATAGGAAAGCTGACGACCAAAGTACGCATGATCCTTGCGCACGTAGGTTACCTGACGCTTTGGCTTCAGCATATAATCAAAGGCACGACGTACTGGCTTACTAAAGCCAATTGCAGAATACTGCTGACGCGGAGTAGGATAAGTACCACAGTTCCAGGTCACATCTTCCTCTACAAAAGTAGAAGAGCCAGATACTGCCATAAATACAGCTACAGAAATAATTGCTAACAATACTAGCAACAGCAAAGGACTAAAGGTAACAAAGTTACCACTTCCTCCCCAACCTACTGTACCCATAGCTGTAGCTACAAAGCCTGGGTCTAATTTTAAAGCACTGCAGGCAGCCCACATTACCGGAGTAGGATATATGCCACAGGCAACAACTAAAATACTGCTAATACCCATAGCAATAAGCATAAATACATCAGATTCATGAGCATGATCTGCAATTTCATTACGAGAACGTCCCAAAAAGGCTATGCCAAAGAAACGGACAAAGCAGCCCAAAGCCAAGGCACCAGTAAAGCCTAAAAGAATAAAAGCTAAAGCAGTCCAAAGACGAATATCATGGGAATTGCCTGCAGTGGACAAAGTAATGAAGCTTTGCAAAGTAAGCCATTCACCAGTAAATCCATTAGTCAGAGGCAATGCAGCCAAAGCCATGGAGCCTACAAAGGTAAATACTGCAGTATAGGGCATTTTGCGAGCTAAGCCGCCAAACAGTTCCAAATTTTTACTGCCAGTACCATGCATAATACTGCCTGCACTCATAAACATTAGTACCTTCATAATAGAATGGTTAAAGGCATGAACAAGAGCGGCGACAAAACCAATCAGGTACCAATGACCACCAACCAAAACCTGCAGCAGCATACCGCTGCCAAAGGCAGCAAAAATTACACCCATATTCTCTACAGAGGAGTACGCCAGAATACGTTTGATATCAGTTTCCATTTGAGCATAGAGCACACCCAAAAAGGCAGATACGCAGCCCACAACCATTACGATTACGCACCACCAGTAATTCCATTCCGGTAAAAAATCCAGAATAAAACGACCAAAGCCATAAAGTGCTATTTTCAGCATAACACCACTCATCAGAGCAGATACGTGGCTAGGTGCTGCAGGATGAGCCTTCGGCAGCCATACATGCAGAGGCACAAGACCTGCTTTTAAGGCGAATCCTAGAAAAGCGGTTGCAAAGACAGCATGACTCCAGCCACCCTCAAGAGTATTATGAGACATGTCTGCAAAGCTGAAGGAAGTGCTTGCGGCACATGTCAGCAAAAAGGCAATCATAATAGCAGCAGTACCAAGAGATGTCATTACCAAATACTGATATGCTGCATTCCAGGTCTCTCTTTTTTCAGATTCGTGGTTAACCAACATAAATGATGCTACAGCCATAATCTCCCAGAACAGGAGGAAGCTTAATGCATCACCAGCCAAAAGCACCAGTACCATGGACATAATAAAAAGATTCCACATACCGCCTAAAAGACGCAGACGGCTGCCCTCGTAACTTTGAGCATAACCAAGAGCGTAAATACTGGTAATAACGCCTGCAATACCCGTTAAAAGCAAAAAGACAGCACTCCAGCTGTCACAGGTCAGGCTATAGGCCCCCCATGTTAAGGACTTAATTTGAGCCCCGAAAAACAAGCTGCCTGCTGCCATGCCAGCAACAACTGCACTGCCTGCTGCAGCCAGTATATTAGACAGCCAATGAGCCATACGCTGCTGCTCATGGGGAAACAACAACGTTAGGACACCTACACCGTAGCATGCTACGGCTGCCAAAAACATTTCCATACTTAATCACCCGTTTTTTTAATTTGTTCACAGTTTTGTCAATTTTATTATTATAACATATTTAACTATAAATGACTATATAATTACAGAAAATATGTGATAAAAAGCACAGATTTTACACAGCAAGCATTACCGAAAGCAAAAAAAGAAGGCCATGCTACGCACAGCCTTCTCAAGAATCACTTATTTAGCTTTCGCCAGGAACTTACCATACATTTCATGGTCGTCCTTCATCATCTTGTCAGCTTCTTCGCCTACGATGCAGGTAGGATCAATACCTTGTTTTTTGAAGTATTCCTTGAATTCCTTAGATTCGCAAACCTTCTTAGCAGCGTTGCGCAGAACTTCCAGTTTTTCCTTCGGAGTATCTTTAGGAGCTACCAGAGTTGCCCAAGCGCGGATAGTCATATCATGGCCAAGCTCTTTAAAGGTCGGTACTTCAGGATAAATTTCGGAACGGGTTGCAGCCATTACAGCCAAAATTTTCAGGTTGCCAGCGTCAACTTGACTCTTGAATACGGAGGGATCTGCCAAGGTAGCGTCGATATGCTTACCAGCTAAAGCAGCAGCAATATCAGCGGATCCTTTCGGATAAGGAACATGTTTGAATTGAACGCCAAACTCTTCTTCAAAGGACAGAGCAGCAATGTGCCAGATTGCACCAATGCCAGAGTTGCCCATTTGTACCTTGCCAGGGTTAGCCTTAGCATAAGCTACGAACTCTTCCAGGCTGTTATAGGGAGCTTCCTTAGTAACAATCAAAGCAGCAGGTGCAGCAATAGGTGCGCAGATTGCTTTGTAGTCAGCATAGGTGTTCTTGCATTTACCTTGATGCGGGAACATAGCCAGCTCTACAGTAACCATACCCAGAGTATGTCCATCGGGTTTAGCATTAGCAGTTTCTACCATGCCGGTAACACCGCCGCCATCAGGTCTGTTAACAGCAACAAATTTACTGCCCTTCAGTTCTTTTTCCATGAACTGAATCAAACCACGTGCGGAAGTATCAGTGCCGCCACCGGGAGCTTTCGGGATAATTACGGAAATATCACCGTCAGCAGGATAAGCAGCCTTTTTCTCGCCACCGCCGCAGCCAGTTACCAGAACTGCCATGGTCAGCATAGCCATGAGGACCAATAAGATTTTTTTCATCAGAAAATCACTCCTTATATAATAATAAAAATAAAAACAAGTTATAGTAGCTCCAGCTCTAGAAAAACAATATTTACCCTTTTGTAGGTATAGCTAATATAAAGCTTAGTACCGGAAGCAATAATCGCAGGATAAGAAAACTCCCCTGCCTCGGAATCCAGATCGAACATTCTCTCCCAGCTTTTTCCATCATCAATAGACTGGAACAAGCTTAAAGGAGAACGCATCCCCCAGTTTGCCGCCACAGGATTGCATACCAGATACAGATACCCATTTGCACCTTTAACAAGGTCTAACCCGCTGTTATTGTTTGGAATATCTATAGGATAGGCACTGCACCAGCTTACGCCACCATCGATTGAATCACTGCGATAAATAAAGCCTTCACTGCTTCTAAGAAGCATATGCACGCTTCCATCAGCACTTTCCCACAAGCTTGGCTGAATTACGCCTCGGCCATAAAAGGATTGTTCACTAACAGCAATATCACTTGCTGCAGTTTTTTCACCTGTATGATATTCTAAATCATCAATAGCAATGGGATTAGACAGGCTCCAGTTGCGTCCATCGTCATCACTTCTATCTGCATAAGCCTTCCACAACCCATGCTCCGTTGATGCCCCTGCCAAAAGACGTCCGCTAGACAAACGTAATAGTTTATTGCGTACAGGTCCGCGTCCACCGCCATTATCTCCAGGTACAAGCTCACGAGCCCTAGTCCAGCTTTGACCATGATTCTCAGATTCCATAACTAGCGTACGCCAAGAAGCAATCTGCTGACCCTCCTTGTAAAAGAGCTGCACCACTCCATCATCTCTAAGATGCAGGACAGGATTCCAGTTTGCTTCCAATCCATCTGCCAGCTTAATCGGAAATGACCATACTCCGTTTGCAGTTCTGCGACTCATAAAGATAGCAACATCAGCATTGCCTTCGTGAGTACCACCAAACCAGCAGCACAACACCTCGCCATTTTCAAGAGCTAATAGTGTAGATGCATGGCAAAAATCTGTAGGAAGCTCCTGCACAAGCAATTCTTTCTTCATCGTATCACCATCAATAAAATTTTCAGAATATTATTGATTAACTCTATAATATGCAATCAATAAGTCCTTAATATTGTAACATATTTGTTAAATGGCGTAAACTGTTTAACGTAAAAAAAGAGCCCATCCAAACGGATGAGCTCCTTATAAGCTAAATTATTTACGGATACCCAGTTTAGCAATGATTGCACGATAACGTTCGATATCTTTGCTTTGCAGGTAGTTCAGCAGACCACGACGTTTACCAACCATTTTCAGCAGGCCACGACGAGAATGATGGTCTTTTTTGTTGGATTTCAGATGCTCGGTCAAGTATTTGATGCGTTCGGTCAGAACTGCAATTTGTACTTCCGGAGAACCGGTGTCGCCTTCATGACGAGCGTTGTCGAGAATGATTGCTTGTTTAGCTTCGCTAGTTAACATTGAGATTTCCTCCTAAAAATTAAAATTGCCATAAGCATAGCGGCCGTTGGAGTTTCGTACCACCAAGCCTTGGTTCATACCAAGATAGTATAACACGATATTAGCTTCTTGGCAAGCTAATTGTTAAATTTTTAACAGAACATATCTATAGTCTATCCAATTTCTGCACTAATGCTTTACATTGCTCCTTATCGGCAGCAAGCTGCGCCTTAAGTGCATCAATGGATGAGAACCTTACTTCTCCACGAACATATTCCTTAAAGATAACTGTCATCTCTTTACCATAAATATCTCCGTCAAAATCAAAAATATTAACCTCCAGACGCAGTCTGTCTACGTCACCAAAGGTTGGATTTTTACCAATATTGGCCATACCATAGTAAGTGTGGTTTTCCAATATAACCTGTACCATGTAAACACCACCCTTAGGTGCTGCAACATTATAATCCTCCAGCTCAATATTGGCAGTTGGGTAACCTAAAAGTCTTCCCCTTTCATTACCATGGGCAACAACACCAGCAAGGCTGTAGCTGCGACCAAGCATCTTTGCTGCTTCATCCATAAGCCCGTTGCTTATAAGCTGACGAATAGCTGTACTGCTTATGACAGTCCCATTATAGCTTACAAGAGGACGGACTATGAGTTTAAAACCCATAACTTTAGCAGATTCTGCCATAGTAGTGCAAGTTCCTCTGCCATAAATTCCATAGGTAAAATTCTCACCAACTGTAAGACAACTGTAATCAATGCTTTGAAGCTTAGCCAAAAATTCATCAGGTGTCAGCTGAGCAAGTTCTTTATTAAAGGGAATATCTATTAAAATATCTACTCCAAGCTTCTCTAAAAGCTCCAATTTTTTTTCTGGTGAAATCAAGGAAACAGGAACAGCTTCTGGTCTAATCAAGCTCAAAGGATGATTACTAAAGGTAAACACTGCCAGCTTAGCAGAGGTAGCTCTAGCCTGCTCCCTTGCTGCCAAAATTACATCCTGATGACCCAGATGCAGTCCATCAAAGGTTCCCAGTGCGATTACGCAAGGTCCTTTTACCCTATGTAATTGTTCTAAAGCAGTAATAATTTCCATCTAAATCTATTCTTCCTCAGGCATTTTATAATGCTCTAATATTTTTTCTGCCTTAATCATTGATTCATTGCAGCTTCCAAGTCCCAAGAATTCTCCCTCAGGACCTAGGAGAACGTAGCGCCCTTCAGAAGTACCTGCAATAGTAGTACGTACACCGTTAGTAATGCGAGCTGCCTGCCTTCCTGTAAGAACAAGCTTAGGGAGCTCTGCTACTGCAGTCAATGGTTCTGCCTTACAGCTTTCAGGCGCATCAGCAATTTCCTGTAGTGTATAGGCATCGGCCAGCGTGTAGCTGCCTACTCTAGTACGCAGCAGAAAGCTCATAGTTCCACATGTTCCTAAGGCAGAAGCGATGTCCTCGCCTAATACCCTGATATAAGTACCCTTTGAGCAGTCAATAGCTACAGTAAAGCGGTTGTCTGAAAAATGAAGCAGCTCCAGCTGAAAAATTTCAATTTCTCTGGGCTGACGCTCAACCTCAACTCCCTTGCGTGCCAGTTCATACAGCTTTTTACCATTAACCTTTAAAGCTGAATACATCGGCGGAAGCTGCTGCTGTACACCTAAAAAGCTGCTTAAAACTTTACTAAGGTCAGCCTCAGAAAAATGCGGCACAGGCTTTTCTTCAACCACAGTGCCACTATCATCTCCAGTATCAGTACGCTTGCCTAAGGTAAATTCTGCAATATACTGCTTTTTTCCTTCAACAGCAAACTCCAGCAAGCGGGTAGCACTGCCTGCAAAAACAGGAAGAACTCCTGCCGCATCAGGATCAAGAGTTCCCCCATGTCCTATCTTCTTTGTCTGCAGAGCACGTCTCAGGAAAGCCACCACATCATGTGAAGTCATTCCCGGGGGCTTCAGCACATTAAAAATACCGTCCATTACATTACCTTGCCTAACTCTTCCAACAGCTGGCGACGCGCTTCCTCAAGAGGAGCATAAATAGTGCAGCCAGCAGCTCTAATATGGCCGCCGCCACCAAAGTGCAGAGCAATCTGAGACACATCAGTTTCGGCTGAGCGCATGCTGACACGAGTAACCTCGGACTCCACAGCCTTGAAGAAAATCGCTACATCCACGCCCTCAATATAACGAGGATAGGAAATAAAGTTATCTGTAGAAATATCCTTATTATACAGCTCGTGAGGCAGGCTTATATAAGCAACCTTATCATTGAAGGTAAATGTCAGTGTTGGCAGAACCTTAACCCATAGTTCTACGTTAGCTCTTTCACGAACATCCATGGCATCAGCAATTTCGTTGGGTTTAGCGCCGCAGTCCAAAAGCTTAGCTGCCATGTTCATAGTTCTGGATGTAGTATTGGAATAGCGGAAGGAACCACAGTCCATAGTAATGGCTGTATAAAAGCAGGTAGCAATCTCTTTGTCCATCTCCCAGCCCATTTCATCAAAAAGCATGCACATTACTTCACCTGTAGCTGCAGCTACAGGGTCAAGATAAAGATAGTCGGCAAAACGAGTATTGGAAATATGATGGTCAATATTCATTAAGCATTTAGCTTCTACTACATCATTAACAATTCCTATGCGGTCAGCTGAACTGGCATCAATAACGCAGAGAACATCTACCTCAAGCTTCTGACCGGCTTCAGGACGCTTGCAGCAATCCATGCCAGGCAAAAATTTTAAGCTTTTATTAATGTCATCATCAACAAACAGAGTGATATCCTTGCCCTGCTGCTTTAAAAAGCGATACAAACCTAAAGCAGAACCAAGAGTATCTCCATCAGGGCTGACATGGCAGCACAGAACAATTTTCTGCGCTGCCAGTAGCATGGAACCGGTTTCTTTGAGAGTCAGTTCCTTACTCATCTTTTTCTTCCTCAGCAGCAGGCTTCTCCTCCTGCTTAATCTTTTGCAAAATACTTTCAATATGAGCGCTATACTCCATAGAAGTATCCTTTTGCAAAATCAATGTCGGCGCAAAACGCAGGCGGATACGCTTAGCGATTTCAGTGCGCATAAAGCCCAAGGACTTTTGCAGCGCCTTCCAGGTTTCTTCTTGTTTATCTTTTGGTCCATAAAGACTTACATAAATCTTAGCATAGCTCATATCATCAGTAAGCTCAACTCCGGTAACAGTAACAAACTGAATACGAGGGTCCTTTACATCCATCAGAAGCATTTTGCTAATTTCCTGTTGAATAGCCTCTTGTACCTTTTCTACTCTTAATCTAGCCATAATTATAACCTCTAGCTACTACTCTACGGCAACCTCTTCCATATCATACACCTCGAATTGGTCTCCTTCCTTCAGGTCACGATATTTTTCAAGGGTAATGCCGCATTCATAGCCTTGCTGTACTTCCTTAACGTCATCTTTAAAGCGGCGCAGGGAGTCAATTTCATCTTCAAAAATTACAATGCCATCACGAATTACACGAACCTTGGAGTGGTTAGTAACCTTACCCTCGGTAACATAGCAGCCTGCAATAAGAAGCTTGGAAATAGTAATCAGCTGACGAACCTCGATACGGCCGGTAACAACCTCTTTGAATTTCGGAGCCAACATACCTTTAATAGCTGCTTCTACGTCATTCAGTGCATCATAGATTACTCTATAGGTACGAAGATCAACCTTTTCTGTTTCAGCAGCCTTACGAGCGTTTGCATCAGGACGAACGTTGAAACCGATAATCAGAGCGTTAGCAGCAGATGCCAGCATAACGTCGGACTCGCTGATAGCACCAACGCCAGCATGAACTACGGAAACTTTAACTTCATCGTTTTTAATCTTTTCAAGAGAAGCCTTAAGTGCTTCAATAGTACCTTGAACGTCAGCCTTTACAACGATATTCAGGTCTTTAATTTCGCCATCTTGAATACGTTGGAACAGGTCATCCAAGGATACCTTGGAGTTCATCTTGATTTCCTCTTCCTTACGTTTAGCAATACGTTTTTCAGCTACGCTGCGAGCAGTACGCTCATCAGTGCTGTCCAAAATATCACCAGCTGCAGGAACGTCATTCAGGCCCAGAACCTCTACAGGAGTAGACGGACCAGCCTTTTTAATCTTCTCACCACGATCATTTATCATCGCACGAACCTTACCATAGCAGGTACCAGCAATGATGGTGTCACCAATGTGCAGTGTACCGCGTTGTACCAGAACGGTTGCGACAGGTCCACGACCCTTATCCAGCTGTGCCTCGATAATAGTGCCATGAGCAGGCAGATTTGGGTTAGCCTTCAGCTCTTGAACCTCTGCCACCAGCAGAATCATTTCCAGAATATCACTAATGCCAATTTTCTGACGTGCAGAAACAGGAACCATAATGGTATCTCCGCCCCACTCCTCAGGAATCAGACCATGCTCAGCAAGCTGTTGTTTAATATGATCAGGGTTTGCACCTTCACGGTCAATCTTGTTGATAGCAACAATGATAGGTACATTAGCAGCCTTAGCGTGGTTGATAGCCTCAATAGTTTGGGGCATAACACCGTCGTCTGCTGCAACAACAAGAATTGCTACGTCAGTAACCTGTGCACCACGGGCACGCATTGCAGTAAACGCTTCGTGACCAGGGGTATCCAGGAAAACGATTTGCTTGCCTTGATAATTAATTTTATATGCACCAATGTGCTGGGTAATACCGCCAGCCTCACGTGCGGTTACGTTAGTTTTACGAATTGCGTCCAAGAGAGATGTTTTACCATGGTCAACGTGACCCATAACGGTAATAACGGGCGGACGCAGAACACGTTTTTCTTCCGGATCGTCAACCTCAGGAATCTCGGTAGGATCTTCCTCAGGAGCCTTTTGGCCAACCTCTACACCAAAGTTGTCTCCAATTAGCAGTGCAGTATCATAATCGATATCTTGGTTGATGGTAACCATCATGCCCAGCATAAAGAGAGCCTTAATAACTTCATTTACTTCGCGTTTGATCAGCTTAGCAAATTCTTGAACATTAATGGACTCACCCACTTCTACATAAGTAGGTCTTTGAATTTCTGCTACCGGAGCTGCTGCTTTAGGAGCATTATTCTTTTTATTTCTATTTACAGGCATTTGATGACCTGCACTACGGTTAGGACGGCTTGCCTTAGTTGCATAAGAGCCTTTAATTTGCGGTTTTTCCTTGCGACCAGCCTTACCGTTAGCATTACGTTCATTACGGTCGCTACGGCCTCTGCCATTGTCCTTGCCGCTCATTTTTGAATTTCCTACTGCAGTTGCACGGCTTTCACCATGTACTGCCTGACCGGGCTGCTGACCCTTGGCCGGAACAAAAACTCCACCCTGACGCTGTTGGCCACGGTTGTTATTACGGTTACCTCCTTGAGCATTGCTGCCTTCAGTACGTCTTTGCTGGCCTTGACCTGCGGGACGTTGATTATTATTGCGAGGACCGCCCTGTTGGCCATTACGGCCCTGCTGACGATTCTCTCCACGATTATTATTCATACCGCCTTGACGATTTTCGCCGCGGTTCTCATTGCGTTTCTGCTGGTTTTGTTGATTTTGCATATTCCTCTGACTATTGCCGGCAGTCTTATTTTCCTGGCGATTTGCCTCTTGCTGCTTCGGCTGCTCCTTTCTTTCAACTTTTACAGGACTTACCTGTTTGGGTTGTTCTTTATGTTCAGCCTTAGCTGGCTTGGGCGGCACAGGCTTTTTATCGTAAGCATCTTTTATAACAGCCATGGTCTTGTCATCAACACCACTGAAATTAGTCTTGTCAATATTATGCTTCTTTAATAGCTCCAGGACTTCGTTTACGGGCTTCCCGTAAGCCTGAGCTACCTCATAAATTCTTTTACTACCCATTCATCCACCTCCAAACTAGATTTAACGGGGGATTATTTGTTTTTTATCATGTTGGCAAAATTACTGTCCGTAATAACTACTGCCGTTCTTCTGGCTTTTCCAATAGCATAACCAAGCTCATCACGAGTTAATGCCTCAACTACAGGAATATGAGCTTGCTCTGCTAAATAGAGCATATCCTTTTTGGAGTTAGGAGCTGCATCAGAGGCCAAAACCAAGAGCTTACCCTTGCCGCTTTTCAATGCGCCACGAACAGACAAGTCTCCTGAAGCAGTTTTACCAGCCTTCTGTGCCAAGCCTAAAGCAAAGGCAATGTTATTGTTTGCCATGGGCCAAATCCTCCAACAGCTGTGCATAAACATCCTGGTTGATTGGCTTTTCTAAAGCTCTCTCCAGTCGTTTTTCTTTGACAGCCTTTGTAATACACTCAGGATTCGGACAAACATAAGCACCACGACCATTCTTCTTACCAGTCATATCGAGACTGATTTCTCCTTCAGGAGAACGAACAATGCGCAGTAATTCTTTTTTGTCCTTCATTTCATTACAGCCCACACACTTACGTTGCGGGATTTTCTTCATCTTCATATAATTATTCCTCAGCCGCAGCCTCTGCCTTAGCCTGATCTTCACTCTTAATATCAATCTTCCAGCCAGTCAGCTTAGCAGCAAGACGTGCATTCTGACCTTCCTTGCCAATAGCCAGGGACAGCTGGTTGTTGGGAACAACAACGCGGCAGATTTTTTCTTCCTCATTAACGTTGGTTTCCAAAACCTTAGCCGGGCTAAGAGCATTAGCTACATATTGAGCCGGATCATCGCTGTATTTCACAATGTCAATCTTTTCACCGCGAAGCTCATTAACGATGGTCTGAACACGCATGCCCTTTTGACCAACACAAGCGCCTACAGGATCTACATTCTCATCTGCAGTATATACAGAAATTTTAGAACGATTGCCAGGCTCACGAGCAACGGATTTGATTTCTACAATGCCATCATGGATTTCAGGAACCTCAATCTCAAACAAGCGTTTCAAAAGGCCAGGATGAGTACGGGAAACCATAATTTGGGGTCCCTTCTTATCGTTCTTTTTAACCTCAATAATATATGTTTTGATACGCTCATGTGCTTGATAGATTTCACCTGGAATTTGTTCATTTACGCTAAGAACCGCTTCTACATTTTTGCCAAGCTCAATGTAAACGTTTCTGTTTTCCATACGTTGGATAACGCCATTTACAATGTCTTGAGCACGGCTGGAGAAACGCTCATAAACCTGTCCGCGCTCTGCCTCGCGAATGCGCTGCAGCACAACCTGCTTAGCATTTTGAGCAGCAATGCGGCCAAAGTTTTTCGGAGTAACCTCAACCTCAACGATATCATCAATTTCATAGCGAGGATCAATAGCCTGAGCTTCCTCAAGTGTCATTTGACTAGCATCCTCAGGCTCACCCTCAACAACAGTACGTTGTGCATAAACGTGGATTTCGCCGCTTTCTTTATTCATATCCACTCTTACATTTTGAGTAGTACCAGTATCCTTTTTATAGCCAGTAACCAAAGCCTCTTCAATAGCCTGGAACAGAAAATCCGGGTCAATACCCTTTTCCTTGCCCACTGCATAAATTGCTGAGATAAAATCTGCGTTCAATTATTACGCCTCCTATATAAATGTATTTAGAAATCTATATGTGGTCTAATATTGGCAATTAAGCTACGTTCAATGCGGGTAGGCTTTTTGAACTCCTTGCCCTTAATAATCTTTCTAACCTCAATGGCAGCCTCATCATGAGCATCAAGAATACCCACCAAGGATTTCATACCTTCCCAAGGCTCGTGGAACACAATATCAACCTTTGTTCCATATGCCGCAACAAAGTCCTCATCCTTCTTCAGTGGTCTGTCAATGCCAGGAGAAGAAACCTCTAGAAAATACTTATCAGGAATAGGATCCTTTTCATCAAGTACTGCTGTCACCTTTTCGCTGACAAGCTGACAATCATCAATCTCTACTCCACCCGGTCTGTCAATAAAAATGCGCAGATACCAGTCCTTTCTTTCACGAACATACTCCACGTCAACTAAGGTAATATCCGTACCCTCCAGAACAGGTTCCACCATTGCGGTGATCAGTGCTTCTACCTCTTTAGCCTGCATCATATTCACCTCCATATTAAATTTTTAAGCTAATAAGCGGAAAGAGCGGGTATTGCACCCACTCTTTCAAAAATGAATAATTATATTTCTAGTATTATTATAGCATAGACATAGAGCCATTAGCAAGTACTTAGCACAATATCTACTGCTATTTTAAGGAATAAGCTCTACAAAACAACAATCCTTGCCATTTATAGAGACTACAGAATCTGCATAAAATATGCACCATAGCAAATAAGCATCAAAGCACCGCCCCAGCGAGCTAAGGTGTAATTACGCAGAACGCACAGCCACAAAAGTACAGCAGCACCAATTGCTACATATGTATCAAACAAGAATGCCGAAGCAAAAGGAATATCTACAATCATAGAAGACAGACCGACAACAAATAGAATGTTGAAGATGTTGCTGCCAACAATATTGCCAATTGCAATGTCAGCATTACCCTTGTAAGCCGCCATTACAGAAGTAAAAAGCTCTGGCAAGGATGTACCTAATGCTACAATAGTCAGACCAATAATACGTTCACTCAATCCTGCATATACTGCAATAGCACTAGCTGCAGAAACGGTAACATTACTGCCTACAACAATAGTTGCCATACCAACAATAGTCCACAGAATACAATAGCCAAGGCTCATACCATAATCCTGCAAATCATCATCAACCTTATTCTTCATAGCCATAGTATAAAGATAAAGAAGATATACAGCAAAAGCCAAAAGCAGAACGCCGCCGTCAGCTAAGGTAATAGAACCGTCACGACCCTGGAAATACAGCAGGCCAGTAACGAAAATCATAAAGGGAATTTCCGTACGTACAGTGGAGCGAGCCACCAAAAGCGGGGTAATAATGGATGCCAGTCCGAGAATTACAAGAATATTAATAATATTACTGCCTACAATATTACCAATAGTAATATCCGCATTGCCACTCATTGCAGCCGCTATACTAACTGCAGCCTCAGGAGCACTAGTACCCATTGCTACAATAGTCAGACCAATAACGAGCTGAGGAATGCCAAAACGAGTTGCTATACCTGCTGCACCCTCTACAAACCAATCTGCACCCTTGCCAAGCATAACAAAGCCGATTGCCAATAAACCAAATTGCATTAAAATATCCATAACTTCCTCCTTAGAATTTTTGCAGCAACAACAAAAAGCGAGACTATGCTGCAAAATAAATCACAACAAAGTCTCGCTACTTACTTACAAAGCCGGACTCCATTCTGGAATCGTACTGACGACAGTGTAAACACGACAAACATCGTGCCAGCTACTCCCTCTTTACGATGAGTATACTATAGAACATGGATAAAAGTCAATGAAGAATTAAAAATAGAAACCATGACAGACTGCAGTCCTATAGAAAATTCCCATTACCTAATGTTTTCTACATATGAAATATGCGCCAGCCTTACAGCCAACGCATACAGAACTATTTATCTCAAATTATAGCATCAGTAGGAACAAAGTCTACAGTAGTCTTTACTAAAGCAACCTCATCGCAGTTTGGATATTTAGGACAGTGCACGCATTCCTTCCAAACCTTCTGCGGTAACACTCCCTTATCCGTTTCAATATAATCACATTTAGCAAAAAATCCCGGCTGGTAGGTCAAGGTAAAGAACATTGTTACGCCACGCTCCATACCCTCCTGCTCCAGCATTTTTACTATTTGACGGCCAATTCCCTGCCTTTTCAGTGAAGGGTCAATAGCCAGAGAACGCACCTCTGCCAGCTTATCCCATACAAAATGCAAGGCACCACAGCCCAAAAGACGGTTGTTCTCCACTGCTACGACGAAGTCGCGAAGATTTTCGTAAATGGAATTGCGTGAACGCGGCAGCATCAATCCCTCTTTAGCATAATCATTAAGTAAACGATGCAGATTCTCTACATCGCTAAATTTTGCCTGACGATAAATAATCATTAGAGCACCCCTCATTTTCATCATAAAATTTTATTTACACTGCTTTCTCTATTTTATCTACAGCAGCTTAATCAACTTTTTCGCCAACCTTTTTAGCAGCAGCCATAATTGCCAATCTGCCATGCTCAAAGGTCAGACCACCCTGGAAGAACACATTATAGGGCTCACGGCATGGTCCATCGGCACTAAGCTCAATGGAGGCACCTTGTACAAAAGTACCTGCTGCCATAATAATTTCGTCCTGATAGCCAGGCAGCGGAGACGGTACAGGCTCCACGTGAGCATCTACAGGAGAATTGCTTTGAACAGCCACACAGAAATTGCACAAGCGCTCCTTGCTTTCAAGCGTAATTGCTTGAATAATATCACTGCGACGTTCCTCCGGCAAAGGCTTAACAGCATAGCCTAAACCTTTGAATACAGCAGCGGCAAAAACAGCAGTTTTTACAGCCTGAAGCACAACGTGGGGAGCCATAAAAAGGCCCTGATAAAATTCGCGAGCAGTATCTCCTAAAGTAGCACCCATTTCGCCTCCCAGACCAGGAGCAGTCAAACGGTAAGAAGCTTGCTCTACCAAGTCAGCACGACCTACTATATAGCCGCCTGTAGGAGCTAAACCACCGCCCAGATTCTTAATCAGAGAACCTGCAACTAAGTCAGCCCCAACCTCAGTAGGCTCCTGCTTTTCGATAAATTCGCCGTAGCAGTTATCAACAAAGCAAATAACATTAGGATTAGCTTCCTTAGCAGCCTTACAGATGCGGCCAATTTCAGCAATATCAATAGTTTTACGCTCACTGCTGTAGCCACAGGAGCGTTGAATATGAATCATAGTAGTGCTTTCAGTAACACTTTGCTTAACCAGCTCTAAATCGACATGGTCACCCTTCATAGGAATTTCCTTGTATTTGACACCTATATCAACCAAGCTTCCAGGAGTTTTTACTGGATAGCCAATAATAGTCTGCATAGTGTCATAGGGAGCACCAGTTACAGCAATCAGTTCATCACCAGGTCGAAGATTTCCTAAAAGTGCTACTGCTAATGCGTGGGTACCGGATACAAATTGAGAACGAACTAAAGCAGACTCAGCCTTAAAGATTTCTGCATAAATTAAATCCAAAGTATCGCGACCTACATCAGAATAAGCATAGCCAGTTGTAGGCTTCAGATAGTAGTCAGAAACCATGTTATTGCGAAAAGCAGTAATTACCTTTTCTGTGTTATAAAGAGCAGCCTCCTCCATCTCTGGAAGCTGTTTGGCAACCTCTGCCAGAGCTGCCTGTTCAAGAGCCTTAAAATCTACCAATGTATTCACCTTTTTTGCTTTCTTTTAGTTTACCATATATTTTTCATATTCACCTAACTGAGCAGCATCCAATCTAACCTTCAGGCGAGTACCTTCGGCCAGATATTCCTGCTCCAGAACTGTTCCTGCCTCGTGAAGCTTAGAAACAATTGCCGTGTCACTATAGGGAATCATAAAATCAGCTTCTATGGATTGCAGCTTGAGATTTTCTGCAATGAGAGCCAAAAGCCTATCAAGATTTTTACGTCCCTTAGCAGAAATGCAAATGCTGTTCTCTTCCCTAGCCAAACGCTCCGGTAAAGCAGAATCCTCAGGAAGCTTATCTATTTTATTATATACCGTGATGATGGTTTTATCCTTCGCACCAATCTGCTCCAGCACCTTGTAAACAGCGTTACTCTGTTCCTTGTAGAGCTCGTGACTTACGTCAATAACATGCAGCAGCACGTCAGACTCTACAACCTCCTCCAAAGTAGATTGGAAGGCCGCTACCAGCTGATGAGGCAGACGCTGGATAAAACCAACAGTATCAGTCAAAATAGCCTGCTGCTTATCGGGCAGTTCAAGCTGTCTTGTAGTGGGATCCAAGGTAGCAAAAAGCTGATCCTTGGCATAGATATCAGAATTTGTCAGTACATTCAACAGTGTAGACTTGCCTGCGTTAGTATAGCCAACAAGACTTACTGTGGGAACAGAGGCCTTGGCACGACCTGCTCTGTGCAGATTGCGTACACTTTTAACCTTGCCAATGCATTCTTTAATGTAGGCAATACGATCTCGAATGCGACGACGGTCAACCTCCAGCTTAGTTTCGCCAGGACCACGAGTACCAATGCCGCCGCCAAGACGGGAAAGGCTCAAACCCTTACCCATAATACGAGGCAGTGTGTACTGCAGCTGAGCCAGCTCTACTTGCAGCTTACCCTCGTTAGTACGGGCACGCTGAGCAAAAATATCAAGGATAAGAGCTGTTCTGTCAAGAACTCGAATACCCATAGCCTGCTCAATATTACGCTGCTGAGCAGGTGTCAGCTCATCATCAAAAATGCACAGGTCAATGTTTTCCTGCTGCACGTACAATGCCAGCTCCTGCACCTTGCCACGACCAATAAAGAAGGCCGGATCAGGCTTAGGACGCTTTTGCAGGAATTTTGCTACTACCTGAGCTCCTGCAGTATCAGCCAGCTGCTTAAGCTCCTCCAAGGAATCTTCTACAGACCAACCAAGAGTACTCAGTATACCACCATATTCCATACCAACAAGAATAGTTCGCTCAGCGGACTGAGCCAAACTGGAGCTTCCTGTCTGCTTATCCAGAATACGCTCGACTGTCATCACAAGATTAGGAAAGAAAATCCCCTCTGCCTCAGCCATAGTAATGGGGCCATATGCTTCTACCACATACTGCTCGTTATTATCAAGGCCGGTAATCATACCAAAGCTGATTGTAGATTGAGTAATATCAGGACTAGTTACACCAATGGCTACCATTGCATCAAAGCGATTATTCTTTAAAGCAGAAACATCCACGCCACTTAAGGCAGAGTTACCGTTAGGATGAGTGTGAATGCAGCGCACTCCGCTCAAGCGGCTGCTGCCACGTCTGCCCTCAACAGGAGGTAAATCCACAGTATCGTTGCTGCCCACGGCAACAGCCTCAACCTGACCGCTGCGGGTAATATACAGAGAAATTTCCTTGTTGATAAATTCAGTAATATCAGCCAGGCGCAGAGCCAGCTCGCTAGTAAGCAGCTGACCACCCTCCAGCTTTACATCATAGAGTGTTTTTAACTCCTCAATAACGGAGTTACGGATACCCTTAAGATTACCATATATTTCTTGTGCCATTATACCACCTCCGCGCTAAGCGTTTTGGAGCATATGTTATTTTCTAACTCTTGCAGGCTCCACATTGATTTTATAGCCCTTAATAAAGTTTTTGTGCATTGCACCCATAACCTTCTCAGCTACATCTTCGGGAACCTCTACAAAGGTAAACTTATCGTAAATATTAATCAGTCCAATGTCACGTGCGGGAATATCGGACTCAATGGCAATGGTACTGATAATATCCTTAACAGTTACCTTTTGACTGCGGCCAACATTAACAAAGAGACGAACCATGCCAGGACGACCGCCAGTATTGCGAAGGTCATGAGCCAATACATCCTCCTGCGGAGCTTCTAAAGCCTTTACACCCTCTTGCATCAGCTTCAAAGCTGATGCAACAACTTCTTCAGAAGAATAGTCGTTCAGCAGAGTTTCAGCAATGGGCATGTAGTCATGATAAGCATTGAGCTCCAGAACAGTCTGCATCTTGCTGATTATTTGATCACGCTGACGCTCAATTACATTAGCAGCAGTAGGCAGCTGACGACGTTGAATCTTGGTGTGAGCAATGCGCTCAATAAGCTTCAGCTGACGGAATTCACGAGGAGTGATAAAGGTCATTGCAACGCCAGTGTTGCCTGCACGACCAGTACGACCAATGCGGTGGACATAGCTTTCAGGATCCTGAGGAATATCAAAGTTAATTACATGAGTAATGTTATCAACGTCGATACCACGAGCAGCTACGTCGGTTGCAATAAGGATATCGCAGGAACCTTCGCGGAATTTCTTCATGACTCTGTCACGTTGGTTTTGGCTTAAATCGCCATGAAGACCTTCTGCCATATAACCACGACTGGACAATGCAATAGACAGGTCGTCTACACCTTTTTTAGTACGGCAGAAGATAATCAGCTTGCCGTCAATTTCTGCGTCCAACAAACGGCACAGACCTTCAATCTTATCCTTGGTTTCAAAGTAGTACTGTTCAATCAGGGGAACAGTCAGCTCTTCCTTGGAAATAGTTACGTTTTTAGGAGCCTTCATATATTTTTTGGTCAGGCTCAGGATGGGACGAGGCATAGTTGCAGAGAACAGCAGGGTCTGACGTTCAGTAGGCAGACTGCGCATAATCTCTTCAATATCGTCCACAAAACCCATATCCAGCATTTCATCAGCCTCGTCCAGTACCAGGAACTTGATATGATCAAGCTTAATAGTACGACGGTTGATATGGTCAATAAGACGGCCAGGAGTACCGATTACGATTTGTACATTGCTCTTTAAAGCACGAATTTGACGTTCAATAGGCTGACCTCCATAAACAGGCAGTGCACGGACACGACGAGTACGACCGATATTGCCAATTTCCTCTGCAACCTGAATTGCCAGTTCACGAGTAGGAGTCATTACTAAAGCTTGGATATGATGAAAATCATCAATGCTTTGCACCAGGGGAATACCGAAGGCAGCAGTCTTACCAGTACCGGTCTGTGCCTGTCCGATAACGTCGTTACCATCTAATACCAAAGGAATAGTTGCTGCCTGAATAGGAGACGGCTCCTCAAAACCCATATCAGTAAGGGCTTGAACGATTTTTTTATCAAGCTCTAATTGACCAAACATTTCTTTTTGTGTAGTTGTCATTAATTATTATCCTCCGTTGTTTCTCTGTTTTCTTCTAAAATTTTATCAATAACCATGGAGATTGCCGTGAGTGCAATCCTCAGCTTATTTTCTGTTCTTGTGGAAGTATAATGATGCTCCTGACAATAAATAGCGTCTTCAGTAGCAACTGCAATATAGACAAGGCCAACAGGTTTGCCTTCACTACCTCCAGGGCCAGCATTGCCAGTAATACTTACACCATAGTCACTGCCTAAAAGGCGACGCACCCCTACAGCCATTTCACAGGCAGTTTCCCTGCTCACAGCTCCATAGCGGTCCAATGTATCTTGCTGAACGTTTATCAGCTTATTCTTAGCCATATTAGTATAAGTTACTACACTGCCTAAAAGGTACTCACTGCTTCCTGCTACATCTGTAATAAGGCTGCTAGCCAGACCACCACTGCAGGATTCGGCAAAAGCAATTGTTCGCCCTTTATCCAAAAGCATCTTTCCCAAGGCCGCAGCCAAGGTATCATCATCAACTCCATATATGTAATTATCCAGATATTTTCTTAGCTCCTGCTCACATTTATCCAATAAAATATTCGCTTTAGCAGGACTTTCAGCCTTTGCAGTTATGCGGATGATTATTTCACCATTGCGTGCATAAATAGCTATAGTTGGATTACTTTGGCTAGTAATAAGAGAATCAATTGTCTCTGCAGCCTTAGATTCACCAATTCCACGTAAATGTAGAACTCTGGATAAAATTATGCCCTGATTGGAAAAACGCTGCTGTAATCTTGGCCACAGCTGCTTCTCGCAAACATCCATCAATTCGGCAGGAGGCCCGGGCAGCATAATAAAGGTTTTATCATTATAATCCAGCCATAAACCAGGAGCTGTACCTGCATCATTCTGCAGTACCTCTGCTCCAATAGGAACATAGGCCTGTTTATCATTGTTAGTAGGAGCACATGTGCCCTTTTTGCGGAAAAAAGCATCAATGCGTCCCCAAGTATCAAGGTCAAGATAGGCCTCTGTATGACAAACCTCCATAACCATTTCCTTAGTTATATCTCCACGTGTAGGACCTAGACCACCACTGGTAATAATTATATCAGCTCTTGTCATAGCCAGCTCAAGTACTTGCTTCATACGCTCAGGATTGTCCCCAACAGTAGTCTGATAAAGAACATCAAATCCCATGCTGTTAAGTCTGCGTGATAAGTATTGGAAATTGGTATTGAGGATATCTCCCAACAATAATTCAGTTCCTGTATTGATTACCTCAACCTTCATTATAAACCTCCTAGAGCTAACTTTTAAGCCAGCTCGCCTACCATTTCATAGGTAAAGCCCTGCAAGATTCTAACCTTGACCATTTGGCCAATTTCTAAATTACCGGCGCCTTCAATAAAAATATTGCCATCAATATCCGGTGCCTCGTGATAGGAGCGACCAAAGGCCAGCTCCGGATTTTCCTCATCAAAGCCTTCAACAATAACGTCAAGCACTTCACCTTCACGCTCTAAATGCAGGTCTTCAGAAATTCCTGCCTGAAGAGCCATCAGCGCGTGATAACGATTTTCCTTAACCTCTGGAGCAATTTGGTTAGGCATAGCGCCTGCAACTGTACCCTCCTCTCGAGAATACTGGAACACGCCTGCATTTTCAAAGCGCTGCGCCTCTACAAAATCCTGCAATTCTTCAAAATCCTCATCAGTCTCGCCGGGGAAACCTACAATAAAGGTAGTACGGATAGTAATACCAGGAATACGCTGACGCAGTTTAGCCAGCAGCGCCTCAACTTCTGCCTTGGTATCATAGCGATTCATACTTTGCAGCAGACGGTCGCTGGCATGCTGCAGGGGAATATCAATGTATTTGCAAACCTTGTCCAAAGTGGCAAAGGCTTCAATAAGCTCATCATTAAAATTATTGGGATATAGATACATAACTCTAATCCATTTGATGCCATCAAGTTCGTTTAAATCACGAAGCAGCTGTGGCAGCATCAGCTTACCATATAAATCCTCGCCATAACGGGTTGTGTCCTGAGCTACAACAATAAGCTCTTTTACTCCGCCAGCAGCCAAGGCTCTCGCCTCGGCCATAACCTCATCATAGGGCTTACTGGTATATGGTCCACGAATTTGAGGAATACAGCAGTAGGAGCAGCAGTTATCGCATCCCTCTGCAATCTTTAAATATGCCATATAATCAGGTGTTGTCAGCATACGAGGCATAAGCTGAACATTTTCACTCTTAAGTTCAGAATTTTTTTCTAAATGCTTAACGCGTTTGCCACCAACAACCTGGTCTATAACCCAACCAATATCGGTAAATGCGTCAGTACCAACAATAGCATCAACCTCCTTGAGCTCCTCAAAAAGGTCGTCTGCATAACGCTGACCTAAACAGCCTGTCATAAGCAGATATTTGCAGACTCCATTATTCTTATATTCTGCCATCTGTAAAATTGTATTTATAGACTCCTCCTTAGCACTTTCGATAAAGCCACATGTGTTGACAATTATCATATCTGCTTCAGAAGGATCATTAGTTACGGTCAAGTCCTTTTCACGAATAATTCCCAGCATCACCTCAGAATCAACAAGATTCTTAGGACAGCCAAGACTTACCATACCTATTTTCATTTCTTTTCCTCCTCAATCTATTTACTAAACCTTACCTTTTCCAACCATTTGGCAACCAGCTCTTCCTGCTTTGTATAATCAACGTAGTTTTTGTTCAGCCACAGCTTTTCTGTATCAGCTGCTGCATAATCTTTACCACGTGGAAAGAGGAAATGATAACCAACAGCATCAAGCTGGGAAATCTTCTGCACCTCGGCACTGCCAATGAGCCATTCAAAAAAGCTAGCAGCCTCTTTGGTAAGACCACAATCAGCAAATACCCCTACGCCATAAAGGTTGATTGGTGACCCTTCATTAGGGTGTACCACATAGGCAGGAAAATCATTTTCCAAATATTTAAAAACATAGCTTTGACGAGTTACAGCAAGGTCTGCATCGCCTACTGCCGTCATACGAATTGGTGTAAAAGGAAATTTAGCATATTGGGCTATAAAACGATTAATATTCCACATATAATTAAGAGATGTTGCCTCTCCCATATGGTCCGCCATAGCACCTAAAAAATTTTTTGTACTGTTACTGTCAGATAAATTCTCTACAGCTATACGTACATCCTGTAGATTCTCCAAGTCATGCCAGCCTTCGATATTTTTCTGGCCAACCTTTCGAGCAAATTGTTGATTTACTAAAAAAACTGTTGGATCATAAAAAGCTCCATACCAAAAGCCTTCTCCATCCTTAAAGTCTGTAGGAATCCTATCACCTAGCTCGAAGAATACTGAACGCAGCTTCCCCTGAGCCTTTAAACCCGCTAAAGTGCGACTTTCAGCCAATACCAAATCAGGTCTATAAGTGTCGGGCTTAATCTCATATATAGCCTTCAGAAGAATTTTACCTCCTGTGCTTTTGTTGTAGCTATGTACAAGGTTTTCCGTATACTTGGGATCAAGCTCAGAATATAAAACCAATGCCTTATTTAATTGTTTATCACTGTCACCGCCACCTCCACAGCCTGCCAATAGCAGACTGCAGAGTAGCAGCGCCAGAAAAACACAACGCAGCATATTATCTACCCTTTACAGATTTATTACCTCTGCTGTTATTTTTAGCTTTACCTTGATTTCCGTAGGAACGACCGTTGCCAAGTCCCTGCTCCTTAGAAGCTCTATGAGAAGCATTGGCACCTCGTTTGCCAGTAACGTTAGTACGTTCTCCTCTACCAAATGGTTTCTCATCATTCATACGGCCTCCGCTGCGGCGGTCAACGCCACGAGCTGACTGTCTGCCACGAGGTCGTCCCTGATCTACATACAGAAGGCAGTGATTGTCGCTACCAACTAAATCCATGCGTCCTGCCTTTTGCAAAGCTTCCAGAACCAGCTGTCTGTTACGTGGGTTCTTGTACTGCATCAAGGCACGCTGCATCGCCTTATCATGGGGATTGCGCGCAACGAAAAGCTCCTTGCCTGTTTCCGGATCCACTCCTGAATAATACATAGCAGTAGATGCACTGCCAGGAGTAGGAATGAAATCCTGTACCTGCTCAGGCTGATGCTTAATATCTCGTAAAAACTCAGCCAATTCAATGGCATTATTCAAAGTGCAGCCTGGATGACTAGAAATAAAGTAAGGTACTAAATATTGCTCCAGTCCGATTTCTTTATTTTTTTGAGCATACAGACGCATAAATTTCAGATAAACATCTTTGCCAGGCTTGCCCATTTTAGCTAACACCGGCGGAGAAATATGCTCAGGAGCAACCTTTAGCAGACCACTCACATGATAGCGGCAAAGCTGATCCAGGAAGTCAAGATTTTTATCAGCCAAGAGATAGTCAAAGCGAATACCACTTCGAATAAATACTTTTTTCACTCCAGGCAGTGCACGCAGCTTCTGCAACAGGCTGATATAGTCACTATGATCAGCATCTATGTTGGGACATGGGCTTGGAAACAAGCACTGTCTGTCCTTACAAACGCCGTACTTAAGCTGCTTAGCACAGGAAGGATGGCGGAAGTTGGCAGTAGGACCACCAACATCATGGATATATCCCTTAAAACCTGGCATTTGTGTAAGAATTTTTGCCTCGCGAATGATTGATTCATGACTACGAGCCTGAATTATACGTCCCTGATGGGCATGAATAGCACAGAAGGAACAACTGCCAAAGCAGCCTCGGCAACTGACAATACTATACTGCACCTCTTCTAAGGCAGCTACACCACCTAAAGCATCGTAAGACGGATGCCATTGACGCATATAGTCTAAATCATAAATTGCATCCATTTCCTCCTGAGTCAATGGGTACACAGAAGGATTTTGGATAATATATTTCTTTTGCCCCTTTTGAATGACAGTCTTGCCATAAAATGGGTCCTGTTCTCTGCTCTGCAGCTTATAGGCCTTGGCGAACAGCTTTCTATCCTGCTGAATTTCACCCCAGCTAGGCAGCTCCACATATTCCTCGCCTTCTGGCAAAGACTTGCTGGCATAAGCAGTACCTCTAATATAGTGCATATCCTCAAGAGATGCACCGCCAGCCAGGTAATCGGCAATCTCCACTACCTGTTTTTCGCCCATACCATAAACAAGAAGGTCAGCACCACTGCTTTCCAAAATAGAAGGCAAAAGCTTATTTTCCCAATAATCAAAATGTACAAAGCGTCGCAGACTAGCTTCAATGCCACCGATAATTACAGGCAGTTCAGGCCATAGCTGTTTTGCCAGCTTGGCATAAACCATAGTAGCATGGTCGGGACGCTTGCCCATAACTCCACCTGCAGTATACTTATCAACACTACGGTGGTGCTTGCTGGCAGTATAATGGCACAGCATAGAGTCCAGATTACCGCCAGAAATCATCACGCCAAGACGAGGCTTTCCTAAAGCAGCTAACTTTTCTGGGTTATCCCATTCTGGTTGGCATAAAAGTGCTACCTTATAGCCTTGAGCCTCCAGCACACGACAAATTACTGCAGGTCCAAAGGAAGGATGATCCACATAGGCATCACCACTGATGAATAAAAAATCCAACTGCTCCCAGCCACGCTGAGCAATTTCTTCTGCAGTTATAGGTAAAAATTGTTTCATAAATTACTCCGTTTTAGTATATGTCGAAAGAACTACGCCATGTTGACCAGAAAAGTCAACAGGCTTACCGTTATAAATAACCTTCATAACATCAATATTGCCATATTTAATAACAAGCTTATCCTTAGCTTCAAAGGTCTTTTTATCTTTATCATACAGCATAGAAGCAAACACTTCCTTGCCATCAGCTGTAACCTCTAGCCAACAGTCACCTGTAGCCTCCAACTCTACAACAACCTTGTCTAATGGTGCTGCAGGCTGAGAAACTGCCGGAGCTTCTGCCTTAATAGGCTCCTCTTGTGCAGCTGGCATGCTCTGCATATAGTTAACCAACTTGGGAACTGTGAAATAGCCTACTGCCAAAATCATCAGGGCACCCAAACCTACTGCAATTTCTTGCATAGGCAGCTTAAACTCTGGCATAGAAAAGCCTCCGCGACCAGAACCAATATCACGCTTATCCTTCAGCTGAATGTTCATCTTAACATTTTCAACCTCGCGGATAGCTGCAGCACGAGCAGCCTCGCCAGCAGAGCTTTCTCTGTACATGGAAACAAGCTCCATGCCATCCAACCCCAGATAATTACCATAACTGCGAATGATACCACGTACAAAAACGTCGCCAGGAGCCTTATTATACTCCTCGTCCTCAATAGCCTTTATATACGAGGATCGTACATTAATAGCCTTCTCAATGTCTAATATAGAAAGATTTTTTGCTATTCTTGCTTCACGCAAGGTAGCACCTACGCCCTTTACATCCTCCACAATCAGTACCTCCAATTATTCCTGATTCAGGAAGCGTTCCTCCACTTCCTGACGAGACATAATCACTTCACGCGGCTTACTGCCGACAGCCTGACCGACAATTCCCATTTCCTCCATGGTATCCACCAATCTGGCAGCTCGGGTGTAGCCAATCCTAAATCGACGCTGAAGCATAGATGAAGATGCCTGTCCCATATCAAGTACAAGCTTAATAGCATCCTCTAAAAGCTCATCCTCCGCCAGCATGGGGCTGCTGCCATCTTCCGGAGCTGAACCCTTACCATCACACTCCAGCTCCTGTTCCGTAACCTCTTCCGAGTAATTTACAGGAATGGATTGTTTAATAATAAAGTCAACAATTCTATTTAACTCGGCATCACTAACAAAGGCTCCCTGTACTCTGACAGGCTTATTCATGCCGATGGGATAAAACAGCATATCACCTTTGCCTAAAAGCTTTTCTGCACCGCCCATATCGATTATAGTACGTGAATCAGTTTGTGATGAAACAGCAAACGCGATTCTAGAGGGAATATTAGCTTTTACAATACCGGTAATAACATCAACAGAAGGTCTTTGAGTTGCCAAGATAAGATGAATACCAGCAGCACGAGCCTTTTGAGCAAGACGCAGGATAGCATCCTCCACATCAACCTTAGCAACCATCATCAAATCACTAAGCTCGTCTATGATAATAACAATAAACGGCATCTTCTGTTCTGCTTGGCTATTATAACTATTAATATCACGAACATGGTTATCAGCAAAGGTCTGATAACGACGTTCCATTTCTGCTACCGCCCAATGAAGTGCTGATGCAGCCTTCTTAGGCTCCGTTACTACAGGGGTGAGCAAATGGGGAATACCATTATAGTTAGAAAGCTCAACAACCTTAGGGTCAACTAAAATAAGCTTCACATCCTCAGGACGAGCCTTATATAAAATTCCAGCAATAATAGTGTTAATACATACAGATTTACCGGAGCCAGTAGAACCAGCAACCAGTAAATGGGGCATTTTTGATAAATCAGCTGGAATAATATTGCCGCTAATATCCTTGCCTAAACCGATACACAGACTAGACTCACTTTGACGAACCTGCTTATTGTCAACAACCTCTCGGAAGCACACAGGGTCATTCTTTGTATTCGGTGCTTCGATACCAATGGCCGATTTCCCAGGAATAGGAGCCTCAATACGAACACCAGGAGCAGCCAACCTCAGAGCAATATCATCTGCCAAATTAACGACAGAGCTTACCTTAACTCCAGGAGCAGGCTCTAATTCAAAACGGGTTACAGAAGGCCCTCTTGTAACAGCAATAACCTTAGCCCGTACACGAAAATCGGCCAATGTTTGCTCCAAAACAGCACACTGCTGCATAATATCCTTTTCATACGAGGACGCAGGTGTTGCTGTAGGCATATTCAAGATTTCCAAAGGCGGCAGCTTGTAAGCACTTTCCATTTGCTGCTCATTCTTAGGTTCAGATACAGCTTCTGCAGCAGCGTTAATCTTTTTCGCACTATCATAGATTTCAACCTTACGCTGTTGCTCCTCCATTGCATGTGCAGCAGTGCCAACACCAGTCAGAGAAACAACCTTACCTGTATTTCCGGCAGCTTTTTCCTCTGCAGCGTTTTCTGCACCTGCTTCCACAACCTCGCTAAACATAGACTCACCATTAGTTCTTATGTAAGGTGCTTCATAGGCTTTATCACCACTGGATTGCTCAGGCTTACTATATGAATTATTAACAAACAAGCTGGCTACCCTATCAGTTTCCTGCTTATGTTCTACAGTTAGTGGTTCAACAGCAGTAGGCTCAGCAGCTGCAGCTTCATGGTAACCATTCGCAGGCTCATCACCGTAATTAATCTTAGGACGAATAATAACCTGCTGAGGAGGACGTTCCACCCATTCAGGAACCTTGACCGGATTTTTTTGAATTTCTTCTTTTACAGGATCCTGCTCATAAATATTATCATCCTTGAAGCTCAGAATACGTCTAAATGTTGATTGCTTTTTGATACCATCCTGAAAACTATTAAATTCGGAGTCATTGTAAACCTCCTTAATAGAGCTAGCATTATTCTCATGCTTTAGGCTAGCTGCTCGCGGAAATCTTCTTTGGGGAACGACTTTCTCAGCAGTCTTAAGCTGCTCCTCCTGTTTTTCAGGCACAGCTTTCGGAGAAACAGCAAACATTTCCTTAACGTAAATATATATTCTTTTCCATGGCAAAACGAAAACTATGGTCAAAGCCCAGCCACATGCTAAAAAGGCAACAGTACCATTTTCTCCCAATAGATTGTGGAGAATCCAGGCAATAACGCCTCCAATAAAACCTGCTCCTTCTGTTAACCGTTCAGGATAAAGCTCCTCCTTAATTGGCACTAAAATATGATGAGCTGTGCCTAAAAGACACAGCATCACCATAAGAAAAGCCAATGTTTTCTTGTTAAAGAAGCCTGCAGAGGCAGAAAAAACTAACCTCCAGCCCCAAAGCAACAGGACTATAGGCAGCAAAAAGGACATTTTACCTAAAAGATAATTCTGTACAGTGTTGGCAAATTGTAAGGGGAACAGCTCAAAAACTGCAAAATAAGCAAGGCCATAAATTGCTGCCAGCACTAGAAAAATAATGCCAAGATATACCGCATTATTACCGCTATTCTGTTTTCTTGCTTTCCTTTCCTTACGCATTTTCATTACTCCAAACTTTTCATTACTCCAAACAAAGTATTTTTAAATTTCCATAATAATCGGAAGAATCATAGGACGACGGCGGGTCTTTTCATAAAGGAAACGACCTAAAGCGTCCCTTACATTAGACTTAATTACAGACCATTCAGATACACCGTTTTCCTCACAGCGTTCAAGAGCAGCCTGAACCTTATCCCTTGCCTCTTCCATTAAATCCTCAGCCTCACGAACATAGACAAAGCCTCTGGATACAATATCAGGACCAGCAACTACGTGACAACTTTCCTTATCAATGGTTACAACTACGATCATAATACCGTCCTGACTCAGCTGGCGACGATCGCGAAGAACGATATTGCCAACGTCACCAACGCCAAGACCATCTACCAGCACCTTGCCTGCAGTAACCTTGCCATTAATGCCAACGCTGTTTCTTGTCAGCTCAATAACACTGCCATTTTCAGCGATAACAATATTTTCACTAGCCATGCCAAGGCTCTTAGCAATGCTTGCATGCTTAATCAGATGACGGAACTCGCCATGAACAGGAATAAAGAACTTGGGACGAACAAGATTATGAATCAACTTAATTTCTTCCTGGCTTGCGTGACCAGAAACGTGAACGCCATTGCTCTTTTCATAAATAACATCAGCACCCAATTTATACAACAGGTCAATGGTACGGGAAACAAGCTTTTCGTTACCAGGAATAGGAGTTGCAGAAATAATTACAGTATCACCAGGCATAATATCAACCTTCTTGTGATCATTCATTGCCATACGGGTCAAAGCTGACATAGGCTCACCCTGACTACCGGTAGTAATAATAACAATCTTGTCTGCAGTATAGTTAGATGTTTCGTCAATGTCAATCAGTACACCGTCAGGAGCATTCAGATAGCCCATCTCTCTGGCAATGCTTACGACATTTATCATACTGCGGCCAATCACTGCAACTTTACGATCATATTTAATGGCAGCATCAATAACCTGCTGAATACGGTGAACGTTAGATGAGAAGGTTGCAACTATGATTCTATTCTTTGCATAACGGAACTCATCGTCAAAGGTCTTGCCAACCATACGCTCACTAGGAGTGAATCCGGGACGCTCGGCGTTAGTACTATCTGCCAACAGAGCCAGCACACCGCGATCGCCGTATTCCGCAAACTTGCTAAATTCAGTTACCTGACCATCTACCGGAGTATGGTCAATTTTAAAGTCACCAGTATGAATAATAGTACCAATAGGAGTGTTAATTGCAATAGAAATTGCATCAGGAATACTGTGGTTAACTCGAATAAAATCAAGACGGAAGGAGCCAACGATTACTCTGTCACCAGGTTTAATGGTAACCAAACTTTCAGAGCTTACACCATTCTCCTTCAAGCGGCCTTGTAATATTCCCAGAGTAAGTGCGGTACCATATACAGGAACATCAAGCTGCTTTAAAACATAAGGCAAGGCACCAATATGGTCTTCATGACCATGGGTAAGGAAAATAGCCTTCACCTTGTCTCTATTTTCAATAAGATAAGAAATATCAGGAATTACTAAATCAATGCCAAGCATATCGTCCTCAGGGAACATTAAGCCAGCATCTACGAGAATTATATCATCGCCATAGCGAAAAACAGTCATGTTTTTGCCAATTTCCCCTAAACCTCCAAGGGGAATAATTTGAACTTTATTTTGAGATTTTGCCAAAAAAAATACACCTCCGATTTTATAATTATTACATTGTCAAGATTATGGGCTGCACTAGCCACGCACGCTCATCTTGATTCCGCACAAATGTAAAAGCAAATAAACTATACTGTGTCCGCACACATACTCTAGTACTATATATTATACACTATATAGTGAGCCTTGACAAACATTCCAAATTTATTTTTGTAAAAATTGTGTGATATGTAAGCTCCGCAACATGATACAGCTCAAAATAGTAAAAGCAACGGATCCCTCGTCTATTACAATAAATACTTGTAGTATGGACAATCTTTTGATATACTCATAAAAAATCCAACATTCTTTTTTAGAATAATATAACTCTTTTTACAAGAAAATCCGAACATTCACTTAAATAGTAGGATATTTTGAATAATTTACAGAAATGAGTGCAATGTAATGCAAATAAAAAAAGTAGCAGATAATGAAAGGCTAAAATACAAGGACCTGCTTCTCCTTGCAGACGAGGAATGGAATATGGTCGCAAAATATCTTTATAGCGGAGAAATGTATGTTCTTCTTGAAGATAAAGTCATAGGGTCCTGCATAGTTACCGACGAAGGAAACGGGAACTTAGAACTTAAAAGCCTGGCTGTTTCCCCTGCCTATCAGCGTCAGGGCTACGGTCATCTTATGGTTGATTTCGTCCTGCAGCATTACAAAGGCAAAGGACATGCTTTGTACGTTGGCACAGGAGCAAGTCCTATTACACTGGGATTTTATAAAAGCTGCGGCTTTGTTTACTCCCATTCTATCAAAAACTTCTTTACAGACAACTATAAGGAACCAATAATTGAAGCTGGCGTACAGCTTGTTGATATGATTTATTTAAAGCAAACGCTATAATTTTATATTATTTTAAAAGAAAGAGCCTGGGATAAAAGTGGTCTCATAAACTAAAGCAAGGCTAGAGGTTGAGTATTGCTCAACTTCTAGCCTCTTTGCTTGTGTATATGTTTAACGATTTTTAATTTTAGCTATATACTTTATATGCTTTTTTGTTATTATCTGTCTATAGCTGAGTTTTGTCCCAGCCTCTTTTGCTCATTCACTTTATTCTGCAGCTGCTATACCTTCTGCAGTTTTAATATTATTACGAACATCATCGCAGCATTTATGGAATTCTGCTTTTTCCGCGTCAGTTAAGGGCAGTTCCATTACCTGTTCTACGCCGTTCTTGCCAATTAAGCAGGGTACACCAACAAATACGTCCTTTTCACCGTATTCACCCTCTAAGAGCATACTTGCAGGCATAATACGTTTTTCATCATGCAGTACAACACGAACCATACGTGCAGCAGTAGAACAAATGCCATACTCGGTACAGAATTTACCAGAATATGTTACCCAACCACCACCGATAGCCTTCTTTTGCAGCTCAGGTTTATCAAAAGCAAAACGTTCATCAACCTTTTCCAAAGTAGACAGCGGTACGCCGCCAAAGCTTACGCAGGACCAGGCAGCCATTTGGGAAGCACCATGTTCACCAATCATATAAGCACTGATAGATTGATGGTCAACACCAGTTTGCAGGGCCAGTTGAGAAACAAGACGAGAAGTATCAAGACCAGTACCAGTACCGAATACATGTCCTTTAGGCAGCCCACTAAGCTTATAGATAAGGTCAGTAATAACATCACAGGGATTAGTAATATTGATGATGATACCATTAAAACCACTTGCCATTACCTTGCTCATATAGGATTTTACCTGAGCCGCAGTAAATTTCATTTCATCAAGACGGTTATTGCTTGCACACAGGCTGATATCGCCAATAGCATTAACAATAACATCGCAGTCGCCTAAATCAGCATAGGTACCAGCTTCAATTTTTACATTATGAGGCATATACATAACTGCATCACGCAGATCCTGTACCTCACTTCTAACCTTACTCTCTTTAAGGTCCACCAATACAAGATGGTCAGCAATCCCCTGAATCGCGATGCTGTACGCTACATGAGCTCCTACATGACCTAAACCTAAAATACCTACTTTGCGTTCTTTAATAATCATAAATTTCAGCTGCCTTTATATTTATTCTGCTGTATGGCAGCTTCTCCCCTCCATTCTCTGCAGCAGATTATTTTATTTATTCTTTAAAATAGGAAGTGTCGCTGATGCGTGACCCATAATAGTAATGGTGTAATCCTTCTTATCCTGCTCCTCCAGCTTAGCCTGAGCAAGCTCCCAAGCCTCTGTCAATGATTTGCAGGGAATATGACCCGTACGACGCACAAAATCAAAATTTTCCTGACGTGTAACTAAATACGCAGTAACGTCATTAATAATACAGCGAGACTTGAAGGCAACAAATGACGGAATTGTAAAATTAGCTCGAATATCCTTTTCAAACTGCTCCATATCATTACGGCTAAAACAGTCTGTAAAAATTGCAGGCTCTTTAATATCCGGGCAGTCTAAGGTGAAAATCATAATGCCACCTTTTTTTACTGCAAACTGAGCATTCATATGACATTTAGTAGCTTGGTAAAGATTCATATCCTTAGGGAAACCACCGGCAGAAGCAATTACTACATCAGCGAGCTGCTCGATTTCAACGCCAGCCATAGCCAGCAAATCGTTACAACCCTTTTCCCAAGCCTCATACCAATGACCAGCTACGATTTCACTGATTTCACCACCTGGAGTATAAACAGTATTCAGTAAAAAGTCCGGATCTAGCAGCTTGCAGGCCTCTACCATATCCTTATGAACAGGATTTTCCTCTAAAAGACTGGCATCACATGCTTTATTGCATCCACCGCCCTCTACAGGAGACATGCTCATAGCATGGTTATGCATGATACTATCATATGCTGAAATACCAGGCATTACAGCCTTGCGTCCACCACCAAAACCAGCAAATGGATGCAGGGAAACACCACCAGTAATAATAACCCTGTCAGCTTCAGCAACATGCTTATTAATAGCGACAATATTACCTGATGATGTTACACCAATTTCAACCAGTTCATTTTTATTTCTACTATCATGCTGAATAATTCTTATACGAGCAGCAATATCTTCACTGCATACAATTTTATTTTCTTCTTCAGTATGGCCTCTATGCGTACCAGTAGCAACAACAATTGTAATATCCTCGTCTTTAACTCCGGTATCATTAAGCTCAGCAATGATAATAGGCAAAAATTCGGCAGTACCACACAATCTGGTAATATCACTGATTACAATAGCTACTGTCTCACCTGGAGCAACAATATCTCTCAACGGCTTAGTACCAATAGGGTTACGAATAGCATCTAAAACAGCTCCAGCCACATCGTGGCATATCTCTGCTGGATTACCATCAATATTATAAATAACCTTTTCCTCCGGCAGGAGAACCTCTTCGAAACCCTTACCCATGGGCAAAGAATATTTTTTCATGCGAACACCTCAATTATACATTTCGTTCAATTATAACCCTTTTATGTAAAAAAATAAAGAGCGCCGCTAAAAAGCGACGCAAAGTTCACAAAAAATTGTTACAATTTTACATTTTCTTCTAACAGAATTTAAATAATTTACATAATTACAGACTACTTTTAGTTTACAGTTATCTACTACCAGCGCTTGCTTGATTTCCAATAATCACTACGCAGTAAAGCTAATGCAGTGAATAATTCAAGACGTCCTAAAAGCATTGCCAAGCTAAATGCTATTTTTGCAATAGGACTAACATGGGCGTAATTGCCTGTTGCACCAAGACTTTCGAAAGCAGGTCCCACACTTGATAAGCAGGCAGCCACACCAAATACGGACTCTACAACTCTAAGACCTGTAGCTGATACAACAATTGAAAGCACAGCCACAACCATAATATACATAAAGAAAAAACGACTAATATTGATAACTGTAGTCAATGGCAAACGTTTCTTGCCATAATAAACATTAAGCAGCATCTGCGGATGTAATGTTCTGCGCAGCTCTGCAGCAACTGTTTTAATAAGAACAATAAAACGGCATATTTTAATACCACCGGCAGTAGAACCAGCACAACCACCAGTAAAATACATTACAGCCAACAATAGCTTGGAAAAGGCTGGCCATTGATCATAGTCACAAGAAACATAACCTGTTGTACTACCAAAAGAAGCTACCTGAAAGAACGCTGCCCTAAAGCCATCTCCAATACTAAAGCCATTACAATATACAATATTGGCAGTTATCATAAGGGTAATGAGCAAAAGCAGGCCAACATATATTTTAAATTCTAAATCTTCCCATAAAACCTTAAGGCCATTTTGTGTAATATGATAATACAATGCAAAGTTACCGCCTGAAAGAATCATAAATATACCAATGACATACTCTATAGGCGCACTTTTAAAATGAGCAACACTGGCATTATAGTTAGAAAAGCCACCTGTTGCAATAGTGGAAAAAGCGTGATTTACTGCATCAAAATTAGACATTCCCAATGCTGATAAAATACCAGCAAGAAAGATTGTTATAAGTAAATAAATATAAAACAGAGCAACTGCAGTTGTGCGTATACGAGGTAAAATACGACTATTAGAAAAACCACTAACTTCTGCATTGAAAAGATAAACCGCACTTCCGGCAATTTGTGGCAGGAGTGCAACGAAAAGCACTATGATGCCTATACCACCAATCCAATGGGTAACGCTGCGCCAAAAAAGAATACTTCTTGGCAGCACCTCTAAATCGCTGATAGCTGTCGCACCAGTTGTCGTCAGACCAGACATTGTCTCAAAATAGGCGGATGCAGGGTCTAAAATCCCCATCATCATAAAAGGGACAGCTGCTAGGCCAGCAGCCAAAATCCATGAAAAGAATACTGTTCCTATACCTTCTCTTACAGAAATGTTCTTGAAGGTAGCATTACGACCATACCAATTAAATATAGAGGCAATAATGAGTATTAAGCCTATGGACAATATATAGTCTTCATAACAGTTCTCACCATAACAAACAGACATTATTAGCGGCGCACACATAGCTATAGCCATACCTGTACAGACTTTGCTTAAAAGATAGATAATAACCTCTGTATTCATTCATAATCCTCCAAGCATTACCAATTTTGTTTATTACGCCAAAAATCCGGACGCATAATAGCCAATAATGTAAAAATCTCCAGACGCCCTAAAAGCATAGCACAAATACCAACAAAACGTGCCCAATTAGAAAGGTCTGCATAAGTTGAAGTAGGCCCCACTATACCAAAGGCAGGACCAACACTACTCATACAGGCAGCAATTAAACCCATAGAGTCCATTGTAGACAGACCTGACAAGGAAATAGCTATGGTTAATACCATAAATACTAAAATATACAAAAAGAAAAATCTAGTAATATTACCAACAATAATAGGGTCTATAACCTTGTTGCCCATTTTTACAGAATAGACAATCTTAGGGTGCAGAATACGCAAAAGCTCAGCCCAGCTAGCCTTGCACAAAATTACCAGACGAGATATCTTGAGGCCGCCTGCAGTAGAGCCACTGCAACCGCCAATAAACATCAGCAGCAAAAGAACGTATCTGCTAAAGCTAGGCCAATTGTTGAAGTCGTCTGAAGCAAAACCTGTTGTACTACCAATGGAAACAGCCTGGAAAATACTATGACGCAGGCTTCCTTCAAAATCCATATAGCCGGTAAAATAAATATTACAGAAAATCATACAGGCTGCAACACTTAGAATTAAAAGATAATAGCGGTGCTCCATGTCATCACGAAAGGCCTGCCAGTCACCACGCCATATTTTGTAGTACAAAGAAAAGTTCATACTCGCAATAAGCATAAATACAATAGCTATAATCTCTACAGCAAGCGAATCAAAATAAATCAGACTGTCATGGAAATAGGAAAAGCCACCTGTTGCGACTGTCGCTAAAGTCAGATTGAGTGCTAACCAAAGCGGTACACCTGCAAGCAGCAGCAATACTGTTTCAATAACAGTAAGAGCAAAATAAATACCCAAAATGAGCATTGCTGACTCTTTAATTTTGGGAAGTGTACGTTCTGCTACAGCACCAGGAAGTTCAGCATTAAATAGATAGCTCGTACCGCTATTCATCTGTGGCATAATAACTATAAATAACATAATAACGCCAATACCACCAGTCCAATGAGTCAGACCACGCCAAACCAATATACTTGGTGGAAATTCATTGAATGAATGTGCTGTAGTTACGCCGGTAGTCGTAAATCCGGAAACACTTTCAAAAACTGCAGCTATAGGATCCGCTGGATTATGAAAAAAATAAGGCAAAGCCCCCATCAGACATACCATAATCCATCCGCATCCCACAACAGCAATAGCTTCTCTGACACGCAGACGCTGACGTGGTTTGTCGTTACCATTACTAATCAAAAGAGTTGATAATAGCAATGATATAGAAAATGTTGCACCAAAAATCCACACATGATCCTGATCATATATAAGTGCTACTATTAATGGCAGAACAAGCACTGTTGAAAAAGCCTTCAAAAGCTTTCCCAGCAGTCTCATTACAAGTCTTGAATCCATAAATTATCTCTGCTTTCAAACATTGGTAAGGTCTTTTTAGCAAATTCACTCTTAATGAAAAGAATGATTCTATCGTTTGCCTTAAGAACAGTATTACCATTAGGAATATAGGCATCATTGCCACGTACGATGGCACACATAAGACTTTCTTTTGGAAGATTAATATTACGCAGCGCCTTACCATCAACATCGCTGTTCTTACCAACAATAATCTCCAAAGCCTCTGCCTGGGCACCCTCAAGCAAGGATACAGAAACGATACCACCCTTACGAACAAAACGCAGTACCTCACCGGCACTAAGCAGACGAGATGACAAAACTATATCTACGCCAACTTTTTCCATAAGCTCTATATATTCGTTACGTGCAACACGTACAATGGTCTTCTTAGTTCCCAAGTGCTTAGCAAGCTGTGCCAGCAATAAATTCAGCTTATCGTCCTCTGTCAGACAAACAACCACGTCTGACTCAGCAATTCCTTCCTCTGTTAATAAATCGATATCTGTACCGTCACCACAGAGAACAAGTCCTCTATTGAGTTTAGAGGCAAGCATCTGACAACGCTCCTTATCCTTCTCAATAACCTTAACTTGAATTCCCTGTTTTTCTAGCATTGGAGCTAAGAAACGTCCTGTTCTGCCTGCACCGATAATTAGTACACGCTCCAATTTTTCATATGTACTGGAAAACTTAGTCTCAAAATTCTTAATTGCTTCATTTTGTCCAACAAGATATACGTTATCGCCAGGAAGAATATAATCATTACCACGAGGAATAATCATCTGATTGCGACGGAAAATCATGGCAATAAGTATATCCTGAGGAATGTGCAAATCCTTCAAGGGTATATTAATATAAGGAGAAGTCTCTAAGACCTTTGCCTCAAACATACGTACCCTGCCATCTGCAAACTCATCAACATTCAGTGCTGAAGGCGTCATCAGTATATGCTCAATTTCTACCGCAGTAATGCGTTCAGGATTGATAACAAGGTCAATCTTCATATTTTCATTGAGCATTTCCGGAGCCTGAATTGTATAATCCACATTACGAATACGTGCAACAGTATGCTTAATACCATTCAGCTTTGCCATGAGGCATGTAATCATATTTACTTCATCGCTGTCTGTACAAGCAATAAGCACATCGGAGTCGCGAACATCAGGGTCATTGAAAGTTGAAGGATTACAGGAATTCCCTTCTATCGTCAAAACATCAAGAGACGCCTGAACTACCTCTTTACGTTTTGGGTCTTTTTCAACAACTACAACATCGAACTGATCCTCTGCTAACAGCTGTGCAATACTATACCCTAGTTTGCCAGCACCAGCAATAACTATACGCATTAGAATTACTCCTTTATCTTCAAAGTAAGCACATAGCTTATAAATTCTTAGCATTATTATAACATAATTCTAATTTTATTTCACAAATCCAGTAAGCAAGTTAAAAATGTTGTTACAAAACCAGCAGAAAACAAAGTAATATATTGGGAAAAATATAACTTTTACACTTATCTAATCACCTCTAAATGATTAATTCTCTACAATAATCATAATTATATCTTATAAATGATAGAAAAAATTGGAAAAACTGCAAAATTAATCAAAATAATTGATAGATAAAGGCCTAATAGACTAGATTTGAGATTGTAAAGTATAGCCACACAAACTTAAAATACTTACAAAAAAGATAACTATAAAAATAAAAGCAGACAGCACTAAAATAATTATGCCATCTGCTGAATAAAAAAATCAAATCATCTACTATAGCGTCACCTAGTTAGAGCATCAAAGTTAATATGAAAATCATACATACTTTATCATAACAAAATTTGTAAGAAAAATGCCTTGCCTCTCTGATATGTACCCAGAATCCTGGACACATTTCTTAATTATGCGAGGCATGTGGA
>URGS01000003.1 GCA_900547415.1 uncultured Phascolarctobacterium sp. | reverse complement strand
ACGCTTAAGCTTTTTTGAACCCCGCGTCTAACGCGGGGTTTTCTATATACAAAAAACCGTTCTTCAAAAGAAGAACGGTTTAATAACTATTACTATTTACCTAACTTAAAGCCAAAGCCACCACGTTTAACTACAGTTTCCTTACTAACTTCAACTTGCTCCGGTGCATATAAAAGCAAATCTTCATTAATTCTAGATACTGAAGCATTAACTATGTAGCTCACACCATTGAGATAATCAAAGATACGGTTTCTCAAAGCAGCATCTACAGAATCAAAGCTAACCATTATAGCATTGCCTTCTATCAAGGAATCTGCGTACTCACGTACATCACTAAACGCCTTAGGTGTACGTACTACAATATTTAAATGTCCAGACTTAACCAAGCGTGGACCAACATATGCCTGAGCATTGTCCTCCTGCTCTTCTGTCATAAAAAATTTTACTGCCGTATCCTTTAAACCCATGGCTATTCCTCCAAACTGCAGCCTAGATAGCTAAATTTCTACAAAAAGCCGTGCACCGATCTGCTCTTGTTAGTATAAATCATTGTAACAGAGTTTTACAAATTTGTCAAAAATCATACTTGACCGTTTTTCATACGACCGCGCATCTTACCGCGTTCCAGTCTATCAAGAATCTTTTTACGCATACGAATGCTTTTCGGAGTTACCTCTACCAGCTCATCCTCATTGATATGCTCCAAAGCTTGCTCCAAGGAGAAGGTTTTAGGCGGAATAAGACGGATAGCGTCATCACTGCCGGAAGCACGCATGTTGCTGACATGTTTCTTTTTGCAGGGGTTAACGTCCATGTCATCCTCACGGCTGTTTTCACCAACCAATTGGCCTTCATAAATTTTTTCGCCAGGAATTACGAACATAGTACCGCGCTCTTGAGCGTTGCTAATACCATAGGAAGAGGTTTCGCCAGTCTCAAAAGCAACCAGGCTGCCACGAGTACGGCCAGGGATCTCACCCTTATATTCTTCATAGCCTGCAAATACGTGGTTCATTACACCGTTGCCTTTAGTATCGGTCAGGAATTGGTTACGGAAGCCAATCAAGCCACGAGCAGGAATCTTGAATTCCATACGCAGATAGCCAGCCATTTCGGTCATGTTAACCAGCTCAGCCTTGCGCAGGCCAAGGCCTTCCATTACAGCGCCCATATAGTCTTGAGGTACGTCAATGGTCAGTGCCTCCATAGGCTCAAGCAGAGTGCCGTTTTCGTCACGATGCATAATTACTTTAGGTTTACCAACCTGCAGCTCATAGCCTTCACGACGCATAGTTTCAATCAGAACGGACAGATGCAGCTCACCACGACCGGAAACCTTGAATGCTTCAGTGCTTTCGGTTTCTTCAACGCGCATAGAAACGTTAGTCTCAATTTCCTTGAACAGACGCTCACGAAGATGACGGCTGGTTACATAGGTACCCTCGCGTCCAGCAAAGGGGCTGTTGTTTACGGAGAATACCATGGACAATGTAGGTTCATCAATTTTAATGCCTTGCAGCAGCTCGGGATTTTCGTAATCAGCAATGGTATCGCCAATGTTTGCATCAGCAAGACCAATTAATGCTACGATATCACCTGCGCTAGCTTCTTTGGTTTCTACACGTTTCAGACCTTCGTAGGAATACAGACGGCCAATTTTAGCTTTTACAGAAGACTCTTCGTTCATCAGAGTGATGTTTTCACCATTGTGAATGGTACCGCGAACAATACGGCCTACAACAATACGGCCTACATAATCATCGTAGTCCAGAGTGTTAACCAGCATTTGCAGGGGAGCTTCAGGATCAACATCAGGAGCAGGAATGTTTTCAAGAATTACCTTGAACAAAGGCTCCATGTTGGTGCTTTCCTCGTCCATGCTCAGCTTTGCAATACCGCTGCGTGCAGAGGTCAGAACAACAGGGAACTCCAGTTGGTCTTCATCAGCATCCAGTTCAATAAACAGGTCCAGAACCTCGTCAATAACCTCGGTTACACGTTGGTCAGGACGGTCAATCTTATTAATAACAACAATGGGTTTCAGATGCTGCTCTAATGCTTTGCGCAGCACATACTTAGTTTGAGGCATAGGACCTTCATAAGCATCTACTACCAGCAGAACGCCGTCAACCATGGTCAATACGCGCTCTACCTCGCCACCAAAGTCAGCATGACCCGGGGTGTCCAGAATATTGATTTTAGTACCGTTGTGCATTACGGCAGTATTTTTAGACAAAATGGTAATACCACGTTCACGCTCCAATGCGTTGGAGTCCATAACGCGCTCTTCAACATGCTCGTTGGCACGGAAGACACCACTTTGCTTCAGCAGTGCGTCAACCAAAGTAGTCTTGCCATGGTCAACGTGGGCAATAATAGCTATATTACGTAAATCATTTCTAATCATTGTGTACTTCTCTCCTTAAAAAGATGCATCATGGATATTTTAAAAATAATAAGAAGGATGCTTGTCAAGTGCATCCTTCTTACAGGGTTACTAACTAATTATATGCTCTTTCACGGCTAGTGTCAATTAAATTATTGCATTCTTTACAATTATCTGCTATTCCCTTTTTATATCTTTACAGACTAATTTAGTCTACAAAGAATAAATCAATTAAGAAATTTCGACTAGACTATTCAACATTTATTTCAGTCTGTGCGCTTAAAAATAATTGCTTCACGTATCTGGTGCTCAAAAATTTCATTAATCTGCACCACAAATCCAGAAAACTCTACTGTAATCTGCAGCTTGCCATCTTTAGGGACAGCACTTAACCTATCGAAAACTACACCGGTAAATGTATCAAAAACAGGTGACCCTATATCTAAACCAGTTTCATCCTTGATGTCGGACAATGTGGCATTGCCATACACCTTCCATGAGGAATCGTTGATTTTTTCAATATGTGGCTCAATATGCTCAGATTTATCCTCATCCATATTCAAATCGCCAACCAACTCTTCCACCAAGTCACTCAAGGAAATGACACCTGCCATCCCGCCATATTCATCAAGAACCACTGCAAAGGATACCTTTTCCTTTTTCATATTACGGAACAAAACGTCCGCCTTAATGCTTTTAGGTACGAAAAATGCAGAGGAAACAGCCTCATTCATAATGCGCTCACGTTTCGCTTCACGCAAACGGAAATACTTATTGGTATTAAGAACGCCTATAACATCATCTGTAGAATTGCCGCAAACAGGATAGTTAGAGTAGTGGTACTCATGAATTATTCTGTCCCATTCTGCATCACTGTCCTCCATCCATAAAGCCATGACATCAGTTCTGTGGGTAGCCAGCTCACCAGCAGTCAAATCGTCAAACTCAAAAACATTTTGGATAAACTCTTGCTCCTCCTTATCAATAGCACCCTTGTCACCACTGGCCTTTACCATCATACGGATATCCTCCTCGCTGACAGTTTCCTCTTCTTCCCTAGGATCAATGCCGCACATTTTCAGTACTGCATTAGTAGAAAAGGAAAGGGAATAAACAACAGGCTTAAAGGCCGTAGAAATTCCTCCGACAATACCAGAATATGCCAACGCCAGCTCCTCGGACTTCTTCATAGCCACACGTTTAGGCACCAGCTCGCCAAAAATCAGGGTAAAGTAGGACAAAACAAGAGTAATAAGTACTACCATTACTGTTTCCAGGCTAGCTGCAGACATAGGCACACCTAGCGCCAAAAGCCATGAAGCCAAGGGGTCTGCAAAGTTTTCGGCAGCAAAAGCACTGCCCAAAAAGCCAGACAAAGTAATTGCTATCTGAATTGTAGACAAAAACTTTTCCGGCTCCTTCATCAGCTTGAGCAAACGCTGAGCACGCTTATTGCCCTTTTCAGCCATAGCCTCAATTTTTGCCTCATTGACAGAAAGCACAGCTATCTCAGCACTAGCGAACACTGCATTCAAAAGTATTAATACAACCTGTAATAAAAGTAATAGCCCTATATTATCCAAAATATTTCCTCTTTCGTAAAATTAGCACGCTCCGTACCACTTGATGAATAATTCACCAGTACAAAAGTTAAAACAAAATCCTTATAGAAGGAAAAAGCACTTCTTTCGTTATAACCTTAGGTCGGAGCTACGTTCTTGATAAAAAAATAATTCTTAAATAAGCTTAACACCAAGCTCGTAAAGCTGATAAATTCTCCAAATGTTAATTCTTACCATTAATCAGTTTTTCCAATAAAGCCTCGTCTGCATGATTGTAAATCCCGCCATCCCATTTAATATTAGGGCCATGGGGACAATGCTTCATGCAGCCGCAAATTTTAAACGCAAACTTTCCCTTCTTGCTGATACCACCCGACTGAACCTGATATTCAGAAGCGATAAAGCGTAAAATCTTTGCTGAACCATTTTTAGCACAGTTGGGACCACCGCATATCTCCAACCGATGAGGTGCACTTTCTGTCCGCAGGCTTGGGTAACGCTTAATTACCGCACCTAAAAAGCTAGGCTTTATATTCATAGCTGCAGTAATATCCTCTATAGCAATTTCAGGTAAAACACCACCATTATTTTCCTGCACTTCACGCAGTAAATTCACTAATGCCTCCTGATTTGACGGAGCATCCTGCTCCTTGTAGTAGGCGATGGCCTCTTCTAATGACCAATTTTCCATATCTATTTTTCTCCTATACGCTTTTGTTCTATATCAAAAATCATATCATACAACTATGCTATGCATTGGACATATTATACCATATTCAGTAGTTTCTGAAAACAATAGTGATTACTTTAATTATTTAATTTACTTTTTCTTCACATAAGTTATTCTTAGTATAGTTGCAAAACCATAGGAAAAATGTCAGTAACAAAAAATTATTTACAACTGTATTAGACTATATTTGACCAGCCTACAACAGAGCTATCCTTATAAAAACGATAAAGCCTTTAGAGCAAGCCACCCTAAAGACTTTATCATCTACTTTTTACTAAAATACGACAATCTTAATGAACTTTACTTATTGATATACATATCCTCATATTCATCATCAATAGCATCCTCAAAGTCCTCGCCGTATTCCTCTCGATATTCGTCCTCACGCAAGTTGTAGAACTCGTCATATTTTTCTGTACCGTGGTAAGCATATGGATCCTGCCAAGCCGGCTTTTGCTGCTGTGCCTGAGCATTATTTTTACCCCAAAAGCTTACTTCATCGTTATCATCGCTGTTATCGTCATAGTAGTACGCTGCTGCGGCAGGAGCAGCCATGGCAGCAACGGCTGCAACAGGAACCACAAGATTAGGATTAAAATCTGCAGGCATAAATCTGTATTTATCGGGAACGACTCTGCGTTTAGCCCTCATAATGCTCCTTTCTCCTTCACGAAAATCAGCTACATCATATTTATCTATGCAAGTTGGAAACTTTTCGATTAGCTCTCCTACACTATCCACATTCAGGTAACGCATGCGTTCACTTATACGTAATTCCTTCAGCAAATCTGCAGTACCCTCATCAGGGACAAAAACATGCTTGGTTAAGTTGGGTACAAATGGCTCCGCACTTCTACGATTATACACATTTTGCTCCGAAGCCGCGTACTGAGTACTGTTCTGTACAGCATACTGCTCATTTCCCTGGTTAGCAGCAAACTGCTGACTGGTCTGCGAAGCATTGCCACCAGAAGAATCAGATTCATTGTTCATAAAAGCAGCTATGATTATCGCAAAAATAATTAAGAAGATTAATTCGTAACATTCTGCGAATGCAGACATAATAATTAAGACAAGAGCTATAATTACACAGCCAAGCTTAGGGTCACCACCGGAGTTGCCATTCGCTCCTGACTGCTGATTAGGTGTGACATTATTAACACTCATTGGTTGTTCTGTTCTCACCTCTTTTACCTTTGGCTTAATGTTAGGTCCAATTATAGCATACAAGGTCAGCAGTCCTAGCAAACGTACTAAATCGTTTCTTCCACTATTTCTTCTTCTCACCACATCATCCCCTTAATCTTCCTGCAAAAGCCAATTTACAAAGGCATCCAAACGCTCCATACACTCGCATGCTTCATAATACTCTATGGAACGCTTTTTGCGTAAAGCAATATCACCCATTATGGCAATGTACAGCAAATGAGAATACATCTGATCCGGCAGATAGTCCCTGCCATTACTTTCCTGCAGTAACACCAAAAGAGTATGACGTTCATCATATGGCAAAAGATAGCGATTCAAAAAATTATGCATAGCATATACAGTTGCCACATGCAGACATTTAACGGACTTGGCATTGTAATTCTTATCGCAGGCGTCCTCTGCCTCACGAGCGTGCATTAGGCACGCCGCCCATTCCTGTCTTCCCTCTAAAATTTCAAACATCTTTATCCCACCTTAGATTAAGCGATAAAGTAAAAACATCGCCAAAATTTTATTTCAACAAAATATCTTATATTACACTGTACCATACACTGTACCATACTTAGATAGAAAGGTAAACGGCCTTTACCAACTTAATAACAAATCTAGATACTTATATCTGCATCAATTACATAAATGTCATAGCCTGAACAATGTAGCATCATAAATAATTGACTAACACACTGCTTCTTGCTATGATTATAAAAAGATAACGCAAATATCTGCAAAAGGAGAATATAATGCATAGAGTTCTTTTCATCTGCCACGGCAATATCTGCCGTTCACCTATGGCAGAGTTTATATTAAAGCATATCACCGCCCAAAAAGGCATTGCCGCTGACTTTTCTATTGCTTCAGCTGCAACTAGCCGCGAAGAAATTGGCAATCCAGTCCATCACGGAACACGTAATAAGCTGGCTCAGTATGGTATCAGCGTTGCTGGAAAATATGCCCGTCAAATTACCCGTCAGGACTACACTAATTACGATTACCTTATTGCCATGGACAGTAATAATCTTCGCAACATCAAACGTATTATCCCAAACGATCCTAAAGGTAAAGTGTCTCTGCTCTTGGACTACACCAATCGTCCGGGACAAAGCATTGCTGACCCTTGGTACACAGGTGACTTTGACCTTACTTATGATGACATCATGGAAGGTTTGGAAGGCTTTTTAAAGCATTTAGGCTATTAATATAACCTTAGTATAGCAAAAGGAGATGACTATAATTGTCATCTCCTTTTTGTATTGACCAAATTTAATTGCTGATTTTATGATGAAAATTTTGGATTACAACATTCACATTGATTATCATCTTTAATTCCAACTTAATATGATATAACTGGTAAAAACATCTTCCCTGCTATTTTCCCTACAAATAAAAAACAGCAGCTCCGCATCTACAGAGCTGCTGAATTAGCAATATGAAACTTGCTTATAAATTTTTCTCTTTAAAGGGACACACTTCTAAAAGCACGCACTCTTTACACAGGGGCTTGCGTGCTTTACAAATTTTACGGCCATGCCAAATGAACCAATGGTGTGCATCGCTCCATTTTTCCATTGGAATTGCCTTTTGCAGCTCTTTTTCCGTTGCCAACGGATCTGCACCTTTGGCCATTCCCAAACGATGGGATACGCGGAAAACATGAGTATCCACTGCAATGGCAGGAACATTATAAATAATGCTTGCCACAACATTGGCTGTTTTCTGGCCTACGCCAGGCAGCTCCATAAGAGTTTCAATCTTGTCAGGAACAGTGCTATTGAACTTTTCCACTAGCATTTTGCAGGTACCTAAAAGGTTCTTCGCCTTGGCGTGGTATAAACCGCAGTCTCGAATTTCATTTTCCATCTCCTCTAAAGTCAGAGCACCCATTTTTTCAGGAGTGTTCAAACGAGGAAACATTCTAGCAGTAATAACATTCACTCTTTCATCAGTGCATTGAGCAGAAAGAATAACTGCTACTAAAAGCTCAAAGGGAGAATTATAATTAAGAGCCGTTTTAGTATCCTTATAGGTTTCTTCTAAAATATTTAAAATAGCTTCACGCTTTGCTTTACGCATCATTAGTTGGTCAAGCTCCTTACAGGGGCGGGAATACGACCACCGCGGGAAATAAACTTGTCTGCTTTAAATTGATTTACAGCAATAATGGGAGCATAGCCCAAAAGTCCACCAAACTCAACAGTGTCGCCTACACTTTTGCCAGGAACAGGAATTACGCGTACAGCAGTAGTCTTGTTATTAATCATACCAATGGCAGCCTCGTCCGCAATAATTGCAGAAATTGTAGCAGCAGTAGTATCGCCAGGAATAGCAATCATATCAAGACCAACGGAGCACACGCAGGTCATAGCCTCCAATTTTTCCAATGTCAGGCAGCCACGTTCAACAGCGTGAATCATGCCTGCGTCCTCACTAACAGGAATGAAAGCACCACTTAAGCCACCAACATAGCTGGAAGCCATCAGACCGCCTTTCTTAACAGCGTCATTAAGCATTGCTAAGGTGGCAGTAGTACCAGGACCACCGCAGCATTCTAAGCCAATTTCTTCCAAAATATGAGCAACGGAGTCACCAATAGCGGGGGTAGGAGCCAAAGACAAATCAATAATACCAAATTGAGTGTTCAGACGGCGTGCAGCCTCCTGAGCAACCAACTGACCAACACGGGTAATCTTAAAAGCAGTACGTTTGATGGTTTCAGCAACCATGCCAATGTCACCATCACGCACCTGCTCCAAAGCGTTTTTAACAACGCCAGGACCACTTACGCCAACATTAATTACGCTTTCAGGCTCAGTAACGCCATGGAAAGCACCTGCCATGAAGGGATTGTCAGGAACAGCGTTACAGAAAATAACCAGCTTAGCACAGCCCAGAGCATCATTAGCAGCAGTCAAAGCAGCTGTTTTCTTAACAACCTCACCCATTTCTTTAACAGCATCCATATTGATGCCGCACTTGGTAGAACCAACACTAACTGAAGAGCATACAATATCAGTAGTAGCCAGAGCCTCAGGAATAGACGCGATCAGATTGCGATCACCTTTAGTATAGCCCTTGTCTACTAATGCAGAAAAGCCACCGATAAAGTTAACGCCGACAGTTTTGCCTGCTTTATCAAGAGCCTTAGCCAGAGGCACGTAATCGTTGCTGTCGCAGCTTTCGCCTACCATGGAAATAGGAGTAACAGAGATACGCTTGTTGATAATGGGCACGCCCAGCTCAACCTCAATATCCTCGCCAGTTTTAACAAGATTTTCTGCCTTAGTGCAGATTTTATCATAAATTTTTTGTGCGGTTACGTTAATATCGGGATGACCACAATCTCTCAGGCTAATACCCATGGTGATAGTACGCACGTCCAGCTTGTTTTGGGTAATCATCTGAGTTGTTTCTAAAATATCATTAGTATTGAATAACATAGCAGCCTCCTAAATGCGGTGCATAGCGGTAAAAATCTCTTCGCTCTGCAGGCGGATTTCTACGCCAATTTCTTCACCTAAAGCAGTGAATTTATCCTTCGCTTCTTTAAGAGTAACATTTGCCTTGCTCATATCAGCAATCAGCACCATATTAAAAAAGTCCTGCATAATATTTTGGTTAATATTAATAATATTCATATTACATTCTGCCAAGGTAGCGCTCACTTTCGCTATAATGCCTACCTTATCCTTGCCTACGATTGTTAATACAACTTGCATGAAAAAGCCCCCTTTAAAACATTTTATTCTAATCAATTGTAAAGTAACTGCCTACTAGCATTGGTTATATTTTATCATATTCTAGGGGACCTGTCTTGTATACATAAATAATCATAACTAAATTTCAAATTTTCTTCTTAAATCCTGCATTTTAAACTTCTACTCTACAAAACATGCCGTGTTCATATATGCTTATCTGAACTAGGTTTTCTCCAACAGATTACGTTCAAAGTGTTATAAAATCAATACATAGCAACGCTACTAAAAACAACATATAATAAGAGCTCCTAGATTTTCATCCAGAAGCTCCTATTCAGTATAATATTAAATTTACCAGCCTCTTACAGCTCGTGATGTCTTTCCTTGTTCTTACGAACATAGTCAAGAATAATGCCAGCAGTTTCTTCAATAGCACGATTGGAAACGTTGATAATCTGGCAGTGGATGCGGCGCATAATACCCTTAGCATAATTAAGCTCGTCGTTGATACGCTTCATATCAGCGTAAGTTGCAGTATCGGACAGCCCCATGGTTTTCAAGCGCTCGCAGCGAATTTCGTTCAGCTTAAACGGGTCAATCAAGAGACCAATTACCTTGTATGGCGGAACCTTGAAAAGCTCCTCAGGCGGCTGCAATTCAGGTACCAAAGGTACATTGGCAACCTTAACCTGTTTATGTGCAAGGTACATACTAAGAGGAGTTTTAGAAGTACGGGATACACCAATGATAACGATATCTGCTTTCAAAAGGCCAAGAGGATTTTTGCCGTCATCATATTTTACAGCAAATTCTACCGCTTCAACTCTCTTGAAGTATTCATGGTCCAAGGAGTGAATCAAACCAGCCTGATTACGAGGCAACATACCTGTGCTCTTTTCAATGGACTTCATCATAGGTCCTAAAACGTCAACGACCTCAACGTCTTTAGCCAAAGCTCGGTCAGCCATATGTTCTCTTAAATCAGGAGATACGATTGTGTAACAAATAACTGCATTATTTGCAGCTGCTTCATCAATAACTTTATCAATCTGTTCTTTGTCCTTAACATAAGGAACACGGATAACATCAAATTTTTCCTGTACAAATTGACTTGTAGTCGCCTTAACAACAGACTCAGCCGTTTCGCCAATGGAGTCGGAAACAGCATAAATAATAGGATTAACTTTAGCTGCTATGATAATTACCTCCCTTACCCTCGGCTAAATCAACAAGCAGTCGGGTAAAATTTGTTTTTGTGATGCGACCTACAACCTCATAGCTGCGTTTGCCATCATCAACAGTTTTTACTACTGGCAGACAGTCAATTTCATTATCAATCAATCTACGCGCAGCAGCCGCAGCAGCCTCATCAGGATCTGCCACAATAATCTTGGACAAAGGAGTCATAACCATAACAACGGGAATATCACGTAAATCGCTATTATTGATAGCCGCTTTCAGCAAATCCTTACGAGAAACCACACCAGTCAGAAGACCTGCCTCGTCCAAAACAAATACAGTACCCACGTCCTCCAGGAACATGGTTACCACCGCCTCATAGGCACTCTTATCATGTCCTATGGCCACAGGCACCGATTGCAGATCCTGCACACGGATGGCTGAAATTTCCTCCATAAGCATGCCCAGGGTATTTTTCCCTGTATAAAAATAACCAACCTTGGGGCGTGCGTCAAGAATACCACCCATAACAAGTATAGCCAAATCACTGCGCAAAGCAGCTCTTGTTACGTTTAAACGTGCAGCAATATGTTCACCGGTAATTGGACCATCCAGACGTACAATTTCGGCAATTTGTTTCTGCCTGTTACTTAAAGATATGATCTTCACACCCTTTCTATAATAATTCTATATATAGTATATACTATTCAAGGAGTTTTTGCTAGATTACGTCATAAATATTTTGCTAATTTTACATAAAAAAGCAATCAATTCTACGATAAAATCCCTATATATTAATAGTTTAAAATATATTTTTCTTCTTGCTCATTATCCTTAGAATATTCCAGTATTAAATTTATCTGCAGCACTTTTAAAACTAGTCCAAGTTCCTTTTTACATATAAAAAATCCGCTGTTTCAGCATATGCCAATAACAGCGGATTTAAAACTATTTATTCATACTTTGCTTAATCTCTCAGCTTAGCCTTATAAGCCTCGCTTACCTCAGCAATAACCTTCTTCATGCTTGCGTCTACCTCAGCATCAGTCAGAGTGCGGTCTGCAGCTTGGTAGGTCAGGTTGAAGGCCATAGATTTGCAGCCTTCAGCAACTTGCTTACCAGTGTAAATATCAAATACTCTTACACCCTTCAGCAGCTCACCTGCATGTTGGCATATAACCTTTTCCAGCTCTGCATTGGATACCTCAACAGGTACAACAACAGCGATGTCGCGGCTCATAGCAGGATACTTAGGCAGATGATGATACTTAGGAATAGCAGTTGCATATTCAACTAAGGGCAGAACTTCCATTTCCAGTACATAAGTGGGTAAATCCAGCTCAAAGTTTTCCTGGGCAACAGGATGAACCTCACCAAAGCTGCCGATAACCTTACCATTCAGCACGATGTCGCAGCTCTTGCCAGGATGCAAATATGTAGCAGAAGAACGAACCAGCTCGTAATCATAAACCTGCAGAGCATCCATCAAACCTTCAACGATACCTTTCATATCGTAGAAGTCTACGCCATCTTTGCGGCTGCACCAATTAAGAGCACCGCATTTGCCACTGATTACAGCAGTCAGCATGGAAAGCTCAACAGGATCCTCAGTAAGCGGCAAAGACTTGGGCAGGAAGATACGGCCAACTTCAAACAGTGCTACGCTGTCATTATGGTTGCGCAGGTTGAAAGAAGCAGTTTGCAGTGCGCTAGGAATCATAGTAGTGCGCATTACAGAGAAAGCGTCAGTAATAGGATTCAGCAGTTCAATGCAGTTGCGGCGTGCATCATCAGCAGGCAGCAGCATCTTATCATAAGCGTTAGCTTTAATGAAGCTATAGGTCATCATTTCATTCATGCCAGCGCCAACAAGGTAATCCTGAATGGAGTCCTTAACGTCGTCCAATACTGATTGGTGACCTTGAGTGATGGTCAGTTCAGGCTGATGGCTTTCAATGAAGTCATAGCCGTGCATGCGAGCAACCTCTTCACTGATATCAGCATCGCATTCAATATCACGGCGCCAGCTAGGAGCAGTAATTACAAGCTCTTCACCATTTTCTGCAATACCAAAGCCTAATTTTTCCAGAATGGAAATAATTTCAGCACGTTCGATTACGCAGCCAATGCGACCGTTAATCTTAGCGGGAGTGGTAGTAATAACAGCAGGCTTAACCTCTACAGGGTAAGCTTCTACAATACCTGCAAAGGTTTCGCAAGCATCCATATTCTCCAGCAGATATGCTGCACGGTTCAAAGCATTATGAGTCATAATAGTATCAATACCACGTTCGAAACGACCGGAAGCCTCACTGCGCAGGCCAAGTGCACGGGAGGTACGACGGATGCTGGGGCCATGGAAGCTAGCTGCTTCAAGAATAACGTTAACGGTTTCATCAGTAACCTCAGTTAAAAGACCACCCATAACACCGCCAAGGCCAGCAGCTTTTTCAGCGTCGCCAATAACAATCATGGAAGAAGTCAGCTCGCGCTCTTTTTCGTCCAGAGTAACCAGTTTCTCGCCTTCTTCAGCACGACGAGCAATCAGAGTATGACCTGCAACCTTATCTGCATCATAAGCATGCATAGGCTGACCAAGCTCCAGCATTACATAGTTGGTTACGTCAACTACGTTGCTGATGGGACGAACGCCGCAGGCACGCAGACGACGCTGCATCCATTCAGGAGACTCTTTAATTTTAATGTCTTTCAGAACACGAGTAGAGAAACGGCTGCACAGCTCAGGAGCATCAATTTTAATGCTTACATAGTCAGCTGCATTGCCGCCAGCAGCTTCTTTAACGTCCATAGCGGGCATTTTCAGAGGACAGCCGGTAATTGCAGAAATTTCACGAGCCAGACCAATAATGCTGAAGCAGTCAGCACGGTTGCTGGTCAGGTCAATATCAATAACGGTATCGTTAAGTCCAAGAACCTCTTTAACGTCTACACCAATGGGAGTATCAGCAGGCAGAATAAAAATTCCATTACGTTGCTCAGGAAGCAGCAACTTGCTGTCAATGCCAAGCTCGTCAGCACTGCACAGCATGCCAAAGGAGTCCAGACCGCGCATTTTTACAGGCTTTAAGGTCATGCCCTCAGGATTACGGGTGCTGGGAGGCAGAGTGCTGCCTACTACTGCAACAGGAACAATATCATTTTGTTTTACGTTTTGCGCGCCGGTCAGGATTTGTACAATACCTTGACCATAGTCCATCATGCAAACCCACAAATGATCGGAATCAGGATGACGATGGATTTCAGTAACCTTGCCAGTCAGAACGCCGTTAAGGCCTGCGCCTAATTCAACAACACCGTCTACCTCTAAGCCAACGCGGGTAATTTTGTCGCACAGCTCAGCGGTAGAAATGTTAATATCTACATATTGTTTAAGCCATTCTAAAGATGCTAACATTTTGCTCCTCCTTATTTGAACTGATTAATGAAGCGTTGGTCGTTTTCAAAGAACAAGCGCAAATCATCAATACCATATTTCAGCATAGCAATACGTTCTACGCCCAGACCGAAAGCGAAGCCAGTCATTTGCTCAGGGTCATAGCCGCTCATACGCAGTACGTTGGGATGAACAACGCCAGCTCCCAAAATTTCCAGCCAGCCAGAATCCTTGCAAACGTGGCAACCTCCCTTACCGCCGCAGATGGGGCAGGAAACGTCAACTTCAACAGAGGGTTCAGTAAATGGGAAGTAGGAAGGACGCAGACGAACTTCTACGTTCTCGCCAAACATTTGCTTACAGAACAGCTCCAGAGTGCCTTTCAGGTCAGCAAGGCTGATGTTTTTGTCAACAACAAGACCCTCTACCTGATGGAACATGGGAGAGTGAGTAGCATCATAGTCACAGCGGTAAACAGTACCAGGGCAAATCATGCGGATAGGAGTGTTGGGCTCCATGCTTTCCAAGGTACGAGCCTGTACACCAGAGGTTTGGGTACGGAGCAGGTAGTTTTCAGTAATATAGAAGGAATCCTGCATATCCAGTGCCGGATGATCAGGCGGCAGATTCAGTGCAGTAAAGTTATGGTAAACATCCTCAATTTCAGGGCCGTCACATACGTCAAAGCCCATACGCATGAAAATCTTCTTAATTTCACGCAGGGTCAGGGTTACTGGATGAAGATGGCCAGCTTTAGGACGACGACCAGGCAGAGTGATATCTACTTTTTCGTTTGCCAGCTTGTCTTCCAGAGCTTTTTTCTCCAGAATTTCAGTTTTTTCATTAATAGCAGTTTCCAAAACAGCCTTGATTTCATTAACAATTTGGCCGATTACAGGACGTTCTTCAGCAGGCAGCTTGCCCATTCCTCTCAAAATCTCAGTCATAGGGCCTTTTTTGCCCAAATACTTAACACGTGCATCTTTCAACGCGTCAAGAGAGCTTACCTCTGCCAGTTCAGCCAGAGCCTGCTCTTTTAAAGCTAATAATTTTTCTCTCATAGTAGCTTCCATGTCTTCCTCCCTAAATTCAGGATTTCTAAAATTGAAAATAAAAAATCGCCCCTGCAATATTAAATCACAGGGGCGAGAAAGTTCGCGGTACCACCCTTATTTGTACACTTCATTTACACCTTAACGCGGCTACACGCCCAACCTACACAGCCTAAGCCTTCAGTCAGGACACTCCCAAGGGAACTTCCAACACTCACTCCGGGCGAAGCTCTCAGCCGACGACTTCGCTTTCTGTGCCTTCCTTAGCGCTGTACTTTCTTGATCATAGTGCGGACAGGGGTTTTTCAATTAAAAATCATTATAACACAAATAATGATAGTAGTAAATATGTTTTTAAATTGCCGTCATTAAGTTACCTTACGAAAAAAAGACTGTCCCTAAGAACAGTCTTTTTTAAGCTTATTTACAATCGCAGCAATCCTCGTCTTTTGCCTTTTCGTCCCAAACAGGAACCGTAACACCTATTGTTTTAGAGGTAAAGGGTGTATCAGCACCCTTTTCAAAATGCTCTGTTGCACGCTGTACATATTTAAAGCCAATATACAGCAGCGGAATATTGCAGTAAGCAATAAGGATATTAGCAAAGTCAGATAAATTCCATAATGCACCCAAATCAAGACCTGCAATGCTGGTAAGAACGCCGAAAGAAATAACAACAAGGCAAAGAACACGGATAGTATTTATAAAGCTAGAACTAGTAGAAATACGGTTGGAGCAGATTTCAGTGAAGGACATAAAGCCTAACAAGCTAGTAAATGCAAACAAACCGAAGCACAGTGAAACTAAAATAGAAACAACAGTACTGGGATTGCCGCCGCCACTTAAAAGACCAGCAGATGCCACAAATTTAGGCAGCTTGCCAAGAGCCATCCAGGCAGCTCCTCCCTCGCCCTGCCAAGCGTGAGCCATAACAATTACAAAACCAGTCAGTGTGCATATAATAATTGTGTCCAAAAATACCGCAACTGCCTGAATGCAGCCCTGATCACAGGGATGCTTGGCATTAGAGGCAGCAGCCGGCATTGTAATAGTACCCTGACCGGCTTCGTTAGACATCAATCCTCGTTTAACGCCCTGAACCAACGCCAAGCCTAAAGCACCGCCAAAGACAGCTTCTGGGTTAAAGGCACCGCCAAAAACAGCAGTAAAAAAGTAAGGCACACTACTTACATTAGTAATAATTAAAACAAAAACGGTAAGTACATAAATAACTGCCATAATAGGAACCAAAATATCAGTAATACGAGTTACCTTACGAATACCGCCAAAACAGGAAGCAGTGATAACAACCAGCAACACTGCAAAAGATGCCCAATATAAGGGAGAATTGGTAGGAACAACCTGACCGGTTACAGTCTCTACAATCTGCCCTACTGCAGACACAGTATTAAATCCCTGAGCAGGCAGACACAATAGAGCATAAATAATATACATCAGTGATAAGAACAAACCTACAGCAGCGGAATCGTTCAGCAGTCTGCGTCCGTAAAATGATAAACCGCCAATATACTCGTCATTCTTCTTTTCCTTGAAGATTTGTGCCAATGTTGACTCAGTATATGCTGTAGCCATACCAAAAAAAGCACTAACCCACATCCAAAACAGTGCACCTGGACCACCTACAGAAATAGCACCTGTTACACCCAAAATATTGCCAGGTCCAACACGCATAGCAGTTGATAAAAAGAAAGCGGCAAGAGGAGTAATACCTGTTTGAGTCTGCTGACAGCTCTTTAACACCTTAAGACCATAAATAAATTTGCGCAGCTGAATAAAACGCAGCTTATATGAAAAGTACAAACCAGAACCAAGCAGCAAAATTACGGATAAAGAAAGATTTCCTAAAATAGGAATGGCTGCGTACCATTCCAAATTTGTGGGAAAATCCCAAAATAGGTCAGACACAACCTGAATTTTAGCACATAGTGTATTAATTACAGTAAACAGCTCTTGCATATATAAACCTCCTTATGTAACATAAGTCATACTTTCTAAATGAAAAATTACTCCACACTTACTGTTCTTTTATAACCGATTATCCGATACATCAATATAATTTCTTCCACTTATTAAACAATTATATTATTCCGAAAAGACTATTAATTCAAGCTTTTAAGTACATAGACAACCACTCATAATAAATTTATACTGCCATTTCGTTATGATTATGTACCAAGCAATCTAAAAAAAATAATTCGAAACAACGGAATATATAATTGCTTTTATAGTCTGTTCTCCAATTTCTTCTATTTTATCATATCCTTAACAAAATAGAATTATCTTTCGTTCAAAAATACAGTATTTTTATTACATAGTTCAATGATATGTAAACGCAAAAATCCCCTTTCTGTCAAAAGTCTAACAGAAAGGGGATTCTTATTATTCTACGGTTACGCTCTTAGCCAGATTTCTGGGCTTGTCTACATCACAGCCACGGGTAAGTGCTGCATAGTAAGCCAGCAGCTGCAGAGGCAGTACAGCCAGCAGCGGAGCCAAGTACTTATCAGTTTTCGGAATATAAATTACATGATCGGCATATTTTTGCAGAGCCTGATCACCCTTGAAGCCAATAGCAATAACTACAGCCTCACGAGCCTTGACTTCCTGCAGGTTGCTTACGGTTTTATCGTAAACATCCTCTTGAGTTGCCAGTACAATCACAGGAACACCAGAAACAATCAGTGCCAAAGTACCATGCTTCAGTTCACCTGCAGCGTATGCTTCAGCATGAATGTAAGAAATTTCCTTCAGCTTCAGTGCACCTTCAAGTGCAACTGCATAGTCCAAGCTTCTACCCAGGAAGAAAGCATTTTCGCTGCTGCCGTATTCACGAGCAAAAACCTTGATCTGGTCCACGTTTTCCAGCATTTCGTGAATTTGCTCAGGAATAAAGGTCAGACCATTAACAAGCTCTGCAGCCTTTTCAGCACACAGAGTATTGCGAAGACGGCCAACATAAATGGAGAGCATCAGCATAGCAAGCAGCTGAGTAGTGTAAGCTTTAGTAGATGCAACAGCAATTTCAGGACCAGCATAGGTATAAATTACCTGGTCTGCTTCACGAGCAATAGAGCTGCCAACAACGTTAGTAACTGCCAAGGTACGTGCTCCCAGACGTTTTGCCTCACGAAGAGCAGCCAAGGTGTCGCTAGTCTCACCACTTTGGCTGATAACGATAGTCAGGCTATTGCCGTCAACCAAGGGACTGCGATAACGGAATTCACTGGCAATATCCACTTCAACAGGAATGCGAGCCAGCTGTTCCAAATAGTATTTACCAACCATACCTGCATGATAAGCAGTACCACAAGCAACAATAAAGATTTTATTGATGCCCTGCATTTCCTCTGCAGTCCAGTTCAACTCAGGGAAACTGATAGTTTTGTTTTCAGCATCCACACGGCTGGTCATAGTATCACGCATAGCTTTAGGCTGTTCATAGATTTCCTTAAGCATAAAGTGTTCAAAGCCACCCTTTTCAGCAGCTTCAGCATTCCAGTTAACCTCAAATACCTTTTTGCTGATAGGAGTGCCTTCAATATCCTGTACCCATACACCATCACAGGTTACAGTAGCAATTTCACCATCGCTCATAATAAAGGTACGACGAGTATGATTAATAATTGCAGGAATATCAGACGCAATAAAGTTTTCACCTTCACCAAGACCAATTACCAACGGGTTGTCCTTTTTAGTGCAGATAATTTTATCAGGCTCAGCCTCGCACATAAATACCAGGCTATAGGAACCCTTAATAATATGCAGTACTTTTTTTACAGTGCTTTCAAAATCACCGTCAAATTTATCTGCCATTAAATGAGCAACAACCTCAGTATCAGTTTCAGATACAAAAGTATGACCTTTTTCAATCAGCTCTTCCTTCAGTGCCATGTAGTTTTCAATAATACCGTTATGAACAACTACAAACTTACCGCTGCTGTCTGTATGGGGATGAGAGTTACGGTCTGACGGACGACCATGGGTTGCCCAACGAGTATGACCAATACCCATAGTACCAACAGGCATACGATTTCTTAATTTATCACGTAAAGCGTCAAGACGACCTACGCATTTATCAACACGAATTTTGCCATTTTCCATAACGGCGATACCAGCGGAGTCATAACCGCGGTATTCCAGCTTGCTCATACCATCAAGCAGGAAGGGGGCAGCCTGATTACTGCCAATATAACCTACGATACCACACATAAATTAGTATCCTCCTAAAATATTACTACCTTTTCTGCTGCTGAAACTTTCTCTCCTATGTTGCCATAGGGCTTTGTATCCAGCTTTCGGTCTACAGCTAACCGTGAGGCATCCGCTGACTGATCGATAACCTCATTCCTCGTCTGCCGCAAATGCGGTACATGCGCTCTGTCACTTTTCTGCTTTTCAAGCATACAACACGCCGCGCAGGCTGGCAGGCCCCCGCGGCGCATCTATGTGACTATTGTAATTGTACAATGTTTTCGTTCTTTGGTCAAGGAAGCTAATTGTGAATTATTATAGCGATTCAAATATAAAAGAAAACCGTGACAGAAAAAGCTCTGTCACGGCATATAATTTTTAAGCCAATTCTTTATTTACTACATCTGCAATAGCGTTGGTAATTTGCTCCAGACGCTCCTGTTGCGGACCCTCCGCCATGATACGAATCAAAGGCTCTGTACCGGAGGCACGTACCAAGATTTGACCATTTTCGCCTAATTCTTCTTTATATTTTTTGATTACAGCCGCAATAACAGCGTTATTTTCCCAGCCATTTTTGTCTGCCACACGAACATTAAGCAGCACTTGAGGATACTTAGTCATAACATTGCTCAGCTCGGACAGGGGGACATTATTCTTAACCATTGCACAAAGCAGCTGCACAGCAGTGAGTATACCATCACCAGTCTTTGCATATTCAGAGAAAATAATATGACCAGATTGTTCACCGCCCAAATTATAGCCATGCTTAAGCATTTCTTCCAAAACATATCTGTCTCCAACTGCAGTCTTGGCAGTCTGTCCGCCATGAGCCTTCATAGCCTGATGCAGGCCAACATTACTCATAACAGTTGCAACCAGCATATTGTCTTTCAGCTTACCACGTTTCATCAGTTCAAGAGCACAAATCAACATAATCTGATCGCCATCAAGAGCTACGCCGTTTTCATCAACTGCCAGACAGCGGTCAGCGTCACCGTCATTAGCAATACCAACATGTGCACCTACTTCAACAACCTTTTGCTGCAGTGCTTCCAGATGGGTGGAGCCACAGCCATTATTGATGTTAATACCATTGGGCTCATTGAAAATAGTAATAACTTCTGCACCCAGACTACGCAGGATTACAGGAGCAATTTCGCTGTTAGCACCATTGGAGCAGTCCATAACAACCTTTAAGCCATCAAGCTTAGTATAAGCGGTACTGATAACATGCTTAATATAAAGCTCAGCCATACCTTGCTCATAAACGACACGACCAACACTGCTGCCACGAACAGTCTTGGTATAGTCAATGGGAGCAGCAACAATTGCTGCAATTTCGTCCTCTACTGCGTCAGGCAGCTTATGGCCTGTCTGAGAGAAAAACTTAATACCATTATCTTCAAAGGGATTATGAGATGCAGAAATTACAACACCTGCGTTTGCGCCTACGACAGATGTCAGGAAAGATACTGCAGGAGTAGGCATTACGCCCAAAACATGAGCATTACCACCTGCTGCACAAATACCTGCACATAAAGCACATTCCAGCATTTGACCACTGCGACGAGTGTCGCGACCAATGATCAGCTTAGGATTAGATACCTCTCTACCAAAATAAGTAGCTGCAGCATAACCTAATTTAAAGGCCAGCTCTGGAGTAAGCTCCACGTTAGCTACACCACGTACACCATCAGTACCAAATAAACGAGCCATTTCTTGTTCCTCCTAAAGAATTTATTATCTGTATTTCTTCTATAAAAATTATATAGCTTTAAAGCGCTGCATTATTGCCCAGGCAATATGATAGCCGTCAAGGGCTGCACTCATAATACCGCCGGCATAGCCTGCTCCCTCTCCACATGGATAAAGCAGATCATGGGTCACAGACACATAGCTTTCACGATTACGTTCAATACGTACTGGAGCAGAGGTTCTTGTCTCCACACCTGTAAGCAACGCTCCGCCATCAGCGTATCCCTTCAGCTTTTGTCCAAAGCTGGTAATACCAGCTCTTAAAGTATCAGTTACATAAGCGGGCAAAACCTTATCCAGAGCATAAGGGGTGAGTCCTGGACGATAGGTACCTCCTGTCAGACTCTCCAAGGAAGGAGTACTGTTTTTCAGGAAACTGTCAAAATTTTGCGCAGGAGCGTTATAGTTTCTTCCGCCTGCAGCATAGGCAAGCTGTTCATATTTACGCTGAAACTCCACACCAGCCAATGGATCATTGCCAAAATCAGCACTGCTTACGCCAACAACGAGAGCACTATTTGCAACGCCGCTGTCACGCTTGTACATGCTCATGCCATTAACAACTACGCCGCCAGCTTCAGAAGCTGCTGCTACAACTAAACCGCCAGGACACATACAGAAGGAGTATGCAGTTCTGCTTTTATCAGGAGTGTGATAAACAAGAGCATAATCAGCAGCTCCCAAAAGGTGATGTCCTGCAAAATCGCCATACTGCGCTCTGTCAATAAGCTCCTGAGGATGCTCTATACGGACGCCAATAGAAAAAGGCTTGGAAGTAATGCCAATACCTTTATCAACCAACATTTTATATGTATCGCGGGCACTATGACCGCAGGCCAATACAACTGCTCCAGCCGATAGCTTTTCTCCATTGGCCAGCTGTACACCAACTACTGCATTATCCTTAATAAGCAACTCAGTTACATGAGCCTCATAACGAATTTCACCGCCTAAAGCACGAATCTCCTTGCTTAAGCCAGTAACCATAGCACGCAGCTTATCAGTACCAACATGGGGCTTATGCTCCCAAAGAATGTTTTCAGGTGCACCAGCCTCTACAAAAAGCTTTAAAATATCCTGCATAACAGAATCATTAACACGAGTAGTCAGCTTGCCATCAGAAAATGTTCCTGCTCCGCCCTCGCCAAATTGCACATTGGAATCAGGGTTAAACTCGCCGTACTTCCAAAAGCGCTGTACATCATCAACACGTTGAGCAACAGCCTTGCCGCGCTCCAAAAGCAAAGGCTTATAGCCATATTTAGCAAGTTGCAAAGCAGCTACAAGACCTGCAGGACCAGCACCAATGACAATGGGACGTGCAGTCATGGGCATCTGTCCCAACTTAGGGTGAATGGGCAGCTTTTTCTCAGCCTTAGATACGTCCTTATCCTTAAGCAGCTTATTCACCAGTTTACCTGGCAGGTCAATCTCAGCCTCTAAATGATAGTTGATACATACATCCTGCTTTTTACGAGCGTCTACAGCCTTACGCAAAATGCGAACTTCTTTAAGCGCATCAGCAGCTACGCCCAGCTTTTTACTCAAAGCTTTTTCCAGAGTTGTCTCTCTCTGAAGACTGATGCGGACATTGTTTATTTTTAACTTCATTCTACTTCCTTTCTGGTCAAAAGCCTATCATTAACAATAGTCTTTTATTCCACAGAAAATCATCTTTACATCATTAGTTTGCTCACTGCTTAGGTTTTTCAGGCTTAGTCTCTACAGAGAACCTTACCTGAACAGTTCTCAGCTCAGGAATAGTTTTATTAGGCAAATCCAGCTCCGCAACGACCACAGAGCTGCCGCTCAGATTAGAAACATCTACCGGCTTTGTATTAATTGCCTCTAAGGTCTTGAGTACCGACGGAGCTGCAGTCAAATGAACCTTTTCAGGAATGATTTCCGCCTTGCTTACAACAACATTGCTAGGCAAATCGCCTGCTGTGATAAGTTTTACAGGCAGGTCTACTGTAATCATCTGACTAACCATAGTTGCAGAAACAAGTACGCTTTCAGGAGTAATCTTCATATTAGGAATATCGTAGCCGTCATCACTTACTGCCACCAGCTCACTTTCTGTAGCAAAGGTATCGCTGTGATCAGTAACATCAACAGGAGCCACAACCTTATTTACTCGTGCAATACGATGAGTTGCACCACGAATCGTAACCTGAGCAGGCTTAATATTACAGTTGCCAAGAGTCATATCGCTAGCCATAGCACCAACAACACGCGGAACTACAGGGACATTTTTTTCACTTACTGTATCTGCATACACAGCAATTTCACGAGGAGTCACATCAATAACCTCGCCAACATGTGTAGTTACAATAACAGGAATATTCTGCTGACCTTCGGTAACATTTTTTAAATCAATAGTAGCTGTAATATTATTGCCAAGACCATCCATCAGCTTTGTTCTTGTACCGCGAACCTTAACTAAAACCCTATCAGGGATATTAAAAACCATCATGGTCTCAGGAAGATTTGTTTCCTGCAGACGCACGTCTACACTGCGCTCCACGATGGGATTTTGGTCAGTCATAACATATACCCACAGAGCACAAGCAGCTATTACAGAGATGATACGTGCCAAAAGATTTTCTTTTTTCAGTAAATCCTCTAACCATTTCATTCGTCGTCACCTCGCAAGCTTTTGATTTTTTCTAACAAAGTGGTATTTTTATGAGGTTGATAAATCGATTTACGCAGAATCTCTTTAACATCGTCCACAGAAAGATAACGCATAATTTCGCCATTGCGCGCCACAGAAATAGTACCAGTTTCCTCACTGACTACTAAAATAATGGCATCGGACTGCTCAGATAAGCCAATAGCAGCTCTATGACGAGTACCTAGCTCCTGGCTCAAGTTACGGTTTTCTGTCAAGGGCAGCAAACAGCTGGCTGCCATAATGCGATTGCCGCGTACTATAACTGCACCGTCATGCAGAGGTGTATCCTTTACGAAAATATTCTGCAAAAGTCCTGAGCTAACAAGGCCATCAATAGCAACACCTGTTTCAATACGCTCTGCCAGACCGGAATTGCGTTCAAAAACAATAAGAGCACCAACCTTATGCTTACCCATAATTCTAGCTGCATCAGCTACATTATCAAGCATATCCTCTAATTCCTGCTCATCCAACTCACTGCGCTTATGGAATAGTCTGCCGCGGCCAATCTGTTCCAGTGCACGGCGCAGCTCCGGCTGAAAAACAACTGGCAACGCAACCATAATAATAGTCATGCTTTTTTCCAGCAGCCAGCTGATAACATGCAAGTTCATCCAACGACAGATAATCATAAACAAGGCCAATACCATCAGGCCCTTAAATAAAGTCGCAGCATGAGTATTTTTCAGCATCAGATACACACGATATAAAAAATATGCAACAACAACTATATCAATAATATCCAAAATGGTAATAGAGCTTAATAGCCCCTGGAGTTGAATAAACAAAAACCTCACCAACTTCTTTAAAAAAATTAATCATAATAATCTAGATTATATTATACCACAATTTTCTAGAACAAAAGGAACAAGTTAGTGAAAAATAAAAAAGAGACTGCCTAAAATTTTAGACAGTCCCTTAATTTCTTATAACTTAGCTTTTAATTCACTAAGCTTTTCTTCTTGGTCGAACAATACTTTATTGCCGATAGCAAATTGCTTTTCGTTTTCAGTAAAAGCAGGTCCACCATAGGATTTACGTGCAGCTACACAATTTTCAGGTTTGAGAGCCTCTAATAAATCAGCCTCAAAGAGATCAGAAAACTCCTTGTACTCCTCAATGGAGATTTCAGGCAGGAATTTGCCATTCAGAATAGCATAGGCAACGCATTTGCCTACAACCTCATGAGCCTGACGGAAGGGCAATCCCTTACGTACCAGATAGTCAGCTAAATCGGTAGCGTTAGAGAAGTCCTTACTTACTGCCTGCTGCATTTTATCAACATTGACAGTCATAGTAAGAATCATATCACGATACACTGCCAGACTGAACTTAATGGTGTCAACCGCATCAAAGAAGCCTTCCTTATCCTCCTGCAAATCCTTGTTATAAGTAAGAGGCAGACCCTTAGCAGTAACAAGCATTGCCTGCAAATGACCATAAACACGTCCTGTTTTGCCACGCACAAGCTCAGCAATATCAGGATTTTTCTTTTGCGGCATCATGGAGGAGCCTGTTGCAAAGCCATCGTCCAGCTCAATAAAGCCAAACTCTGTGCTGCTCCAAAGACAGAATTCCTCACTGAGACGACTCAGATGCATCATCAGCATGGAAGCAAAGGATAAAAATTCAATAACATAGTCACGGTCGCTGACAGCGTCCATACTATTGCCATATACCTTGCCAAAGTTCAACTGATCTGCAACATAGAAACGATCAATAGGGAAAGTTGTACCAGCGATTGCGCCAGCACCTAAAGGCATCATATCAGCCCCTTCCCATACTCCCATCAAACGGCGGAAGTCACGCTGCAGCATATTAAAGTAGGCCAGCAGATGATGAGCAAAGGTAATAGGCTGAGCTCTTTGCAGATGTGTATAACCAGGCATCAAGGTTTTTTCATGCTCCTTAGCTACACTCAAAAGAGCCTTCTCAAAATTGATCAGCAGCTCAGCGATTTCAGCTACCTCACGCTTCATATACATATGCATATCCAGTGCAACCTGGTCGTTACGGCTGCGTGCTGTATGCAGACGAGCACCGGCAGAACCAATGCGCTCGGTAAGTCTAGCCTCAACGTTCATATGGATATCTTCTAACGCAACTTCAAAGGCAAAATTACCTGCCTCAATATCCTTCAAAATATCCTGCAAGCCAGCAACAATTTTCTCCCCGTCTTCTGCTGGAATAATGCCGCATTTTGCCAGCATTTTTGCATGCGCAATGCTGCCACGGATATCTTCATGATATAAACGTTTATCAAACTCAATGGACGCGTTAAACGCGTCCACAAGTTCGTTAGTATTTTTACTGAAACGACCGCCCCAAAGCTTAGCCATTATTTCAGGCTGCCTTTCTTCATTAAAGCTCTTACTTTCAGCGGCAGGCCAAAGAGGTTAATAAAGCCAGTTGCGTCAGCTTGGTTATAAACCTCATCTTCACCAAAGGTTACATATTCTTGGCTGTACAGAGAGTACGGGGATTTAGAGCCAGCGCTGATAATGTTGCCTTTGTAAAGCTTCAGTTTTACAACGCCGGTAACAGTTTTTTGAGTTTCGTTAACGAAAGCATCCAGTGCCTCACGCAGGGGGCTGAACCACATACCATCATAAACAAGCTCAGAATAACGAATGCCAACCATTTGCTTAAAGCTTTGGGTTGCTCTATCCAGACACAGATTCTCCAGCTCATTATGAGCATAGTAGATAATAGCGCCAGCAGGATTTTCATATACGCCACGGGATTTCATACCAACAAGTCTGTCTTCAACCATATCAGTAATACCAACACCGTTTCTGATACCAATCTCGTTCAGAGTTTCTACGATGGTTGCAGGGCTCATTTTTTCGCCATTAACTGCAACTGGAACGCCTTCAACGAATTCCAGTTCAACATATTCTTTTTGATCAGGAGCTTTTTCAGGAATGTTGGTTACGATGAACAGCTCATCTTTAGGTGCATTCCAAGGATCTTCCAGATCGGAGCCTTCATGGCTTAAGTGCCACATATTTCTATCCATGGAGTAGTCATGGTCATGGGTTACAGGTACAGGAATGTTATGTGCAGCAGCGAAGTCAATAGCTTCGTCTCTGGAACGAATGGACCATTCTCTCCAAGGAGCAATAATAGCGATGTCAGGAGCCAAAGCTTTTACAGACAGCTCAAAACGTACTTGGTCGTTGCCTTTGCCGGTTGCACCGTGAGCAATTGCATCAGCGCCCTCAGCCTCTGCAATTTCCACCAGTTTTTTAGCAATCAGCGGACGTGCAAAGGAAGTACCCAGCAGGTATTTCTTTTCATAAACTGCACCAGCTTTAACAGTAGGCCATACATAGTCTGCAATGAACTCTTCCTTCAAATCCAGAATGTAGCATTTGCTTGCGCCAGATTTCAGCGCCTTGTCATGAACGGGAACTAGTTCATCACCTTGACCCAGATCAGCAGTAACAGCAATAACTTCACAGTTGTTGTAGTTTTCCTTCAACCAAGGAATGATGATGGAAGTATCCAAACCACCGGAATAAGCAAGTACAACCTTTTTAATATCTTCTTTCTTCATAATAAACTCCTCCTCATTTGCCCTTCGTCACGACTCTTTTATGTATATTGCTCTGTATGTCGTGAATAATGTTTCATTGATTATGTATTATAACACAGTGTTTTCGATTTGCCAACCCCTAAATGCTGTGTATACAAAGTTTTTCGCAAATTTTCTCATTTTTCTCTTTTATTTATGCAACATGCCTATATTTACTACTATTTTCATGCTTATCAAGGCACAATGTTGTATTTTTGTCCACTATTCAAGTACTATTTTATATAAAATAAGACTCAGAAGGTCTTTTTCCTCCTGAGTCTTTTATACATATCATTTATAATTATTAATTCAAAGCACCTCATCACTCATAAGCAGCGCCATAATTGCCTTCTGTACATGCAATCTATTTTCTGCTTCGTCAAAAACAACTGACTGCGGTCCTTCAAGAACCTCTTCAGTAATTTCTTCACCACGGTGCGCAGGCAGACAATGCAGAACAATAGCCTCAGGACGCGCCTGAGCCAGCAGCTCAGAATTAATCTGATAATTATGCAATGCTTGGAAGCGAACCTCGCGTTCAGCCTCCTCACCCATACTGGTCCATACATCCGTATAAAGTACATCTGCATCCTTAGCTGCATGGAATAAATCCTCCTCTACGGTAATAGAGCAGCCAGTTTGCAGAGCATCCTCCTGCGCCTGAGCCAAAATAGTAGGATTAGGCTGATAGCCCTTAGGACTTGCACAAATCATATTCATACCAACCTTGGCACAGGCAAACATCAAAGAGTGAGCCATATTATTGCCGTCACCTACGTAAACTAGCTTACGACCCTTGAGTACCTTCATTTTCTCCTGAATAGTGAACATATCAGTCAAAGCCTGACAAGGATGCAGCAAATCAGTCAGACCATTAATAACCGGTACATCTGCATATTCAGCCAGCTCAATTACGGAGTCATGAGAAAAAGTACGAATCATAATACCATCTACAAAGCGAGACAAAACACGAGCAGTATCACGTACGGGCTCGCCACGTCCCAACTGAGTTACAGCATCATTCAGATATAAAGCATGACCGCCAAGCTGATGAAAACCTACCTCAAAGGAAACTCTAGTACGTGTAGAAGCCTTGGAAAACAGCATAGCCAAGGTCTTGCCACGCAGATATTCATGGGGTACACCTTTTTTCTGCATGCGTTTTAATTTTCTTGCAACCTCTAAAATGGTTGCAACCTCACCTACTGATAAATCATGTATAGATATTAAATCCTTATCTTTTAAGCTCATAATATAATCCCCTCATCCTGACACTTTAAACAAGCATCTTTTTTATATTAATTCATCTTTTACAGAGCAGCTAACGCCTTATCCAAGGCTGCTACAACAATATCAATTTCTTCATTAGTGATAATCAACGGCGGAACAAGGCGAATTACATTGCCGGCAGTACAGTTAATAATAACTTTATTTGCCAGACAATGAGTAACTACTGCTTGTCCAGGCTGGTTCAGCTCCACACCTAGCATCAGACCACGACCACGAACATCAATCACCTTTTCAGGATATTTTTTCTGAAGCTTTTTAAGCTCATCCATAAAATACGCCCCCTTTGCTGCTGCCTTGTCCACCAAATTTTCAGATTTAATAGTAGTCAGAGTTGCGTACACAGCAGCACAGGCCAACGGATTGCCGCCAAAGGTTCCGCCGTGATCGCCAGGCGCGAAAACATGAGCCAGACGTTCGGGCACTGCAAAGCCTGCTACAGGGAATCCACCGCCAATACCCTTGGCAAAGGTAATAATGTCAGGCTTCACGCCGCTATGCATATAAGCAAACCATTTTCCTGTACGACCTACGCCAGTCTGCACCTCATCAAAAATCAACAGAGCATCATATTTATCACAAAGCACACGAATCTGCTGCAAATATTCGTCAGAAGGAACGTGAACGCCGCCTTCGCCTTGAATAGGCTCCAGCATAACAGCACAAACATTATCTGCCATAATCGCTTCCAATGCAGCAATATCGCCATATTCTACATATTCGTAACCTGCTGGCAATGGTTCATAGCCCTCCTGATAATGATGTTGCCCAGTTGCAGTTACAGTCGCCATGGTACGACCGTGGAAGGAGTGCCATGCAGTAATGATACGAAACTTGCCAGAAGACTTTTGCTTTCCATATTTACGAGCCAGCTTTAAAGCTCCCTCGTTAGCCTCTGCACCACAGTTGGCATAGAACACCCTATCCATACCTGTTGCATCAGCGGTTACACGAACAGCCTTCGCCTGAATTTCAGTGTAATAAAGATTGGAGCAGTGCATAACCTTTTGAGCCTGCTCAGTGATAGCCTTAACTAAAGCAGGATGATTATAGCCAAGAGAATTTACTGCAATACCTGCAAAGCAGTCCACATACTCATTGCCCTCGTTATCCCAAACGTGACAGCCTTGGCCATGATCTATAACCATTTGATTTCTGCCAAAAACAGGCAGATAATATTTTTCAGTTTGTTCAATTACAGTTTTTTTATCCATTGCCTCTTCAAACTCCCTTAAGGATTACAATTCCTTTACAACCTCGGTACCAACACCCTTATCGCTAAAGATTTCCATTAAAATAGTATGGGGAACACGACCGTCAATAATATGTGTTTTCTTCGCACCATGACTTAACGCAGTTATGCAGGAGCGCACCTTGGGAATCATGCCGCCGTCTACAGCACCTCTTACAATGAGTTCCTGAGCCATTTCAAAACTCAAGGTGGAAATAAAGCTATTTTCATCAGGATAATTACTGTAGATACCCTTAACATCAGTGAGCATCAGCAGCTTCTCCGCACCTAGAGCACCTGCAATTTCACCAGCCGCAATATCTGCATTAATATTGAAAACCTCACCATTAACGCCTACACCAGTAGGTGCAATGACAGGAATATAGCCTTTATCCAAAAGTACATCGATAAGCTCTGTATTAATTCTCTGAACGTTGCCTACTAATCCCACATCCACAAGATTAACCTTGCCATCTTCATACACATCAGCTAAATGCTTTCTTGCAGTAATAAGCTTGGCATCCTTACCATTTAAACCAACAGCCTTTCCGCCCAGCTGATTAATACGACCAACCAAGTCAGTATTTACTTTGCCGACTAACGCAGTTTCAACAATACCTGCAGTCTCTGCATCAGTTACACGCATCCCAGCTATAAACTCGCTTTTAATACCAGCTTGCTTCATCATTGCCGTAATTTCCGGTCCGCCGCCATGAACAACTACAGGCCGCATTCCTGCACATTGCAGAAAAACAATATCCTGTAAAACCTTGTTTTTCAACTCATCGTTAACCATAGCATTACCGCCATATTTTACAACAATAGTTTTATCCTTAAATTCCTTTAAATAAGGCAATGCTTCAACTAAAGTTTCAACCTGTTTATCATCCATCAACATAGTAAATCCCCCTCATATATCAATGCATTCATACTAGTACTATTTATCTGTCTTATTATTTCTTAAGTATGATACTCACCATTAATCTTGACATAGTCATAACTAAAATCGCAGGTCCACACAGTAGCTTTTTCATCACCTGCAGCTAAGTCTATAGTCATAGAAATATCGTGCTCACTCATAATAGGAGCCAGCTCTTGAGCAGGAACATTGCAGTTCATACCATTTTCTACAAGACGAACGCCGCCAATTTCTAAATTAACCTTCTCCGCAATCATTTCAGCGCCACTGTAGCCTGCGGCACAGACAATGCGACCCCAGTTAGGGTCTTCGCCAAAAAATGCTGTTTTTACCAGAGGAGATTTGGCAATAGCCATTGCTGCTGTTTTGGCATCAGCCCAAGTAGCCGCGCCAACTACATTTACCTCCAAAAATTTGGTTGCTCCTTCGCCATCATGAGCAATAAGCTTAGCCAAATCAGTGGAACAAGCAACCAGCGCTTCAAAAAATACAGCATAATCAGGATGTTCTTCAGAATAAATAATCTCGTTTTCAGCCAAACCATTAGCCAAAACTATCATGCTGTCGTTAGTACTGGTATCTCCATCTACAACAACCATATTAAAGGACTTGTCAGCTGCTGCTTTTACAGCTCGTTTCAATACATCCGGAGCAATAGCGGCGTCAGTTGTAATGAATGTCAGCATGGTTGCCATATTGGGATGAATCATACCTGCTCCCTTGGCAATACCTGCAATCTTGACAGTCTTGCCACCAATTTCTACCTCATAGGCTGCACGCTTAATAAAGGTATCCGTAGTCTGAATAGCCAGTGCGCAGGATTCACCTTCATCCTCATCCAAAGAATCGACTGCATCTGCAATGCCAGTAAGCAGCTTATCCATGGGCAAAAATTGGCCAATAACACCAGTGGAGCAAACAAAAACCTCTTCAGGCTTTACACCTAAAAGTCCTGCGCAATGAGCCTGCATTTCTTTAGCATCCTTAAGTCCCTGCTCACCTGTGCAGGCGTTGGCACAGCCACTATTTACAACAATAGCCTGAGCACAAGGATGAGTATTCACTTCGCGGCTAACTAAAACAGGTGCCGCACACATTTTATTTTGAGTAAAAACTGCACCACTAACTGCAGGTGCAGTGCTATAGATAACAGCAACATCATGGTTGCCACTCGCCTTAATACCAGCCTTTACTCCTGCAGCAATAAAGCCCTGAGGAGCTGTCAGCCAGCCATCAATCTTTTTCATAAACATACCTCTCATTTCCAAAAACAATCAGGGAACTATTGGTAAAGCCCTTAGCCCCATAGTTTCGTCAAAACCAAACATGACATTCATATTTTGCACGGCCTGACCTGCGGCACCCTTAACCAGATTATCTATACAGTTCATAACAATAATTCTGCCAGTACGTTTATCTGTTTGCCAGCCTAAATCCACATAGTTAGAAGCACGTACATTCTTCAGCTCAGGACAGCCGCCCTTGCCACGCAAACGAATAAAAAATTCCTTTCCGTACATAGTCTGATAAGCTTCTTCAATTTGGGCATCAGTTACGCCTTCCTTAAGCTGAGCATAGCATGTTGCTAAAATACCTCTGTCAACAGGCAATAGGTGCGGAGTAAACTGGATAACAACATCTTCACCTGCATATTCACTGTATATCTGCTCAATTTCAGGAGTATGGCGATGGCAGGCAACGCCGTAAGCCTTGAAGCTTTCGTTAACACTGCAGTAAAGACTGCCTAACTTGAGGCTGCGACCAGCACCGGTTGTGCCAGACTTGGCGTCAATAATAATACCCTTGGTGTCGATAAGACCATATTTCAATAAAGGCACCATTGCCAAAATGCTGCAGGTAGTATAGCAGCCCGGATTAGCTACTAAATCAGCATTTTTTACCTGTTCACGATAAAGCTCAGTAAGACCATATACAGCCTTTGCTTCCGGATCCTCATGAGGGACTTTGTACCATTGCTCAAAAATTCTGTAATCCTTAAATCTATAGTCTCCACCTAAATCTATAATCTTAGTCTTACTGCCTCGTAGCTGTTTGCCAATTTTCATAGCATGGCCATGTGGCAAGGCAATAAAAATAACATCGCTAGCTCCAGCTATAGCTTCAATCTCCTTCATAGAAGTCAAATTCTTTTCAATACGACCAGATAAATGGGGGTACATGGCAGCAATAGCTTCCCCTGTACTGCTTTCAGAGGTAATAGCTTGCAGCTCTACTTCCGGATGACCATCCAGCAGCCTTAAAAGCTCCACTCCCGCATAGCCAGTCGCTCCAATTACACTTGCTTTCATATCCATCCTCCTTATGGTTAGTAATTATACATCTAATATGTATAATTTTGCAAGCATTTATTATAAAAAAGCTAAAAAATTTTGAAAACAATCTTATTTCAGTCCACATTTTCATAAAAAAAGCATCACTATCCACTCTATATGTCCAAAGCTATTTTATATATGTACAAGTGCTGAATTTTCAGTATATTCAATATATTTTGCTATTTTCTTTATCTAAAATATAAACATTAAAGCTCAACGATTAGTAATAATACGCTTCTCCTGCATCTTTTGCATATAAGCACAAGATGCAGTCACGCTATATAATCCATTTGTATATTAATACCTCCGATATATATTTATATGCTTAACTATCCAGAGTGCTCCTTGGGATTATTCTCTTATGACACCAGAAAATATTCGTCAGCCTTTGCCAAAATTATATTTTCTTGATACAATGGAGGTTAAGCAAATTATTAAGAGGTATTTTATATGCTTAAAACTATAGTAATGGCACTGCTTATTTTTGCAGGAATGATATGTTACGATAATTTTGTTGACGACCAAAAGTCAACGATGCCGCCTACAAAGCAAGAACAACAGCTTCCCTCTGCCGATACACAGCTAAAAGACAAGGCCGATCAAAACAAAGAAAAGGCTATTAAGGCTATCTTTTTTTCACTGCTTCCACCTAGAGAGGAATGGCCTGAGCCTGTGCAAAAATTCTATATTGCAATGAATATGGACGAAATTATCGACCCGATTCGCCAGCGTCCTGACTGGACACCTCTTTCTGCCATGTCTCAGGATATTCCCAAAGCTCTGATTACTATTGAAGATCATGAATTTTATAGCCATGGCGGTGTAGCTGTAACAAGCATTGCCAGAGCTATGCTTGTTAATATGAGTGCAGGCGAAATCCTACAGGGTGGCAGTACACTTACACAGCAGTTTGTTAAGAATGTATTCTTAAACGACCAACAAACTATGAGTCGCAAGATTGAGGAAGCAATTCTTTCACTAGTTTTAGAATCAGAGTATTCCAAGGACGAAATCTTGGAGCTTTATCTTAATACAACATATTTCGGAGCAGGTGCTTATGGAATTCATGATGCTAGTCGTGCCTACTTCGCTAAAGCTCCCTCTGCTCTTACACTAGCAGAAGCCGCTGTCATTGCAGCGTTGTCCTACGCCCCCAGTGCACTGAATCCTTTGGAAAATCCGCAGGACTGCAAGAAACGCCAACAGCTTGTTTTGGGTGAAATGCTAAAGTACGGCTTCATTAATCAAGGACAATTGTCTGAAGCAAAGGCCGAAGTTATCCACCTGGCTAATGGGACAACTATGTAAATCTGCAATATTTACGCAATCACAAGAGTGGTGCAGGCTGCAGAAGCAGCTCACGCAGTAAAATTATGTCCAGAAAAACCTTTACTCATTAATTTTTGACAAGTAAAAAGTACATGAAAAAGCTAAAGCTATGAAGGCTTACAAACTCCAGGAAGGAGTATGCCCTCATAGCTTTTTTATTGAAATATTTTAGGAGAAACAATGAACATAAAACAACAGCTTACTCTTCCTGCTCTTTTTCTTTCCTGCGGCTTGCTTTTACCAATAGCATTTCATATATTCGGTATGGCAGGAAAGATATTCTTACCCATGCATATTCCAGTTCTTATGTCAGGTCTGCTTTTAGGTTGGAAACAAGGCTTTTGCATAGGTATGTTTACTCCCTTTCTCAGCAGTATCCTTACAGGCATGCCGCCATTATATCCCATAGCACCTATCATGGCCATAGAGCTTGCACTATACGGAGCGACAGGTGGTTATCTGCATTATGAAAAAAAGCTATCGCTGCCTATTTCATTAATCGTAGCACTTATTGCAGGACGAATTGGCGTAATACTAATGCTGACAATTTTTGCCCAAACACTGCAGATTAATTTATCTCCCTGGGTTTATGTAGCCGCAGCAGCAATAAACGGTGCTCCTGGTATTATTATCCAAATACTATGTATTCCCCCATTGATAAAAAAGCTAGAAGAATATCTAAGCCTAAGTCGTCCCCCTATGTAATATAATAAATACTTATTAAACAAGGAATAATCATGAAATCATTAAAATTTTTACCACTGCTGCTTGCTCTATCAGTTCCTGCTTGGGCTGAAATTCCAAGCTTTTCAATGCCTGATATTATTATTTATGCTGATAAACAGACTAACGCTGATACTAATGTAAATGTGCAGCAAATCAATATCGGAGCAGCTAAAACAGTTCCCGAGCTGCTCCGTTCCACCGCTGGTATACAAATTCAATCCCGTCCAAACGCAGGAGGCAACGAAGATTTAACAGTTAAACTCCGCGGTCACGATTCCCGCCACTACACAGTTCTTGTAGACGGCGTACCTCAAGCTATGGCTGGCGTAATGGGTGGGGGCTACGTTAACTGGAACGCAATTCCCCTTTCCATGGTAGAACGTCTTGAAATAACCAAAGGAGCCAAGTCTGCTGCCTATGGCCAGACTGAAGGCGGTGTAATCAACATCATTACCAAAGCAGACGCTCAAGGAGGAGAGCTGCAGCTTACAGCAGGCAGTAATGAACGCCAGCAATATACTCTCAACTACAGTGCCACAGCAGATAAGCTTGGCTTTAGTATTTATACTGCTAAGGCTAAAGAGGATGCCTTTTTACGCAACGCTGACTATGACAACGAACAGCTCGGACTTAAGCTGAGCTATGATTTGAGCAATACAGATAAGCTGCATTTCACCTTTGACCACCAGGAACTGGAGCGTGGTCTTGTAGTGCAAAATCTGCCTGGAACTCCAAATTATAATCCTGACTACCCAACTACTCCTAACGGAGATAGCTTCGCCAGCAGCAATAATACTCCTGGTGACGGCTCCTATACTAAGCTTTACCGCAATAAATTCAGCATCGGCTGGGGGAGTTCAGAAGGCAAGGATTCCACCTCCAGTTTGACATATTGGCGCAACTATGAAAAACAGCACGAGGTAAATATTGACGCAGAAACAAAAAAGCTGATTTTTGACCGCTATAATGTTACGGATAAATCCTCCGGTCTGCTTTACAACAGCTCTATAAACCTAGATGACAAGCACACCTTAAACCTTGGCGGTGACTATAAACGCCTGCGCTACGGTTATGGTTGGTTCAACGCAGGCAGTGGACATCTTTATCCATCACAAAAACTAGATTTATATGGCCTTTATGTGGAGGACAACTGGACAATGGACAACCGTTGGACAACAAATCTAGGCCTCCGCTATGACAAAATGAAAGGCGACCGTGACGACAGCAATGCACTGCAAATTGGCTCCATGAGCGAAGATGCTATTTCTCCCAAGCTTAATATTCATTTAAGAAGCGATGAAAAAAATAACAGCACCCTATCTGTAAACCGTATCTGGCGCGCACCCTCCATGGCAGAATTCTATTGGCATTATGCAGGCTTTGGCTTTGCCAAAAATCAGCCTATTGAACCAGAAAATGGTTGGGGCTATGAGCTTGCCTACATCCACAAATTTGATGACAGCCTGTCCACAAAGGCTACGGTATTTTATCAGGATATAAACGATTATCTGAACTTTACACACCAAAAGCCTTTCAACTGCTATAATATAGATAATGCTAAGCTTTGGGGCTTTGAGTTGGAAAATAATTGGCAGATTAATGATAACTCCGCCATTTTCCTAAACTATACCAATCTGCATACAAAAAAGCAGGGTACTAATCCCAAAGACAGTATTGGTCTTCGTGATGAACTGGACTATCGACCACGTCATACTCTTGCCTTAGGCTATCAATATGATTATAATAAATGGCACGCCCGTTATGATATGAGCTATACTAGCAGCCAAAAGGCAACCTTAGGCTATCCTGCTGCCAATCCCAATAAATATCAGGTACAGGAAATCGGTGGCTATGTAACCCATAATCTTTCTGCAACCTATGACTTTACACCTAAAAACTCCCTCAATTTAGCTCTCTACAATATTTTTGACAAAGAATATTGTGAAATCTATGGTTATACCATGGAGGGCAGAGTCTTTACCGCCACTTTCACACAACGCTTCTAGAAAAGGAGGGAAACCATGAATAAGGACAAAGAATTTTTTGACGGCTGTGCTGCTAATTGGGACAAAATTCGAGACACCGATTCCCATAAGCTTCAAAAACTGGTAAATATGATAAAATTACAACAGGGTGATAATCTTCTTGATGTAGGAACAGGAACAGGGGTGCTGCTTCCGTATCTACTACAAGCTATTTGTGCCAATGGACATATTACAGCTGTAGATTTTTCCGAAAAAATGTTGGAACAAGCAAAGCTTAAGCAACAACATAAAAAAAATATCATCTTTGAAGCAGGTGATATTATGGAGCTAGAGCTTTCCAAAGAATCCTTTAACGCTATAACCGGTCTTAACTTTTACCCTCATCTGCATAACCGCAAAGAAGAGTTTCTAAAAAAAATGCTGCCCTTACTAAAAAAAGGCGGCACGCTGACCATATTTCACGACATTTCCAGAGAACAGGTCAACAGCATTCATGCTGAAAGCAAAGAGGTCAGGGAGCACAAGCTTCCACCTGCTGATGAAGTAGGACTGCTGCTGCAAAATGCCGGCTATGTACTTGTACAAGTCTATGAGGACGACACTATGTACTTTGTTCAAGGCCGTAAAGCTTAAAAATTTAGTGACTTCTTAAAACAAAAATGGTATGCGTACAAAGCAAATACGCATACCATTTATTTTTATTTTTCGTTTGTAAAGGTAAAGCCTTTTCCATCTGTAACAATGCTCAGGTCACCATTTTTCTCTGTAGTATAGACCTTGGCACCTAAATGTTCCAAGCTGCCAACTACATTTTTATTAGGATGATGATACTTAACAAAATCACCACAGCTAATCAACGCATATTGAGGCTTAACCTGCTCAATAAATTTATAATAGGATGATGTCTTGCTGCCATGATGACCAACCTTTAGTACATCTGACTTCAGGCTGCTCCCATATTTCTTGTATAACAAGGCCTCAGTAGGAGCCTCAATATCACCTGTAAGCAACATGGTAAAATCACCATAGTGAAGTTTGAGTACCACACTATTATTATTCTGATCATTTTTTATACGCTTATCAGCCTGCAAAAATTCGCCAGGAGAAAGAACCTCAAAATAATAGCCCTTGTCAATCTGTACTACATCGCCTGATTTTAGAACACGGTTATTGTACTCTCCCTTACTAAGGATATTATGCAGCTTAATGGAGTTTTTATTACCATTATTGACGTTACCATTATCATAAATATTGCTGACACCGTATCTACCAGCTACAGTGAAAATATTACCCATATGATCCTTATGATGATGACTTACAATAACTGATTTTATACGATTTACACCATATTTAGACAGTTTCTGCTCCAATAGCTGCCTGTTCTTGCTATCGCCTACATCCACCATAATATTACGTTTATCGTCCTGCAATAAAATAGCATCACCATGCTCTACATCAAGAACTGTAATTTTTAAGCTGCCACTGGGAGGCACATTGCTTTGCTCTGCAGATACGGCTGAAGGCTTATCTAGAATAGCTTTTACAGCATCACTATTAGGCTCATAAAGCCCCCAAAAAGCTAACTGAGCAATAATAAAGGCCGCCAATATCTGTAAAACCAACTTCACCTTTCGCACAAAATCCCACTCCCTTCAAAATTCAGAAGCCACAAAACTCCTGCCCATGTGACAATTATACCACAAAAAATACAAGCGTGCAGTCTTATCTTGAATAAAGATTCGACTTACACGCTTATTTTTTGTCATTCTACTATTAATCCGAACGTTATTTCTTAGGAGTAATCGCAAGAGCTCGTACAGGCATGCCGTTTGCACCTTCAATTTTAGGCCAGCCAACAAACAAAATTGCACCAGCAGGAGCAACCTTGTCCAAATTATTCATTACTTCAACCTGCAGCTTACCCTTAGCTAAAACATAACGCTCGCACGCCAAATCACCGGCGGCAGCAGCAAGAGCAGAAGCATCCGTATCCAAGGTTTCGTGACCATTAGCTGCTGCATTGCGTTCCTCATAAATATACTTTAATGCTTCCAAAGACCAACCTGGAAAATTTTCGCTGCCATCCTCTGCAATACCGCTTATAGCATCCATATCTGGCCAATGCTTTGCCCAGCCAGTGTGCAGGGCAACAAATGCACCATCAGGAATATCGCCATATGCTGCCTCATATTCCTTGATATCCTCCACAGTAACTGCATAAAGTGGGTTTTCTGCAACCTTGGCTGTAACGTCTATTACGCACAAAGGATACAGCATATTTTTTACACCAAAGGACTCCGCCAAAGGAGCACCCTTAATAAAGTGTCCAGGAAAGTCAATATGGGTACCAAATTGACCAGGAAATTTAAATGTATGAATCATACACTCCAGCATAGGTGTACCCCAATCATAGCAGGTCTTGCCCAATTCCACCTGGCCTTCAGGCACACCGCCCCAATAAGGACTATCATTATTCAAAGAATGAGAAAGATCAACCCATTCATACTCAGGAGACTCCAGCTCCTTTAAAACATTCCACAGCTTATAGCTCATACTATTCACCTCTTATTTTTACAATTTTCTAACTATCTAGCATTAAAGCATCTCGATGTAAATTATTTTATCATTATAGAGGACATTTGTAAATATATCTCGTGTATAGCAGCACAAAAATAATACTAGCAATAAAAATACCACACTGGATTATATCCAATGTGGTATCTAGAATTCATATTTTATTTTGTAGGCAGATTCAAGCCTTCTAAAGCTTTTTTAGCTGCGTGCTGCTCTGCGTCCTTTTTGCTGCGTCCGCTGCCAATACCAATAACCTTTTTATCAAGCATTACCTCAGAGGTGAACACCTTATTGTGCTCTGGTCCGCTGCTGTCAACAAGCTTGTAGCTGATTGATACTTCACCGTCACGCTGAAGATACTCCTGCAATCTTGTTTTATAGTCATTATAAATACCGTGAGTGCAGATATAGTCAATCTCCTCACGCATCAGTCCCAAGAGATATTCCCTAGCAACATCCATACCCTGATCCAAATAAATAGCACCAAGAACGGATTCAAAGGCGTCAGCTAAGATGGAAGGACGCTCACGTCCTCCGCTCTGTTCCTCGCCTCTGCCCAAGCGTAGGTTCTCTCCTAAATGAATTTTCTTGGAATATTCATAGAGGGAAGCTTCGCAAACCAGATGAGCACGCAGCTTTGTCAGCTGGCCCTCATCAAGCTCAGCGAAGTTGTTGTACATATAAGTGCTGACAATAACGCTCAGCACAGAATCGCCTAAAAATTCAATACGTTCGTTATGTTGCGGTTTAGGAGTCTGCTTTGCCTCATGAGCATAGGATGTATGAGTCAGCGCCATATCTAACAGCTCCAAATCATTCATGATTATACCCAGCTCCTGGCAAAAGCTTTTCAGCTGCTGTATACGATCCTTTTGCATATCCTTATCCTACTTTAGTCAACGTATTTTTTGAACACGATGGCAGCGTTGTGACCGCCAAAGCCCAAATTGTCGCTCAGTGCAGCGTTAACCTCTGCATGACGTGCAACATTGGGAACATAATCCAGATCCAGCGGAGTTTCGTCTTCCAGATCTTTATCTGCATAGTTGATGGTCGGAGGAACAATGCTGTTTTCGATGGTCATTACAGTTGCAATTGCTTCAACAGCACCAGCAGCACCCAGCAGGTGACCGATCATGGATTTGTTGGAGCTGATCATCAGCTTGTAAGCATGTTCGCCGAATACTTTCTTGAAAGCAATGGTTTCACCCAAGTCATTACGATGAGTGGAGGTACCATGCGCGTTGATGTAATCGATGTCTTCCGGTTGCAGGCCAGCATCTTTAATAGCTGCTTCCAGGCACAGTGCGGAAGGAATACCGCTCGGATCAGGAGCAGTAATGTGGTAAGCATCGCAGTTCATTGCGAAACCAGCAAGCTCAGCATAGATGTGAGCACCACGTGCTTTAGCATGCTCCAGCTCTTCCAGAACCAGAACGCCAGCGCCTTCACCTAATACGAAGCCATCACGCTTTTTATCAAAGGGGCAGGAAGCCTGCTCGGGGTTTTCATTATTGGTGGACAGCGCTTTCATGTTAGCGAAGCCTGCAATAGCGATAGGAGAAACTGCTGCTTCTGCACCGCCAGCCAGCATTACATCTGCATCACCATATTGGATGGAGCGCAGTGCATCGCCCAGGCAGTTAGTACCACTTGCGCATGCAGTTACGATACAAGTGTTAGGACCTTTCAGGCCACATGCAATAGCAATTTGGCCAGCGGACATGTTAGGAATGTCCATAGGAATGAAGAAGGGGCTAACCTTGGAGGGGCCTTTTTCACCCATTTTCAGAGATTGTTCAAAGAAAGTTTGGATGCCGCCGATACCGCTGCCTACGCATACGCCGCAACGATAGGGATCCTCTTTTTCCATGTCAAGCTTTGCGTCTTCCATAGCCAGCTTAGCAGCAGCTACAGCAAAGTGGGTAACACGGTCCATACGCTTGCCTTCTTTTTTGTCAATGAAAGCAGTGTAATCAAAATCGTTTACTTCACCAGCAATTTTTACAGTAAAGCCTTCAGTGTCAAATTGGGTAATGGGGCCAATGCCGGATTTGCCAGCGATAAGATTGTTCCAGAAGGTGTCCTTGCCAATACCAACAGGGGTAATAGGGCCAACACCAGTAATAACTACTCTACGTTTAGTCAAAATTACTCACCTCGAATTAAATTTTTTCTACGTCTTCTTTTATACGTCTAAAGATTTCCTTAACAGGAAGGATTTCTTTAATTTTCCACATATTTGCTCCGGTAAATACCAGACCATTTTCTACATCACCCTGTTGTGCTCTTGTAAGAGCGCGAATAATACAGAAGCTATGGGTGCAGTGCTTTAAGCATGCATCACAAACAGTCGGTTTAGGAGCTCTATTTTCCAAGGACAGCTGTGCAAAGGGATTGCGGATTGCACGACCCTTATAGCCTACAGGACTATCAATTTGTACAACGTCCTCTTTTTTCATTTTCAGGTAGAATTCCTTTAGTGCAGGAGCACCATTGGATTCTTCACTAGCTGCAAAACGACTGCCCATCTGCACGCCGTCTGCACCAAGGTTTATAAGCTCTGCTACGTCTTTGCCATCAACAGCACCGCCAGCAGCAATTACAGGTATATTTACAGCCGCTTTAATTTCCGGCAGAATTTCTTTAATAGAGCGTTGAGTACCTAAATGGCCGCCGGCCTCGGTACCTTCAACAATAATTGCGGAAGCTCCCAGCTTTTCAGAAATCTTAGCCAGTTTTACGGAAGAAACGATGGGTACAACCTCAACGCCATACTCACGTCCGACGGCGAAAATATCTCTTGAAAAACCGGCGCCGGCTACGATTAAATCTATCTTCTCTTGTGCGGCAGTTGTAATGAGGCCAAGAAATTCTCTTGCAGCAAACATAGCATTAATACCAATAATGCCCTTGCCGCCAGTCAGCTCTCTTGCCAAACGAATCTCAGTACGCAGCTCATCAAAGCTCATACCAGATGCAGCAATTAAGCCAATGCCGCCTTCATTTGCTACGGCTGCTGCCAAACGGGCAGTAGACAGCCTAATAGCCATGCCTCCTTGTATAATCGGTACTTGCGCAACAAGCTTGCCGATTTTCAGCACTGGTAGTTTCAACAAATATCCCCCATTTCAGGACTTCATAAGCTTTTCGGCGGGAGCCCGAAGGCTCCCCCGTCAAAAGCTTTGTAAAGCATTATTTCTCTTCATCCAGCAATTTAACTGCGTCAGCAACAGTGCGGATTTTTTCAGCTTTTTCGTCGGGAATTTCTACGCCGAATTCCTCTTCGAAAGCCATGATCAGTTCAACGATATCCAGGGAGTCAGCGCCGAGGTCATCGATGAAAGCGGATTCCATCTTTACTTCGTCAGCGTCAACGCTCAGTTGTTCAACAGTGATATCTCTTACTTTGTCGAAAGTGCTCATTACGATTCACCTCCTTCCAATGATAAATTTGCAGGTTGCCCTATTACATTACCATACCACCGTCAACATGTAAAGTCTGACCGGTAATATAATTTGCGTCATCGCTTGCAAGGAACAAGACAGCCTTGGCAATGTCTTCAGTTTCACCCAGCTTGTTCAGAGGAATGGAGCTAAGCATACCCTCTACAACTTTCTCAGAAAGAACGCTGGTCATATCAGTTTTGATGAAACCAGGAGCGATTGCGTTAACAGTAATGCCGCGAGCAGCCACTTCTTTAGCAACAGCTTTAGTGAAGCCAATTACGCCAGCTTTAGCAGCAGAGTAGTTGGCTTGACCTGCATTGCCCATAACGCCTACAACGGAGCTGATGTTAACAATGCGGCCTGCTTTTTGTTTCATCATGTATTTAACAGCTGCTTTAGTGCAGTTGAAAACACCCTTCAGATTAGTAGTAAGAACTGCATCCCAATCCTCTTCTTTCATGCGCATCAGCAGACCATCACGGGTGATGCCTGCGTTGTTTACGAGGATGTCGATACGGCCAAACTCCTTAACAGCTTGGTCTACCATAGCGGTTGCAGCATCAGTGGAGGAAATATCCGCCTGAATTACAAGAGCCTTGCGACCCATTGCTTCGATTTCAGCAGCTACCTCTTTTGCAGCAGCTTCGCTGCCAGCATAGTTAACTACTACGTCAGCACCTTCAGCAGCCAGAGCCAGAGCAATAGCACGGCCGATACCGCGGGAAGCGCCAGTTACAAGAGCTTTTTTACCTTCAAGTTTCATCTTAATTCTCTCCTAAAAATTATTTTTCAAAGTGAGCCAGAACTTTTTCAAGGCTGGCGGGATCTTCAATATTCAGTGCAGGCAGACCTTTAGCAATCTTCTTGGTGAAGCCGGTCAGTACCTTGCCAGGACCAACCTCTACAAAGGTGTCTACGCCGTCAGCTACCATGTTGCGTACGGAGGTTTCCCAAAGTACAGGCATTGCAGCTTGTTTTACCAGCAGCTCTTTAATTTCAGCACCACTGGTAACTTCCTTAGCAGTTACGTTAGCAACTACAGGAATGGTGATATCTTTAATTTCAATAGGTGCAAGGACCTCAGCCAGACGCTCAGAAGCAGGCTGCATGAGAGAGCTGTGGAAAGGTGCGGATACAGGCAGCAGAACAGCACGTTTTGCACCAGCAGCTTTCAGAGCTTCTACAGCTTTGTTTACAGCATTAACAGCACCTGCAATTACAACTTGGCCAGGGCAGTTAAAGTTTACAGCTTGAACAGCTTCGCCGCCTTCAGCCTCTACAGCTTGGCAGATTTCTACGATTTTATCACTTTCCAGGCCTAATACAGCAGCCATGCTGCCTTCGCCCACAGGAACAGCCTCCTGCATGAACTGACCACGTTTACGAACAATGCGTACTGCGTCAGCAAATGCCAGAGCACCAGTGTTTACCAGAGCGGAATATTCACCCAGGCTGTGACCAGCTGCTACATCGCAGGCAATGCCTTTTTCTTTCAGTACAGCTGCACAAGCGGTGCTTGCAGTCAGAATTGCCGGTTGAGTGTTGTAGGTCAGGCGCAGATCGGACTCAGGACCTTCAAAGCACATTTTGGTAATTGAAAATCCTAAAGCTTCGTCAGCTTCTTCAAATACACGTCTAGCTACAGCATATTCATCATAAAATGCCTTGCACATACCAACAGTCTGGGAACCTTGTCCCGGGAATACAAAAGCAACTTTGCTCATCGGATAGACCTCACTTTCTAACTCTACTCACAAATTAAGATTATTTGCTCCACTTCAGAACGATGGATGCCCAGGTCAGACCAGCGCCAAAACCATCGAGAAGGATATTATCGCCTTTTTTCAAAGCACCTGCTGCCTGAGCCTCGCACAAAGCGATAGGAATAGATGCAGCAGAAGTATTTGCGTATTTATCAACGTTTACCCAAACCTTTTCCATAGGCATTTTCAGACGTTTAGCTGCGGAAGAAATAATGCGCAGGTTTGCCTGATGAGGGAACAGCATGTCCAGATCCTCTGCTTTCATGTTAGCTTTAGCCAGAGCACGTTTAGCAGTTTTGCCCATGATTTGGATAGCAAATTTGAATACTTCAGGTCCATTCATATGAATGGTGTGATCGTTAGCTTCTACAGTTTCAGGAGAAGCCGGGTTACGGCTGCCGCCAGCCGGTTGAATCAGATATTTGCCGCCGGAACCGTCAGCACCCATATCAATACCCAGAACGCCGTAACCTTCTTCAACAGGACCAAGAACTGCTGCACCAGCACCGTCACCAAAAAGTACGCAGGTGTTACGATCAGTCCAGTTCATAATACGGGAAAGGGTTTCTGCACCAATAATCAGTGCATGTTTATAAAGTCCGGTCGCAATCATTTGGCTTGCTACGCCTAAGCTGTAAACAAAGCCGCTGCAGCCAGCTGCCAAATCAAAGGCAGCAGCATTTTTTGCGCCGATTCTATCCTGCACTAAGCATGCAGTAGAAGGAAATACATGGTCAGGGGAAGCAGTAGCCACAATAACCAGGTCCAGCTCTTCAGGAGCAACGCCTGCATCCTTTAAAGCGATCATAGCTGCATTATAGCACAAATCAGAGGTTGCTTCTTCCGGAGCAGCAATGTGACGCTGCTTAATACCAGTACGCTCAGTAATCCATTGGTCACTGGTTTCTACCATTTTCTCCAGATCAAAGTTTGTTAAAATTTTCTCAGGAACATAATGTCCCATACCTAAGATGCCAACCGCTCTTGTCATTGCTCTATTTCCTCACTTCTTTTTTGAGATTCTGCAACTCTTTCAGTTATAATCTGCACAACATCCTGTTCTGCAAATTCCATAGCCACATGAATTGCGTTAGTAATCGCCTTTGCCTTGGAGCTGCCATGACAAATAATAAAGGGTGCCTTAATACCTAAGAGCAGCGCCCCACCGTATTCAGCAGGATCAACACGCTTCTTCATTTTTTTCAAAGCCGGCTTAATCAAAAGACCGCCTAGCTTAGCCAAGAAGCCGCCATTCATAATAGCGTCCTTCATCATTGTCATAATAGCGCTGGCAAGACCTTCGCCAAATTTTAAAACAACATTGCCTACAAAACCATCACAGACAACAACATCAACTGTGCCCTTATTAATATCGCGACCCTCAACATTGCCGATAAAATTAATAAAGCTGGTTTTCATGAGCAGAGGGTAGGCTGCCAATGCCTGCTCATTACCTTTAGTCTCTTCTTCACCGATGTTCAAAAGTCCTACCTTAGGTGAATCTATTTTAAGAATTTTTTCTGCATATACAGCGCCCATAATTGCGCTTACAGCCATCGTTTCAGGCTTGGCATCCACATTAGCGCCACTGTCCAGGACAACAGTCGCTCCCTTGAGATTAGGGATGGGAGTTGCAATTGCAGGACGCTCAACGCCCTTGATACGACCCACTCCGAACAAAGCAGATGCTACTGCAGCACCAGTACTTCCAGAGGACACTAAAGCGTCGCATTCTCCATCATGAAGCATCCTGGAAGCAACCACAATAGATGCGTCCTTTTTGCTTCTTACAGCTCTTGCAGGATGCTCATTCATAGCAATTACCTGACTGGCATGACGTATAGAAATCTTTTCGTTTTTATCAGCCTTATACTCTGCAAGCAGTTCCTTAATAGTTGTTTCGTCACCGACAAGAACAACCTCGCAGCCATATGCTTTCACAGCGTTAACTGCACCTAGAACCAGTTCCTTGGGACCATAGTCGGTACCCATAACGTCTACGACTATCTTCATGCTTCATGCTCCCTTTCTTCCACACTTCTGTCATCCAGGGACACAATAATAAATTTCGCCCTAAAAACTTCTTCGTTATTATTCTTTATGGTTACAAATATATAGTACTTTCCGCCTCTGCGATGTGTTACCATCGCCTTAGCAACCAGAGTCACACCAGGGTTAACAGGAATCTTATACTTTACGTTGCCAACCTCAGTCAAAGCAGCCTCTGCATCCACTACTGCCAAAGCCAATGTATTGGCCATAGCAAAAAGATAATGTCCACGTGCTACACCAGTCTTTTCAAGTACCATATCGTTGGATATCTTAAGAGTAGAAATACCAATCTTATTCAGCTCCAAATCCAGCAGTTCGCCTACGATATCCTTCTTATCAATAGCACGAACCTTTGTCTGAGCCTCTTCCGCCATATTACGTGTTCTGGCCCTCAATTCAGGAATTCCCAAAGCTACACGGTCGAGACGAATGGTCTGAACGCTTACCTTAAGCATTTCCGCCAGCTGTTCGTCAGTACAGAAAGGATTATCCCTTAGCAGCTTTTTCAAGCTCTTATGGCGTATTAACTTTTTAGAAGAATTCATTGTCTCACCCGCTTTTTAGCACCAGCTCTTAATATCTGTTTTTATTATAAGAGCTGATAATAATTTTGGCAAGAGTTTTTTGTGACAGTTCTGCAAAAAACATAAGTATTTTTAATTGCACAAATAAAAAATACTCATATACTGTTCCCAAGCAGCAAAGCAAAAAGCTCCCGGATTTCTCCGAGAGCTTCCATGTCTGAATTATTCAGCTTTAGCAATGACTTGTTTGCCGTTGTAGTAACCGCATTCAGGGCAAACGCGGTGAGGCATTTTCAGTTCGTGACATTGCGGGCATTCAATCATGCCGGGCACTTCTAATTTCCAGTTTGCACGACGACGATCGCGACGGCATTTGGACATTTTTCTCTTAGGTACTGCCATTTCTCAATACACCTCCTCAGTGCTATTAAGTGAATTATTTTTTGATGAATTGCTTTAATGCCGCCAGCCTCGGATCTACAGTGAACCTGTCACATCCGCAGTCACCATCATTAAGATTAGCGCCACAAACGGGACACAGTCCCCGGCAGTCTGGGCTACACAAGGCCTGAATAGGCTCTGCAAGCAGCAGACTTTCACGAAGCGGCTCCGTTATGTCAATAACGTCCGAATCGTAAACAAAAGCATCTTGTTCGATATTTTCAGCACTTGCCGGATAAAATTTCTCAACAACTTCAGCTTTTGTAACAGCCGTAAATTCCTTTAGGCAACGCCCGCAAGTGCGCCGCACCTGCGCGCTCATAGTAGCCTCCAGGAGCAATACGTCACCAGCGTTACTCATACTTCCCTCAGTCCTGATAGTGCCGATAATGTCCATTTCACTGGAAGTAATATCAAGCTCTACAGGCTCAAGGTCGTAAGCAAAGGTCTTTTCACCGACTAGTCTTTTTTTGATTTCTGCGACATTTATTTTAATCATGTTTCACCATTCTTATCAATTATATCTAGGTGCCGCCTCTTTGTCAAGAAAAAAACTCTAACAAAGTGTAAATTAAAGCTTAATGATGCGGCGACAAATATTAAAAGTATCTCTTGCTATCACTAGCTCTTCATTGGTGGGAATAACAAAAATCTTAACTCTTGCGCGTCTAACACTGATTTCGCGTTCCTTGCCACGAATCTTATTATACTCCGGATCCACACGTGTGCCAAGATATTCCAAACCATTGCAAATCTTATCACGCATAAAGGGAGAATTTTCACCTAAGCCAGCAGTAAAGACAATAGCATCAACACCGCCCATGGCAGCCACGTAGCCGCCAATGTACTTCTTAACCTTGTAGGCAAAAACATCTATCGCCAGCTGACTGCGCTCGTCACCACGATTAGCAGCGCTTTCCAAATCACGGAAGTCGCTAGACAAGCCGCTGATACCCAAGATACCGCTGCGACGGTTCAGATAATCATCAATCTGCTGTGCATTCATGTTTTCCTTTTCCATAAGAAAAGGAATAATAGCAGGGTCAATCTCACCGCTGCGAGTGCCCATAATCAGGCCCTCCAATGGAGTATAGCCCATGCTTGTATCAATTGATTTGCCGTATTTGATAGCTGCAATACTAGCGCCATTGCCTAAATGACAGGTAATAATGCGCAAATCATTCATGTGCTCATTCATCAGCTCTGCAGCTCTTTGAGCTACATATTTATGGGATGTGCCATGGAAGCCATAACGACGCAGTCCATATTTAACATACATTTCGTAGGGCAAGCCATATAAATAAGCTACCTTAGGCATAGTCTGATGAAAAGCTGTATCAAACACAGCAACCTGAGGTGTATCACGCATAATTTCCATACACGCACTGATACCATACAGATTAGGCGGATTATGTAAAGGCGCTATTTCACAGCATGCTTCAATGCCGCGCAGCACATCAGATGTAATAAGAACACTGTCAGTAAAGCGTTCGCCGCCATGTACTACACGATGACCTACAGCATCAATTTCTGACATATCAGAAATAACGCCATGTTCTTTACTTGTCAGTGCCGACAAGGCCATTTTAATGCCTACCTTATGGTCAGGTATCTCCTCCTGTACGTCAATGGTAAATTTACCTGTGGGAGTGTGCTTGAGGGTGGAGCCTACCATACCGATACGCTCAATTAAGCCTTTAGCCATCACCTTTTCACCATTCATGTCAATAAGCTGGTATTTAATTGATGAGCTTCCGCAGTTAACTACAAAAACAATCACGATACGCCCTCCTGCGCAAATAAATTTAAGTGATAACGCTCTATAAAGATACATATAGTATACACTATTTACAGCCATTTGCATAGAAAAAACTTTGTGACTTAGCATTTTTAACAAAAATTAATTTCTAACCCTAATTTTTGTAATCTAGCTCTGCTAGATACTGCATATATTAAATCTATGCTATAATAGCTATATACTAGACAAATCGCAGGTAGGAGGACTTACATTTCATGAAAGCAGTAGGTATTGTTGCAGAATATAATCCCTTTCACAACGGACATCTGCATCACGTAACGGAAACCAAAAAAATAACCGGTTTGCCAGTCATAGCCGTAATGAGCGGAAGCCTATGCCAACGTGGTGAGCCTGCATTTATAAACAAATGGCTGCGCAGCCGTTTAGCAGTAGAAAACGGCGTAGATCTTGTTTTGGAGCTGCCTACAGTATTCACGCTCCGCAGTGCTGAATACTTTGCCAAAGGTGCTGTAGATATTCTGGCATCAACTGGTTGTATTACAGCACTCTCCTGTGGAGCAGAAAATCCGCAATTTAATTTTACAGATATGGCCAAGACTATGGTCAGTCCGAAATTTCAGCAAAGATTACGTCTCGAGCTTGCCAATGGTACTAGCTACGCAGCGGCCTGTGATAAAATATTAGCGCTAAGCTCAAATACAACTCAAGCACTAAATTCCCCCAATGATATCTTGGCATTAGAATACAGCAAAGCACTTTTAAGCTACGATATTAGGCCAATCTACTGCCAACGAACTGATTCTGGTTATAATAGTACTGATATAGGAACAACTATTGCCAGTGCAACAGCCATTCGCAGGGACTTTAACAGCAAAAACCAGCTATGGCAGGAGGCTGTTCCAGATAATGTAAAAAACTATCTTCAGCATAATTCCGCAGGTTATGATGAAAATCTTTTATGGCAGCTTATAAGCTATCGTCTACGCCTGTTGAGACCACAAGATATAGCGAACTGCTGTCAATGCAGCGAGGGTATGGAAAATCTTCTGCAAAAGGCAGTTAACTGCTCTTCCTTAGGAGAAGCACTTGCAAATACTAGCCAAAAGCGTTATCCAGCCAGCCGTCTGCGACGCACATTGCTGCAGCTGCTGCTTAATCGCCCCCGCAGCTGGTATGAGCAGAACGAGCCTGCCTACATCAGAGTTCTTGCCTTTAATAATACAGGTCGGCAGCTGCTAAAAATAATGAAAAAAACTGCGGCTTTGCCAATAATAATAAAGCTAGGCAAAAATCCAACCTATGGCCAAAGTACAGCCTTTCAAGAGCAAATAGAGCTAGACATAGCTGCTGCAGAAATGCTTAGCCTGCTGCAGTACAAGCCTAGTGGTATTGATTATCTTACCTCACCAGCATATATACAATAATACACAAAGTACAAAAGCCCCTTATCCAATAAAAGCTTGGACAAGGGGCTTTTTTGTCAGCAGAACACTCGCTGAACCAAAAACATATAAAAGGCAGTGCCTCCGCAAATACTCAATAATACATTTTTACGCCATTTGTGCAGAAGAATAATAAAAGCAATGGAAATAAGCTCTGTAAGCCCATGGCTTCCACCATGGAAAGAATCCTTAAGGCAAAAAACTACCAAAAAACCAATTACAGCATAGGGAAGTACGCTTCCCAAATACTCTATGTATAAAGGTGGCTTCTTCCCCTCAGGAAATACCAAAAATGGCAAAAAGCGTGTCAGCATAGTTCCTGCAACAACAGCTGCAATGGTAATAATGCTCTCCGTAACAGTCATTTACTATACTCCCCTGCCTTTCTTTTCATATCTGCAAAAAATGTTGCAATAATCAGTAGCATTGATGGCAAAATAAAATTCTCACCGCCAAAAATAAATAGACATAGGATGGAGCAGCCAACACCTACAAGAGCAGGAACATGGTCGTCAGTATTTTCCCATTGATTTACAAACATGACCACAAACAGAGCTGTCATTACAAATTCAATTCCCTTAGTATCAAAATGAATCAAGCTGCCTAAAACAGCTCCCAATGTCGCTCCAGCTACCCAATACAGATGATTTAAAAGTGTTACAAAGAACATGAACCAGCCTCTGTCCACATCTGGCGGAGGAGCTACTGTACAGTTAATAGAAAAAGACTCATCGCACATACCAAAAATAAGATAATTCTTTTTCCATCCCATCCCCTTATATTTGACTAACATAGAAATACCATAAAATAAATGTCTGGCGTTGACCATAAATGCCATAAAAAAAGCATGGAACGGATTAAAGGCTGACATAAGCAGCCCTACAGTTACAAATTCCATAGAACCTGCAAAAATTAAAAGGCTCATCAGCATGGGATAAAAAAAGTTAAAACCCTTGCTGCTCATAAAAAAGCCGTAAGAAATACCTAAAACCATAAATCCTATGCAAATAGGAAGTGTGTACGGCAACGCAGCCTTAAAAGCCCTAGTTTTCATAAAAGCCCCCATCATATACACAAAAACAGCAAATAAATTTACTCTTACAACATACTTTACTGCATCAAAAAGACGAGCAAAGACATTCTCTGCTCGTCCTTAAATTTTATAAACTAAATCTCGTTCTAGGGACAGACTACTCTTCTTCCTTAGGCTCCAGCTCATCCTGTTCTTCTACTGCAACAGGATTATTAACATCGTTAATTGCGCCGATAACGTTTTCACGAGAATCCTTAATATCCTGCAGTGCACTTTGCAGATGACCACCGACAAAAGCCAGCATATCATCAGCATATTGCAGAGAATCCTGTTTAATTCTCAAGGCATATGCATCAGCAGCACTTTGGGTTTCCTCCTGGTAGCGCAAAGCATTAGCCTTAATTTCCTCAGCCACTACTACAGCCTGCTGAACAATTTCCTCCTGCTGAATCATAGCATCAGCCTTAGCCTGAGCCACGCCTATGATACGCTCAGCCTCAGACTTTGCACGCTCTACAATACTATCCGCATCCTGATGCGCTCTGTTGACAATATTCTTTTGCTCTTCTAAAACCTGAGTAGCACTTTTTATTTCCTTAGGAATTGCTTCTCTAAGGTCATCAATAAGATTAGAAAGCTCAACTTCATCAACAATCACTCTATCAGAAAGAGGCACATGGGTACCTCCTGCAATCATGGCAAAAACCTCTTCAAAAAGCCTATCAAGAGCTACATTGGTATTATTTCGTTCAATCATTATTATCCCCCTCTACTCAAAGCTTCTTTTCATATGAGTGCGGATGCGCTCCTCAATACATTCCGGAACAAGGTCCTTAACCTGTCCGCCAAAAGCAGCCAGCTCACGTACGCCAGAGGAGCTGACAAAGGAATATTTGGCATTTGTCATAATGAACACTGTTTCCAGTTTGTTATCAATCTTTTTAATAAGCAGAGCCCTTTGGAACTCATACTCAAAATCAGTAAAGGCACGCAGTCCCCTTACAATAAAGGGAGCCTCCTCCTTACGGCAAAACTCATTCAGCAAACCGGAAAAACCGGTAACACGTACATTAGGAATATGCTTAGTAGCTTCTCTAAGCATTTCTACTCTTTCTTCCATGGTAAACATGGCTTTATCCTTACCAGGATTATGAAAAACGCTGATGATTATTTCATCAAACATTGCACTTGCTCTTTCAAAAATATCAATATGACCCAGTGTTACAGGATCAAAGCTACCTGGACAAACTGCTCTGCGCATAAGCCAGACCTCCTAAATTATATATCATAAACTAAAAATGCAAATAAATCACACTTCATCTGTTCTCTATTCGACAAATTTTTTATATTTCCTTTTTTTATTCAGGCAAATTATCAAAATAAATAAAATCCACCTTTGTGGAACCGTATTTTTCGCTGCGAACAAGCTCATATTTTTCTGGCAGAGGAGGAAGTTCATCTGAGCCTGCGCGTTCTACCACCAGATATCCTCCTGGCTTCAAAAAAGGACTTTTATCCAGAACAGCGAAAATTTTCTCAATCCAGCCCTTACTGTATGGCGGATCGCAAAAGGCAAAATCAAAGCGCTTTCCCTGCTGGTATAATCTTTCCGCTACATTAACTGCACTTCCCTTAAGCATAGTGCAGTCCTTATCTGCCTTACATTTAGCTATATTGCCGGCAACAAGACGCAGTGATTCCTTGCTCTCATCTATAAATGTAACCGTTGCTGCACCGCGACTCCAGCTTTCCAATCCCAGATTGCCTGTTCCTGCAAATAAATCAAGCACATCAGCACCAATAATCTTACTGCCAATAATATTAAATACAGATTCCTTAACTCTGTCCGCAGTGGGACGAACATCATAGTTCTTAGGAACATTTAGCTGCAAGCCACGTGCGCGGCCTGTAATAATTCTCATAAGTATCTCCCATATGGTATAATAATTATACGTATTTTATGACCAACTATAAAAACAGTAAAGGAGGCAGAAGCATGAAAAAATTTATAAGTATTTTTCTAGGCATATTGCTAATGCTGTACTGCCTTTACTGGCAGCTTCCCTTTACAAAAATAGTTTACGAGGACAAACTGCCTGCAAACAGAAGCCTTTTGCTTCTTCCTCTAGATAGTCGTCCTGTATGCACTGAATTAGTTCAAGAGCTAGGACAACTAGGGTCACTAAATGTAATTCTACCGCCAAAACAGCTTCTTGACAACTATAAAAAGCCTGCAGATAAAGAAAAACTTCTGCTTTGGCTAAAAGACAACCTAAAAAAGCAGGACGAAGCCATTATTTCGGCCGATTTGCTTCTGCATGGCGGACTGCTTCATTCACGTCAGGACTTTACTAATCCAATGGAGCAAAAGCAGCTTTTAGCTGCACTGCAGCAAATTACAAATGATGCACCCAACCTGCACGCCTCTGTATTTTCAGTTATCCCCAGACTATTAGTAAGTGACGAAATGCTGCCTGATGCCTGGTATCAATTTCATCTGATGAAATATTCCCAGCTCTTTGATATGGTGGAAATTTCCAATGATCCATTCATGACTAAAGAGCTCTATAATTATATAGACCAAATTCCACCTATTACTCTGATAAAATACCGTTCTTTATACGCCAACAACGAAGACTTTCATAAGCAGCTCCTGCTTTTGGCCAATAAACAACTGGAAATATTTATAGGTCAGGATGACGGCTCACCCTTTGGCCTTCCCCATCGCAGTGCACGCCACGCCCAAGCTTTTATCAAAAGCAATGACCTGGAGTCCTACGCAACCGTAACCTATGGTGCAGACGAATTGGCAAGCCTGCTTCTTGCACGCAGCTATCTTCATAATTATCCATCACAGTGGACGCCCAAAGTTTATCTACAATATGCAGACAGCTCTGTAGAATTTTATCATATGCCTTATATGACTGACAGCGTTGGCGCAACATTGCGCAATCAGCTGAAAATGGTTGGTGCAGCAGAAGCTGCATCTCCAGAGGAAGCTGATATTGTTCTTTACGTAAACTGCGGTCACAATAAGTACAAGCCTGCGGATAAGCAGGTACAGGAGCTCACTCAGCTCATTAACAGCGGCAAACATATTGCTTTGGTAGACTCCGCAGCCAACTTCAATACGGACGAACTGCTGGTTCCACTGCTCTTGGACCAAGGAGCTCCCATAAACCGCCTCAGCGCTTACGCGGGTTGGAACACCTTTGGAAATTCATCTGGAACAGCTATTGCCCAGGCAATAATTTTTGCAGGGCAAAGCAAGACTCTCCAAAAGAAGCAGCTTCCTGCCCTTTACAGTGCCAATCTGCGCTTTAATGTAGAGCGCCTGCTAGATGATTATTGCTATCAAAAGCTGCTCCATCCAACATTAAAGCATGAACTTTATGTTATGGGCCACACTCACAATGACCTTACTCAGGAAGGTATGGACTACTGTAATGAACGGGTGCAAATTTTTTCCAGTCTGCAGGCAGAAATACTGCTGCACAGTAATCTGGGGCGCACACCCTTCTATTCACAAAATGGTACAGACTACTATCTTCGCAATATTTATGTAGGTGCTAACTTACCCTGGAACAGAATTTTTGAAGTCAGACTGGACGTTTTCACTGAAATAGGCACAAAGACTCACTAACCCTAAGGTGATATGATACTCCTTAAGGCTAGTGAGTCTTTTTAATTCACATATGCTATCTGATACCAAACACGCCCAGAATAAGTCCCAAGCAGCCCGAAAGAAGCAGTAAGCGGATTACGCCCAGCTTCATACGCACGCCAATCAGAGACAGAGGCAGAACAATACAGCCTATTAAATCAACCTTAGTAAAATCTGTAGGAAGACTTTCTGTATTCCACAGTGCCAAAAGCACAAAGCCAACGCTGGCAGAACAGATAAGTGCAACTACAGCAGGACGTAAACCATTTAAAATACCACGAATGGGACCAATATCACCATACTTGAAAAACAATTTAGAAATTATCAGCACAATGATAACTGAAGGAAATACAAAGCCAGCCGTTGCAGCTATGGCACCGGGAATACCTGCAACCTTAGTACCAACAAAGGTTGCTGCATTAATACCAATCGGTCCTGGGGTCATTTGAGATATTGTAAAAATATCTATAAATTGCTGCATAGTCAGCCAGCCATGAATATCAATAACCTGCTCCTGAATCAACGGCATAGAAGCATAGCCACCGCCAACACAAAAGGCGCCAACCTGAACAAAGCTCCAAAAAAGCTCCCAATAAATCATGCTTACGCCTCCTTACGCATATTTTTTGTCACGCAGGAGGAAGAAGCCAATAAGAGCGTCAATCAAAATTGCGTACATCAAATTAATATCAAAAAAATAATTGGCAACAAAGGTTCCAACTATGATCAGCAATGGAATCAGCAGCTTTTTCTTCCACTCCTTAATGAGCAGATCAAGTGCTACATTAAGAATTATAGCTGTTGCGCCACATTGCATACCCTTCAGCATTAACTGAATGTATTGGTTGGAAGCGAAAAAATCGTAGCAATAGGAAATAATGCTCAGCGTAATCAAAGGCGGCAGTACCGTTGCCAAAAGAGCTACCAGAGAGCCCTTAAATCCTGCCATGCGATAGCCCATACTAATAGCTGCATTTGCAGCAACTACTCCAGGAGCAGACTGAGCAATAGCAACCAAATTCAGTGCTTCCTTGTCATTAAGCCAGCCATATTCATCGACAAACTTGGCTTTCAGCAGCGGAATAATAACAAAACCGCCACCAATAGTAAAGGCACTGATAACAAAGGTTGATTTAAAAAGTTTCCAATAAAACTCCTTATCTACGTTAACGTCAACGGTTGTTTGCAAAAATAACACTTCCTTCTAAAATCGGGATTAGAAATATTATAGCATAAAAAGGCAGAGCTTTTGCCCTGCCTCAAAAATTTACATTCTTTTTTTGAATAGCTTAAACAAATCCGGTTTTGTCTCAGACATAAATTCATAATCAGGTGCCAGCGCCGCCGCCCTGTCTCGCGCAGCCTCTAAATCGTGAAAAACGTCCCACTTAGCAGCAATCTGCTGCTTGCCATATAGTCTGAGCAAATAAGCAGGGTGATAGGTAGCAATGCAGTCAAAGCCCTGAGCTGTCTTAAACCATTGCCCTCTGTCGCGTGTAATGCGCATGTCAGGACTGCCTAAAAAGTGCAGTGCTACACCTCCAAGAGCCACAATAACTTTAGGCTTAATAATTGCTAACTCACGCTCCAGCCACAGCTTGCCGCAAAACTCAGCCTCAGCAATGTCAGGAGTCCTGTTGCCCTTGGGACGACATTTTATAACATTAGTAGTCAGAACCCTGTCTCTAGTCATTTTTGCTGCCCACAAAGCCTTGTCCAGCAGCTGTCCCGAAGGTCCAATAAGAGGACAGCCGTACTCATCCTCCACACCGCCAGGGCCCTCACCTACAAAAACCAATGGACTTTCAGGATTGCCAAACCAGCCTACTGTACCTATTGCATCCTTGTGCAAGAGACATTGCTGACACTTTTGCAGCTCCAAAGCCAGTTTATCTAAACTCATAGTATCGCCTCTATTCTCTAATTCTTGGTGCTTGCTGCATAATTACAAAAGGCAGCTGCTTATGCAGCTCCGCCTTAGCCTCGACAAAATCTTCACCTGCTGCCTGAATATTACCTATTCCAGGAGCTACCTTTTTGCCGAAGCTTGCCATACTCAGCATTTTACCGTCAGAAGTAAAGATACTTTGCTGCAGCTCCAAATACCAATAATTTTGTTCTCGTGACCGGCGTCCATCAATACCACATACAATGATGTAATCAGCACCGGCTAAACGACTCTTATATTCCAGCTCATCTACATGGCCTGCTGAAACATGCAGAGCTTTATCAAGAACAATATAAGAAGGAAGAACTCTCCTATATTCGTCTATCAGCATACGCTTAATATCAGTTACATAGGCCACATAATCCAGCTTCTCTGGAGCAGCTACCCATATAGCCACCTTAGGAATCCCATTAGTGATTCTCTCGTTAGGAAATTCCCTTAAACGTCCGGCAGCAACCTCTTCATCAAAGCGTTTATAAAGCTGGTTAACACTGTAATCAAAGTACATAGTCATATCATGCTGTACACTGCTTACCTTTGCAGTCATGGAATAATTGATTTTTTCACCAAACTGCTTATAGCCGCCAAAGAAGGTTTGCAGACTTCCAGGTACAGGGTCTCGGCGATTAGAAATACGCAGCAGATTAATCTTATCGCCATAGGCTTCTGCAAAAGCAGCATTGCCAACAGCAGGAGCTCCGAAAGTAATAACCATAAAGCGGTCCTTAGGCATTCCCAGGCTTACAAGCCGCTCACCTAAGAGAGTTGCTGCTGCACCGCCAAGGCTGTGACCAGTGATTACCAAAAATGTATTTGGGTCCTCTAATGCAGTCTTGAATACACTGCGGAAATTACCATTAGCATCCAGAACAGAGGTCTTCATCATAGCCAAAGTATACTCGTTAAAGCCCGCGTGAACAGCAGGTGCCTTATCAGGTACGTCCTCCCGAGCAATGGCTTCCATTGATGCAATATCACTGCCACCAAATAAAACCTGGTGAGTTTTAAAATTTTGCTTCCAGTCACCGCCTGAAGCACTGCCTCTAAAGGTAACCAGAAAAACACGCTTGCCTATTTCAGGAAAATAATTCTCAGCAATAGCAAAATTTGTCTCTACATCACCATCAGTAGCAACCTTAGGCTCTATATCCCAGCCATAGCTGCGCAGATAGCTAAATTCACTGGAGCGTTCCGGCAGATAAACACCTACGCAGGACGCAGCCGCAATAGCAGTAAAATAGCTGTCAAGATAAGCCTTGCTGACATTAAGACTGCTTGCTCCTGCAGGAACAGCCATCAGCACGCTATAAATAAAAAACACCATAGCGGTCAAAATTTTTTTCATATATAAATCCTCCCTGCTACAAAAATGTAGCTTAATCTTTATTATACGCTATGGCTGAAAATAAAAAAAGCTTATCCGCAAAATATGCGGATAAACTTTTTTAAGAAAGAAAATACTTATTCCAATTACAGACCATATTGGTTATGCAGCTCATCAAGATGCTTTTCCAGAGAAGCAGTATCTGCAAAGCCACAGCAGTATTCCATAACCTGTACGGATTTAGGAGCACATTCCTTAACAGCTGCAAAATAGCCGTTCCAGTCAACATTGCCCTGATCTACAGGAAGATGAGCATCGCCATTGCCATCGTTATCATGTACATGGCAGGCAACAAGACGATCGCCCAATACTCTAACGGTATCAGCTACATCCCAGCCATTTACATGAGCATGACCTACGTCAAGCAGTGCACCAGCTTTAGGGAAACGGTCAAACAGAGCAAAGAATTCGCTGCGATTGAAGAGTACACTGTCTTTGGTACGCAGGCCTACATTTTCAATAACCATCTTTACGCCGTTTTTCTCAGCCAACAGCATAATGTCTTCAAGGCGCTTAATTACCAGCTCTTGAATAGCCTTTCTGTCACCGGACCACAGCTCGTTAGTATGCACAACAACAAATTCTGCACCGCACTTTTTAGCGTACGCAAAGGTCTTACTGAAAATACGTGCATAGTCAACATGAGCAGGATCTGCAAGATTAATTGCCACACAGGGACCATGGATGGAAAGGCAGCGTTCCCCCCAGGACTCCAGCTCCTCATCCCAATAATAATCCTTGCCAAACTCATAAAAGAATTCAATACCATAGCTTTTGTCCAAATTGCGCAGTTGGAATTTGGTAAAGCCAGGAAACAGTAAATCACTGATAGCTACTTTCATGCTATTATTCACCAACCTCTAAATTTACACCTGTTTCGCTGTCAAAAAGGCATACATGCTGCCAATCGAAATCAAAGCCCACTGCTTTTTCCAAAGGAACATCCTGATTGCTGTCCTGAATGTAGAAGCTTTCGCCAGTGGACAAGGTCAGGCTTGCAGTTTTCAGGTTACCAGTGTTTTCCATAAAGTCTACAGTACCGTTAACCATAGGCTTCTCAAACTTAGGAGTGCACGCTTCAGGACGCAGACCAAACTGTACCTTGCTTCTGCCTTTGAGCAGAGCTGCTTTTTCAGCAGGAGGTGTCAGTACGCTATTGCCAATGACAATTTTACCATCCTGAACGTCACCCTGCAAGATGTTCATTGCAGGAGAACCGATAAAGGTTGCAACAAAGGTATTGGCAGGATTGTGATAAATATTATAAGGAGTATCAATCTGTTGAATTTTACCCTGATTCATAACCGCAATACGCTGAGCTACAGTCATAGCTTCAATCTGGTCATGGGTAACATAAATCATGGTAGGCTTAAACATTTCGTGAATCTTAACCAGCTCAGTACGTGCTTTTTGACGAAGCTTAGCGTCCAAATTAGACAAAGGCTCGTCCAGCAGGAAGTACGGAGATTGCTTAACCAGTGCACGGCACAGAGCAACACGCTGCTTTTGACCACCAGAAAGCTCATGGGTTTTCTTGTTCTCATAGCCCTCAAGATGGAGAATTTCCATAGCCTGACGGGTACGCTTTTCAATTTCGTCCATAGGCAGCTTTTGCAGACGCAAACCAAAGGTAATATTTTCCCAAACTGTCAGATGAGGGAACAGAGCATAGCTTTGGAAAACCATGGCAATGTTGCGCTCACCAGGAGCCAGGTCATTTACAACCTTGCCATCCATTAAGAGCTCGCCGCGGGTAATTTCTTCAAAGCCTGCAATCATACGCAGGGTAGTGGTTTTGCCGCAGCCAGATGGTCCAAGAAGAATAAGTCTTTCGCCCTTTCTGATTTCCAAATTCAAATCCTTAACAACAGGAGGATTTTTACCGTAAGCTTTATCTACATGAGAAAAAATGATGCTATTTTCGTTAGACATATTATTATCCTTTCACGCCAGCCTGCATAAATGTATTGATGATAAATTTCTGACAGAAGCCATAGAGCAGCAAAGGAGGCAAACTGGTTAAGGTTGCAACTGCCATTGCTACACCCCATTCACTGCCACCCTCCGCACTAATAAACATTTGCAGCGCCAAAGGCAGTGTCAGATTCATCTTATCCTGTAAAATCAGCAGGGGCCAGAAGTATTCATTCCAGGAATTGATAAAGAAGAGAATGGAGATTGCCAAAACAGAGGGCTTAATCAAGGGAAGTACAACCTTGAACAGTACTTGGTGCGGTTTTGCGCCATCAAGTACGGCAGCCTCTAGCAGCGGTTTAGGAATACCGCGCATGGTTTGACGCATCAGGAAAATACCCATACCATCAACAAGACCAGGCAGCATTACGCCATATGGAGTATCCAGCAGGCCTAGCTTTGCCATCAACAGATAGTTAGGCATTACCAATACGGTAATAGGAATAAAGAAGGTCAGCAGCATGCTGTTAAAGATAGCTTCTTTGCATTTAAATTGGTAGTACACAAAGGCAAAAGCTGCCATAACGCTGGTTGCCGCTTTGCTGACAGTAACAACAATGGCAATGAAGAAGGTATTCCAGATATAAGTAAATAAAGGGAAATCCTCTAATACCATAAGATAGTTGTCAAAGGTCGGAGGGAACGGCAAAGGATTCAAAGTTGCTTCAAACACCTGATCCAGAGTTTTCAAGGAGGTGGAAAGCATAAATATAATGGGCCACAGCATCAAAAACACTGCCAAAAGCAGCAATGCATGATACTGCCATTCATTCTTAAATTCTGCAAGCTTAGTTTTCATAGTACACCTTCTTATCCAGATATTTATGCTTCACCACTAAAAAGACAAGATAGCAGACCATGGTAATTACAGCATAGGCTGCAGCGCGACCTGTCTGGAAAAAGGTAAATGCGTACTGATAAATGATATAAACGAGGTTGGAGCTGCCTTGGTCAGGACCACCCTGTGTCAGCATATTTACCGGTACGAGAACATATTGCAGACCAAAAACAACGGTAATAGTAAACACATAAAGTGCTGTGGATGAGGTCATGGGCAGGATGATTTGACGAAAAATAACCCAGTTGGAAGCATTTTCTAATTTTGCAGCCTCAATCATTTCTTTAGGAACAGCAACCATTGCTGCCAGCATAACAATCAGGTTGTAGCCAAAAACCTTCCAGGCAATAATTGTACAGATTGCAAAAATTACCAGATAGTTTTCCTTGAACCAACGGGGAGATTCCATACCAACACTGTCCAGGACGATGCTGATAGGACCAGCCAGAGGATTGTAAATCCACAGGAAAAGGATACTTGCTACTGCCAAAGACAGAGTTGCAGGCAAAAACAGTGCAGAACGATAAAAGCCTGTCCATTTATGCACAAGATGACCTAGTACGTAGGAGTACAGATAAGGCAGTACAAAGTTAAGTATAAGCATAATAACAACAAACAGTACTGTATTCAGAAGAATCTTGAATACCTCTGCAGTAGTGAGAATCTCAACATAGTTTTCCAGTCCTACAAATTTCATGTTAGGACTTACCATGTTCCAGGAGAAGAAGCTAAGATAGAGATTCTGCAGCAGCGGCCAGTAGAAAAATACTAGAAACAGTACAGCCGCAGGAAGCAGATAGAGACAAACCTCTAAATTATTTTTACGCATATGCGCTCCTTTCAGCTAACAGCTTTAACAGTAAAGAAATACCCCTGGCCAAAGGCTCGCCAGGGGTATGGCAAATTACTCAGTCTTGACCATCAATTACACACAGTCAATATTAGAGAAGCTTATTGATTTTTTCAGCAGTTTCGTGCAGTGCGTCAGCAGCACTCTTTTGACCGCCAAGGATGATGTCGCGAGCATCAATCAGCAGTTGTTCAGCTTGCAGACCATTAGCACCGGGGAAGCTTGCCCATTTGGTTACCATAGGCATCATATCCAGAGCCATTTGGATGTTTTTGTTTTCATCAACCAGCTTTTTAAAGCCGTTAGGATCCTCAGCTACACCTTTGCGAGGCGGCAGGTAACCAGTACCGGTGCTCCATTTAGCCAGAGCAGCAGGAGATTCCAGATATTTGATGAACTCGATAGCAGCTTTTTGTTTTTCTGCATCTTTGGAGAATACCATCAGGAAGTTACCACCAGCAGGAACTTTAACTTCTTTACCCTCAAAAGCCGGGAACGGAGCTGCTTTTACAGGGAACTTAGCGCTCTTTTCAAAGTTAGCACGTTTGCCAATAGTGGTGCAAACCATACCCAGCTTGCCGCTGAGATAAGCTTGGAAGCCTTCTTCGTTGGTAGCATGCAGGCCAGTGCCGTCTTTAACCATGTCAGCGATTACTTGATATGCTTCAGCGGATTCCGGAGTATCGAAAGCTGCAACTACTTTGCCGTCAACTTTTTTCAGCATTTGGCCACCGTTGGATTCGATGAGTGCTTGCTGAGTCCAGTTATCAGCATACTCTTGCATGAAGAAGCCGGTATTGCCAGTTTTTTCTTTAATGGTTTTAGCAGCTGCGGTTACTTCGGCCCAGGTTTTAGGCGGATTTTCAGGATCCAGACCAGCTTGCTTAAAGATTTCGGGGTTATAGAACAGTACGGGAACACTTACGGAATAAGGAAGACCGATTTGTTTGCCGTCATCAGTTTGAGCCAGTTCCAGAACGTTGGGCAGATAGTTGTCTTTCATAAAGTTTGCGTCGCCCGCATTTTTGAATGCTTCGTTCAAATCGGTATATTTAAAGTTTTCAGCAGCGTAGTTCAGGAAGGAGTAACCCATTTGTACTACGTCAGGATTCTTGCCAGATGCCATAGCAGCCTGCAGATTTTGAGTCAGACCCTTATACATATCAGGGTTATATTTTTCAACAACCTCAATGTTAGGGTTATTCTTGTTGAAATCTGCAACCAGCTCTTTTACAGTTGCACCACCAAAGCTTTCTGCAGCTACGTGCCAGTACTCAATTTGTACTTTTTTACCACTAGCAGCTTTATCAGCTTTTTTGTCACCGCCGCAGCCAGCCAATGCACCAATAGCAAACAAGGAAACGAGACCTGCCGCTAAAATCTTTTTAAGTTTCATCCGTTAATACCTCCAATACTTTTTTCGACGAAAACAGCGTGACAATAATTAACTGTTTAATTAAGCGGGACACATTTGATACCCCCGGGTTGGATTTGTCACAACTTTTTCACAATTCGGATAACCTAATTGTATTATCTACCCACCAATCTTGTCAAGTCCCCTTTACCAAATCCGAGAAAATATTTTAACAAAGAGATTTAATTTGCGTTATTAATTCATTTTTATTTACTATTATAAAATCAAGCCTTTGATTTTCTTCTTTCCCCGTTGTTTTATTTAACAAAAACTAGTCTTTTCTTTAGCGGGACGTATTCTATCCCTAGGGGTAGAATAGATTATTTTTAGGTCTGCAATCATTCTACTATTTCAATGTTAAGAGAAAAACATTTTAATGTTAATTCCATGTAAAATACTCTTTAAAAATGAAAAAAGACTGCCGTACAAAATGTACGACAGTCTTTTGGGTTCTGTTCTGTCTAAAATAGTAAAAACTAGTTAATTGCTATATCAATTACAGACGAACAACATTAGCAGCTTGCTCACCGCGGTCACCTTGAACTACGTCGAACTCTACTGCTTGACCTTCCTCCAGGGTTCTGAAGCCATCAGCCTGAATAGCGCTGAAGTGAACAAACAGATCTTTACCGTCCTCACGTTGGATGAAGCCGTAGCCTTTTTCAGCATTAAACCACTTTACTTTGCCAGTCATGTCTGGTCCTCCTAAAAATCATTTTCGTTGCCTTAGCAACTATTTTCCATTATAGACCAATTACATAATAAAAGCAAACAATTTTCAGAATTTTTATAAATTTGCATCAGATACACGTGTATTCTTAAATTCATCACATAGACGCAATTTTTCAACTCGTGTCAAACGCTTAATTGCAGCCTCACGACGCAGGGCACTTTCCTTATCAGTAAGCTCCTCAAGATATACCAGCTCTAACGGTCCACGACCACGGGTATATTTTGCCCCCTTGCCAGTCCGATGCATAGCCAGGCGATGCTCAATGTCGTTAGTCCAACCAGTATATAGGCTGCTGTCTTTACAACGCAGCATATATACATAGGCAGTCATTTATTTTACTACCTCTACCTTTTCCATAACAATTTTATCTTTCGGACGGTCACGGAAATCAGTAGGAGCTGCACCAATCAGACGAACAACGTCCATACCTTCAACAATTTTGCCAAAGATCGCGTGGTGACCATTCAGCCAAGGAGTAGGAGCCAGGGTGATAAAGAATTGGCTGCCACCAGTATTGGGGCCAGCATTTGCCATGGACAGAATGCCCTCGTCATCATGCTTTAAGCCTTCGCCGAATTCGTCCATAATTTTGTAGCCAGGGCCACCCATACCAGTACCGGTGGGGTCGCCGCCTTGAATCATGAAGTCTTCAATAACGCGGTGGAAAATAACGCCATCATAGAAGCCTTTTTCAGTCAGTTCGATAAAATTTTTAGTAGTCAGAGGAGCCTTGTCCTCAAACATTTCTGCTACGAAAACGCCCTTGTTGGTAGTAAATTTGATTTTTCTGTTTTCAGCCATGCTAAAAAACCTCCTAAATTATACTTAAATAAAATTACTTGCTGACTTTGCTGGCCAGGTCCACAACCATATACACACCACAGCCAATAGCAGCCATAAATGCAGGTACCATAGACAAAGCCTGGGTATTGCCATGAAGCAGTGCCAAACTAAAGCCAGTCATCAGGAAAAAGCCCTGTGCAGTCTGTAAACGCTTAGGCAGCAGACGTTTACCATTCTTGTCTCCCTTAGCCTGTACATAAGAAGCAGTTCTCAGTTCTGGCAGGAACAGGATAAAGGTTGCTGCCATCAGGTAAATATAGTAAACATGCAGAGCGTTATCGCCACTGGAATAATTAGCAAAGATTAAGCACGCCAGGGCAATACCTGCTAAATACAGACTGCGGAAATAACCTGCAGTAATCTGGCTTTCCAGAATATATGCAGCACCAGTCAGCATTGGATAAGCCCAATAGCCCTCCCTGCCAAGCCATGCAGCAATACCAATCATAATTACGTTGTCCGCAATGCGATGACGGTCACCAGAAGTACGAGTCAGCATACGCAGAATAAAGAGCAGCCAAAGCATTACCAGGAAATTACCCTCACCTAGGAAATAGAAGGCTACTAAAGTTAAACCGCCACCAATAATACCACCCATTTGTCTGTCAGGATCAAGCTCCTGAGCAACCATAAAGCTGAGTAAAAAGCCTAAAGCACTGCCAACGCCTGCTACAACAGCATCATTAACCTCCATACCATTCATGTGCTTCCACAAAGTCATTACTACGGACACAACAACGGTACAAATCATAGCAGATTTAGTAATGGGGTCCTCAAAATTAATAGGTCTTCCCAAGCCTAAATAACTAGCTACACCTGAGGGTTCATACACTGTACCAGCATCGCCAGCGTATTTATTACCTTTTTTTGCCATTTCATCATCCCTTACTTAAAATTTTAAATCCCATATATTATAACACAATCAGCTTTATTACAAAACATCTTTTTACCTGCTCTTATACCTTATCTGAAAATTTAAATAAATAAAGTTAGTAATACTACAGCAAGCCTTTGCAGGAAAAAGACATATATTTATAGAATATTTATTGTATGATGCTTCGGCACAGAATATTTTCGTTACTGAAAGGAGCTCCCCTATGAAAGAATTTGTCAAAAAATATTTAGCAGACCACTACGAAGACTATGTTAAGGACCTTGAAACCCTGACCAATATTGATTCTGGTAACGGTGACCGTGAAGGTACCGAAGAAGCTAATAAATTTGTAGCAGCTAAAATGGAAGCTCTCGGAGCAACTACCGAATTCAGATATAACGACAGAGCCTGCCACCTTATTTCTCGCCTCAAAGGCGAAGGTAAATGGACTGTGCTGCTAGTTGCTCACGTAGATACAGTATTCAAGAAAGGTGAAGCCGCACGCCGCCCCTTTACTGTAGACGAGAATAATTTTGCCTGGGGTCCCGGCGTAGGCGACGACAAGGCAACTGTTGTAGAAGTCATCTACGGTCTGCAGGCTCTTAAAGAAGCAGGCTTCAAAAACTTTAAGGAAATCATCTACTACACCAACGGCGAAGAAGAAGGCGGCTCCCAAACTGCAGAAGAAATAGTAGCCGAGCTGTCTCAGCAATCCGACTTTGCCATTATCATGGACGTTGCCCGTCCTAACTGGGGTATTGTAACTCAACGTAAGGGCAACGCAAAATACCGCATCGATGTTAAAGGTATTGGCGGACACCATGGCAATGCATCTCAAGAATGTGCCAATGCTATTCACCAGCTGGCTTACACCATCACTGAGGTACATAAGCTGGCAAGCCCTATGCCTGGCAATCCTGCAGACTTTACTGCTGAAGCACTCAAGGCCCGCGGTATTGTCGATGCAGGTCAGTTCATTCCTCAAAACACCGTTAACGTTGGCGTTATTGGCTCTACCAATGACAAAATCAGCGTTATTCCTGGCGATGCCTTCTGCGAAGTTAATATCCGCTGCTTTACCATCGAAGAACAACAACGCATTGACGCAGAAATAAAAGCTTTGGCAAATAAAGTTGTTATCCCCGGTACTACCGTTACCATCACTGGCGGCATTGTAACTGGTCCTATGCAAAAAACTGCACAGGCTCAAAAAATGGTTGATGTTTATAAACGCATCGTTAAAGAAGAGTTTGGCGGCGAAGTATCTGAATGGGTTGCAGGCGGCCTGACAGACGGCAACCGTACTGCAAAATTTGTTCCCACCCTGGATGCACTGGGCGTCGAAAACTACGACGAACACACCGACCATGAATCCGTTGACCTGAATACTGCAGTTCCTAGAACCGCAGCCTTTGCCTTGACTCTGGCAGAGCTGACTGAGGTATTCTAAAAAGTTGATATATAGCGTAATACTCCATAGCCTCAATGGTTATGGAGTATTTTTAGTTGCACGCTCTAAAAAATACCTGCTGTCACGACCACTGCCACAGCCAAAATCTAAAATATGACTGCCTGTTGGCAAGTATTTAAGGAAGCGTTCCTGCGTAGCAGAAAAATCCACCACAGCAGTTTCAGCAGCATACTCTTTAGCATTATTTTGGTAAAAGGTTAGGGTGGACATGGTGGGGGCTCCTTTATAATATATTTCAAAAACTACTCTTTTTTAGAAGAACTAACTTTCTTTATAAAATCATTCTTAAAATCTTTTAAAATTCTACCATATACATCTTTAGGTTTACTAGTATCAAGTTCATCCTCGTTTACTCTTGATCTATCATCAATACGTGACCAAATTGGTTCAGCAAGACTAGGATCAATTACATCGAATCTAACCTTAACAAAAACAGTAGGCCTATTGCCTCCAGGAACATTAACAACCTGTGTTTCATTAGTAGTAACCATAGCTGAACCATTTGGCCCATAAACCCAACTTGTTTTAGGCATGGTATAAGTGTAACTTTTACTATCTACATAAGAAGAACCCATTCTATAATCTTGAATATCAATACATATAATTAAATTATGATTAGATTTAATAAAATTTCTCAAACCTTCTTCGTTTAAATCATTACTTCTTTTTAATGGATCTACTATTGTATCTTTGGTATTTACAGCAATATCTTTGTCCTTAAGCTTCTTAGCAATATCTAATGCAAATTTTTCTTTAAATATTTTTTGAGATTCCTTCTCCACAATACCATTTTTTAACTCAAGATTAAAATTAAAGTCCAAATATACAGCTCTTACATTTTCAAAATTATAATTTTCATCAATCCATTCTTGTTTTTCAGCAAAACAAGTACCACAGTACAAGAATAGTACAATAAGCATAACCAATAATTTCTTCATAAAATCACCTTCCATAAAAAATAAAATTACATTCGCATATCTATCCTTGGTCTCCAATCAGTTACAAAGCCATTAAACGCTACACTGTTATACATATCGAGCAATCTATTATCGTTCAATATCTATGTACTCACATCCTTCTTAAAAGCAGTTACTCTATTATATGCATTCAATACAAAAAGCTTAACTCCTGCTTTTTACCTACTATAAGCGCCTTTATAACATATTTTATAATGTTATGATGACCGAAATTGGTATCTTTATAAAATTCTTGCTGCCTCTCTAACATCTACTTAACTCCATATATATTAAAACGCTTGAACTTCATTACTGAAATTCAGACGTTTCTATCCACTCTCTACCTAATTGTCATGCACATAATTCCACGCTCATTTTTGACAAGATAAAAATCAAGGCTGTCACATATATGGACACCATAGTCATATACGGGCTCATTAAGCAGCGTGCCTGTAAGATTCATCTCGCCTACGTTTTCCAGCCTTACGTAACATCCCTCAATATGGTCATCTCCATGAATAAGATATACCAAAACATCGTCTGGATACTCCTCATGCCTACAAGAATCAAGATTTGCTAAAAGGCGTGTCTTTGCTACCGCTTCACTATGTGCATAAGCGGCATCAATGTTGGCTGTCTTCTCAGCATAAACCTTTAATGGAGGCAATACACTTGGCAGCAGCAACGCACCAGCATCAGCTACAGAGCCATATCTGAGCACAACACTAACCTCATCATTGCCACTATAAAATTCCAGTGCCTCGCCATTTCTTTTAGCCAACGCCAGCACTGCAAAGGTCAGTCCTGTTTCGTGATCAACATAGCAATAGCCTAATACACCAGTAGCCACCTCGCTGCCGTCAAAATACTGTGCCAAAATATCCAGCTTATCCTTATGTTCTATATATACATATCGTTGGAAAAGTCTGCGAAAGCCTATTTCTCTAATTGTTTCCATTCTCTGCTCCTTTGTTACCAAATCCTTTTGCAATTAAATTCTCCATAAAAAGCATTACTCCTGCCAGCAAGCTGACAGGAGTTTTTGTTTCTTAAATCATAAACAGTTTTTTGTAAAGGTCCACAAATTCCTGATACAGGCGCTCAGTTTTAATATCAAGTTCAAAATCCTTCATTGCTTCAAAAAAAGGACAAGGACCGCATTTCAGCAGTCCTATAATTATCCCCCTTTCAATTCAGGGTTTCATCTGTATACTTAAATAATGCTGCGTTAACATCATAAATGTTATGGACATTATTCTTTAAGCAAAATTTAACAATCAAATCAAATCTTTTGTTTGGTGCCAAAGCCAAGCCTGCGTATTTAAGCAGCTCTTCCGTTTCCTCCAAGGTCAGTTCCAAAGAAAAGGCCAACGCCAAAACTGTATTTTTACTAGGCTTGTAATTTTTGTGACGCAGTTTGGAAAAAAGCTTACGGTCCAAGTTAGCGTTTTTATATACATCTACGTCCTCCATTTCTTTTTCTGCAATAAGCTGAAAAAGCTTTTCGGAAAAGGTTTTTGCCTCCTTATTAGCAAGCAGCCTTGCTAATTCTCTGTCCAGTTCAGCACCGCTCATTTTCTTTTTAGATGCATCCTTAAGAGCAGTGCTAAGCAGACTCTTTTTTTCTACAACACACTCATCACACGTCAATGAATAACATATCTTGTCATTGCACTCGTACAGAAGGCATCTTTTTGCTTTATAGTCATTGGCTATAAAGTTCTCAAAGCATTCCTCGTCAAAATAATCTGCTTCAAAATCACTCTCATCAAGCATACTTTCAATATCTGCAAACAGCTTGCCTGCTACAGTAAAGGAAGCCTTGTCATATACAACCAGATAAACCATAATATCATATTTATCTAAATAGCTAGTAATGACCTCCGTTGCCATTCTAAGTGATAAGCCCTTAGGATAAGCGTTATTGCCCGTTACCAATAGAAGAATTGCCACACTTTCACAATTAAACTGCAGCGCCAAACGCATAATATTTTCGTAGCAGCTGCGTAAAAGCTCAATTTCGCCGTTTCCCCCACCTCGCCAAAAAGGCGTTATAGCGTGAAGAATATATTTAGCCTTCAAATTGAAGGCGGGAGTAACTGCCACTTCGCCATAAGGAATTTCGCCAATTTTTTGGCGTTCATCCAAAAGCTGCCTAAAGCCCGCTGCCTCATAAATAGTTGAATCAACACCACTGCCAACAATAGGTAAATAATTGGCAGTATTTACGATGGCATCAGCCTCCATATTAATAATATTATTACGTACTATTTTCAATGGCATTGGCACTTACCTCCAAAAATCATCAACTAAAATTCTTTACCAAACTCACAGCCGCTTCAGAAATATAAGGAGAAGCACGCTTTTCGCACTTCTCCTTTTCATAAACATAATTTATACTTTTTCAGTATCAGAATAATATCTTATTTATTCTTTTCCTGCTCCAGTTCAGCAAGCTTTTGGAAATAATCCTCTGGCTTCCATCCCTTTTCAATCAGCTTTTTAAGCAGCTTGCCAGTGTTATTGGCATCATCAAAGGCAGTATGCCACAAGCCTGCAGTATCTACCTCCTGCTCCTCTGTAGCAGCTTTCAGACCAGTGGTATAGGTATGGTCGTGCATCAGCTTGTAGGCATGAGCCAGGTCAAGATAGTCCTCCTTAAGAATAGGATTTTCGATTTTATAGCATTGGCAAGCAATGTCAATTACCTTATAGTCGCTACCGCCCCAAGCAACAAAATAGGTCTCACCTGGAACATACATTTCTGCCATTTTCTGAACCATGTTCGGATATTCAATAGCAGTCTTCATATCTTTTTCAGTAATCATGCAAAAATCTAAAGAAGCCTTGGCCTGTTTCGGAAAAAATTTTGGCTTTACAAAGCTCTGATAGCGACCTTCTTCGGCAAAGTTATCGCCATTTAAAAGCACTGCACCAATTTCAATAATTTCCGAAAAGTAATTACTAGGTCTGCCAACCGGTCTATCATATGTAGTAAATTCAAAATCTACAACTAAAAACTTTCTCAAAGTATATGCCTCCTAATGTTCTAATATAATCCAATTATACTAGTGCTTATCACTGTAATGCAAGCTAATATAAGAAACGATTATATTTTCAATAGAAAAGCTATAAATTTTATTTAGCACTGATAAAGGGTAGATTATCTCCACTATAGTATTGAGGCAGCTTTCCATCCCATTTATCAATAGCCTTTTCACGCAATACCAGCTCGTTTAATGATTTTTGCTTTTTAAGCTGTGCTTCTGCCTCCAAGGTTACACGCTCCAAATCATATTTAGCCTTCAAAGCACCCTGCTCTGCTACTTTTTTCGCTTCGATTGCTTTATTATATTCGTCACTAAAATCATGATCAGTCAAGCTTAAGGATTTAACAACTACACCAGTACCTTCCATACGTTCAATAAATTCTGCACGAATAGTATTACTAATTTCGGTTCTTTTCTCTACAAACTGCTCAATAGGATAAGCAGCAATCACACTATTAGTAATTTCTGCCAAGGTCGGACGAATCAGAATATCCGCATATTTTACTCCATAAGTTTGATAAACCTTACCAACGCTTTCTGGCTTAAGAGCATATACTAAGCTTTCTTCAACAGAAATAGTTTGAATATCGCTACTGGACACATCCAATTTTAAAGTAAGCTTATCATCACGAATACTCATAGGTACAACCTTTTCCATAAATGGAATCTTGAAGTTGAGACCTTCATTCATAATTCCCGTAAATTTGCCTAAACGCAAAACTACGCCACGTTCACCTGTTTCAATAATATGATAGCTGGAATAACCTAAACTTAAAATAGCTACAAATACCAGCACCATAACTCCACTTACACTATTCTTGAACTTATCCTTTAAATTACTCATAATAAAACCCTCCTCATAATAGCATTGAGAACCTAAAATTACTACGCAAGCACTCTTTTGTACTACATAGTTTTCTTAAACAGCTCCACATTAATGATTTCTACATTGTTGCGATACTGCTTTACAGCCCAACGCACAAAATCATATTCATCATTTGTTAGTCGCATGGAACGCATTTTACTAGTAGCTCCAAGCTTAGGACGCCCTGCTCTTGGACGCTTGCCCCCAGAACCAGAGCCCACTTCTCCAATTACCTTTGCTATAAGCATATTTTCATTATACACAAACACACACACCAATCATAAACACCACATGGCACATTATTTATCGCCAGAAAGCTCTTTCCCACAAGAACCATCTTCAATTAATGTACCTTTTTCTTTCACTCCACTAATATGAGTATAACATACCACTATGACAGCAATTGTCACTTTACTATACGTTATAAAAAGTTAATTGAAAAAGTAAACGCAAAAAAATTCAAATTGCTACAATATCTTTCTCCATAACCCACTAAGGCAATTCTAACATATATGAAATCTGCAATTTGGCAAAAAGACTGCAATAGCAGTTTTCATCAAAATATTATGGCGACCAACTGCACATTTGATACGCAGACTATAAAATTACTAAAGGCTGCTATACAAGTAACGTATAACAGCCTTTGTGCATTAACATATTCTATTATGATAACCAGCTTGATTCATTCATCACCATGGTACTAGTTGGAGAACAGCTTTCGTCCGCTTGTTCTGCTTCTTTATCCTCTGATACCCAATAGCTATTCATCTCCCATTCTTTATCCAAAAATAACTGAAACTTTCTTTCGGTATCAGCTATTGCGTAACCAAGTCCAAGTGAATAATCAAGATTAACAATAACTGCCTCCAAAACACCCTTGCCCTCTCCTTCAGGAGCTTCTGCCTCTAGCCAGCAGCCGCTGTCCAGCTTTTCCTTAAGTGCTTCCAGCCAAGAATAATTCAGCTTAGACAATCCAGCCTGATTCATTCTAAATACCATAAGGGGCTTACGCTTTCCAATACTATAATTGCCACTGCAATTCGGATTATCCGCTTCCCAATTTTCTAAGCCAAATAATTCTTTGACCTTAAGCAGACCAGCTTTGTTAATTCTGATGCAGGAAATTGACTGCTGCTTTTCATCAGCATCTTCGTCCAATCCTTCTTGTAATCTATTGTCTGCATCTGGATTAATCCAATGATATTCCATCTGCTCAATAGATGCATTCTCTAGAATTTCCCTACGCAGCGTCAAGAACTCATGGTCATTAGGCACCAGTCTTAAACCCTGCTCAGCAGCCTCCAAAGCACCTTCCTTATCGCCAAAATAGCTGCGTAATTTGCCAACCTGCAACCAATTCCAAGGGTAATCAGGCTCTTCCCCAGCGCCAAGCTCTGCATATTTGTGGGCCATTTCCAGCTTATTGCAATACATCAATGCTACGGAATAGCGATAATACCAAGTAGCGCAGCCACTAGCGTTCTTTTCAGAAGCTGGCATCCACTGCAATGTTTTCCAATAAAAATCATAGCGGTCAAGATTATTATAGGCATAAGCATACCACAAGGCCAACTGCAAATCCTCTCTTGCCTGACGCTCTGTAAAACGACCTTCACTAATGCCAGCAGCCACAAAGCTATCCAGATAATTTACCATTTTATAAAAATATCCAGAACCATCATCCATAAAGCTTTCTATAGCTTCTATATCTTCAGCAGATAAAATAGAACCAGTAGTCTCATTTACATCAGCAGGCAGAACATTTCCCTGCCAAAGATTAACGACCTCGCTATCTCTTTTAAATCCATAGAAATCAACCTTAGCAGACTTATTATTTTTAAAGAATTCTGCAGTATTCTCTAAAAGTGCTGGCAAATCCCAAGCAATAACATCTAAGTAGCCGTAATCCTTGCCTACTGCGTCACCTATATAAGTATAGACATCAGAGCCTGCATATTTTTCTAAATACTTTATAAGTTCTTGATTAAAGACCATAGCCTTATCAACTTTATCCTCTCCTACAAACTCCTCCAGAGAATAGCAGATGAATCCAGCTACAGCTCCGTCTGTATGTAAAGAATCAAAGCTATAAGCAGCACCATCTAAATACTCATTAAATAATGACGGACATGCTATAAATCCCTTTACTACATCCATACGTAGTTCCAAGGTGTCATCGTCATTTGGCTTACGGCCATAGGTAACACCACAATCAAGATATTCCTCTGCAGTTATATTAAGGTCGAGATTCATATTTTCCATCAATGCAGGTAAATCACTAAGTAAATATGGCTTTTCAGGCAGTGGCTCTGCTAATATATTTACACTGTCTACAAAGGCCATTAAATTAAGCTCGCCCACAACCTTACTTGCTAAAAAGCATAAAATACCATGGGAGGACTGACGCTGTTCTACCGGCAATAACGCTAATTTAGAACAATACATCCCTAACTCCATATAGGTTTTCCCTGTTTTTTCTACCCAAAGCTGTACATCATTAGCACCAATAGATAAATCACCGAAGGATAGATAAAACTCTGGATCTGCTTTACGACCTACAGAAAAAGACCAATCCTCTAGTAAATCCTTAGGAGCATGGTTAATAAAATAGACAAGTTTGAACAGCTCCACCTTGCTTCCATTAGGTGAAAAAATGACCTCAAATCTTTTACCATTATAGCCTATAGTAAAGTCTACATCACTTAATGCCACATCAAAAACACCTTCAGCTAATCTAATAATCTCGTCACCTTTTTCGCGAGAGTTATCATTATTCATTAACTGACGTAATTTTCCCTCATTCTGCGAAAAAATGTACCATGCCTCCAAGGTTCTTTCCTTGAAGTTCTTCTCAAATTTCCATGGTAAAAGTTGTTTTGATAGTGTCATAATCTATCCCTCCTTAAATCTTGCTTAAGAATTTTACATAAATAATTATCATTATTCCTTAACTATTCTCTGCCTTTGACTTTACAGCCGCAGCTAAGATAGCCTGTAGCTGAAATTCAACCATTTCATCTGCCACATCAGAAAATAAAAAAGGCATGGTATTGGGAATTGCCTTGTATGTCATAATCATGGCCAAAACCATATTACCGAACAGTTTAGGATTAATATTATCTGTAGATATGGTAAAAATTTCCAATATTTTTTTATAGAATACAAGCTGGTCCTGCTGAAATGCCTTAAAATTATCTTCGGAAAGACATTTATAAACCTCTTGTTCATCTTCAATAGAAAGTACGGCAATATCATTTTGGGAACCCTCACAGCATCTGCGCAGGAATACTTCAAGAGCTTCCAGCCATGATTGCTTTTCATCCGCCATTAAAGCTTCTGCAAAAGCTATTAATTTAGGCTGCTGATAACGTATAGCGTCTAAAATCAACTCTTCTTTAGAGGAATAAAAGCTATAAAAGAAGGTTTTGGATATGCCTAACTCCTTACACAAATAATTTATACTGCTATGAACAACGCCTCGTTCTATAATGCTCTTCAACGTAATACTCAAAAGCTGTTTTCGTAATCGCTCTCTTTCCTCTTCAGAATATGCTTTTCTTGACACAGCGCCACCACCTTAAATACCATTACAAAAAAATAGTCTTTATATTTATATTATACTTAATAGATATGACTAAAATCAATACCTAAAATTGCTTAGAATTACGATATTTTTACATATATTCTTAGAAGTTTATTCATTGCATAGCTCCTAGTGACATCACTTATGTGCCATATTTGCGCCAAGATATTCATCGTATACAAGAATAATTTCTTACTAAAATAAAAATACCGCATCATATATTCCGGTGCGGTAAAAAAATGCCGTTTTCGTGTTACAAGCAAGATGTAAAACAAAACAGATGTATGTAATTTTATCACTATGCTATAAAGCAATAAAAAACCCCGCAACCACATGGTTGCGAGGTTTTGTGCGCTTTGTGATTGGATAGCTTCCAGCCAGACGATAATGTAAAAATTAACGTTTGGAGAATTGGGAAGCTTTACGAGCTTTCTTCAAGCCGTATTTACGACGTTCTTTTTCGCGAGGATCGCGAGTCAGGAAGCCTGCTTTTTTCAGAGCAGGACGGAATTCAGCGTCAACTTGCAGCAGAGCGCGTGCAATGCCATGACGGATAGCACCAGCTTGGCCGGAGATGCCGCCGCCGCATACGTTAACGAGTACGTCATATTTGCCTTTGGTTTCAGTAACTTCGAGCGGTTGGTTAACAATCAGCTCTAAGGTTTTCAGACCAAAGTATTGATTTAATTCACGGTCGTTGATTACGATGTTGCCTTCACCCGGAACCAGGCGAACGCGAGCAACGGAAGATTTACGACGACCAGTTGCATTATAAGTAACTACTGCCATTTATTGTTCCCTCCCGGATGTTATCTTACGTTGATTTCCATTACTTCAGGTTTTTGAGCTGCATGGGGATGTTCGCCGCCAGCATAAACGTGAAGCTTACCATAAATTTGAGCGCCCAGCTTGTTGTGGGGAATCATGCCTTTAACAGCCAGCTCTACCATTTTTACGGGGTTTTTCTTCAGCATGTCGCCAGCTTTTACATAGCTGTCGCCGCCGAGGTAACCAGAGTGGTGGAAATAAACTTTTTGAGTCAGTTTTTTACCGGTCAGAACAACCTTGTCTGCATTGATAACGATTACGTGATCACCGGTGTCCATGTGCGGGGTAAAGGTAGGTTTGTTCTTACCGCGCAGGACTTTTGCAACCTCTGCAGCCAGACGGCCGAGAGTTTTATCAGCTGCGTCAACTACGAACCATTTACGTTCGATGTTAGACGGATTAGCCATAAAAGATTTCATCCTTATGTCCCTCCATATACTTTCTAAAACTTCAAAAATTATATAGTTAGCTGCGATCTTCTCACCGTTTTTCGGGGCTAGTGAAATCGAGCGGAAAATCACGTAGATATATTATACTTAACTCTGCGCCTTAAGTCAAGGCAAAAACAGGTAAAATTGTAATTTTTTTACACAAAATTACTGATATTCCTAAAAAAGCTATTTTTCAGGATATGGTTTGTAATAAACCTGTGCAAGATACAGTCCTTCAGCAGGTGCTGGTGAACTCAAAAAGACGCAGCGCTTGGAGTTTAGCTCTGCCGCAAAATCTTCTGGAGTGCGTTTTCCCAGTCCTACCTGTACCAAGGACCATACTAAATTGCGCACCATATGATAAAGAAAGCCATCGCCTGCAATATCAAAGAGCATCTCACCCTTGTTTTCTGTCCAGCCTGCCTCGTAGATAGTCTTTATGGGCGTACTATCCACACTGCCACTACTGCGAAATGCAGAAAAATCATGGGTGCCAAGGAGAATGGCAGCTGCCTCATTCATTTTCTTTACATCAAGCTGCTCGCGAAGCTGCCAGGCATACTTGACTTCCAAAGGGTTATTATATTCATTAACCAGAATACGGTACTGATACCGCTTCCACTTTGCACTAAAGCGGGCATGAAAGCCTTCCTCAACCTCTTCTGCACTAATAGCAACAATATCTACCGGCAAAATAGAGCCTAAGGCGCGTATCATATTGGAGCAGGGAATACGTCCATTAGTAGTAAAGGTCAAGGTCTGGGCCCAAGCGTGCACTCCGGCGTCCGTTCTGCCAGAACCTGCAGTTACAACTGCTTCGCCGCACAACTTTTCCAAGGCCTCCTCCAGAATATTCTGCACCGTTATTACATTTTTCTGCTTTTGAAAGCCATGGTAGCCGCTGCCATCATAGGCCACAACTAATTTTATTGTACGCATTAATTACTCCTTTGACAAATAATGGCGGTCCGAACTACAGCAGACCGCCCAAAAGCTTAATATTTAATATACAAGGTTTCCCCAACGCAGGAATGCCAACACCGCCGCCAAGGCAATTACCAAAATAAAGGCTACATAATCACGGCTGCTGTAAGCAAGCTCATGCATTCTGGTACGTCCTTCGCCACCACGATAGCAGCGTGCTTCCATTGCTGTTGCCAGCTCGTCTGCTCTGCGAAAGGCACTGATAAAAAGCGGTACCAATAAAGGCAGCATGTTTTTCATGCGCTGCAAAATATTTCCACTGCCAAAATCTGCACCACGTGCTGTCTGAGCCTTCATAATTCTGTCAGTTTCTTCTAACAGTGTAGGAATAAAGCGCAGAGCAATAGTCATCATCATAGCCATTTCATGTGCAGGTACGCCAATAGCCTTAAATGGGCGTAAAAGCTTTTCAATGCCGTCCGTAAGAACAATGGGAGAAGTAGTAAATGTCAAAATTGAGGAAAACAGCAGCAGCAGAATGAGACGAACTGCCATCTTTATACCTAAATCAAGGCCTTCTGCTGTTACCTTTAAAAACTTCCAAGCATAAACTATATTTTCACCCGGTGCTGTAAACATATGAATCAGCATGGTTAAAACAACAATAATCCAAATAGGCTTCAAGGAGCTGAAGACCAAACCTAAAGGCAATCTGGACACAAAAATTACTATGGCCGCAAATCCTGCCAGCAATCCATAGGTCAAGGGTGTATTAGCAAAAAATATTGCTACAATATAGATTAATGTGGCTAAAATTTTTGTTCTAGGGTCCAAGCGATGAATAAAGGAATTGCCTGGGAAATATTGTCCAAGAGTAATATCACTTAACATTATTTCATCTCCCTTGCTTTTTTGATAGCCTTAATCAAAGCCTGTTCGTCCTTAATATTTTCAGGCAGCTGCAGACCACGCTGACGCAGTAAATCCGCTAGTTTAAATACCTGCGGTACGTCCATACCAACAGCGATAAGCTCCTGACTATGATTACGGAAAATTTCCATAGGCTTACCGTCAAACATTACCTTACCGCCATTTATTACCAACATTCTGTCAGCGTACTTAGCAGCCTCCTCCATACTATGAGTTACAAGCACAATAGCAATACCACGGCTTTTATGCAGCTCTAATATTTCCTTAAAAACTGCATTGCGGCTGCATGGATCCAGTCCTGCAGAAGGCTCATCCAATACCAAATAATCAGGATTCATAGCAACTACGCCAGCAATAGCAACTCTGCGCATCTGTCCGCCACTTAATTGGAATGGTGAACGCTGAGCATAGGTGTCATAATCAAGGCCAACAAAAGCCATTGCTTCGCGCACCTGTTTAGCAACCTCGTCCTCATTAAAACCTTTGTTACGAGGACCAAAGGCAATATCCTCAAAAACAGTTTCTGCAAAAATCTGATGCTCAGGGTATTGGAATACCATACCAACCTGTTGACGGGCAGCCTTTACCTCTGTCCCTTTGCCAGACAAATCTACCTCATCAATAAAGGCCTTGCCTTCTGTAGGCTTTAAAAGGCCATTTAAGTGCTGTACCAGGGTAGATTTGCCGCTGCCTGTATGGCCGATTATAGCAACAAACTCTCCCTTGGATATTTCCAATGAAACATCGTTTAAGGCACGGCGCTCAAAGGGAGTTCCCTTGGAATATGTATGAAAAACATTAGTTAATTTTATTGACATAATGCCTGCGCTAACTCCTCATCTGTAATAATATCCTTGGGCAGCTTTAATCCGCCCTTACGCAGCTCATTGGCAGCCTTGGCAGCCAATGGTGCCTCCAGCCCTAGCTGCTCCAGCTCATCAACACGGCTGAACACCTCTTTAGGAGTGCCCATAAAACGGATATGCCCCTTTTCCATAACCACTACTCTATCAGCAGCCAGAGCCTCAGTCATATAGTGAGTAATATAAACAATGGTAATGTTCTTTTCTTTGTTCAGCTTGGACACAGTTGCCACAATTTCCTTACGTCCCTGAGGATCCAGCATAGCTGTAGGCTCGTCCAAAACAATACATTTAGGCTCCAAGGCCATAATCCCTGCAATAGCAACACGCTGCTTTTGGCCGCCGCTTAATAAATGAGGTGCGTGCTTAGCATAGTCGCTCATGCCAACTGCAGCTAAAGCCTTTTCTACTCTTGGACGAATTTCTGCCTGCGGAACACCAATATTCTCAGGTCCAAAAGCTACGTCCTCTTCTACAATAGCTGCTACAATCTGATTGTCAGGATTTTGAAATACCATGCCTACCTGCTGACGGATATCCCACAGCTTGTCCTCGTCACAGGTATCCAAACCACTTACCATCACCTTGCCTTCAGTAGGCAGAAGCAGAGCGTTTAGATGACGTGCCATAGTAGATTTGCCACTTCCGTTGGCACCAATAACAGCTACAAATTCACCCTGTTCAATCTCCAAGCTGACACCGTCAAGAGCCTTGACTGTATTACCATCAGCATCTGTATAGTAATGCTTTAAATCTTCTATCTTTATCACAGGATTGCCTCCCAAATATTCATGTACCTACTAATTATATATGTACAAAAAAAATTAGTCAACCAACTTCGCAAAGATGGTTGACTATTTATAAATTACTTATTTTTTCTTACCCAAATAAGCAGCCTTAACCTCTGGATTTTCCAAAAGCTCCTTACCACTGCCAGTCATGGTAATCTTGCCGGTTTCCAGTACATAGGCCAAATCCGCAACCTTGAGAGCCATATTAGCATTTTGCTCAATCAGCAAAATAGTTACGCCGCGACGATTAATGTCCTGGATAATGTAGAAAATATCCTTAATTACAAGGGGAGCAAGACCAAGGGAGGGCTCGTCCATCATAATAACCTTAGGTCTGCACATCAATGCACGGCCAAGAGCCAGCATTTGCTGCTCACCACCAGAAAGGGTACCAGCCATCTGCCAGCTGCGTTCCTCTAAACGCGGGAACATTTCATAAATCCACTTAATATCCTTCTCTATTTCCTCAGTGTCATTGCGAAGATACGCACCGATTTTCAGGTTCTCCAATACAGTAAGATTGGGGAATACTCGACGACCCTCAGGAACAAGAGTAATACCACTGGTTACAATTTTTTGTGAATTCAGACCGGTAATTTCTTTATCATTATAGGTAATTTTTCCTTTAGTGGGCTTTTCTAAGCCCATAATAGTACGAAGAAGCGTACTTTTGCCTGCACCGTTAGCACCAATCAGAGTAACAATTTTTCCCTCAGGAACCTCTAAGGAAATACCCTTGAGGGCTTCAATGCCACCATAGGCTACGTGTAAATCATCAACCTTAAGCATTAGTCATCCACCCCCAGGTAAGCCTCAATAACACGGGCATTATTTTGGATTTCCTCAGGATTGCCCTGAGCAATTTCCATACCAAAATCCAATACATAAATCTTGTCAGAAATTTCCATAACCAAATCCATATGATGCTCAATCATAAAAATGGTTAAGTCATATTCATCACGAATCTTACGGATAAACTCAGTCAGTTCATCAGTTTCATGAGGGTTCATGCCTGCTGCAGGCTCATCCAAAAGCAATACTCTAGGATTAGTAGCTAATGCACGGACAATCTCCAAGTGACGCTGCTGTCCATAGGGCAGGTTGGATGCCTTTTCATCCTTTAAATCCCACAAATCAACAGAGCGAAGCAGCTTTTCTACATCGGCCTCCATAGCACGTTCTTCTTTATTGTACCAAGGAAGATGCAGCGCCGCAGACAGAAAGTCAGACTTCATATGCAGATGCTTTGCAATAAGAACATTTTCATATACGGACAAATCCTTGAACAGACGAATGTTCTGAAAGGTACGGGCAATGCCGATTTTAGCAATCTCGCTGGGGCGCATACCAGTAATCTTTTTCTGCTCACCATTAGGCAGAGTGTAGATTACATCGCCTTCAGTCGGAGTATATACGCCGGTAATCATATTAAAAGCAGTAGTTTTTCCAGCGCCATTAGGACCTATGAGTGCAACAATCTTATGCTCAGGAATCTCCAGCTTCAGTTGGCAAACAGCAGTTACACCGCCAAAGCGCATGGTCATATTATCAGTTTTCAGAATGGTGCTCATAATTTAGCTCCTTTCTGTTTAAAGCGTTTTAAGGGGTTTTTCAGGAAGTCAATAAGCTTCTGCCAGGTAAATTCTTCGGTACCCATAATACCCTTGCGCCAAAACAGTACGCAGGCCATAAGGAGAACGGAGAACATAACCATTCTAAAGCCAGGACGGAACAGCGGAATTGCAGTGCCAAACAGCTCCAAGGGTTCGTCGAAAATACGCAGATATTCAAGACCTGCAGTTACGATAATGGAACCCAGCATGCTGCCGGTGATGCTGCCCATACCGCCTAATACGATAATCAGCAGGAAGTTGTAGGTCAATGTAAAGAGGAAGTTTTTAGGGTCAACAGTACCAAGCAGGGTTGCGTACAGGCCGCCGCCAATACCTGCAAAGAAAGCACTGATCATAAACGCCAGACATTTATGTCTGAACAGGTTGATACCCATTGCCTCTGCCGCAATTTCGTCCTCACGAATAGCCTTGAAGGCACGACCGTAGGAGGAATTGATAAGGCAGGTTACAAAAACAAAGACAACAGCGGTAATCAGGAAAATCAAGCGCACATCATTAATGGTAGGAATATCCTTAATACCTAAGGCACCGTTAGTAATGCTTTGCGCATTAGTAATAATGATGCGGATAATTTCGGAAAAGCCCAGGGTTGCAATGGCCAAATAATCACCACGCAGGCGCAGTACGGGAGTACCAATTAGGAATGCTATCAACGCGGAAAGCAAACCGCCAAGTAAAAGCGCCAGCCACAAAGGGAACTGAATATCTGCAATCGCAGGATGCATAGGTACAGCGTAGAAAACGTTCTCACGCAGCTCTACAGGAACAGTAAAAATACCAACCACATAGGCACCTACCGCCATAAAGCCAGCTTGACCTAAGCTGAATTGACCAGCAAAGCCGTTAGTAATGTTCATGGACAGACCGATAATTGCGTAAATCAGGCACAAATTGGTGATTCTGCGCACATAGGAATCCATTTCAAGCTGAGCGAAGCAGGCAAAGCCAAACATAGCAACCAGGCCTACTACAGTCAGCAGTATATCTCTTTTGTTGCTCATGTTTACACCTTCTCCGTAGTTTTTTCACCTAATAAGCCAGTAGGCTTATAGAACAGGATAATAATCAAAACGATGAATGCAAAAGCATCACGATAACCGGACAGCTGCGGGAAGAAGGCTACAATCAGAACCTCACCTAAGCCAAGGATAAAGCCGCCGATTACAGCGCCCTTAATGTTGCCGATACCGCCGATTACGGCTGCGATAAAGCATTTCAGACCGGGCATAACGCCTAACATAGGAGTAATACCAGGATAACGTACGCCCCACATAAAGGCGCCGATAGCTGCTAAAGCACTGCCAATAATAAAGGTCATGGAAATAACCTTGTCAATGTCAACACCCATAACTCTGGCAATTTCATAGTCCTTAGATACAGCACGCATTGCCATGCCTACTTTAGTCTTGTTAACGATGTACAGCAGTACATAAAGGCTAAGCATAGTGATTACGGGGATTACCAGACAAATCGCCTGAATCTGAATTTCGCCAAAGCTTACATTCTGGCTCAGCAGCGGAATATCCGGGAAGCGCAGGGGACGACCACTGAACAGATAGTTTGCCAGGTTCTCCAATAAGAAGGATGCACCAATTGCAGAAATAAGAACGGAGTTTTTCGGAGCCTCACGCAAAGGTCTGTAAGCAGTACGTTCAATAAGCACACCTAATAGTGCCGTTGCGGCAATAACGCCGAAAAAGGTAATATACCAAGGAATATGAAATACAGTAATTCCAAAGAATGCAAAGTAGCAGGCCATCATAACAATATCGCCGTGAGCGAAGTTAATCATCAGCAGGATGCCGTATACCATAGTGTAGCCAATCGCAATCAATGCATACAGGCTGCCTAGAGAAATACCATTGGCTAAGTGCTGGGCCAGGCTGACCGCTGTCATATTAGATAATGCAGCAAATAGTTCCATTATTTCACCACCAAAAATTCTACTAATAAATATGCTCCCGCCTCCTCGGGAAGTGGGAGCATATTACCAGTTACTTAATTATTTTACGTCAACGAATTCGAAGAATTTGAATTTGCCGTCGGTAACTTTCTTGATTACAGCAGCTTTAATAGCATCGCCGTTTTGATCAAGAGTGGTTTTACCGGTTACAGCTTCCAGATCTTTAGTAGCTGCGATAGCATCGCGTACTTTTTGAGGCTCTAAGCTGTTAGCACGTTTGATACCATCAATAGCAATCAGGTAGGAGTCATAGCCAAGAGCGGTCAGTGCAGAAGGCTCACCCTTATATTCTTCGGTGTAAGCTTTCAGGAATTTTTTAGCTTCTTCAGTGGATGCTTTTTCACGATCGAATGCGGTGCTCAGTGCTGCGCCTTCAACATCCTTGCCGCCAACATCGATGAACTCTTGAGTTTCCCAGGTATCGCCGCCCATAAAGGGAGCTTCAATGCCCAATTGACGAGCTTGCTTAATCAGCAGTGCAGATTCAGTAAAGTTACCAGGTGCAAATACTGCATCAGGATTTTTAGCCTTCAGGTTGGTCAGAACTGCAGTGAAGTCTTTATCACCGGTTTGATAGTTGGCAACGTCGATGATGCAGTCTGGATCGCCGGTCAGGTTTTTAAATGCTTCTACGAAGAATTTAGCCAGACCTACGGAGTAGTCATTGGAAACTTCCTGTACGATTGCAACCTTACGAGCACCGTTTTTGTAAGCGTAGTTTGCCATTACAGTGCCTTGGAAGGGATCGATAAAGCAAGCACGGAAATAGTAATCGTTGTTAGCAGTTACCTGAGGATTGGTGCAGGAAGTGCCAATTGCAGGAACCTTGCTCTCTTTTACAATGTTGCCTGCTGCCATGGACAGGGAAGATCCATAGGAACCAAGCAGTGTAACAACTTTGTCTTTTTCAATCAGACGAGCTGCAACAGAAGCAGCCTCTGCTTTATCAGATTTATTATCGGCAATTACCAGCTCTACCTTTTTGCCTAATACTTCAGGATGGAGCTTGTGTGCCAGTTTGATGCCGCGGAGCTCTAACTCGCCGCCAGCAGCGTTATCACCGGTCAGAGGCAGGAATACGCCAACCTTGACAACGTCAGCATTGCTTGCTTCTTTTTTATCACCGCCGCAACCAGTCAATGCACCTAAAACAACAGCGGAAGCAACTAATACAGATAAAGTCTTATTCATTTTCATAATATAACCCTCTCTTCCAAACGCTGCAGCTTTTAGTGCAGCTCATTACTAAGTTAAAAGCATTATACCACTGCACACTTATTGTGGCAATATGGTGAAAACTGTAATATTTTATCACTTTAATATCTTTATTAGTACTATTTCTAGGTTAATTTACACTATTTTAGTGTACTTTTTCTAAATTTTCGTCCTTTAGTCCACGTATGGCAAACATTAAAACAAAACATTTTGAGCAAAAGTCCACTCCATACGTACTAATGGAAGTCAAGTTTTTTTGAAAAATTTTATTAGTATACTCTATTCCTGATAAATTCGTTACATTCTTTACACTATAGATTATTTTCACTTTTTTCAGATTATTAATACAAAACTTTATTAATTATTGAAAACTTCTAACTAGAGAAAAGCACATTTAAACCATCCTGTTTAGTCAGAAAGTTAACCGTTTGCTTATCCAACATCAGAATAGCTACAAAAAAATCTTACTACTGCAATTACTAGTTATTTTATAAATCCCATATCAATATGTTAAATAATTTAAGACTGATTATACGCTCTACTACTGAAATTCAAATTTGGTATATAAATGTTTCTTTTATATACTTGAAATTTATCATAAAAGAATTTATATAAAGCTTGTAATTCATCATAAGCGGTTATTACAATATATAGTATATATTGTACTGCTTTTGGTTAGAATTATACACTATATATTGCATGCGCAGTGTTTTTACCCATTTTGAACTCATCATAAATCGTCATATATCCATTTATGATGAAGTTTTCACATTTTCTTCAATGGTATGCCCTTTTTCTGTCAAAACAATGTAGTATACTATGAGTGTAGCAAGGAAGACTTGTTACACCCTTCCCATCAAATTCATCATAAACAGCTTTCCTAAGAGAGACAGCCTGCACATCCCCTGCAGGCTGTTTTCTCGTTTACGGACAAATCCTAATTGTAGATTTCATTATTACTATCTATTCTATTAATGCTTAAGCAAGACCCTTTTTTATTTATTAAGCATATCTGAAACCAACTATCTTCTCACTTACATAGTTAGTACCAAGCAATTCTTCTACATATGCAGCCTTTGAAAACAATTCCTTTCATCTGGCTGAAAAAGAAAATCGTCACAGCTTGAACATGACGTTCGCTGTGACGATTTTTAATATTATTCTTTTTCTTCCTGCAGATGCTTGCGATATGCCTTAGTTTCAGCAACAACTACACCGGACAGCGCCAGCAGCGCGATCAAGTTAGGTATTGCCATCAAACCATTAACAATATCTGCCAAAACCCAGATTTCTTCTAATTTCATGAAGGGACCGCTGGCAATCAGCATAATGAAGATAATACGGTAAGGCATAATTGCTTTAACACCAAAGAGATATTCGGTGCAGCGCTCGCCATAATAGTTCCAACCTAGAATAGTGGTAAAGGCAAAGAGCACCAGTGCAACCAAGAGCAGCATGCTGCCAAAGCCAGGGAATGCCATGTTGTAAGCACATTCTGTCATAGCTGCGCCGTTTAAAGGACCACACCATACGCCGGTAACAATCAGAGTAAGACCAGTCAGAGTGCAAACTATAATGGTATCAATAAAGGTACCAGTCATAGAAACAAGACCTTGCTCTGCAGCCCATTTAGTTTTAGCTGCTGCAGCAACGATAGGAGCACTGCCTAAACCAGATTCGTTGGAGAATACGCCGCGGGCAACACCACTGCGCATTGCCAGCATTACGCTTGCGCCCAGGAAACCACCTTGTGCAGCGGTTTCGTTGAAAGCACTGTCAAGAACCATTTTGATTGCAGTAGGAACCTGATCGGCAAAGCTGATCAGAATACCAACAGTAGTCAGAAAGTATAACAAAGCCATGGCAGGAACAACTTTAGAGGCAACGTTTGCAATGGAATGCAGACCGCCGATGGTTACTGCTGTAACAACAACAGTCAGAGCAATACCAGTGTAGATAACAGGGATACCTGCGGAAATGTGGGTAATTTCAACAATAGAGTTTACTTGAGCAAAGGTACCGATACCGAAGTATGCGCACAGGATACCAAATACAGCAAACATAATTGCCAAGGGACGATACTTCTCGCCAAGGCCCTTTTCAATGTAGTACATAGGACCACCGGCAATATTGCCATTAGCGTCAACAGAACGATATTTAACTGCCAGCAGGCATTCGGCATATTTAGTAGCCATACCAAAGAAAGCTGCCAGCCACATCCAGAACAGAGCACCAGGACCACCAGCCTTAATAGCAGTAGCAACACCTACGATGTTACCAGTACCAACAGTTGCTGCCAGTGCAGTACACAAAGCCTTAAAGCTGGAAACGTCGCCGTGACCATCGCTCTTAGCACAGAAAATCAGCTTTAAAGCAGAAGGCAGATTTACAACCTGCAGCAGGTGCAGTCTGATGGTCAGGTAGATGCCCGTACCTACCAATAAAAGCAGCAGGGGTGGGCCCCATACAAATGTGTTGATTTGAGTCAAAATTTCTAACATACTTCTCTCTCCCTTATAATAAGAATGATATCAAGTAAATAAAAAACCGGAGTATAATAAAATACTCCGGTAGAAAGTCAATGACGCAACGGTAAATAAAATACCATAACGTAAGCATTTCTCTGTCCTTTGGCCTGAGAGATAAGGATGTTGTCATCCGTGCACCTTCGGCGCCCATTTAAGGGACTCTCCAGAGTTGTGTCCACATACGGTTTACGCTTCTTACGAAGCACCTGAGAGTTTTGCTCCTTCGGTAGGCATTGCCTTCTCCCATATGCATCATCCACTCAATATTTACTTATGTACGTTATTATAGCACAGATTTTTTAAAATGCAAGAGGTTTTTTACAATTTTTTATGTTCTAGTAATATCCATTCCTTGCAGTATCCAACAGGCTGCCACATGGCGCCCTCAGCCCGATAAAAATCCCTAAGGTTTTTATATTTTACAGCCACCCTATCAAAATTAGCTTCTTCCATAACAGCAAATGGCATTACGTTTTTACTACTCCAAGACATAGCGTGTGGTCTATAGCTGTCAATATCATTGCGCTTAAGCAACTTATATATTTTAGCATCACTGTAAAATACTGCTGATGTTGGATAGGAACCATAAGCGCCAACCTCTGACACATTGTTAAGCTTTAGAGTTAAACCCAGCTCCTTCCCAGACCTGTACTCTGTCAAAGGAACAGCTACTGCATATATCAGAGACAGATAAAAGCATAGGCAAATGCAACCAACGCCAATGAATTTTTTTACCTGCATATACTGAAAAGCATAATAAAGTAAAATTCCAACAAGCAAACCTACAGGCAAAAGATATAGCTCCTGTATTGGCAAAATTCCCTGCACATTGCACCACCACGCACTACCTACAAGCATGGTAAGAAATGCCACAAATAGCTGATTAAAGCCTTTATATAAACATTTATCTCCATACTTATCCAATATATGGCCTAGAATAATTGCTGCCGGAAATAGCAAAGGATATGTATAGGTTATGTATTTGGTGGCCATACTTTGAAAGAAGAAAAATATAGCACCTATCCAAATCAACAAAAAGCCTTCTCTTGCCTGTATATGATAATTACGCTCGTACAATCTTCTCCATAAAACCCAAGGAATGAGCAAACACCAAGGAAATAGAGCCAAAATATTTACTAATGTATAGTAATAAATTACATTATCTCGCGGATGCTCAGATACAGTTGCTCTCAGATAATTGTGAACGCCAAAGAAGGTATTAATAAATTCACTGCCATGAATAGTATACATAGCAATATACCAGGGAAAGGCCACCACACTAAAAAGCAGTATTCCACTGAATAAATGGCATTTCTTAAATATCTGCCAATCCCTTTGCCAAAGCAAAAACAAGACTATAATCATACCTGGCAGCAGCACTCCAATAGGTCCCTTAGTCAATATAGCTAGGCCAGTACTAATATACATAGCATACCAATAGCTTTTACGATTTTCCCTATAGCCAAGATAAAAGAATAGCAAAGCCGCGCTAAAGAACAAAAACAGAACTGCATCGGTAATAATTGATTTACTTATCAGAAAAAATTCCACACTGCTTAAAAGTATAAAGCCACTAAGCCAGCCTACTCGCTCGTTATATAGCTTTGTTCCGCCATAGGCAGCCAAACATATAGCACCAAATCCGAACACTGCCGGAAAAAAACGTGCTCCAAATTCGTTAAAGCCAAATAGCTTAAAGCCTAAAGCTGTAAGCCAATAGAATAGTATGGGTTTGTCAAACCAATAGCGTCCATATATTTGTGGAGAAAGCCAATCACCGCTTAGTACCATCTCCTTAGCAGTTAAAGCATAATTAGACTCCACGCTGTCTGTAACATAAAGGACACTGTTGCCCATAAACAGTATTGTTACAGCCGCCAATAAGAGAAATAACCAATATTTCTTCGACATAAAAAATCCCCCTCAAGTTTTTTTACAGTATAGAACTGTATTCTTAATCTTGCTTGAAGGGGATATTAATTTTTATTTCATTTTCTCAGAAAAAACAACCTGCATAATTGTACCCTTAGGATTGTTGTCAAGAATTCTGATAACAGCATCATGCTGCTTGGCGATGGTTTGAGCCAAAGACAAGCCTAGACCAAACCCACCCTGACTACGGCTGCGAGCCTTGTCCACGCGATAAAAGCGGTCAAAAACAAGCTTTTTATCATCGTCCTTAATTCCCTCGCCTTCGTCAGCTACCTCAAGATGAACCTGGTTGTCGCTCTTAAACAGACGCAGAGTAATTCTGCTGCCGCCAGCAGAATACTTAATAGCGTTATCCAAAAGAATGATAAGCAATCTTTTCAAGCCTTCGGCATCGCCCTTAAGATACAGCTCAGGCTCAACAAAATCCGCCAAATCTATGCTCTTTTCCTTAGCTAAAAGTCTTAGCTGCTCAGCTGTATTCTCACATAGAGCACTAAGGTCTACACGCTCCGTAAGCAGGCTGTCAGATTCCTGTTCACTGCGTGCCAACTCCATAAGCCTTCGCGTAAGCCTGCTCATGCTGTCCACTTCATTATTAAGCATCTGTAGTGATTCAGAGGCAAAGCTGCTGTATTTACTATCATTATCCTCCCGCAGGGCAGTGACAGCTAATCTTATAACAGCTAAGGGAGTACGCATTTCGTGAGAGGCATCTGCTGTAAACTGCTTTTGCCTTTCGTACATTCTCCTAATTGGTCTAATATTAATACCTGCCAACCAGTAACTGATACCACCAGCACCCAAAACCAACAGCAGAGCTATGCACAACAGTATAAACAATGTCTTGTAGGCTGCATTATAATAAAATTCAATATTTTTGAACATATACAGCTTGCCTATAACATTATTGTCCTTCTGGACAGGCACTACTGCAGAAAGATAACGATACCGTTCAGAAGAATTGACAGCATCTACACCATGCATTCTTAAAATTCTTGTACCTTCAAGCTTTTTAGGCCAATCATTCCTATGACTGATAATAGCTCGTCCCTGAGGGCCACTGCCAAGCTGCTCCAGAATAACTGTCTTATTATCCATAGTGACAAAATAGGCTAACATACTGCCGTCCTTAAGAGATGTCTGTGAGCAGGGCAGTTCGCCGCTGTTAAGCCATTCCTCAGCCTCATGGTAAGCCTGTGCCACCAGCTCATCTTTTTCATGGCTAATGATTTCCCACCAGATAAAGGTATAGGCTACTGCTAAAATAGCAATTATTATGGTGCTTAGGATTGCTGTATAAATTATTGTCAGCCTTTTTCGCAGTCCTTCAAAGGCATCATTCAACATAATAGCCAACTCCACGCATAGTCTTAATAAGCTCCTCGTTATTCAGCTCCAAGATTTTTTTTCGCAGCATTCTAATATGTACATCCAGATTATTTTCGGTCACATTGCTTTCAAGCCCCCAGATTCTGTCCTGCAGCACATCTCTGGGCATAACATGGCCCTTATTACGCAGCAGTATTTCCAAAAGCTTGTATTCTCTAGGACGGAGCTCCACCCTAGCATCACCATACATAAAGCAGTAGGTTCCTGCCTCCAGCACATAACCACCATAATGAATATTATTTTCTATATATTGTGCCTGACGACGGCTAAGAGCGTTTAAACGTGCTGTCAGCTCCTCAACATCAAAGGGCTTGACAAGATAGTCATCAGCACCTGCATTAAGTCCCTGAACCTTGTCAGCCACCGTATCCTTAGCGGTAAGCAGTAATATGCTTCCCTGATACTCCTCTTCCCTAAGACGCTTACACAGGTCTATACCGCTTAAGCGTGGCATCATCCAGTCCAGAACAAGAACATCATAGCCATCGCTGTATACCTTTTCGTAGGCAGCCTCGCCATCTTCAACCCATGTTACAGCTATATTACGCTTCCGCAGCAGTATGCTTAAGAGTTTGCCTAAATTCAAATCGTCCTCAGCAAGTAATATTTTCATTTTCTCACCCTCCACTGACTCTTATTCATAGTACATATTACAGCAGCCAGCTGAATTTTAGCTTAAAATTTTTACGCCATAGATATTAAAAGACTGCCGACAATAAATATCGACAGTCTGCTTCTTATTTTTGTTTTTCAGCAATATCTCTCATACAGAATACCAGAGAACCATGCTCACGATGATTCATGATGCATTCACAGCATTTGCCGTGACGTGGGCAGGTAGTTTTAGGACAGGTGCAGTTTGGCTCATTGCAACGCTCTTTTTCCATAGTATATTCCCTCCAAAATTTATTTTAGGCTATTTCAAGCCAAAGGAACGATAGCTGTGCAGCTCCAAGGACAGCTCCGCAATTTTACCCTTATTGTTTTGCAGCATCATATTAATGGCCCACACAGAATTTCCTGCATCATCAGTTGTACGTGCTGCCTGCAAAGGTCTGCGTTCACCTAAAAAGCTTACCAGCCCTTCGCCCTCTAAAAGCAGGGGCATATCCTCACGCTTATAGCCCTCCAAGGCTAAATCAGAAAACATTATTGTTATCATCAGCATATCGTCCATACGCCAGCATTCCAGCCGGTAGCCTCGTCCGTCACTAAGTGTGCCGGACTTGTAGCCAACATCCTGAACACCATCCTCATCAGGCTCATAGGGAGAGGGTACATAATCTATTCTTGTAGGTATAGGAAACTTTTTTATAAGCATTCTTCTTCTCCATAAGTTTTTGTTTTATTATAGCATGTTTACGGCCTGCGTTAAAGGTATAGCTTATATTTTATTATCTTCCTGCCAACAAAAAAGCTGCCGAGCAGCCCCAAAGGGAACTGCTCAAGCAGCTTAATTTAGATTGGCTTATTCTTCCGGAGTTTCGGATTTGTATTTAACCTTAATATCACGGTAACGGCTCATGCCAGTACCAGCCGGAATCAGCTTACCAATAATAACGTTTTCCTTAAGACCAAGCAACGGATCAACCTTGCCCTTGATTGCAGCATCGGTGAGCACGCGAGTGGTTTCTTGGAAGGATGCAGCAGACAGGAAGGAGTCAGTTGCCAGAGAAGCCTTGGTGATACCAAGGAGAATGGGACGACCTTCAGCCGGCTCTCTGCCGGTTTCCAGCATCTCTGCATTCTGCTCTTCAAATTCTGCAACATCAACGTCCTCGCCAGGCAGCATTGTAGTATCACCAGATTCCTCAATGCGGATTTTACGCATCATTTGACGTACCATAACCTCGATATGCTTGGAGTTAATACCTACACCTTGAGATTGGTATACGCCTACTACCTGAGATACCAGGTAGTTTTGAGCAGCTTTTACGCCGCTGATACGCAGCACATCATGAGGATTCAGGGAACCTTCAGTCAAGCGATCGCCCTTGTTGATTTCCTGACCTTCAACAACTGCCAGCTTAGCAGCATAAGGAATGCTGTATTCCTGGCCTAGGCCATCAGCACCAGTAACTATTACACGACGGCTGCCACCATCATTAGAGATGTGTACAATACCGCTGTTTTCAGTCAGCATACCAGGATGTTTAGGCTTACGAGCTTCGAACAGCTCTTCGACACGAGGCAGACCTTGAGTAATATCATCGCCGCCTGCAACGCCGCCGGTATGGAAGGTACGCATGGTCAGCTGAGTACCAGGTTCACCGATGGATTGAGCTGCGATAGTACCAACTGCTTCACCTACATCAACGTTTTTGCCGGTTGCCAGGTTGCGGCCATAGCACTTACGGCATACGCCGTACTTGGATTTACAGGTCAGCACGCTACGGATTTTAACCTTAGTACGCAGCTTGCAGATATGTTCCGCCATGTCCTCGGTAACATATTCATTAATATGGTAGATAACCTCGCCATTTTCGTCGCAGATATTTTCTGCCAGATTACGGCCAATGATACGGTCATACAGTTTTTCAACAACTTTCTTGCCTTCGGTAATAGCCTCAACCTCGATACCAGCAATATCGTTGTTGCGGATACGCATTTCCTTAACAGTGCCGTCTGCAAGAATAGCATCAATAATTTCTTCAGTCATGGTAGCACCAGCAGCTGCCATAACAGTGCCTTCGCCGTTAACAATATCAGCAGCAACCTCTTTATTATTGAAGTTGTGCATCATTGCTTCCTTCATAACCTTGTGAGCATATTCCTCACTAATGTTAATACGAACGTTTTCTACTTCATCACCATTCATATCATCGTTGCTGTAGAGATTGATTTCCTCAACCTTAGCCTCCAGCAGCTTATTGAACAGCTCTTCAGTAATGTTGGTATCTGCTTCAGCAATCAGACTGCCATCTTCACCCATGATGCCGGATGCCAGAGTACGACCCATAACCTTTTCACGGATTTTGTTTTGGCTACAGCCCAGAACAGATTTAGCCAGACGATTACGCTCTTTAACAAGGTTCATGCCAACAACGTCGCAGTCGTCCTCGCGAACGATTACGTCCTGAGCAACGTCAACCAGACGACGGGTCAGGTAACCGGAGTCAGCAGTACGCAGTGCAGTATCGGCCAAGCCTTTACGAGCACCGTGAGTAGAAATAAAGTATTCCAAGATGGTCAGACCTTCACGGAAGTTTGCCTTGATAGGACGGTCAATAATACGACCGGAGGGGTCAGCCATCAAACCACGCATACCTGCCAGCTGACGAATCTGTTGCTTGTTACCACGAGCACCAGAGTTAGCCATCATATACACAGGATTAAATTTATCCATGGTGTTAGCCATCAGCTTTTCAGTTACTTTATCAGTGGTCTTGGTCCACAGGTCTACAACCTTACGATAACGCTCGTCCTCACTCATCAAGCCGCGGCGGAACAAACGCTCAACCTTGTCAACCTCTTTTTCAGTTGCTTCCAGAATTTCTGCTTTTTCTGCAGGAATCTGAATATCGGAGGTTGCGATGGAGATACCAGCTTTACAAGCATTGTCGTAACCCATCTTTTTAACGATATCCAGGACTTCAGCAGTACCCAGATTGCCATACAGCTTGTGAGCCTTAGCAACCAGGTTACCCATTTCGCCCTTGTCAATCAGTTTGCCCAGATGCCATTCTTCTTTACCATTGGCATCCTTTTCTTTATGATAGTAACGCATTTCCACAGGCAGCTCGCCGTTGAAAATGGTATTACCTACGGTGGTTGTTACCAGGCTTACACCTTCATTGCTAGGCTCTTCAAAGATTTCGGAGTTAGGAACATAAACCTTGATAAGAGCCTGCAGGTCTACAACCTGATGGAAGTATGCCAGCTGTGCTTCCTCGATGCTGCTGAAGCGTTTGCCTTCACCCTTAGCACCCTCTTTAATGATGGTCAGGTAGTAAGCACCCAAAATCATATCCTGGGTAGGAACTGCTACCGGTTTGCCGTCTTTAGGAGCCAGAATGTTGTTTACGGACATCATCAGCATACGTGCTTCAGCCTGAGCCTCTACGGACAGGGGCAGATGGACAGCCATCTGGTCACCATCGAAGTCTGCGTTGTAAGCAGTACATACCAGAGGATGCAGCTTAATTGCACGGCCTTCGGACAGAATAGGCTCGAACGCCTGAATACCAAGTCTATGCAGGGTCGGTGCACGGTTCAGAAGTACGGGATGCTCCTTGATTACCTCTTCCAGAATATCCCATACAACTGCGTCTGCACGCTCTACCATGCGTTTAGCACTCTTGATATTGCCAGCCTTTTCACTGTTTACCAAACGCTTCATTACGAAGGGTTTGAACAGCTCCAGTGCCATTTCCTTAGGCAGACCGCATTGATGCATCTTCAGCTCAGGACCAACTACGATTACGGAACGACCGGAGTAGTCAACACGTTTACCTAACAAGTTCTGACGGAAACGGCCTTGTTTACCCTTGAGCATGTCGGACAGGGATTTTAGAGGACGGTTGCCAGGACCGGTTACAGGACGACCGCGGCGGCCGTTGTCGATCAGAGCATCTACTGCTTCCTGCAGCATACGTTTTTCATTACGAACGATGATATCAGGAGCGTTCAGCTCTAACAAACGTTTCAAGCGGTTGTTACGGTTGATAACGCGGCGATACAAATCGTTCAGGTCGGAGGTAGCAAAACGGCCACCGTCCAGCTGCACCATGGGGCGCAGCTCAGGGGGAATAACCGGTACTACATCCATAATCATCCATTCAGGACGATTGCCGGATTTCAGGAATGCTTCGCAAACCTCAAGGCGGCGAACAGCACGAATTTTACGTTGGCCGGTTACCTCCTTCATTTCAACACGGAGCTCATCAGTCAAGCCCTGCAGATCAATTTCCTCCAGCAGAGCCTTAACAGCAGCAGCACCCATGCCTACCTTGAAGCCGTCACCATATTTGTCACGAGCTTCCATATATTCGCTTTCGCTAAGCAGTTGTTTTTTGCTGAGGGGAGTCTCGCCCGGATCCAGAACAATGTAGCTTGCAAAATACAGTACCTTTTCCAGATTACGAGGAGAAATGTCAAGAATCAAGCCCATACGGCTAGGAATACCCTTGAAGTACCAGATATGGGATACAGGAGCTGCCAGCTCGATATGACCCATGCGGTCACGGCGAACCTTGCTGCGAGTTACCTCAACACCGCACTTATCGCAGATAATGCCTTTATAGCGGATGCGCTTGTACTTGCCGCAATGACATTCCCAATCCTTGGTGGGGCCAAAGATTCTTTCGCAGAACAGGCCGTCACGTTCAGGTTTGAGAGTTCTATAGTTAATGGTCTCCGGTTTTTTAACTTCACCATAGGACCAGGCTCTAATCTGGTCAGGAGAAGCCAAACCGATACGCATAGACACAAAGTTATTTACATCTAACAAGAATCGCTCGCTCCCTTCTCTTATTCATTATCAGAATCAAGGCTGTCCTCGCTGCCATCGGTAATAGTGAAATTACCCAGATCAGCAATTACATCACCCTGGTCTTCGGTAGCGTCATTATCTGCATAATCGTCAACAGGCTGCTCGCCGGTGCTTTCTACTACCTCGCCGGTAATATTCAAGCCAACCTCACGAGCTGTGGTTGCGATATCCTCGTCATCATCGTCACGCAGGGAGATTTCTTTCTCGTCCTCGTTGAGAACCTTGATATCCAGACCAATGCTCTGGAGCTCCTTAACCAGTACCTTGAAGGACTCAGGAATACCAGGATCAGGAACATTTTCGCCTTTAACGATAGCCTCATAGGTTTTAACACGACCTACAACGTCGTCGGACTTAACAGTCAGGATTTCCTGCAGGGTGTAAGCGGCACCGTATGCTTCCAGTGCCCAAACTTCCATCTCACCAAATCTCTGACCGCCGAACTGTGCCTTACCACCCAAAGGCTGTTGGGTAACAAGGGAGTACGGGCCGGTGCTGCGGGCATGGATTTTGTCATCAACCAAATGGTGAAGCTTGAGCATGTAGGTCAGACCAACGGTTACCTTGTTGTCGAAAGGCTCACCGGTACGGCCGTCGTACAGAGTGGTTTTAGCAGTCTTGTCGATGCCAGCCAGCTCCAGTGCGTCAGCAATATCCTGTTCATGAGCGCCGTCGAATACAGGTACAGCGATCTGTACAGCTTTAATGCTCTTATCACCGAATTTACCAATTTCAACAGTTTCAGGCATGCCGTATTTTTCAACGTCATAGCCATATTGCGCTAATTTTTCCTTAACGGAAGGCTCTTGTACACCATCCTCATTAGTCAGTCTTTCAACAAGACCTTGTGCCTCGTTTTCAATCTGCATGCCTAAGCTGCGAGCAGCCCAGCCCAGATGGTTCTCCAGAATCTGACCGATGTTCATACGAGAAGGTACGCCCAAGGGGTTCAGCACGATATGTACAGGTTCACCACTTGGCAGGAAGGGCATATCCTCACGAGCCATGATACGGGAAACGACACCCTTGTTACCATGGCGGCCTGCCATCTTATCGCCTTCAGAAATCTTACGTTTTTGAGCGATATGTACACGAACCTGCTCATTTACTCCAGGAGGCAGATCATCGCCATTGTCACGGCTGAACACCTTAACGCTGACAATTTTACCAGCCTCGCCATGAGGAACGCGCAGAGAGCTATCACGAACTTCACGAGCCTTTTCACCAAAGATTGCACGAAGCAGACGTTCTTCAGCAGTCAGCTCAGTCTCACCTTTCGGAGTTACCTTACCAACCAGAATGTCGCCAGGGCGAACTTCAGCGCCGATGCGGATAATACCGCGCTCGTCCAGATCCTTCAGCGCATCCTCGGATACGTTAGGCAGCTCACGGGTAATTTCTTCTTTACCAAGCTTAGTGTCACGAGCGTCGCAGTCATACTCCTCAATGTGGATAGAGGTGAATACATCAGCCTTAATCAGGTCCTCATTCAGGAGGATAGCATCCTCGTAGTTATAGCCTTCCCAAGGCATATAGGCTACGATTACGTTGTGACCCAGAGCCAGCTCGCCATGATCAGTTGCAGGACCATCAGCCAGAACCTGTTTCTCAACAACCTTGTCGCCTTTGAATACGATAGGACGTTGGTTTACGCAGGTACCTTGGTTGGAGCGTTTAAATTTCAGCAAGGGATAAATATCAATTTCGCCATTCTCAGCACGAACACGAATTTCGTTGCCGACAACGCGAATAACTTCACCAGCACGTTTTGCCAGTACGCAAACGCCGGAGTCAACTGCTACCTTGTACTCCATACCGGTACCGATAATAGGAGCCTGAGTGCACAGCAGAGGAACTGCCTGACGCTGCATGTTTGCACCCATCAGCGCACGGTTAGCGTCATCGTTCTCAAGGAACGGGATCAGCGCAGTAGCGATGGATACTACCTGTTTAGGACTAACGTCCATCAGGTCAACCTGAGAAGGAGACAGAGACAATACTTCATCCTTAGAACGTGCAGTAACACGCTCGCCCAGGAAATAGCCGTTGTCATCCAACGGTTCGTTGGCCTGTGCAACGATGTACTTATCTTCTTCATCAGCAGTCATATAAATAACGTCTTTGGTTACACGATTGTTGTCTTTATCAACGTTGCGGTACGGGGTTTCCATAAAGCCGTATTTGTTGATAACAGCAAAGGTGGACAAAGAACCAATCAAACCGATGTTAGGACCTTCAGGAGTCTCAATAGGACACATACGGCCATAGTGAGAGTTATGAACGTCACGAACTTCGTAGCCTGCACGCTCACGAGACAGACCGCCAGGGCCCAGTGCGGACAAACGGCGTTTATGAGTCAGCTCAGCCAGAGGATTGTTTTGGTCCATAAATTGGGACAGCTGGCTGCTGCCAAAGAATTCTTTAATAGCAGCAACAACAGGACGAATGTTAATCAGGTTTTGAGGCAGAATTACCTCGGTATCCTGAATGGTCATACGCTCCTTAACAACACGCTCCATACGGGACAGACCAATACGGAATTGGTTTTGCAGCAGCTCGCCTACGCAACGAACACGACGGTTGCCCAGATGGTCAATATCGTCTTTAGTGCCGAAGCCGTCCATCAAATTCAGCAGATAGTTGAAGGAAGCCAAAACATCTTCAACGCTAACGGTACGTACCTTTTCGTCAATACCGGTAGTGAACAGCATCAGCATAGGGCTTTCGCGGTGCATAATCTTAATGCTGCGAAGACCTTCTTCATTATATACGCCGCTTTCTTCAATAGTCTTGATTTCTTCAGCGGTGATTTTAGTACCAGCACGAACCAACAGCTCGCCATCCTCGCTAACAAGGTCCTCAGCCAGAGTAACGCCTTCCAGGCGCCCCTTCCAGCCCAGCTTTTTATTCAGCTTGTAACGACCAACGCTTGCCAGGTCATAACGCTTGTTGTCAAAGAATGTATTTTCGATCAGCTGAGTAGCGTTCTCCAAGTTAGGAGGCTCGCCGGGACGCAGCTTTTTGTAAACCTCGATCAGAGCCTCTTCTCTGTTCTTAGTGGTATCCTTTTCCAGGGTAGCCATCAGAGCAGGATGCTCGCCGAAGCAACCAATAATTTCTTCATTGGAGGATAAACCCAGTGCACGCAGCAGAACAGTTGCAGGAAGCTTTCTGGTACGGTCAACACGAGCGTAAATAATATCGTTTACGTCAGTTTCGTACTCAATCCATGCACCGCGGTTAGGGATAACAGTGGTGTTATAGAGCTTCTTGCCGCTGGGGTCAATCTCAATGCCATAGTATACGCCAGGAGAACGAACCAATTGGCTGACAATAACACGTTCAGCACCATTGATTACGAAGGTACCAGTTTCGGTCATCAGCGGGAAATCGCCCATGAATACGCTGGATTCCTTCATCTCACCAGTATCCTTGTACAGAAGACGAACTTTGACGTTCATCGGTGCGGAATAGGTTTCATCCCTCTCCTTGCACTCCTCAACGCCATATTTAGGTTTGCCCAAATCAAAGTCTTCAAAGTACAGCTCCAAGTTGCTAGTGAAATTCTTGATTGGAGAAATGTCTTGGAAAACTTCATAGAGGCCTTCCTTAACAAACCACTCATAGGATTTCCTTTGGATGTCAATCAAATGAGGCATTGGCAATACTTCATTGATTCTTGCATAACTGTACCGAGTCCTATCGCCTACGGGAACCGGTTTAAACATGTAATTCCTCACCCCTTCATATATTATCAGACACACAAAAGCCAGCACATTCGACCGTGACAAAAAAAACAAGGTTCTTACCACAAGGACCTTGTCTATTGTCTTCGATGATGTGCTTCATCTCTTCATTATAAGCAAGATACGCCGTTCAACCACTGACCCAGCAATATTTGTTGTCAATTTACACCTGCAATTCAATAATGATGTAGTATAGTATGTTATCATATTATTCAAAATATGTCAACAATATTAATAGGATATTACAAACTTTATAGAAAAAGTTACAAAAAGTTCACAACCAGATTATTAAAAAACAAAAATCTTCCTTATTATTATATCATATTTCAAAGACACTGTAAGCAAGTAATTGTCAACAAATAGTGAAATAACCGCCAAAGGCAGCAGTTAAGCCAACCTTTGACGGTTTAGATTCAGTGTTTATTTAATTGAGGATTATTCCCACTCGCCGAGTTAAATCCATTTCTAAACTTTTTTGTATAGCGGATTTGATTCGTCGTGGTTTTATTTGATACAGATTATCCTTATCCTAAGGTCTATTCGGACTTTTGCTATCAAAAATCTATCTAAACCATCCTATCATGGGTTTTGCTTGAGATGAACGATTGGGTGGCTTAGTTGTATTATAGCACGATTCGATGTTTTCTTCAAATTATTTCTTGCCCCTTCAGCAGTCACATCTATTCCTCACTGTTGTTTACAACCCAAATCTTTTTGAGAGGGATCAGCTCTTTGATTTCATCATCCATCTGATCGTAGTAACGCAGGAACTCCTCGATAATTTCTTTGTGGGCCCAAAGCCGGATTTCAAAGAACTGTTTAGCCGTCTCATTGATGACCGAAGATTTGAACCCACTCCATGACACTAACAGGCCATATTCGGCACCAAAGTTTTTCATCACGCCGCCCAATTGATCCAAAACAATCCGATCCACTGGCGCGTCTGTGGACTTAACCTGAACACAGATTTTGGGGCTTCCAAAACCAAGTGTGCCCGCTGAAGCCAGAATATCCACACCTTTATCCGGTCCGGCCGGGCTAACGTATGTAGTGAATCCCTTTGCCCGAAGAATGGCATCTACAATTTTTGCTAAACCATGCCCTTTAGTCTTTTGGATTATCAGGTTTGTGATAACCCCCAAGGCTTCATTTTCAATATCTCGTGCTTCTTCATCATCCTGTGGCTCTTGCGGAGTAATTTGGGGCGCTTTCTTTCCCTGCTTCTGGGCATGGATCACTGCTTTTATGCGATCTTCCTGCTTAATACGGCAAATGGTCATAAATGCCCCAAAGGACTATAAGATGTCCTGGTCAAAAGCCGTACGGGGGATGTCGCAGGCAAACCAATCTACTTGATGGGAATGATAATAGGGATTGTCGTTGTTAGGCAAGAATTCATAATCCCCCGTGATCTTGCCGAAATGAATTACAGGTTTGATCTTGCTGGGCAGGACAACGATCTCTCCCTTTTTCATCTCATGGGCAAACGGCCATACCTGGCTCGCCCAGTTCATCGCTGTTTTTACCTTGACATCTGGGTTGTTGTCCACAAAGTATTGCTGTAAGTCCTGCTTGGTGTGGAACTGCATGATTGATTCAGAGAGATTGTCCCAGGTGCAGTACACCTTACCATCTTCAAGAAATTTATTTTCAAATTCGCCGTATCGCCCGGCGCGGCATAACCACATCGGCATTATTTTTTCCTCCCTATTGCTCATAGCCAAAATGTTGCACTACGATCTAAAACTGTCTTACGTTCCTTCCAATCAGGCATTAGCATGGCCAAGAAACTATAAAAGTGCTTTGAATGATTTGGGTGGATAAAATGACAGAACTCATGCATTACGACATATTCAATACAGTTTCGAGGGGCTTCAAGTAAATGCTTGTTCAGTGTAATAACCCCTTTTTTTTCCAAGCAAGACCCCCACCGTGTCTCCATGTCACGAATCCGTAATGTCGGCATAGGTACTCCATATTTTTGGAATACTGGATAGATTTCTGAAATAATCTCTCCAAAAACAGTTCGACATTGCTCATCCAGGTAACGGCTTACCATCTTTTGCTTTTTCTTAAAATCCTCCGTGTCTTTCACACGAAGATGAAGATATATCCCGTCAGAGGAAATGGCATCTTGCACATTTTTCTCCACTTTCAGGCGGACGCCTCTGCCCAGCAGATAAAAAGTCTCTCCGCTGACATATTTCTTAGGTTGAGGGGCATACTGTGCCATCTCACGAAACTTTCTTTGCGCTGAGCGGATATAGGCTCCTTTGCTCACTACAAAATCGTCAACTTTTTCAGTAGGGACATCTGAATTAGCCGAAACATAAACCTTACAATCCTTATGAACCCGCAAATTCAGATTTTTCACCGGCTTCTGTTCCAGAAGATAGTGAATCTCGTTATTTTCGTATAAAACAGTTCTTTCCTGTACCATTGCTGTCAAAACCTCCGAAGCGCCACTGTTTTGACATTTTCAATGATTTTATCGATGGTGTCAAAAGACAGTTTTAATCCCCGCTCTTTCTCGTAGTCATAAAAAAGATCATCAATATCCTGCGAGATTCGGTCGTGGATTGTTTTGTTGTTGGTCCAGTCTACCTGACTGTGGTCGGCCACAATTTTTGTAATCTCTTCCGCAATCTCTGCAACAAAATCAGGAGAAACTTCCGCTTCTTTTGCTTCGTCAAACACCGCAGAAAGAACACCGTAAAATGCTTGGGCATGAACATTATTCTTAATGGATTCCGGATAGGTTACGCTGCTCTTTCCGGCGTGATAATCTTCCATGATGGTACGCATCTTTGCCAGATATTCCGCCTCGGAGATCACCTTTTCCTTGTACTGATCCAATGCATCCTTAATCCGCTTGGAGAAGCTGTCGTAATAGGCAGGATTCTCTTGATACTTTTCACTGATGCTGCGGGTCAATTTGCTGGTAATAGCATCTGCCTTTGCTCGAAGAGATTCCAATTCCTCCAATTCCCGTTCAAAGTCATCCTTGTTCAGAATATCTATGGGGTTAGTAATTTGTTTCAGACCAGCTACTGAAAGGTGTGTATCAAGAAGATTTTGCATCAGCGGTTCATATTCCCGGTTATCAATGGCATCACAGTAACGGATTTTCACGCTGCGGCGCACCTTAGAGAAAAAGATAAAAGTGTTTTGATACTGCTTCAATTCATCTTTCGGAACGGCTGCATACGTCTGTTCCGCATTCAACACTATATTCAACGCTTTGCCAAGAGCACAGAGGAGATTATAAAAGTTCTCTCGCTTCTTATCGTCAGCAAGAAACACTTCCACTTCTTCGGTGTCGCGTGGATTTTTCAAGTCTGCAAACAGTTCCGTCAACCGGGTATAGGCTTCCCGCAGGCCGGCCACAGACGACATGACATCCACCACGACACCCTTCAGGTCTCCACTGTCAAAGTTCTCCAGCCCGGCGCCACTGTACAGATCCATAGCGGTATCCAGCTTTTCAATCAGCCCACGGTAGTCCACAATGAGGCCGTAGTCCTTGCCTTCATACAGACGGTTGGTACGGGCAATAGCCTGGAGCAGACCGTGTTCTTTCAACTCTTTGTCGATGTAGAGAACCTGGCAGATGGGGGCGTCAAAGCCGGTAAGCAGCTTACTGCACACGATAAGAATATCGATGTCCCCTGCGCAGAACTGGTTCTTCATTGCCTCTTCGTAGGCATCTGCGTCACCGTAGCGGTTCATCATTTTATTCCAGTAGGCAATGACCTTATCGTCGGCACCTTCGTCTACATCGTCTACACTTTCCCGGAGATCAGGTGGTGAAATCACCACGGCACAGTTCAAATCCCCAAATTGCTCAAAACACTCCAGATACCGAATCGCATCCCGCTTGTAGTTAGTAGCCAGCATAGCCTTAAAACCGGTATCTTTGTATCCATCAATGAAGTGCTCATTGATATCCAGAGCGATCCGCTTGATACGGGCATCGGTGGAGGTCAGGCGGCGAATACTGCTCCAGTTCCGGGAAAGGTCATCTCGCTGCGCTTCCGTGAGCCGTTTGGTAGTCTGTTTGAACCAGAGATCTATATTAGCCTCATCCACATTCTGTTCCACAAAACGGCCTTCGTAAATGAGCGGCACAATGGCTCCGTCATCCACACCATCCTTGATGGTATATTTATGGATCAGCTTTCCGAACTTCGCCATAGTGTTCTTCTCTTTTTTCATCAAAGGCGTTCCGGTAAATCCAATATAGCAGGCATTGGGAAACACCGCCCTCATTTTAGTGGCCAGCAGGCCATAGTTGGAACGATGGCTCTCATCCACCAGTAGAAACACATCCCGCGAAAAATTCTTGTGCTCCATTTTTTCAGCGGTGTTGAACTTATTGATGATGGTAGTGACTACATCCGCCTTGCCGCTATTCAGCAGTTCTACCAGATTCCGTCCACTGGTGGCTCTGGCTGGATTGAGGCGGGTATGAGCAAAGGTGGCTGCGATCTGGCGATCCAATTCCTTACGATCAGTAACAACAACCACTTTCGGATTGTAGGCGGACAGTTCCATTAAGATATACTTTGCCAACATAACCATGGTCAGGCTCTTACCGCTGCCCTGGGTATGCCAGATAACGCCGCTTTGTCGGTTTCCCTTTTCATCCTGCTGTTGAATGGTCTTGATAATCTCTTTGATGGCGAAATACTGATGATACCGGCAGATTTTCTTTACATTGGCGTCAAATAGCACAAAGTACCGGATCAGTTCCATAACTCGTTCTTTGCTGAACAGAGAAATTAAATTCCGGTCCTGCCCAGTGGGGGTACGGTCAGTCACATGCTGGGCCAGTGCATCTTCCAGAAAAGCAGTGTCCTGTTCCTTCCACACATTCCAGAATTTTTTCGGCGTGCCGGTGGTGGCATACTTCACAGCGTTTTTATTGGTCGCCATCACAATCTGGGCAA
>URGS01000002.1 GCA_900547415.1 uncultured Phascolarctobacterium sp. | reverse complement strand
GGAACGCTTAAGCTTTTTTGAACCCCGCGTCTAACGCGGGGTTTTCTATATACAAAAATAATTGGCGTAGGAGACTCCTACGCCAATATGAGCTACTTAGCTGGCAATAAATGGCGGAAAGGGTGGGATTCGAACCCACGGAGGCTATTAACCTCGCTAGTTTTCAAGACTAGAGCCTTCAACCACTCGGCCACCTTTCCATACGGGACTATTATACGTTAAAATTCTTTTTACGTCAAGCTTTTTAATCTATAGCAACATCCGTAGTCTGTAAAGCCTTATTTTCCAAAGCCAAGGCTTCTTTTTCCATAGCAGCAAGCTTGGCTAACAGCTCTGCATTATACGAATCGTCCTTTGTCAGGCCTAAATTAATACGTACATTATAGAATTCACTGCGCATAGCTGCTCTTGCCAGCAGCGCACTAATGGTCCCATCAGTAATCACATTAGGATTGCCTATTTCTACTATTCTTACAGCAACTCTCAATACCTCAAGGCAAGCCTGAGCCGCAGAAAAAGGAACCTCAGCAGCCTGCTTTGCCGCATTTCTGATAGCTTGGGTTCTAGCCTGCTTTTCCTCGTCAGTATTCTTGGGCAGTTTATAGCATGCCATAAAGCTGTCAAATACGGCAGCATCTGCATCTACAAGCTTCAAAAGCCTTTGACGCAATGTTTCTGCAGACTGCAGCAGCTCTTGTACCTCCTGCTCCTGTTCTGCAAATTTTTCTTTACCTACGGTAATATTGGCAACCATGGAGGATAAAGCTGCTGCTAACGCTCCGGCCACAGCAGCTCCGCCACCGCCACCAGGAGTTGGATTGCCAGAGGCAAGCTTCTCTAAAAATTCCTCGCAAGATAATTTGGTTAGTGCTTCCATTCAATTCTCCTATTTTTATATATTTCATTCCATCAACGGTCTTGATTTTTAAGCCATCGTCTTATCTGCACCACTGCAGCATAGGCATCTAAGGGCTCGTCAGGAACCAACATGCCTAAAGGCACTAATCGGCGCCAGCCTGTAGGTGAATTTTCCTCCCAATACAGGCTTCTCGCCTCTTCAGTACTATGAGCTTCGCCAATTAAATGTAATGGCAGCTGCGGAAAAACAGCTGCCACGTCATTCATAATAACTTGACTATTGGTTCCATCACCCATAATAATGGCTTTGATTGATGCAGTTCCTACAAAATCCGCCAGCTCCCGACGCATCTCTGAAGTAGATGCTATATGCAGCGCTAGAATTTTTCCCTGCTCATCGGTTAAAGCAAGTCCTGTTTTGCTTCGCCCAGGATCAATTCCCAATAGTTTAGTCGTCATCTCTAGGAACTACCTCCATACGTACACGAACAGGGCCGGCAGTAGTAATATCACCATCAGCGTAAGCTTTAAGAGTAAACTTACCCTTAGTTTCCCTGATTTCATTGCTGCATTCAATCATAGTTGCAGCATCAATATTGCCTACCTTTCCGGTCAGAGGATCAGGCAGAACGCCTGCCTTTACAGCTTCTACGTTAATATGATAGAGGAAGGACATAATTACATTCTCATAGCTAATATCTTTGCCGTTTAAATCATAGTCCTCACTGTAAATAAGGCTGTCGTCAGGATAAATGAATTGATTCTCTGTAACCTCAATATCACAAATCGCCAGCTCGCCAACAATTACATTGGCAACAGCGCGAACGCGGAAAAACATATTGCCCTTGCTTTGGTCCAGCATAGCCACAGCCTCGTCTACAATGCTCTGAGCAATCCAGATTGCCTGCAAAGGCTGTTCCTTATTTTGCTCCATACTAAGACGCTGCAAAGCAGCACCATTGGCACTGTGTAAAAGCCAATTTACCTGGACAATATTTTCCTCGTGGCTAAGTCCGCCATGCATAACACCAGCATAGATAACCTCACCAGTACGGTAGAAAACCTGTCCCTCACGCATACTGATAATGCCCTTACGAAGCTCCTTGGTTGTTTCCTCCAACGCAGTAATTTCAGCGTTAAGCCTTGTTCTGGCCTCACTAAGTGCCTGAACCTCATTCTGAGCCAGAATGTACTTTTCGTTCATGCTGGTCAGCTTCTGCTCAATGGCGCTATTACGAGCAGTACTTTCCTTTATTTTTTCATCTAGCTGACCAATAAGTTTGTTCTGCTCATCTACCTGAAGCTTAGCAGAGGAAAGTGCCTCTGCAGCAACAACCTTGTCCTTATTGAGTTGACGTAGCTCCTTTTGCAGCTTATCCATACCAAAAAGAGCCGTACGTGCACTTTGTGAAGCTATGGCCATAACTATAATAGTCAGTACGGAAATAACAATACCGCTGAGCACAGTCAGCAAAATAGATGTATGCTTGGGCCTAAGGCCAAAGATGGACATTCTCTTCTTGCCTATTTTACTGCCCATCTTATCTGAAATATAGGCGATAAGGCCACCAACGATGGCCATAATAATAATTAATCGTATGCCTACCAAGTGCTCACCTCCTTATAATACTCCATCCCCGTGATTAAGCGTTCTTAAGACGCATCAGATAAACACCTGCTGCAATGCAGAGCAGGTTGGGAATAGAACATGCCAGCAGCGGCGGAATAACGCCGCCCTTTCCTAAACCAGAGGTCATGCTCATAATAGCATAATAGATAAAGATAACGATAATACTAATGCCTAAACCAATAGATGAACTGGTCCTTTGCTTTTGAGTACCAAGGCAGGCACCAATCATGGCAAACAGGAAGCTTGCTAAAGGAATGGAGAAACGCATATAGATTTCACACCATTGCTCATTAGTAGGACGACCCTGCAGCTCCATCAGGCGAATATATTCTCTCAGCTCGCCCATGGTCATTTGATCCATCTTCTTTTGTTCCCAGGAAATCTGCTTGGGATTAAAGTTCAGAGGAATAACCTGCTCTTTAAAGGAGGCAGAGCTTTGCACTCCGTCGTTATCATTAATGGAAAAAATCTTACCATTGACTACTCGCCAGGAGCCATTCTCCCAATAAGCCTTTTCACCAGTCTGAATGCGAACGATTTTGCCATCTTGAATTTCTTCCATGGTCACGTCAGTCATCATATTGGTATCTTCGTCAAATTTAGCAGCATAGGTCACACGCTGAATATTGCCGCTAGAGGTCTTTATGACTATATGTTCCTGTGTTTCAGGGACTACATGCTGCTTTATTTCATAGTTAAGTATCCGCTTTGCCTCAGCCTTGGCTGACGGCACTACCTTTTCCGCCCATACAACAGAGAACATGCTCACGATAAAGCCAACTACCAGTACTGGAGCTACTATGCGATAGTAGCTGATACCGCTGGCCTTCATCGCTATAATCTCGCTGCTTCCTGAAAGCTTGCCAAAAGCCATCAGAGCTGCTAAAAGCATAGACATCGGGAAAGTATAGTTGATTATTTCTGCCAGGTTATACATAAAGAAACGACCGATGGTTCCCATAGGAGCACCATATTTAGTAATATACTCAGTCATTTTAAACAGCATTGTGCTGGCAATTAAAATACTGGAGAAAGCAGCGATTGCGAAAACAAAAGGATACAAAAGCTCCTTTAAGACATATTTATCTAAAATTCTTAAACGCATTTTCTTCCTCCTACATGCTGAAATTATCGCCAAGATAGTATTTTCTAGCTACAGGGTCATTGGCAATAGTCTCACTGTCGCCGTGAATCAGAATATGTCCTTCAGCCAGAATATAGGCCTTGTCTACAATACTCAGGGTTTCACGAACATTATGGTCAGTAATTAGAATTCCGATGCCACGCTTTGCCAAATGAGCAATCATGGCCTGAATGTCAGCAACGGCAATAGGGTCAATGCCTGCAAAAGGCTCATCCAGTAAGATAAACGCAGGATCAGTTGCCAAGGCTCTTGCGATTTCTGCACGACGACGTTCGCCGCCAGACAAAGCCTTGCCCTCACTTTTACGTACATGGGTAAGTCTAAACTCTTGCAGCAAATCCTCCATTTTCTTTTCCTGTTCAGCCTCGCTAAGCTCAGTAGTCTCTAAAATAGCCATCAGGTTTTCTTCAACTGTCATCTTACTGAAAATTGATGCCTCCTGAGGCAAATAGCCAATACCTGCACGAGCTCTTTCATACATGGGCAGATGAGAAATATTCTTTCCGTCCAGCATTACTATGCCTGCGTCCGGTTTTTCCAAGCCTACTATCATATAGAAGGTTGTTGTTTTTCCAGCACCGTTAGGACCTAACAGACCAACAACGGTTCCCTGCTCCACAGTAAAGCTTACACCATCGACTACATTGCGTCCGGAATAGTTTTTCACTAAATTCTTAGTTTCAATAATCAATGCTAATTCCCTCCGCTTATGCTAATTCGCTATCAGAAGCTTGCTCCTTGTTAACTACTGCAGGCTGCTGCTTAGGAATATACTTAACCCTAACATTACCGTCAGCAATTGCAACATTAGTGTTTGTCAAACGGAGCTTGTTGCCGGAAACAGTATTTCCGTCCTGAGTGGCAACAGCATTACCGATAAGCTCTACATAGCCGTTTTTACTAGTTTCATAAACTGCTCTATCTGCAGATGCAGTAAGCTTGCGTGCAGAACTATTGATGGTTACACCACCAGTTGCATTAGCAATGCCAAGCTTCATATCATAATCAATTTTTGCTGCGTTAACAACACTGCCATCAGTGTCAGTAAGCTGAGCCCAACCACCTGCAGTTTCAGCATACTCTCTCAGCTTATAGTAGTCCACTCTGCTGGAAGCAAGTGTTCTTCCGCCCTTACTCATAACAGCATTACCTACAGCAGACATATCGTTTTCATTATGAACAATAAACTCGTCACAAACAATATGAGAACCATCTCTGTCAGCAACTACATTGCCTTTCAGAGTCCCCTGCTTGCTCTTGCTATTAAATACTGCAAAGTCTGCAGTTGCCTTGCCACCATCCTGCAGCAGCACAACATTGCCCTTGGCAGTACCCTCGCCTGTTTTCATATCATATTCCAGCTCATCAGCCTGCACGCTAAACTGTCCCGGTGCGGCCATGGCAGTAGCCGCCATACCTAAGCTCAGTAAAACTGCAGCTGCCGCCAACATAATTTTTTTCTTATTTATCATTATATTCGCCGCCTTTCTCAACCTTAGCATGGCCCTTTAGCTTAAGTTTTTCAAAAGCACTAGTGGTTTCAGCGTAATCAGCCTTCGCCATCCATTCGCCTTTATAGAATTCAACATTACCTTCTGCTGTAATCAGCTCGTCCTTCTGATTCCAGGAAATCTTGTCAGCAGAAATTTTTCCGCCTGTATTCAGCACAGCTACTACTTTGCCTTCAAGAGCAAAATCATTCATGTCCAGCTTAGCGGAGCCTTTATCAGCCTTGACATCAATATAGCTGCCATCGCTGCGATAGATCTTACCATTAATGCCATTTAAGTAGCCAATCTTTTTGACATGGTCGTTTTCCAGCTCCCCAACCTTAAACTCCCATAAAAGCTTGCCGTTCTGTTCACGTTTAACAACGGTATTCTTCAAAGTAGCATTGATTTGAGCTGTAACACCATTTCCTGTTTCAACCTCTACAGGCTTACTGCCAAACACCAACCAGGCAATTATGGCTGCAGTAATGGCAACACCTGCTGCTATTGCTAGTATAACCTTTTTATTTGTCATCTAACTGCTTTTCCTCCTCCGGTGGTGTATAGGGTGTATTCCAACGATGTTGGAACCAGAGCCAGTTATCAGGATACTCTTTAATAATTTTTTCGACCTCTTGGGTCATTTTTAAGGTCACATTATAATCATCCAGCTTTTGATCACCGGTAAATTCATAACGGATGGGGTCCCTTACAATTGCCTTATGGCCATAACCATCTTCATTTCGCACAATGAAAATAGGAACAATGGGTGCCTTGAACTTGCGAGAGAAATACGCAGGACCGGACGGAGTAGAAGCCATCTTTCCTAAAAACGGAACAAAGATACCGTCATAGCCTCCATCCTGGTCAGCAATAAGACCAAGCATACGTCCCTTCTTCATAGCTCTGGCACAGCCCAGAATTTCGCTGGTGCCGCGGGAGAAAATCTCCTGACCTGCACCCTTGCGCAACTCATTCATAAAATCACTGTACACACGATTAGGCTGCGGTTTTTCCACAGCACTTAACGGAAAGCCATTCAATGCAAGGGAGGCACCGAGCCATTCCCAGTTGTCCATATGACAAGCCAGCATGACTACGCCCTTACCCTCGTTTAAGGCTTCCCAAAGCACTTCAGGTCGATCGTATGATACAAAACCACGAATATTATCCTTATTTAAAGCAGGCATATACATAATTTCCATAAAGGTAATACCCAGCTTTACAAACAGTGATTCAATGGTCGCTTCTGCCTGCTCCTGGCTATAGCCCAGTCGTTCACGAATTGTTTCTTCAGCACGGATACGCTGCTTTTTGGCAATTTTATGATATAAATGTCCTATGCCCTTGCCAATAACTACAATTGCCTTATATGGCATCCAGGACACTATGGTACTGATAGTTTTCAGCAAATAATATAACCACATTATTGTCTATCTCCCTGGCCACTTTGAAAATAGGAGGCAACTATTGTCTCCCAAACTCCTTGGGCCCGTAAAATTCTTTCGATGGCTTCACGAACAGCGCCATGGCCACCGCCTGCAGTTGTAACAAAGTCAGCTGCTGCCTTTACCTCTCCTACTGCATCAGCAGGAGCAAAGGCTGTTCCTGCAGCCCTAAAAGCAGGCAGGTCATTAAGATCGTCGCCCATATAGGCAACCTGACGTGGACTTAAATCTAGCTTCTCAGATAAACTCTGCAGTTCACCAAACTTATCCTTTACGCCCTCTCTCAGCAGAGTAATGCCCAGCTCCTGAGCACGATTATGAATAATCTGGCTCTTGCGTCCAGTAACTATAGCTATTTGAATACCACTACGCAGAGCACAGCTTATACCCATACCATCCTTGGCATTAAAAGCCTTAAACAGCTCTCCGTTGCTGCTGATATTGATGGAACCATCAGTTAGGACTCCGTCCACATCAAGAGCCAACAGCTTAATAGCAGCAAGCTTGTGATCCATTGCCATTTATACCACACCCTGTCTTACAAGATCAGTCATGTGAAGTAAGCCGACAACTTTATGCTGTGCATCAATTACGGGCAATACAGTAATCGGTTTAGGCTTATTGCTTTCCATAAGATGCAGAGCCTGTGCCGCCAGCTTATCCTCAGTAATAGTCTTAGGAGACTTGGTCATGAGCTCAGTAACAGGACGCTGCAGGAAATCTACGCCCTTGCTCAGTCCGCGACGAATATCGCCGTCAGTGAGAACACCCTGCATAATGCCAGCTTCATCTACTACGGAAACTGCACCTAAGCCTTTATCGGTAATTACGAACAGCGCCTCCTGAACAGTAGTACTGCCTAAAACAACAGGGTTTTCTTCACCCTTGTGCATAATGCTGCCAACAGTAAGCAGCAGCTTGCGGCCAAGAGAACCACCTGGATGGAAAATAGCAAATTGGCTTGCAGTAAAGTTATGCTTCTGCAGCAGGGCCAACGCTAATGCATCACCATAGGCAAGAGCTGCAGTAGTGCTGCTGGTAGGCGCCAGGCCTAAAGGACATGCTTCCTTAGATACGCCTACATCTAATACAACATCAGCATTTTTGCCCAAAGTTGACGCCGCATTGCCTACCATAGCAATCAGCTTAGCGCCAATTCTGCGCAGAGATGGCAGGATATTTAAAACCTCTCCCGTTTCACCGCTGTTGGACAAAGCAATAACAACATCGCCGCTGGTTACCATACCTAAATCACCATGAATACCCTCTGCAGGATGGAGATAAAAGGACGGTGTACCAGTACTTGCTAAGGTAGCTGCCATTTTTCTGCCAATGATACCGGATTTACCCATACCGGTAATTACAACACGACCTTCACAATCTAAAATCAAACGGATTGCTGCCGCAAAATTTTCATCAACTCGAGGTACCAGCTCCAGAATAGCTTCAGCCTCCATACGCAGAACATCCTGCGCGTGTTTAAGCATTGCTTCCATTTATAAACCTCCCTCGTTTAACCGCGAACGATCTTGTCAATAGCCAGAACATCCTCCAGCAGCTTTTTCAAAGAATCAAGACGAACCATATTAGGACCATCGGACAGAGCCTCAGCAGGATTGTCATGTACTTCCAAGAAGAGAGCATCAATACCTACTGCAGCTGCAGCTCTTGCCATATGGGGGACATATTGGCTTTGACCGCCGCTGGAGGTACCCTGACCGCCGGGAATTTGTACGCTGTGAGTAGCGTCCATAACTACAGGGTAGCCAAGCTCACGCATTACAGCCAGACCGCGCATATCTGTTACCAGAGTGTTGTAGCCAAAGCTTGCGCCGCGCTCAGTAAGCATAATATTTTCATTGCCAGCTTCCTCAACCTTTTTGATAACATTTTTCATGTCCCAAGGTGCCAGGAATTGACCTTTTTTTACATTTACAGTCTTGCCAGTTTTTGCAGCTGCATAAACAAGATCAGTCTGACGACACAAAAATGCAGGAATCTGCAGAATATCAGCAACCTCTGCAACCTTTTCCGCCTGCCAGGGCTCATGAATATCAGTTACAACAGGAACGCTTAAGTCCTTTTTGATTTGAGCCAAGATTTTCAAACCTTCTTCAATACCAGGACCACGGAAAGATGCATAGGAAGAACGGTTTGCTTTGTCAAAGGATGCCTTAAATACATAGGGAATACCCAGCTCCTGACAGATTTCCTTAGTACGCTGACCAATCATCAGGCTGCGCTCATAGCCCTCTAAAACACAGGGGCCAGCCATCAGCATCAACGGATGACCTTGACCAACCTGATAATCACCAACTTTAACTATATGCATGGTATACCTCCTGAATAATGTTTATTTCATTTTGGCGAACAGCTCATTAACTGCTGCCAAGTCCTCCGGAGTATCAACACCGATACCCTGGAAATCACTTTCTAATACCTTAATACGATAGCCATTTTCTAAGGCACGCAGCTGCTCCAGGCTTTCTGCTCTCTCTAAGGGAGTAGGTGCTAATGCAGCATATTTTAATAAGAAATTACGACGATATGCATAAATTCCTACGTGTTTGAATACCTTATAGTCTGCAGGCTTATTACGAGGATAGGGCATCAGGCTGCGGGAAAAATACAGCGCATAACCATTTAAATCAGTAACAACCTTAACTGCAGCAGGATTGTTGTAATCCTCTTCGTTCATCAGGGTTTTCATAGTCGCCATCTGCAGCTCTGGATCCTCCTCAAAAGATGCAGCCAGTCTGTCAATAACCTCAGGCGGAATCATAGGCTCATCGCCTTGAACATTAACGATAACGTCAACGTCAGGATACATCAGAGCAACCTCCGCCAGACGGTCAGTACCGCTTGGATGGTCGGGAGAAGTCATAACTGCGTTGCCGCCAGCTTTCTCTACAGCCTCTTTTACCAGCTCGTTGTCGGTAGCTACAACAACCTCACTGGGCAGCTTAGCCTGACTTGCACGTTCAAATACATGTTGAATCATAGGCTTGCCAGCAATTAAAGAAAGAGGCTTGCCAGGAAGTCTAGTAGAAGCATAGCGTGCAGGAATTACACATAAAACCTTCATTATTTATCCGCTCCTTTTTGAATAGCATTATCAATATATTCTCTAAATTTATCCATACCCTCTGTAATACAGATATCCATATTAAGGATGTACAGGGGGATTTCTCTATCAGAATAAATAAATTCTGTAGGAATCTTTACTGCGTCCTTAGCCGTAGCAACCATGGCTACGGCATTAAGGCTACTTGCACGTTCATTAATATACTGCATTTCCAGCATACCATAATCATGATGATCCGGATAGCGAACTGCTTCCAGAATATTCAGCCCAATACTAGATAAGGTCTGCTCAAAGGAAGACGGATTGCCAATTGCGGAAAAGACCATAACGTTCTTGCCGCGAAGCTCTTCCAAATCTCTGTAGTTATTGGATATGCCTTTGTACCAATCAGCAATTTCCACAAAATTCTTAGGATGATGGATACTTTCTACTACAGGAGCACCAGCATTATATTTAGCAATAGTATTGCGCAGCTGAATACGGCTCAGCTTGCTGCTTTGGTCAGTCTTAGTAAGCAGGAAAATATTACCGCGGCTCAGATTTTCCAAAGGCTCACGCAAAGTACCGCGTGGCAGAACGCAGCCGTTACCAAACATATTAAGAGTATCTACAAGCACAACATCAAGGTCGCGCTCTAACTGCCAGTGCTGATAGCCGTCGTCCATAATGATAACTTCAGCATTCATCTTCTCTACAGCGTAGCGTCCTGTTACAGCACGGTTTTTACCGATGATTACAGGAATACCAGGCAAGGTTTTAGCCATCAGATAAGCTTCGTCACCAGCCTCATAAGCGGTCATGAAGATTTTTTCGCCATTGGACACAACGCCAATCTCTTTTCCCCAATGAGAACGATAGCCACGATTCAAAATGACAACTCTATAGCCCATTGCTTTGACAATACCTGCCATTTTTTGTGCAGTAGGAGTTTTACCAGTACCGCCAACAGTAATGTTTCCTATAGAAATTACACAGCATGGAAGCTTTTCCTTGTGCATAATACCAGAGTTATACATAGCAAGCTTACAGCTTACACCAAATTCATACAAATAGGACATACCACGGAGCAGTGCCAACAGCAGCCAACCAAAAAACGGAGTATCGGGACCATAGGCAAGCTGAAGAATATATTGAATAACAGCATCTCCATGACGAAGACGAGCACCGCCTTCATCAGTAAGGTTGCGGGTATTGATAGGATAAACAGGATATTCCTTAGCGGGAACCGCAGTCAGGTCAAGCAGGTCCTTAAGATACATAATACTGCGAACGTCAGCGCCACGGTTCTCACGAATAACCTGCATGGAGGCTTCACCCATAGCCTTACGACGTTCGTCATTTTTCATGATGTCCAAAAATTCATGAGTCAGCTCAGTAGTGTTGTTGACCATTTTGCAGGCTTTAACCTTGCTCAAAAGTGCATAGGAATCCTTAAAGTTCTGCATACTAGGTCCTACTAAAATAGGCTTAGCGTGAGCTGCAGGCTCCAATACATTATGACCACCAGTGTTGCTGAAAGAACCGCCTACAAATACTACATCGCCAATGGCATAAATACGTCCCAGCTCACCAATAGTATCAATCAAAAGTACAGGATAGCTCTTTCGAGAACTGCTTTCTTCCTTCATAACAGAACGGAAGCCTGTTTCATAACCATAGCTGCTTGCCAGCTTAGCAATTTCATCAGCTCTGGTAGTTTTTCTGGGGGCAATTACTAAGCGCGCATCAGGATACTCCTTGCGTACGCTTTGGAAGGCTTGGAACAGAACCTTTTCTTCGCCAGGATGGGTAGAGCCTGCCACGATTACAGGATAAGCATCACCAATGCCCAGCTCTTCTCTATACTTGCCTAAATCCTCAGCAGTAACCTCTGCATAGGTTTGATCAAATTTAGTATTGCCTGTAACAAAAATTTTATCACGGTCTGCACCTAGATGAGTAATATATTCAGCATCAATGCTGGACTGCATGCAGAAGCGAGTCACAGTATTCAGCATATCGTCCCAAATACCATACAAATAACGATAGCTTTTAACGGACTTTTCAGAAATACGACCGTTAACCATCATTACAGGAATATGGCGTTCACGGATAGCACGCAAAAAGTTAGGCCACAGCTCTGTTTCAACAGGCATAAACACGCCAGGATGAATACGCTTAACCAAAGATTCTGCTACAAAGGGCAGATCCAATGGGAAATAAATAATGGCATCTGCTTCAGGAATAATCTGCTTAGCCATATTATAGCCGCCTACAGTAAAGGCAGAAACAAGAATCGGGCGCTCCGGCATTTCCTTACGGATTTGCTTTACCAGAGGACTGGTAGCGACTATCTCACCTACAGACGCGCCATGAATCCATATGCAATCCTTCCCCTTTACCTTCTCTATTTCCTTTTCGTCAATATTGCCTAGGCTCTGTCTAAAACGTCGCCCAAAGCCTTTTTCTGTGAAAAGACGATAGGTATAATAGGGCAGTACAAAAAGCACAAACACTATTAATATCAGAATATTATATAAAAAATACATTTACTAACCTCTTTTCGACTTATTGGGCTTCCTTACTACGGTATTGAATTTGGTACAAGTGAGCATACAGACCATTCATTTCCATAAGCTCATCATGTGTACCCTGCTCAACTAATTGGCCCTTTTCCAGTACCATGATTCTATCTGCATTTTTAATAGTAGACAGACGGTGAGCAATAACAAAGGAGGTACGACCAACCATCAGTCTGTCAAGCGCCTCCTGTACCACACGCTCGCTTTCAGTATCAAGAGCAGATGTAGCCTCGTCTAAAATAAGAATCTGCGGATTCTTTAGTATTGCCCGGGCAATAGAAATTCTTTGACGTTGACCACCTGAAATATTCATACCACGGTCACCCAGCCTAGTCTCATAGCCTTGAGGCAGTTCCATGATGAAGTTATGTGCATTAGCTGCCTTAGCAGCAGCCTCAACCTCCTCCTTAGTAGCATCAAGACGACCATAAAGTATATTATCATAAACTGTGCCGTTAAAGAGTACCGTCTCCTGAGGTACAATGCCTACCTGTTCACGCAGAGAATCAAGAGTCACACCACGCAAATCCTCACCATCAATAGTGATGCTGCCTTTATCTACATCATAGAAGCGTGGCAACAAGCTTGCTACGGTAGACTTACCTGCGCCAGAAGGACCTACAAAAGCAATCATCTGGCCAGGCTTAACATCAAAACTGATATTAGAAATAACCTGTTCTCCAGGATTATAGGAGAAGGAAACATTCTTAAAGCTTACCTGACCCTTAGCAGGAGGAAGCAGCTTAGCATTTTCTGCATCCTTAATAGTTTCAGGAAGGTCGAGTACATCAAATACACGCTGAGCTGCAGCCAAGGCCTTTTGAATGTTACCAATTACGCGGCTCAATCTTTTAATAGGATTAGAAATATTAACAGCATAGGTCAGAAAAGCAACCAGACTGCCTGCAGTGATCTCGCCATTAATTACGCTGTTGCCACCGTACCAGAGAATAATAGTTACGCCAATGGCCGCCACAAACTCGATGGTAGGAGTCAATGTTGCCATAAGCTGCGCGTTTTTCATATTAGCACGGAAATTATTCATGTTTTCCTTGTCAAAGCGTGCAACCTCATAGTTCTCACGGACGAAGGATTTAATTACACGTGCGGAGGATACGGTTTCCTGCAGCACAGAAGTAATATCGGCAGCAGCCTCCTGAATACGGCTGCCTGACTTACGAATACGTTTTCCAAAAATATCAATAAAGCCCAAAACAAAGGGGAAAGTGCCAAAGGTTACCAAAAACAGCTTCCAATCAAGGTAAATCATCATAACAATGGAAGCAATCAAAATTACGCTTTCGGTAATCATCTCCACCACGTTATCAACTAAAGCACCCTGCAAAGCACTAACGTCATTGGTAACATAGCTCATGATAGTACCGGTTTTATTCTTGTCATAAAAGGACATGCTTAAGCGCTGCAGCTTTGTAAATACTGCACGACGAATATCAATAATAACTCTTTGACCTACATAGCTCATTAAATAGCTTTGTCCATAAAAGGCGATGCCACGAATAACAAAAATAACCACAATGCTCAAGGCAATATAGTTGAGCATTTCCGTATTCTTATCTCTCAGCACCTGGTCAACCATATCCTTAATTACCCATGGCAGATATGCTGTACCGCCAGCAGCAATAATAGTACAGAGACCTGCACACATTGCTCTAAACAAATATGGTTTTACGTATAGTAATGCGCGTAAATATAGATTCATTTTTTCTCCTCAGCAATTTTTAATACTAGTTGAGCTACACGACCAACTGCACCAGGCTTACCTAATCTTTCCTTTACATAAGCCAGGTCGTTCTTCATTTTGGCATAGCGTTTAGGCTCCAGCAGCTCCTTAGCTGTAGCTGCCAATTTGGCAGGTGTAAAATCATCCTGCAGCAGCTCCGGTAAAATATGCTTGCCAGCAACAATATTAGGAAGACCAATATAGGGAATATTAACAACTAGCTTAGCAATGAAATATGTCAGGGCAGATGTCTTGTAGAGAATTACACTGCCTAAGCCGCACAAAGCAGCCTCCAAGGTAACAGTACCGCTAGTTGCAAGTGCCAAATCTGCCACACTGAACAAATCATAATTATGGCCCTCGGTAATGCGAACATCAAGGCCTGATTCCTTAATGCGCTGCTCCAATAGCTCCTTGGGAATTGTACCTGCACGAGGCATAACAAAGTCCACCTCAGGCATTTGCTCCTTTAAAAGCTTAGCACCAGCCAGCATAGTAGGCAGATTTTTTTCAATCTCCATCAAACGACTTCCAGGCATAAGCAGAATAAGCTTGCGTCCAGGCTGTTTACCAGCCCAAGTCTCTGCCTCCTGTCTGTCCATCTCAGGATGTACTATATCAATAAGAGGGTGTCCCACAAATTCTACAGGAGCACCAGCCTCTTTATAAACATCATATTCAAAAGGAAAAATGCAGGCAACCTTATCTACAATTTTAGCTACATTCTTGGCACGTCCTTTATTCCATGCCCATGCAGAAGGTGCAATGTAGGATACAACAGGTATACCCTTATCATGAGCCAGCTTAGCCAGCTTCATATTAAACCCTGGATAATCGACAACTAGCAGACAATCCGGCTTGCGCTCATCCATAAGCTTACCAAAATCACTGCGCAGTTTAAAGATTGCCGGCAGCTTGCGGATTACTTCTACAAAGCCCATGACGCCATGGTCCTTAATATCAAAAATTACTTCACCGCCTGCTGCGCGCAAAGCGTCACCGCCCATGCCGAAGACCTCAGCAGAACTATCTAGTTTTTTTATGGCAGCAGTTACAGCCGCTGCATGAATATCTCCGGAGGCCTCACCTGCGGATATTAATATCTTAGCCATATACAGCTCCTAACCGTGAAGTCTGTCCAAACTTTCACTGCAATCTATTTCTAAAAACACATTCTCATTGTATATTATAACACAAAAAGCGGCTGACATATGCTATCAGCCGCTAAATATCTGCGAAAAATTTACGATATTTTTATTTATTTTCTTTGACTACGATGGTAATACCATGTTCATCAGCCATTGCTATGGTTTTTTCTCGCTCAGCAATCAACGTATTGCCAGCTTCGATTACTATTCCCTTAGCTCCTGCATAAATCATGGATTCCATAGTCTTAGGACCAAAGCCAGGAATATCAAAGCGCTGATCCTGAAAGGGCTTGGCTGCCTTGCAGACGATAACGTCGCCCTTGCCAAGGTAACCACCACGCAAAATGCAGGCATCCGTACCTTCAATAGCTTCCACAGCCATAACAGCACGATTTTTGACAACTACAGTCTGACCAATATCAAGACCACCAATAGCCTTAGCCATTTCAAAGCCAAACTCCATATCTGCCAGTTCCTCAGCAGTTGGCTTACGCTTAGTCAGAACACCAGGCTCAGGCAGCAGCGGTTTAATCAGAATAGTCTGATCCATAACCTCCATACCTTCACCCTCCAGCTCCTTGACAATAGCAAGCATAATAGTATCATCCTTGCGGTCAGGAACACTTGCCAATATCTTAATGGCGCGCAAATCAGGCACAATAGCACCAGCCTTATAAAGCACCTCTTTAGTAACCTTGCCAATCATGGTAACCTTTGTTACCTTGTGCTTTTTCAGAGTGGAAATAATCTTTCCAATCTTACCTATATTAATATCATAGTAGTGATCAACGGAGCTAGCCAGTTCTGGATCAATATCGGGAACCACGCCAACTGCGACTACCTCATAGCCAAGACTTTTGGCTGAGCGAGCCACTTCAACCGGTAAATGACCAATACCAGAAAGAACTCCCAAGACTTCCATAAATTAACCTCTACGAGTACGAATGATGCCACGCTCTACGTTGCGCAGGAAACGCAGCAAATGCTCTACGGGCTCACAGCTATTGAGCTCTGTTTCCATAGTAGAAATTGCTTCCTGCAGGGGCAGTCCGCTGCGATAAAGAATACGGAAAGCCTTCTTAAGCTCGCTTCTATCCTCTGCAGCCATACCTGCACGTGCCAGGCCAACACTGTTCAGACCAGAAACAACAGCAGGATCGCCAGCTACAATCATAAAGGGAGGCACATCCTGAGTAACACGTGCCATACCACCGATCATAGCGTTGCGGCCAATCTTGCAGAACTGATGTACTGCAGACAAACCACCGATAACAGCACGATCCTCAACAATAACATGACCTGCCAATGTAGCAACATTAGACATAATTACATTATTGCCTACAGTACAGTTATGAGCAACATGGGTATAAGCCATCATCAGAATATTGTTGCCAATACGAGTTTCCGCACCATCGCCACAGCCTCTGTTAACTGTAACACATTCGCGGAAGGTACCACCATCGCCAATGAAGGTATACGACTTCTCGCCAACAAATTTCAGGTCCTGGGGCTCGCCGCCAATAGAGCAGCCAGGGAAAAAGCGGCAATTCTTGCCAATAGTAGTATATCTATGGATTACGGCATGAGCGCCAATAACACAACCATCACCAATAACTGTTTCTTCATCAATTACAGCATATGGTCCAATGGATACATTTTTGCCAATTTTAGCATCAGGATGCACGATGGCAGTCTCATGAATATTACAAGTAGGCATTACAACCGAACACATTATCTTCACTCCCCAAAAAATCTCTCAAATTAATCAATCGATTAAACATATATTATAAAGTCAGCCAAGTCATGATTTTTTTACTCGTGAAAATCTGCTCTTTTGGGGAATTAAGCTCCATTTAAGCTTATTAGCTTCTTTTTTCTGCTAATTCCGACTAAATTTAACCTTCTTTATTAAATTTACGCTTCTTTGGGATCCATAATAGCAAAGGTGCAGTCACATTCGCAAGCAACTTTACCGTCAACCTTACCTTCGCAGTGAATAACACCCATGCTGCCGCGCATAATCTTAATAACCTCTGCAGTAGTTACTACCTGATCGCCAGGTACTACCTGCTTACGGAAGCGTACATTATCGATTTTAGCGAACACAGCAATTTTACCACGGTTTTCTTCGGGATAAAGCATTGCAACGCCGCCAACCTGAGCCATAGCTTCAATCAAAAGAACACCAGGCATAATCGGCTCATTGGGAAAATGACCCAAGAATTGCATTTCATTAGCAGTAATATTTTTAATGCCTACGGCACGCTTCATGGGCTCTACTTCCAAAATACGATCTACCAATAACATAGGATAACGATGGGGAAGAATTTTCTTAATTTCATTGATATCTAAAACTGTCATCTGCTACTCCTCCTTAGCTCTATAGGCCTGAATCTGCTTAGCAATTTGTGAGTTAAAGGCATGTCCCGTTTTAACCGCAATAACATGAGCCTTAATAGGTCCTAATAAATACAAATCGCCAATCACATCCAAAATTTTGTGACGAATCAGCTCATCCTCAAAACGAGGTTCTGATAAAATCTTGTCTTTATCAAAAACAACTACATTTTCCAGGCTTCCGCCTAAGCCTAAGCCCATCTTTCTGAGCATCTCCAGCTCTTCAGTAAAAGCAACTGTTCTTGCTGCCATAATTTCCTTTTTGAAGGTTTCCTTATCCAATAAAACATCAAAATATTGTGTTCCAAGCAGGGGATGCTTATTAATGGATGTAAAGGAAATACGATAACCATCATATGGAAGTATAGTTATATAACGGTCATTGTCATATACAGCAAATGCTTTATCTACTGCATATACCTTGCGTTCTGCCTGCTGTTCCTCAACACCTGCTTCCTCCAGCAGCTCACAGAAAACCTTAGCGCTGCCATCAGTTACAGGAGGTTCAGGAGATGACATTTCAATAATTATATTATCAATCTCCATCATTGCTAAGGCACCCATCAGATGCTCTACAGTAAATACTTCAGCCCCATTTTCACTTAATGTAGTTGCCTTAACAGTGGAGCTTACATTTTCCGCTAAAGCTCTAATTTGAGGGCAACCAGGCAGGTCCGTACGAACAAACACAATACCAGTATTAACATCAGCAGGCTTTAAGGTCATCAGAACCTCTTTGCCGGAATGCAGACCAATTCCAGAATAAGACAAAGCCTTACATATAGTATGCTGATATGCTTTCTCAGTCATATTCTTCCTCCTATCATTATTTTTTCTTGCCAAATCGTTGACGTCCATCCTTCCAACGGTCGTGTACCCAGAACCACATCTCAGGATGAGCTATTATTTCATGCTCCAAAATGAGCACCAGTTCTCTTGTTACCTGATACAAATCCTGCTCTCTATCCTTTGTCTTAGGTGTATAGAGTGGAGGATAAATTTTGGCTGTACAGGTTCCATCATCATTATTATGCATAAAGATAGGCAGTATGGGAGAACCATGGAGACGTGACAAAGCGGCAGCCCCCATAGGAATAATGGAGTCCTTGCCAAACAAATCAATCCTTACGCCATCGTCATTAGTATCCTGATCATACAAAACACCTAAAAGATGCTTTTCCTTAAGCATACGACTAATGGACAGCAGTCCTTCCTTGCCTCTGTTATAAGCAACCTTTTGTCCCACCATCTGGCGGTACTCATTAATAAATTTATCCATATGGCTGTTATTCTGTTTACGTGTAATAGAAAGCATGGGATAACCATGAAGTGCAACTGTAGCACCTAAAAGCTCCCAGTTTCCATAATGACCTGTTGCCATAATAACGCCCTTATGCTGCTTATATGCAGCATCTAAATACTCTAGTCCTTCAACCTTTACAAGCTGACCGATATTATCCGGTGTAAGAAGAGGGAAACGCATTACCTCAACCACCATACGTCCAAAACGACGCAGACTGTCCTCTGCAATTTGTGCGGCACGCTCATCACTAACGCCAAGGCACTCCTTTACATTAGCCTGTGCCATTTGCATACGCCAGCTAGGCACCGCCAAAACAGCAACACCACCTAAAAATGACGCAAAGGCTCTGCGGATAAATCCCGGAGCAATACATAAAAGCTTGCTGAACAACTTCACAATATAGTAGCTTAGCACAGCTTCACATCCTTACTTTAAATAGGATAAAGAGCAGAAATTACTTTGCCTTCCACTCTACATCCACGTAAAATTATTGTTCCTGTAACTTTTTCAGTTCCTTTTCCATTTCCTTCATACGCTTCATCAAATCGCCAATCTTACGCAGATTTGCTTCATGACGCAGCCAATCCTTAAAGGGCATTGCAGGGAAGCCAGCCATCTTGGAATTTGAGGGAACATCATTAGTAATACCGGTTCTGCCGCCAAAGAGACAATTGTCGCCAATAGTAATATGACCAACAGTACCAACCTGTCCGGCAAAGGTTACGTTGTTACCAACAGTTACACTGCCGGAAATACCCACATGAGCTACCAGCAGGCAGTTTTCACCAATCACATCGTTATGACCAAGATGAACAAGATTATCAATCTTAGTTCCCTTGCCTACAATAGTGCTATCAACAGTAGCTCTGTCAATACAGGTATTGTTGCCTACCTCCACGTCATCCTCAAGAATAACATTGCCGGTTTGCAGAACCTTGCTGTGCTTGCCGTTTTGGGTAATATAACCAAAGCCATCACCGCCAATTACGGCACCAGATTGTAAAATTACACGGTTACCCAGAATGCAATCCTCACGAATAGTAGTGTTAGGATACAGGATGCAATCCTTGCCAATTTTTACACGTTTACCGACATATGCATGAGGATAAATGATGGAGCCATCACCAATCTCTGCACCAGCCTCAATAACAGCAAAAGGTTCAATAGCTACGTCCTTACCAATTTTTGCTTCAGGGGATACATAAGCCAGCTCGCTGATAACACGCTCAACCTCTTCAGGAGCTCTAAACAGCTCTAAAAGCGCAGCAAAGGCTGCACGAGGATTCTCCACACGAATAACAGGACGACCATCAAGCTCAGGATCAGCAGGGCTTAAAACCATAACTCCTGCCTTGCTCAAATGGCAATGCTCAACATGAGGGGGAACGGCAAAGGAAATATCCTGAGGACCTGCTTCAACCAAACCGTTTACGCCAGTAATTTTCAGCTCAGGATTATTATTTTCCACAGTGCCATGTAAAAATTCAGCTAACTCTTGTACACTCTTCTCCATTTTCTACCTCCACAAAACAGCTAAAGCGGACGGACGCTCCCGCCCGCTTAGGGTGATGCTTACTTCATTTTTTCTATAATATCTTTAGTTACGTCAGTACCGCCTTGAGCAACTGCACCCTTATTCAGAATAGCGCCAAGCTTCTTCTCCTGAGCAACCTGGTTGGTAGCAGCTTCAAAGCTTGCCTTCAGTTTATTTTGAGCCTCGCTCTGAATAAGCTGAGCTTTAGCAGAGTAGTCCTCATAAACCTTTTGAACCTCTTCTCCGCTCTTGCCTTCCAAGTCCTTTTTCATTTGAACCTCAAGGTCAGCCTTTTGCTTTTCAAAATCTTCGGTAATAGTTTTTACAATAGGAGCTTCCTCATAAACCTTTTTAGTGTCTACAGTTCCGAAATCAGCATTACGGCCACCACAGCCGAAGGTCAGCATGGAAGCGGCAATCATCAAACCTGCAATTAATTTTTTCATAATTCTTTAACCTCACTTACTTGCGTTTTGTGTCGTTTGCAGCTGTTTTATTACGTCATCAGTAATATCCGCTGCTTGTACATTAACCTTAACCTCTTTAAAGACTATAGTATATCCCCGCTCGTGGGCCAGTTTAGACGATATACTAACAATATCCTTATCGATTTTATTTTTCAGCTCGTCCTTTTCGGCCTGCTGTTTAGCAATTTCCTTATCCATAATGGATAAAGCCTTATGTAACGCTCCAGGTGCCTCCTTAAGCTTTTCCTCCTGACTAGCTTTAGAGTCAGAAAGCTTGCTGTCTATTACAGACTCCTGCTCCGCCGCATAATCTGACAAGCGTTTATTCATGGCATCTATATAAGGCTTAAGGGCAGCCTCCATATAAGCGTTCTTCTCTGCCATAAGCGCTGCCAATTCACGCTCTCTGGCCTCTTTTACTTTCACCAGCTTGAGCTGAATCTGGTCACGCAGCTCCGGCTTTAGTTTAACAGACTCCAGCTGAACACGCAGATTAAACAGCTCCAGTCTATAGGCCTCTTCCACAGCATTCTTACGATCAGCAATCAGCTGATCTGCTTCTGCTTCGACCTTAGCAGCAATACGCTGCATTTTATCATTTTCAATAGCCTGCATTTCCACCATACGAGTATTGAAATCAGCAGAGAGATAGCTCCTCTGACTTGCAGCTGTAAGTTCTCTAAGCTTTTGCAGACTTTTTAGCTGTGCCAACGCTACACGCTCCTGCTGCTTGCGTCGCTGCAGCAAATCCTCTAAAATTGCCTCACGCTTTTCCAATCGTGACTGATCAGGGTGCACCTTGACAACCTTGGCATAATCAACAACAGCAATCTTTTCCTGCTGAGACTGCTGTGAAGTGCCACAGGCAGAAATAAGCAGAGTAACCAGGACAGCAGTCCCTAAAAACATCAATGACCGTCTGCTCATAAAATCCTCCCATGAACAGCAAATGAGGCCCTTGCATGGGCCTCGGCTTAACAGCTATTATTTACCGCTTTGCAGAGCCTTAGCTACCTCGTCAGTAATGTCCACACCACCAAAAACAACGGTGCTCTTTTCAACAACTACGGACAAACCTTTTTTCTTAGCTATTTTTTGGATATTTTCCTCAATTTTCTTTAAAACAGGATCCATCAGCTCTTTCTGCTTGTTTTCCAAACGCTCCTGAGTTTGTGTATAGTAGCGTTGTTTTTCCTGATCGTTCATTGCCTTGCTCTTTTCAGCAAAGTCTTTTTGAGCATTTTCAATCTCGGTCTTCATGGCATTTCTCACACCGTCCATATCCGGAGATTGAGCAACCAGCATCTGGTAGTTTACTACACCAATAGCAGACTCACTGGAAGCTGCGGAAGCAACTCTGCCAAAACCACTTTGGGTCAAGGACAGCGCAAAGCAGCCCAATACAAAGATTGCTGCAACAAAGAGAGAAACTAATTTTACATTTTTAGGATTGCGCAATTGCTGCATCATAATTAAATCCCTACCTTCTAAAATTCATATTTGATTACAATTATATATTTTATTATATCAGCCTATACAGATTCTTTCAAGAAGTTTGCAAATTTCCTAACAGGATTGTCAAGAATCCCTTTATTAAATTTTATGCTAAATTTATCCTTAAAGATTGCCTATTATCCTTAAGTAGAGCTCATCGTCGCCATAAACACCCTCTACGCCCAAAAATTCATGAATGCGATAACGTACACCGAACTCCTTACGATCATCAGCATCATAGAATTCTCCGCGAAGACGCCATTTAGGACTAAGCTCATACTCTAGCTTATAATTGTTTTCCCCTGTAGGCATAATACGCCGATAGGTCCACAGGCTTTTTCCCCAGTATCTGGTGTAGCCAAGTCCAAATCGCCAACGTACATCATCAAGATAAACTCTTCCCTCGCCAAAAACCTCGTCCTGAGGAGAGACAAACTTACCTAAATGCGCAGTTCCTGAAAGATTATCCTTGTCGCGGCCAATATCGCCATAGCCTTCAAACCAGATCTTATACTCGCCTGAATCAAGCATAATGCTTATCCCCAGCTTAGATGTAGGATTCAGAGTAACATGGGGCCGCAAATTATACTGCTTTACCGTCTGCTCCTGAGCAATAGCTAGCTCCAGCTTTTCTTCAAGCTCATCCTTATGAGTCTTCACATATTCTACAGGAAGTCCACGCAGCTTGTTGCACTCAGACTGATACTTATATTTTAGGTCCATAAGAAGAATATTGGGAATATCATCACTGCGCAGCTCATAAGCAACCTCTGTTACCAGCTGCCCAACAGGATAAATAATTACTTGAATTACAGTTCCATTCCCCTCTTGAACTACATCAACTGCAGCCTTAAATTCAGGCAGATTTTTCTCAACATGCTCACGAACTATTTTACGCAGAATTCCTCCTGCCCAGCTTCCGGCATCATAGGACGCTCCCTTAATAGCAGTATAGAGCTCGCCTCTAAGAGTTGGCAGCCTCTCCTCTAAAAGCTTGGCTGTTTCTGGCTCTACTCCTGAAAACTGTAAATCTATTTCAGGCTTATCAATCCTGCCGCTCCAGGCCCTAGCATACATAGTAATGGACATAGACGGACCTATGCTGCAGTCTACGCTCTCCAGCTCATAGCCTGTAAACACCCTGTCGCCTATTTCTGTAAGCAGCCGTTCATATTCATGCTCTGCTGCAACTACAGCATCTACATCCTTTTCCAGGAAGAGCTGATTGGAAACAACCTGCATACTGGCGCTCATTCTATCGAGCAGTATTCCGCTAGTCCCACCGTCAACATCAATAACCTGTACATTCACATTTGAAATTGTTGCACAAAAAGCTTGCTGCAATGGCAACAGGCTTGTCATTGCAGCAAACATAAGAACCCTATACAGCTTCATAAAAATACTCCGCTATTTTAGAACTGGCCACCAAAGCTGAAGTGGAACTTGCCACCATCATCACCATAGCCATAATCAAGCTTAACAGGACCCAGAGGAGAGTTAATACGCAGACCTACACCGAAGCTATTCTTAATCAGGCCCAAATCAAATTCATCCTCATGGCGTTTATCCCAAGCGTAGCCATTATCAGTAAACAGTACGCCTTGAACACGTTTTACGATGGGGAAACGATACTCCAGAGTAGCTTTCAGCATGCTGTTGCCACGGAACTGGTCATCCTCAAAGCCGCGTAGTGTATCACTGCCGCCCATTGCAAAGCGTTGGCTCAGAGGCATATCGCCGTTAGCATAGCCTGCGCCCAAATTCAGTGCCCAAACATTTTCGCCGCCAGCACGGTAGTAGTAACGGTAGTCTGTGGACAGCTTAACAAAGTCAAAGTCACCGCCAAAGGCACCGCCCCACTCCAAACTATAGCTCATACGCTTGCCTTCATGGGGATCGTATACGTTATCACGAGAATCAAAAATAGTACCAAAGGTTACGCTGCGGGTAGTACCGAAGTTTTCTGCCCGACGCTCAGCTGCAGTTTCAGGCATCCAGTCCTCATAATACGGGCTATCCGCATCAGGAGCATCTCCAGGCTTATGGAACTGATCTTCATAGTATTGATTCTTATCATTTTCATAACCGTCAGCTTCACCCTTATAGGTGTCCTTACGGTTTTTCAAGGTTACATAGTAGGTTACAAATTCGCTGTCAGTTTTGCGGCTCAAGGTCAGCTCCTGACCAGTACGTTTTTTGTCGTAACGGGCAATTTCTTCAGCATCAATATTATAGTCAGCATATTCGTTAGTAATATCGTATAAATTCAGGGTAGCAGCAGTTTCCTTGCTGTCCAGCCAGGGACGAGTATATGTAAAGTCATAGTTCTTATTATCCTCGCCGCCGAATTCCCAGGTAATGTTGACTTTGTCGCCAGTACCGCGGAAGTTCTTATCGCCCAAGGAAATCATACCAACAAAGCCGTCAGCACTGCTGTAGCCTGCACCAATACCAAAGGTACCGGTGTTCATTTCTACTACAGAAATTTCCACTTCAACGGAGTTGGGTTCACGACCAGGGTTCAGCTTAACGTTAACGTCCTCAAAGTAGCCCAGGTTGTAGATACGCTGCATACTGCGGCGTGCATCCTTGGCATTAAAGGGTTCGCCAACCTTCAGACGCATTTCACGGGTAATAACATAGTCTTTGGTTTTTACATTGCCCTTAACCTTAAAGCCCTCTACAAGACCTTCGTTAACAGTAACCTTTAAGGTACCGTCCTGCTCCATATGCACGTCAGTTACACGTGCCAAAATATAGCCATTGGAGCGATATTCCTCCTCCAGCTTTTGTACGCATTTATTCACCTGCTTCAGGTTAACAATCTTACCTTCCTCAAGGTCAAATAGGCTGGCTGCCTTATCTTTTTTAATAACAGTGTTGCCTTCAATGTCAACATTCTTATAAACAGGGTTTTCCAGAACATGATAGATAACCTGAACACCTTCAGGAACCAGCTTGAATTCCGGACGCAGATCATAGAACCAACCCAAAGCATAAATGGAACTCAAGTCCTCGGTCAGGCCAGCTTCAGTAAATTCCATACCGGGTTTAGTTTTAAGAGCTGCTAAAATTTCAGCTTCAGGTACAGTGATATTGCCAGTTACCATTTGCTTAGTAATGGTTTTGCCAATAAAGGGAGCCAAGCTCGCCTTAGCCTTTGCCTGAGCCTCCTTAACAGATGCGTTAGCATCATTTTGTTCTACAGCAGGTGCAGTATTTTCAGCTACAGCCGCTACAGGAGCAGGCTGCTCCATTTTTTCAGCAGCAGTGCCATTTGCTACATGCTGTGCTAAAACAGCAGCCTCAGGAGCCTCCTCAGCAAATGCAGGTGCAGCACACATCATAGCGGTCAGGCCAATGGCCATTTGTCTCCACAAAATTCTTTTTTTCATTATGTTCCTCCAATGATTTATTTTGAACTGCTTAATTCTACTCTAGCTGATTGCACTAGTTTTCGCATGCCAGCTTTAGAAATATATACATCCTGAACATTGTCATCTTGAGCTGCAGACTTAACTGCAGGCTGCTCAGGAGCTGTTGCCCTATTATCTATCACTTTTTCAGAAGTAACCTTGGTGGCGTCGGCCTTAAAGGACTCAACATTTTGCTCAGAGACTGCCGCAGGTACAGGTGCATAACTGTCCTTGGCATAATACCAACCGCCAAAGCCTGCTAAAAGCAGCATCAGAGCTGCACAACAAGCCAACAGCTGTCTGTTCCAATTCCAAGGCACGTCCTTTTTACGCCGCAAATTCTTAAATTCTGCCTCAGCCAGCATTAAATCCAACTCGCCGCGCATGGACTTATTATCCAAAAAGCTTTGCTCTGCGTTGTCCAAACTGCTTTTAATATAGCGAATTCGCTGATACAAAGAACCGTTTGACTTTGCCATGCTCAATCTCCTTTCTCCGAACCTGTAATAAAAATAAAATAGCTATAGGATGTATAGTCAAAAAAATATTTTCTTTTTATCCTGCCGTATTCGGAGATTACAGCTGATTATCACACATTTCGTGCGTTTTACTTCTATTTACTACGTAAAATTACTAATTATCCTTTTGTCTTTACTCTTTATTGAAATCATGTACGAAACGTGACAGCATACCTCTAATACGTCTGACTCCCTGCTTTTGCAGACGATAAACATGACCCAGGCTGACGTTGATTTTATCAGCCATAGCCTGAGCAGTATTATCTTCTATATAAAGGCCCTTTAAAACCTGCTGTTCCTTTTGCGGCAGCCGCTCCAAAGCCTGATTAACCTTTTCTAGAAGCACCTGCTGCTCAGCCAGCTCGGTAGGCGAAGCCAAAGGAGATGCCAACGCCTCACTAAGAGTAAAGCCCTCGGACAGCTCACTTTCAAGATATACTACACCTTTATCATGATTTTTCCTAAGATAATCAAGCATGGAACCACGTATACGATAGGTGGCGAACAGGCTGAACGCTACCTTACGCTTATAATCATAGCTTTCTGCCGCCTCCAGAAGACCAACCATACCCTCCTGAATCAGCTCCATTGTCTCCGCCTCCAGTAATTTAAAACTTGTAGCAAGCTTAAAAACCAAAGGCTGATATGCAGTCATAAGCTTACGATGAGCCTCTAAATCTCCATTTTCTGCCTGCTCCCACAGAGCATACTCCTCCTCGGGCTGCAATAATGGAGTTTTCATTAGCTCCTCCAAATAACGCTGCAGCATCTGTTCACCTCCCTTCTTTTAGAATGTTACCTTATACTCCAAACCATACCAATCATCCGGATCGTTATCCAACTCGTAGCTGCGAGTATAGGTCAAGCTTAAATGTCTGCTAATATCGTACTGCCCAAAAACACTTCTGTCAATACCGTCGAAGCTTGTAGTATAGCCTACAAGGAATTTATTTGTCAAATATTTGCTGACCAAAATATTATATTGGTTTCGCTCTTCTTCGGTAAGCTCGCGATTCTTATCATCCAGACCTTCAAAGCCAATACCTGCACGAACCTTACCCGTATAAACACGGAATTGGTCAAGACCCAGTGTCTGTTTAATGAGCATTTCCACGTCACCAAGAACTGTCATCTGCAGACCAGCGGTCATCAGATTATTAATGTCCTCACCTGTTACGGAGTTACCGCCATCAGCATTATCACGCTGCAAAGTCAGCATTCTGATAATAGTATTACTTGGCAGCGGCGGATTGCTGGTTAACTGTAAATCCATATTCTCTACAGGTCCATTAATACGCATATTAATGTTGTAACGGCTAAAGCGTGCTGTACTTTCCAGGTTTACGTTAGGCAGGAAAGTACCAACATCTACCCAAACTAAAGATGCCTTTTCCAGCTTAAAGTTAGTACGCAGATAAGTTACAGTTCCCTTTTCTGCCTTGATAATACCGTCTACAACAGGGAATAAGGTACTGCCTTTAGCTTGAACACGACCACTAAGCCAAATATCGTACAGATAACTGTTGAACATATGGATTTTAGGGCCAAGCTCTACAGCTACATCTAAGCCAAAATTACTGCTTCCTTCACCAAGCTCAGGTATAGTAGGCATATTCAGCAATACATCATCAAGACGTATATTGCCCTTAATTAATGGACGTACTCGCTCCGGCGGAGCCTTATTGCCTTTCTGACTTGCATAATCACGGTATTTTTGCGGAATGATTTCCATTTCACCATTAAATCTGCCCTTAAGAATTGCGGATTCAATTTCAGCATCAGCTGCAGTAACCTTTAGACTATAAGCTTCATCAGCATTGACATCAATAGTATAGCTGCCCATAGCGGCAACTTTACCCTTGCCAAGCTTTGCAGAAACATCGTTCAACAGCACCTTGGTGCCGTCAAATGCCAGGTCAAGATGAATATCTTCCATTACTGTGTCGATATCCTTGAGCTTAATACTGCCTGTATCAAGTTTAACGTTGCCATAAAGCAAGGGCTGCTCCAAAGTTCCGGCCAAAGTAATCTTGCCTTTGGTATCACCAACGCCCCATTCTACCAAGGGAGTCATTGCTGGCAGCATACCAAGACGTGCCTCATCCATATCAATTTCAATCTTCATTTCTGCGTTAGGATTGCGACGCTCCTCTTTAAGGCGGAATAAGTCAACAGGAATGTCACCCTCAGCTTTAAGACTGTAAATATCCTTGGAGGCAATAAACTGACTTAAATGAATATTATCGTTGTTCAGCTCCAGCATGGCTATTACTCTGTCCATGCCTACACCGGAAACCGCACCATTGACAATCTCCAAAGAACCAACGCCCATAGGATTGTCAAAACTGCCAGAGATCTGCAGCAGAAGATCAGCCTCACCTGTAATTTCAGGAGGATCCTTCATTACAGCAGTAACAATAGCAGGATTTGCCTTAAAGGCACCTATCTCAATACCGTACTGCCTTTCCTTGAAATCAACCTTGCCGCCTACAGCAATTATGCCTCTATCCGTAATGTTTTCCTGCTCCTGCAGCTTAACATCATCAAAATAAAGTACACCCTTCTGCAGACGTCCATTAAAGTTCATCTTATGATAAGGAAGCTTGTGTACAGTTACATTATCTGCAGTAATATTAATATCAATACCACTGCCAATACCCTTAGGATTAATATCCAGCTTGCCCTGCATGTAACCATTAATATCATAATCCTGACGGCACATTCTCAGAAGTCCACCAATATCGCCCCACATAGTCATAAGCTCGCCCTTCATGTACTTGGCAGGAATATTCAAATTCAAATCTGCACTATACAATCCATAGCCAACCTCATTATCCTTATAGGGCTGCTTAAAGGTAACATTAAGCTTATTCACATCCTGACCATTACTGCTTAAGCTGCCCTTCAGCTCAGTAATGGACTCACCATTAATTGTGAAAAGATCACTGTCTATATCGCCGCGGAAAAACGGTTTTGTCAAAGTACCGCTAAGCTGACCATGAGCATTGACAAGACCTGCCAAAGCTACATCATCAGTATCAATAGGCAAATGTGCTAAATCGACATTACGTGCATCCATAGTAAAATGAAGCTCATTATCAGCTGACATTTTGCCATCAAGAGTAACCTTTGCATAGAACGCATTAATAACAAAATCATTAAGACCCAGAGCCTTGTCTACATATGTATAACGACCAGCTACGCTTGTATAAAGCTGATCCATAGCGCTGCCATCTGTAGCCAGTACTTCACCATAAACAGTAGGATTGGAGAGCGGCCCTGTAATCTGGACAATGTTGTTTAAATTACCAGTCACAGAAACATCAGGAGCTGCAATTCGCATCAACGGCTCTATACGTACGCCATGAGTTTCTACGGTTACATCAAAAACAGGCTCCTTCCCCTGCAGATTAATGCTGCCATCAATAAGATGATATCCCTGCTCCATATTAGCCTTAAAACCGTCAATACCCAAAATATTATTTTTCAGGCTAATCAGGCCATGAGCCTCCTTGATGTTTTGCTCCATAAACCTAACTTCACTGAGCTGTACCATACCAGAAAACTCAGGCGCATTTATAGTACCGCCAATATCAAAGCCAGTGGAGCACAAGCCTGTTCCACCCTTATCATTAATCAGGTCCAGAAATGGGTCTATAGGAAATTCAGCCATACGTCCCTTGAACGCCAGCGTACCGTCCTTATGGATAGTACCGTCAGCAGCCAAGGTACCCTTTCCGGAAAAGGCACTAAAATGTCTTATATTCAATCCATTATCATCTAAGTTGCCATCTAAAGCCAGCTTGCTTATCTTTACGCCCTTCCATCCAAGATCAAAGGTGTCAGCAGCAGCCTCAATAGCTACATTCTCCCCTGATGCGTCAGCCTTGATTGCCAATGTACCATTAGCATGAGCAACTTCTCCAGGGAGCACTTCATAGCCAACATTAGCCAGACTCACATCAGCTGCCAAAAGCTTTTCTTCTAAAGCATAGGACCCATTTGCAGTAATTCGTCCGCCGCCGTAATCAAACACGCCTTGCTGCAGCTGCAGCTCCTCCTCAGTCAAAGCAATGGGCAGACTGAGATTTGCTACGCTAAAGCCTGCATAGGTAAGCTTTTCAGCAGTAATAAGACCTGTACCACTTGGATTGTCAAGTTCCTGTAAATCAACCTCGCCAGTAAAATGCAGTTTTTCATCATCAAAGCCTGCTTCCAAGGAAGCAATAGTCACGATACTATCAGCTGCCTTGACAATACCGTCTGCAAAAATACTATGAGCTGCACCATCAAATTCTATCGTACCCTTAAGAGAAGCCAGCTGAGCTTCACCGGAATAACGAATTTTCTCGCCGTTATTATCGTACAGAAGGCGCAGCTTATTGACAGCACCCTCAAAATTATCTATTTTAGTATATTCCTTAACTACAGCCTGGTAGGGAGCAAGCTTGACACTGTCAGAGGTAATGGACATCTTGCCCTTGCCCTCCATAGTGACTAAGCCCTTAAGCTCTATAACGTCGCTGCCAGCAGCAATCTTGGTATCAAGAGCAAAATCAGGGTTTGCGTGACCACTAACGCTGCCATCTACCCCAAAACGCCACTGCCCCTGAGGCATAGTTACCTCCAAGGAACCACCTTTAAGCTTCAAAAGGCCATAAAAAGGAGTTTCATCGGATTCAGACGGTTTCAGCAAATTCTGCATATTCCACTGTTTTTCATTATTCATAGTAAGATAAACAACTGGCTTATCCAGCTCAATGCAGCCCAAAGCAGCCAAGGGATGACTTATTGCACGCCATGGCTCCAGCTTTATAAGGGTGTGAGGCAGCTCTGCCACCTTTCCCTGAGCGCTGTCTGTAATCTCTATGTCCTCCAGCTCTACAGTCAGGCCACCACCCCAGTTAATTCTGCCTATCTTAACCTGACCATTAATATATCCTTGAGCCTGCTGTTCTATTAAGGGCAGCTGCTTACTTATATAATCTGGGGCTACAGTATATACTATGAAAAAATAGCCTGCCGTAAGAAGGATTATGATTAGTCCTAAAAAACGAAAATACCTTTTCATAAGCTCTCCACCATAAACAATCATGAAAATTAGTTAACAAAAACACTTTGACTTATATTCTTTCGACACAAAGTAAAAACTTCCTTTCATTTGTAACTAATTCACAATTTTATTACAATACTGACATAATCTTCCATAGGCATAAATAAAGGCTGCATCAGCCAATGCTGATACAGCCCTCAATTACAATATAGATTATTCAGCAGCTTGTTCTTCTGCCTCTGCAGTGTTGTTAACTTCTGCCTCAGCCTTAGCAAGAGCTTCCTTTTGAGGCTCTACAGTAACCTTTGTAGGGAACATCATGGGAACGCCCATAGCATTTTCCAAATCTGTCTTAGAAGTGTTGTAGTCATACATAGCCTGCAGATAGTTGGTCTTAGCCTGAGTCAGTGCTACCTGAGCATCCAGAACATCAGTGTTGGTACCTACGCCAGCCATGTAGCGTACCTGGGCAATACGGTAATCCTCTTCTGCCTGAGAAACAGCAGTTTCGGTAGTGCCAATACGCTTTTCAGCTTCACGCAAATTCAGATAGCAGTTGCGTACATCCAGATTTACTGCATCTACAGTATCGCGATAGGTTTCCTCTGCGACAGCAAGGTCTGCCTTAGCACCATTGATTTTGCTCCAGGTTACACCAGAGTCAAAAACATTCATGGATACGGACACACCTACACCCCATTCGCCGTTCTCATCACCAGGCCAGTTGGTATCACTCCAGTTTTGAGTAGCGCTAGCAGCAATCTTAGGCATATAGCCACTGCGGGCAACCATCAGCGCACCTTTAGCAGCCTCTACGCCTTGGCGAGCCTGCTCCAGCTCAGGGCGGTATTGAGAAGCATAATCAAGACAATAAGCCATATCCTCAGCATATTCACTGTAGGTCAGAATATTGTCCAGCTTCAAGGTTGTATCCATTGGCAAGCCAACAATACGGTTCAGATTTGCTTCTGCAACCTGATAAGCATTCTCAGCCTGAATCAGACTTTGTTTAGCGTTGGACAGCTCCACCTGGCTGCGCAGTACGTCAACCTTAGCAACTACGCCAACTTCATATTGAGCCTGTACGTTCTTCAGATGGTCTTCCAGACGCTGTACGGATTCACGGCCCAGCTGCTGCATATTGCCAGCCTGCAGCAAATCGCAGTAGCCATTAGTAACAGTAGCACGCATATCATTATAGGCCTTTTGCTTGCCCTCTAAAACAGAATTGTAATTAGCTTTAGCTCTACGAACGGTACCGCGAATTTCGCCGCCAGTGTAAATGGGCAGACTAGCGGTTAAGCTGTTAGAATGTTGATTGCCAATCCCTTTAGTCATTACTGGTTCAAACCTATTATCTACAGGATTATATTTTTGTTGTAAACGCTCATCATCAGCACCACCACGCTGAGATTGATGCTGTGCTGTAATGCTCAGCAAATGGCTGCTGCGTGCTGCATCTAAACTAGCCTTAGCAGATTTTACATTATAACCAGCGATGTTGATAGCGGGATTTGTATTGAAAGCACGCTCCATTGCTTCCTGCAAATTCAGCTCTACAGTTTCTCCGGCAAAAGCAGTCTGGCTCATTGCCAAAGTCAGAGCTGCAGACAGCATCAAAAGACGTCTGCTTAATTTATTTCTAGACATTTTTAAACCTCCATTCAAATCTGACTAATCAGTCAGTATAACAGAATTATATTGATTTTCTAAAAAAAAGTCAAATAAAATTTATCTAGAAGCGTGAACGCACGCCTACATAGGTATCGGATTTATCTCCCTTGACGTCCATGGTTTCGCCATACAATGAAAGGTTGTCCTGCAGCTTCAGCTCGCCGCCAACACGTACCTTGGTATCATCAAAATCATAAACCTGAGAGTACACCTTAAAGCTTGGTCCAACGTTTACATCAAGGCCTACACCAAAATCTCCCTGCATAGCCCCTGCACTTAAACCAGCAGCACCAAAGTTTTTACCGGCAATAAAGTCAAAGCGGTTTTTATCACCCATATCATAGGCCCCCATATACAGATAGCCATCTTCAGAGGGACGCAGGGTAACTCCCATATTAGTACGCCAATCGCTGCCTTTCGCACTGTGGCTTACATCAGCAGAAACCTCTGCGTCAGCAACAGTACCAAGAATCTTTTTTGCACTGGCACTGGTGTCACGGACATTGCTTAAGGTTTCCTTAATAGCCTTGCTTGTTTCAGGATCCTGAGCTACTGTTTCCAGCACCTGAACAATATTTTCCATACGCTGGCTGGTATCGGCAAGGTTCTGTGCCATAGCTGCTATATTTCTGCCCGTAGCACCATTATTATCAACATTGCTCATAATGCTTTCTAAGTGCTGCGCAGTACTGTTCATGCGCTTACTTAATTCGCTCATACTCCTTACCATCTCATTAAGCTGAGCCTGGTTTTCAATAGCAACATCTGCCATAACCTTAGTGAAGGTGTTCATGTTATCCATAACGCCGCCCATACTCTTAAAACCGCTGCGCATAGCTGTCTGAACCTCTGGATCACCAAAAATATTCTCAAAAGCAATGGCAATATTCTCCAGACGTTTCAGCAATTCACCTGAATTAGCAAAGAATTCGTCCATACCGCCGCCGGATATGCCATTTATAGTAGCACCCTCAGTAATATAACCATTACCAAATTGCTGAGGCGGAATAACATTGACAAATTTTTCACCCATAATACCATCAGCACCTATGGTAAAGGTCGCACCTTGAGGAATTTTAATATCATCATTAATTTCTACCAGTACGGACACCTTATCCTTTTCTACTGTAATCCCCTTAACCGCACCAACCTGAACACCTGCATAACGCACGACATGTCCCTGCATAAGGCCATTAACACTAGGATAATTTATATTCAGCTGGTAGCCGCTGCTGCCAAAGGAAAAGGCTCCCATAAAGGTAATAATGCCCGCCAGAACAGCAGCGCTGCCTAACGCAAATGCACCAACCCTAACCTCACTGCTATTCATCTGCTGCATCCTCCTCTTTCAGCTCTAATCCGTTAATAAAGGACTTTACTATAGGATTTTCGCTGTTTTTGATTTCGGCAACTGTGCCTGCCTGCACAATCTTGCCCTTATATAGCATTGCGATACGGTCAGCTGCATAAAAGGCTGACTCCATATCGTGAGTAATCAAGATAGATGTAATTCCCAACTCCTGAGTTTTACGAATCAAACGGCTAATTGTCATTGTCATGACAGGATCCAAACCAGATGTAGGCTCATCATAAAATATGAATTGTGGCTGCATAGCCAAAGCTCTAGCCAAGCCAACACGCTTTTTCATACCGCCGGAGAGCTCAGATGGCATCATACGCTCTGTTCCAGGCATGCCTACCATATCTAAAAGGCTCGCAACCTTGCTGACTATTTCTTCCTCAGTCAAATTAAAGTAACGCCGTAAACCAAAGGCAACATTTTCGCCTACATCGAGAAAATCAAAGAGAGCTGAATATTGAAAAACAACACCCATTTCCTTACGCAGCTCGTCCCACTGCTCCTCTGAAAAGGAGCAAGTTTCCTGACTATCGATAACGACACTTCCTGCAGTAGGAGGCAGCAGTCCTGTCAGTACCTTCATTATCGTACTCTTGCCAGAGCCAGAAGGTCCTATAATAGCCAAGGTCTCACCTTGAAAAACATCAAAGTCTACACTGCTTAAAACCTCTTTAGGTCCAAAAGCTATTTTTAGCTGGCGGACGCTGATAATTCCCTTATTCTCCATCACTTTGCCAGCTCCTTATACATATAATACAATGGACAAAAAGTAATTAGCTATGAAAATCAAGATAATGGATAATACTACGGAAGCCGTTGTAGCCAAACCTACACCCTCCGCACCATTGGGGGCATTAAGTCCCTTATAGCAACCAACTATGGAAATTATGGCACCAAAAAAGGAACCTTTAACCATACCGCCAAAGATATCATAAAATTCCGCATAGGTCTGGATAGAATTAGTGTAAGTAAAGCTGCCAATCCCTGCATAATAGTGAGCAACAAACCATCCGCCAATATTACCGATCAGGTTGGCACAAACTATCAGCAGTGGCATCATCAATACAATAGCAATAAAGCGAGGTACGACTAAGAAGCTGACGGGATTTGCAGCCATAACCTTTAAGGCATCAATCTGCTCCGTAACCTTCATCGTACCAAGCTCAGCTGCAATAGCTGCACCAATACGTCCTGCCACTACAACACCTGTTAAAACAGGTACAAGCTCACGCCCCATAGCAATAGCCACAATACCACCTACAGTAGAAGCAGCACCAAGCTCCACAAATTCCTTAGCCGTCTGAATGGAAAAAACCATACCAGTACACAGAATAGTCATTAGCACGATAGGCAGGCTGTCAGCGCCTAAAAGCGCCATCTGCCTGATAACCTCGCGCCAATCAGCATCCCTTAGCCTTTTCATGGTTGCTAAGAACAATAGGGTAATGCGACCACTGGCTGCAGTAAAATTAAGTATTCTATTTCCGAGAAAACCACAAAGCTTATTTACCATAGCATATCCTTATTCAAGGCCAGCAACTGACTGACCAGTCTTTTTTATTTATTATAAACCAAAATTATGTCAAATTGCTGACATCATAAAAATTTTACAAGTTTACTTATTTTTCTACTTGAAGAGCAATTTCGCATTCTCCATCAATTATAAAATCATAGGGATATTTCTGTTTAAAAGGAGAGCCCTGAAGCAGTCCTGCCAAACCAGCATCATTGGCCATTTCAGCAGGCTTCATAGGCAAGGCTGCAATATCAATAATCAGCTCATTATTTTTGTCAGCATCATTAACACTCTTGACGTAATCCGCCAGACTGCGGCGCTGCTCCTGCTTTTGTGCAGCAGGTAATCCTTCTTCTTTTTGCTTACGCAGAGTATTGATAATCCACGCCATGCTGCTGCCGCCACGAACATTGAGCACCAGCTGACCACCGGGATGGTCCTTGGGAACCGCAAAATAAACTGTCTCAGTAAATTCCTTGCCCCTATAGGGCTTCATTATAACAGAAACAGGAACCTTGGCTCCAGCCTTTACCTTGCGCTCCTTAACAACTGCATTAGTAATTTCTGCAACCTGTACTTCCTCACTTACCTCAGCTTCTACAGAAATACAATAAATATTAACCTTGTCCAGCTTATTCTGCATAAGAGTATTAACAGCCTCAACAAGCTCCAAATTAACATTTTTCAATAACCCCTGATTGGAGTAATACATATTTTCTCTATCCAGCTTCAGCTGCTTGCCATTGCTGTCCACACCAGTAACTGTAAAATGCATTTTAGCAGTTCCACCGCCATTACGATCCACAGTCTTGCTAATAGAATTTATTACAGCAGCATCTACTATGGCAGGTACCAGCTGTTCGTCATCAATAATCTGAACTCTCGTACTATTATTAAGACCGCGAGTCAGATCACTGCATGTTACATGCACTGGAATTGTCTCCGGCAGCTTTCCTACTGCACCGCCAATGCCACTTGCTCTATCCTGGGTAAATGTACCTATGGCTTCGCCAATATTGCCAACCTTATAGCTGCTTTGCATATTAGGAATACAGCCAAGAACCCATGCCTTATTCATAAAAAAGTTACTGTTTCCCCTCTGCATAAAAGGATGACCAAAAGCCAGAATTTTACCCTGAGCATCAGTCCAAGTAACTGTTCCCAAGGCTCCTAAGGTTAAATCGCCTTGCATAATAGCAGCACCTACAGCACTGCCAGGCTCCAATGCCTTGGAGCTGCCTACACCGCCTGCACTGCCTGCACCCATAGCATCAAGTCCCAGAGGTGTCAGTTTCTCCTGCAGATATTCTAGACCAAAGGGCGTAAAGCCACCTGCCATCAGACTCGTGCCCTTAGGCAGCCAATTATGTGGCTTTACTGCAGGCTCGTCAATAAGCTTCAGCATATTGCCAATAGGAGTCAAAAAACAGTAGTGTGGATCATTAAAGGTTTTGCCAAAAGCCACGGCTCCCACCAGACGACCATCAACATAAACAGGACTGCCGCTCATACCTTGAGCAACACCGCCTGTCTTTTCAATCAACGGTCCATACAGTCGTACAAAAATACTGTATCCAGAGGTTTCCGTACCGCTGACACCTAAAATTTCCACATTAAACTCTTCAATAGTATCTCCCTGAATAACAGTCTTGCCCACACCCTGCATACCAGGCTGTAAATCCTTAATAGGCATTATGGGAACATTCGCCCAAGCAAGCTGACTAACACATATCAAAAAAATAAAAAGTAATCTAATAAACATGAGCTTCTCCTATATATCGCAAAAACCGGCGTGAAAACCACGCCGGCTGCGAAAATTTACTCAGATAATTTTGCTACCGCCTGTTTAGCTATAATCTTATCGCCGGGCTGAACCAAAACATCAGTTATTTTTCCGGCAGCGGATGCTCTAGCTGCAGCAACACTGCCACCAGCAAGAGAATTCACCCTAACCAGCACATCACCCTTCTGCACCATAGTACCGGGCTGAACCAAACCATCAGCAGCCACAACACCGCTGACTACTGCATGCTGTTCTGTAACAGCAGCATAAGCCAGTGCATAGGCACTCAATAAGCCGGCGACAGCTAAAGCTGTAATAGACATAAGTTTCTTACGCATTTTCTCTGCCTCCTTTTTTGTAGGCTTTATACACTTTTCTAAAATAAATTATACAACGTAAAAATGCTTTTTTCAAGCAGTTCACTTATTTGTAACTTTTAAGGGGTATTTCAGCCACATTTAGCAGTCTATTGAGAAAAGCACAGGTATTATGCTATAAAACTCTTGCTGTAAGGCATATCTTCATCCTGAAAGTCAAATTTTATTTACGAAAAACTCCTAAACCCATACTTACTTTTCTTTCTCTGCCATCAGATGGTTTATTGACGATGGAGCCATTAACTACCATCTCACTAGAGCCTCCGCCATCAAAATTTACTGCGTTTATAGCACCGAGACGTAGAAAATATTGGGCTAACTCCTTTAAGGTCATACCTGAAGAAGAAAAGCTGCGTCCATCAACAACTAGTAAAAGTACAGTTCCGTCACGCTTAACACCTACTGCCGTACGGGGAGCGCGACCGTTGGCAATATCGCCAGGAATATATTCCTCGCTGCTGCGGACATTAACCTTGCCATTTTCCAATAGCATTGGTCCTCCGGTTACGACCATTTTAGCACCATCAGCTATTTGATTGCCCAAGGATTCCAGAACGTTGGCTCTGTCACCTACGCGTACACCTGCAAGAGCTGTCGCATTGACGCCATGGCCTGATATAACAACGCTACCAGGCTCAATGGTCATATTTCCTTTTGTAGAAACAGCAACAACTCTGTCATTTTTAATCTTTATTTCTCTGCCATAGCTGTTGGTTTTAGTACTGGGAGCGTAATGCTCATTGTAAAGTACTAAATCATCAGCAATACGACTACGATTCATACCCTTAATATTTAATATCTTTCCTTTCGGCAGATGCACAGTACCATTATAGGATAAATCCTTGACAATCATACTGCTTCCATCCTTAAGAACAACTAGACCGCTGCGAGGTGTTGAGTCCATACTAATAAACTGTCCATTATTCTTAGTACTGCCAATTACCCAGCCATCTGTATCAAAATAAGATGTATTAATAGAAGCCAGAGCTCCGCTTCTAACTGTAGCAGCAGCCAGAGAGCCTCTGCCATTATATGGACCTGCTGCTGAGAAGGGACGCAGCTCACAAACTGCATCCTTAGACAAGGCTAAAACAAAAGCATGGACCTGTTTACCATTAAATTCATCTTGACGATAGGAGTAGGTAACACCCTTAGCTAATGTTTTGGTTTGAGCAATAATGTTAATGCGGAAAATATCAATTACAAGACGATCAGGTCCTGTAAGACGATAAACCTTATATTGGCAATCCTTGGCCAGATTTATATTCAAAAGGCTGGAATTGCGTCCAAGAGGTTTTAAATCAACACCTTTTATTGCTGTATCCTTGATTTGCAGCTGCTGTTTTTTTGCGCTGCTATGGGGCATTTCCACCTGCAGCTTAAGTCCATTTTTTTCCACCTTATAATCAATAGGTGATTTGCAGTCCAATACTACACGGACTCTGGCAGGACTAATGCTAGTACGCAGCTTTTCAACAGGTGCAGCATAGGCAATAGCGGACAAATCCATACAGAAAACACTTAGTAATAGTAAAAATAATTTTTTCATTTGTAACCTCAGCTTTTATAAGTAAAAATACACAGCTTGCGCTGTGTATTTAAGTAGATGTATATGTGTTTTACATGTCCAAATTAGAAGCAGTGTAAATGCTGCCAGGATGAAGCTTATCCAAATTCTCCAAAGCCTTGCCTGTGCCTAAAGCTACGCAATCCAAGGGATTTTCCGCAACTCTGGTGACAATGCCGGTTTCTTTTTGAATAACCTCAGCCAGACCATCCATAAGAGCACCGCCGCCAGTCAGATAAATACCGTTATCAACAATATCTGCAGCAAGCTCAGGAGGACATTTTTCCAATACACCTCTAATTGTAGCAACTAAAGAAGCAATGGAATCCTCTAAAGCCAAACGGCAATCCTCGGAAGTAACACTAAAGGTTGTGGGCAGACCAGTAACTAAATCACGACCACGAACACTAATGGACTCATTCCGTCCATTGTGGGAAACAGTAGCAACACTAATCTTGATTTCCTCTGCAGTACGTTCACCGATCAAAACATTATGAACTTTTTTTACATAGCGTACAATGGATTCATCAAAATGGTCGCCGCCAATACGAATGGAAGAATCTACAACAATTCCGCCAAGGCTCAATACAGCAATATCAGTAGTACCACCGCCAATATCAACAACCATATTACCACGGGGTACAGAAATATCAATACCGGCACCCAAGGCTGCAGCCAAAGGTTCCTCGATTAAATATGTTTTTGCTGCGCCACCCTGCATAGTAGCTTCCATAACAGCGCGCTTCTCAACAGAAGTAATGCCAATTGGAACACAGGTCATAACGCGAGGCTTAAAGAACAGGCTTCTGCCTGCTACCTTTTCAATAACATAAGCCAAAAGCTTTTGAGTAACAGTGTAGTTTGCAATTACGCCTTCCTTCAAAGGACGAATTGCAGTAATGCTTCCCGGAGAACGCCCCAGCATTTCTCTTGCTTCTTCGCCAACGGCAAGCACCTTATTACGTACCTGATCAATGGCAACTACTGCTGGCTCCTTCAAGACAACACCTTTACCCTTGACAAATACTAAAATATTAGCAGTGCCTAAATCAATGCCGATATCAGTACTTTTAAACATTTCTTATCTCCTGTTCATTACATTAAACGGCTTAGTCAACACTGATACGTTCTATATCAGCGCCTAAAAGCCTCAGCTTCTCAACAATATTTTCATAGCCACGGTCAATGTGGAACAAGTCGCCAATTCTAGTAGTGCCATCAGCAACAAGACCAGCCAAAATCATGGCAGCACCTGCACGAAGGTCAGTAGCGCGAACATCGCAGCCAGTAAGCTTGCAGGGACCATCAATTACAGCACTGCGGCCTTCGGTAGAAATACGAGCTCCCATACGGTTCAGCTCTACCACATGCATAAAACGATTTTCAAAAACAGTCTCTGTAACCTTGCTGCGACCTTCAGAAACAACCATCATCGCCATCATCTGAGCCTGCATATCTGTAGGGAAACCAGGATAGGGCAACGTCTTGATATCAACGGCCTTCAGCTTACCTGTACCAACAACATGCACTCTGTCAATATCCTCCTCAACGATTGCACCTGCTTCGCGCAGCTTCGCAATCAACGGCTTTTGATGCTCTGGAAGCACATTTTCTACAATAATATCGCCACCTGTCATCGCAGCAGCAATCATATAGGTGCCTGCCTCGATACGGTCAGGGATAATAGTGTAGTCAGCGCCATGAAGCTCCTTTACACCTTCTATGCGAATAAGGTTAGTACCTGCACCACGTATCTTGGCACCCATCTTGTTCAAATAGTTAGCCAATGCAACGATTTCAGGCTCCTCTGCAGCATTTTCTAAAATAGTGGTTCCCTCTGCCAAGGCAGCAGCCATCATAATATTTTCAGTTGCACCAACACTGGGGAAATCAAAATAAATGCTTGTACCCTTTAAGCCATCAGGTGCGCTGGCTTCAATATAGCCATGACCCTGTTCAATTTTCACACCTAAAGCTTCAAAGCCCTTCAGATGAATATCTATAGGACGAGCTCCAATGGCGCAACCACCGGGCATAGAAATACGTGCTCTGCCTATACGGGCCAGTAAGGGTCCCATAACCAAAAATGAAGCACGCATAGTACGTACTAGCTCATAAGGTGCCTCACAAGAGGTAATTTTTGTACTATCTATTTCAAGTTTATTCTTTTCAGGGTTAGTTACAGTCAATCCTAAGCATTTTAATACCTCACTGATGGTATGTACATCCTCCAGCATCGGAACCTCATTTAAATGACTAGGTGTTACACCTAAAATTGAAGCTGCAATAATTGGTAAAACGGCGTTTTTCGCACCACTGGTTTTTACCGTACCAACAAGGCGTTTGCCACCTTTAACAACTAGTTTCTCCAAAATAATCCTCCCGCAATGCGAAGCTAATTAAAATTTATTATAATATTATTATTTTATCATTATCAACTGTCACTTTTCAATAGTTTCACAGAAGATACACAAAAAAAGCCGGTAAATAATCCGGCTTAGTAGTTAACTCGCTGGCGGTCTGCAAGAATATTGTAATAGGTTTGCTTTTCCATCAGCTCACGGCGAATCAAAGTCTTTGTTTCTTCATCTTCACAGCTTGCCAAACGCTCGCGCAAGTATGCTATATCCTGCTTTAATTGAAACATTTTATTTCCAGCCAGATTTTCAAGTACATCAGCCATCTTACAGCCCTCCTTTTACTCTTATAGGATACTATAAACGCTTCATTTCTGCAAGGATATTATTTAAGAAACTGCAATATACTCTTATTACTCTCCATTCTAGGTCTCTATATTTATAATCTCCCCTAAATTGTTTTCTATTATATCTTCAGCTTAGCCTTTTACTATCTATAACTGTTCCAACTCAAGCTTTTCTGTATATACAAAAACCCCCGTTCTTACGAACGGGGGTAATGTTATTTTACATTGTCTTGAGTACTCTTTGTCCTCTGATATTATCTAGTTGATGCAGTACGGATACGCATAATAGCTCTCTTCAAAGCTAAGCTAGCACGTTTAACATCAATGTCCTCTGTTTTAGCCTGCAAACGAGCTTCTGCACGTTCTTTAGCAGCATTTGCACGAGCAACGTCAATAGTCTCGTCCAGCTCAGCAACAGTTGCTAATACAGTGCATTTGTTGTTCATCATTTCCAGGAAGCCACCACAAACTGCAAATTCTTTGACAGAGCCATCAACGAATTCAACTTTCAGCGGAGCAATATCCAGAGTAGCAATAATAGGTATATGTCTTGCTTTAATACCTAAGTTACCAGATAATGCGCGGAAACCTACATAGGTTACTTCTTCAGATACAAAAAGCATCTTATCCGGCGTGACAATTTCAAATTTAAAAGGTGTAGCCATTATTATTCCTTCATAGTTGCAGCCTTGGCAACAGCGTCATCAATGGTACCAACCATGTAGAAAGCACCTTCCGGCAGGTCGTCATGCTTACCTTCCAGAATTTCTTTGAAGCCGCGGATAGTTTCCTTCAGAGGAACATATTGACCGGGGGTACCGGTAAATTGTTCAGCAACGAAGAATGCCTGGCTGAGGAATTTTTGAATTTTACGAGCACGAGCAACAGTTACTTTGTCTTCCTCGCTCAATTCTTCCATACCCAGAATTGCGATGATATCTTGCAATTCTTTATAGCGTTGCAGAATAGCTTGAACGCCACGAGCAACTTTATAGTGCTCTTCGCCAATTACCAGCGGATCCAGGATACGGCTGGTGGAGTCGAGCGGGTCAACTGCCGGATAAATACCAAGCTCTGCAATTTGACGGGACAATACGGTGGTTGCATCCAGATGGGCGAAGGTACCTGCCGGAGCCGGGTCAGTCAAGTCGTCCGCAGGTACGTATACAGCCTGTACGGAAGTGATAGAACCGGTCTTGGTGGAGGTAATACGCTCTTGCAGTGCGCCGATATCGTTTGCCAGAGTAGGTTGGTAACCTACTGCGGAAGGCATACGACCCAGCAGAGCGGATACTTCGGAACCAGCTTGAATGAAACGGAAAATGTTATCTACGAAAAGCAGTACGTCTTGGCCACCAACATCACGGAAGTATTCTGCCATGGTCAGACCGGTCAGACCTACACGCATACGTGCTCCAGGAGGCTCGTTCATCTGACCGTATACCAGAGCAGTTTTGCCGATAACGCCAGATTCTTTCATTTCACCCCAAAGGTCATTACCCTCACGAGTACGCTCGCCTACACCAGCGAATACGGAGTAACCACCATGAGCAGTTGCGATGTTATGGATAAGCTCCATAATAATTACGGTTTTACCTACACCAGCACCGCCGAACAGACCGATTTTACCGCCCATTGCATACGGAGCGATAAGGTCAACGACTTTAATGCCGGTTTCCAAAATTTTAGTAGATGTTGCCTGTTGATCGAAGCTAGGAGCAGGTCTATGAATAGGCCAGTATTCAGCAGCTTCAACCGGAGTATCGTCATGGTCTACAGTCTCTCCAAGCACGTTGAAGATACGGCCCAGTACGCCGGGGCCAACAGGTACACTAATAGGAGCACCAGTATCTACAGCTTCCATACCACGAACAAGACCATCAGTGGAACTCATAGCAACAGCACGAACTACATTGTAGCCGATATGTTGCATAACCTCAGCGGTCAGGTGAATTTTTACCTTGCCGTCTTCGGTAGTACCATCGATCTTAATTGCGTTCAGGATAGCAGGCATGCTTTTCGGAGGGAATTCTACGTCGATAACAGGACCAACAACTTGTACGATTCTACCTGTATTCAAGGTTTTAGCCTCCCTACGAATTATTCAGATTAATTTTGAGCTTGTGCCAATGCCTCTACACCGCCAACGATTTCGTTCAGCTCGCGGGTAATGCTTGCTTGACGTGCCTTATTATAAGACAATTCAAGATTTTGTACCAGCTTAGCTGCGTTGTCAGTTGCAGAAGACATAGCAGTCATTCGAGAACCTAATTCGCTGGCAGCGGATTGTACCAATGCAGCGTATACAACGGTTTCCAGATACTTGGGTGCTAATACCTCAAGTGCCTCGTCTTCGCTAGGCTCGAAAATAAAGCTTGCTTCTGCTTTACCCTTTCCATTTGTAGGAGCTTCTACCGGCAGAATTTTTTCGCTGGTAGGAGTTTGGGTAAGAGCAGTTTTGAAAATAGTATAAACGATATGCAGCTCGTCAAACTCTTGAGCAGCAAAACGAATTGCTGCATCTTTAGCAACCTCAACTGCATTATCATAGGACGGTCTGTCAGAGTAACCAAAATGAGCACTCAGTACTTTATAGCCACGACGGGTAAAGAAGTCTCTAGCTTTACGGCCACTAGCGATAATAACAACCTCTTTATCACATTGGGAAATTTCAGCGACAGCCTTCTTCAGAGCGTTGGAGCTATAAGCACCTGCCAGACCTTTATCAGAGCAGAGCACCAGATAACCAACTTTTTTTACTTCACGTTTTTGAAGCAGCGGGTGTTTCTTAACATCTAAGCCAGCAAGAATGCTAGCGTCGCTCACAATGTTAGATAACACTTCGGTGATCTTAATAGCATAGGGACGACTTGCAGCAGCACGCTCTTGAGCTCTTCTCAAACGAGCAGCAGCAACCATCTTCATAGCTTTAGTGATTTTACCAATGTTACCTACGCTCTTCATGTGGCGACGAATCTCGCGTGCAGTAGCCATTAGTTACTCACCTGCCTTCACTGGATACAAAGGTGTCCTTGAACTCAGCGATAGCTTTCTTCAATGCTTCTTCATTCTCATCGGTGATCTTCTTGGTATTCAGGATATCAGCACCAATTTCAGGATGGTTTGCTTCCATGAAGTCCAGGAATTCTCTCTCGCAACGAGTTACGTCTTTTACAGCTACGTCATCCAGATAGCCTTTGGTGCCGAGGTAAATAGCCATAACTTGTTTTTCTACAGACAACGGGCTGTATTGGCCTTGTTTCAGGATCTCGGTCAGACGTTGACCACGATCCAGCTGAGCTTTAGTAGCCTTATCAAGGTCGGAAGCGAACTGAGCAAATGCTGCCAGTTCACGGAATTGAGCCAGATCCAGACGCAGAGTACCTGCTACCTGTTTCATAGCTTTGATTTGCGCAGCACCACCTACACGGGATACAGACAGACCGGAGTTAATAGCCGGGCGAATACCGGAGTAGAACAGCTCGGACTCCAGGAAGATCTGACCGTCGGTAATGGAAATTACGTTGGTAGGAATGAAACCGCCAACGTCGCCTGCCAGGGTCTCAATGATAGGCAGTGCAGTGATGGAACCACCGCTCAGCTCGGTATCATTCAGTTTAGCAGCGCGCTCCAGCAGACGGGAGTGCAAATAGAATACGTCGCCAGGGTAAGCTTCACGTCCGGGAGGACGGCGGAGCAGCAGGGACATTGCACGGTATGCAACAGCATGTTTGGACAGGTCGTCATATACGCACAGAACGTCTTTGCCTTGGTCCATGAAGTATTCTGCCATGGTTACACCAGCGTACGGAGCCAGATATTGCAACGGAGCGGAGTCAGCAGCAGTAGCAGCTACGATAATGGTGTACTCAAGCGCACCATGTTGTTCGAGAGTACGAACAATACGTGCGATATTGGAAGCCTTTTGACCGATAGCTACATAAATGCAGATAACGCCCAGGCCTTTTTGGTTAATGATAGTGTCGATAGCAACAGCGGTTTTGCCGGTGCCACGGTCGCCGATGATCAGCTCACGTTGGCCACGTCCGATAGGTACCAATGCATCGATACATTTAATACCTGTTTGCAGCGGGGTATCTACGGACTTACGATCAGCAATACCATGTGCAGGAGATTCAACAGGACGATATTCAGCAGCTACTACTTCACCTTTACCATCGATAGGATTACCAATAGCGCTTACTACACGACCCAACAGGTTTTCACCTACAGGAACCTCCATGATACGGCCGGTACGACGAACCAGGTCGCCTTCTTTGATCTTGGTTTCGCCACCCATCAATACGATACCAACGGAATCAGGGTTCAGGTTCAGAACCATGCCGGATACGTTGTGGGGCAGCTCTACCAGCTCGCCAGCCATTGCGTGTTTCATACCGATAACGGTTGCGATACCGTCACCGATCTTCTCAACAACACCAACTTCTTCAAGATCAGTTTCATCCACATTGTAATTCTCAAGCTTTTGGCTCAGAGCGTTACCCATAGCTTCAGGTTTTTCATACTCATGAATGTCAATGCCATTCAGAGCAACTTCCATTTTTTTCAGCTTACGAGCTGCGGAAGCATCAAATACCTTGTCGCCAATTTGAATAACGATACCGCCGAGAAGTGCAGGATCCACTTTCTTGTTCATGAAAATTTCACGGCCAAGTTTCTCGGTAAGAATTGCAGAAATGGATTGATACTCTTCTACAGTCAATTTCTTTGCTGTAGTAACGTTAACATCTAACAGCTCTTTAATAGAGCCCAGATCCATATTAAAGCTGGATAATTCTTGCTTAATCAAAGCAATATTTTCTTCGCTCTTCATATTGTACCAATCACCTCCGAATACCGGCTCTCTTTCTTTGCTGATTCGCATTTCAGCTGAAATCGTCCGGCCTATTTAGGGAAAACGGCAAAATTATTTCTTCAGAATGGAATCAACAATTTCGCCAGCCATTTTTTTGTCTTCTTCAGAACCCAACTTTTGTTCTACGATTTTGCTAGCAGCAATCATGGACAGGCTGATAACCTGTGCACGAATTTCGTCCAGAGATTTTTTCTTCTCGGAAGCGATGTTTTCTTTTGCAGCTGCAATAACCATTTCTTGCTCTGCTTTGGTTTCAGCCATGATTTTGTCATGAGCTGCTTGAGCAGTTTTACGGGCATTTTCAATGATTGCCTGTGCTTCTTGTCTTGCTTCAGCCAGTTTAGCAACATATTCAGACTTGATAGCTTCAGCCTCAGCTTTAGCTTTATCAGCAGCGTCCAGGTCGCTAGAAATCTTAGCCTTACGTTCTTCCATGATGTTCACCACAGGTTTGTAAGCGAATTTCGCAAGAACGAACACGAGGAACAAAAAGTTCAGGATCTGCGCGATAAGTGTTGCGTTAAAATTAACCAATTATAGCACTCTCCTTTTCTAAATCTTGCAAAATAAAATTATTTAATGAAGGGGTTAGCGAATACCAGAACGATTGCGATTACGTAGCACAGAATAGGCATGGATTCGATCAAGCCTACGCATACCAGCATATTAGTGAAGATTTTGCTAGCTTCTTCAGGTTGGCGAGCCATGGATTCGATAGATTTGCCGCACATATTACCGTTACCGATACCAGCGCCAGCAGCAGCACCCAAGCATACAAGGCCAGCACCGATTACAGATGCGGCAGTAATGATTGCATTTTCAGACATTTGATTCATCCTTTCAAAGTAAATATGACTTTAGTATTGTACTAATAAATTAGTGTTCGTCATGGCTAGCAAATGCCAGTGCATAGCTGCCCAGAGACAAAATGGTAAAGATAAAGGCCTGAACAAAGCCAATGAACAGGGAGAACATTACCCAAAGTTCAGGAATGATCCACGGAGACAGCTGATATAATACAATCAGCAGAATTTCGCCTGCCAGGATGTTACCAAAGAGACGAAGAGCCATGGTCAGCGGTTTAGTCAGTGCATCTAACAGATGCAACGGCAGGAACGCCGGGCTAGGACTAATAAAATGTTTAAAATGACCGATACCTTGTTTCATCACGCCAACAGCATATGCTGTAACAGCAATTAACAAAGAAAGCGCAAAGCAGGTATTGATGTCATTAGTAGGTGAAGTCCAGTGAACGCCAACTTGCGGAAGCAAAATACCCAATTCATTTGATACCAGAATAAACATAAACAAAGTAACAATGAACGGAGCCATAAATTTACGGCCTTTGGTTCCCAAATTGTCTTCCATCAGACCATTTAAGAAATCAAGAATGATTTCCATTGCATTTTGCAGTCCAGACGGAACCATTTTCGGATTCCTACAAACCAAGAGGAACAGAGCCAGAACGATAGCCATAGTTACCCAAGTCATATACATGGTCTGCATATTTACTTCACCTAAAAAGGTTGTTTGGGTAAGATAATGGATAATTTCTCCGGATTTTTCTGCACCTTCAGCTGCTGCATTTCCCATTTTTACACACTCCTTTCTTCACGCCCTCTCATGATTATGTTGGTACGCGATAAATAATAAATTTAATAAAAAAATTATATGTATCAGAAGAAACCCACCAAATGCACCATGCACGGCAAGTTTCATTCTTAACATCGTTATAACAAAGGCCGCAGCTACTGCAACTCTGCACCAGCGAAAGCGCTTCATAATTTTGAGCCCCTGCTTTGGAGCATCCACATATGGCAGTGATTTTTTGATCCCTAAAAACATAATTGACAAATCAATGGTACCGGCTAAAACACCACAGAGCAATCCATGAGTAAAGCCTGTTCTTTGCCACAACCACAGTGGAAGAGCAATCAGAAGGGCGCAAAAAGCAACCTTAAACACAAACTTATTACCACCATCTGATGCGATAGAAGTTAAATCAAAACTATTTTTCATCTTTTTTATCTTCTTCTCGTGAAAGAATACTTTTCTGAATAAGATTGTAGTACGTCATTACAAGTGACACAATCGCTAAACCTATACAAAGTCCACGCATTGTATGGTCGCCCGTATTAAGGTGCTGATCCAACCAATTACCGCCAAAATATGCCAGCAAAAAGTCAATTACCGCCATAAAAGCCAAGGATGAAACCGTAGCTAAGGCCTCCAGCATGCGCATATGCTCCTTATCCGGACCTTTTTGAGTCATATTGCTCACCGCCGCTATACTTCACAAATTTATCAAACTTATCCTCTATAATTCTAATATTTTTCACAACTTTTGTCTATGCCTTATGAGTAAATTCCGAAAAATTTTCAACTTCATAGCCATTTTTAGACAAAATAGCCTTGATAATTCTTTCACAGGCTCTGCCGTCACCATAAGGATTAGCAGCCTCTGCCATGGACTGATAATGCTCAGCATCGTCCAAAAGCAAATTTGTTTCCCTCAACACATCTTCATATTCTGTGCCGATAAGCTTAACAGTACCTGCCTCAACAGCCTCGGGACGCTCAGTAGTATCGCGCAGAACAAGTACAGGCTTGCCTAATGCAGGAGCCTCCTCTTGAATTCCGCCGCTGTCTGTAAGAACAATATCAACCTTGGCCATCAGATTAGCAAAAGGCTCGTAGTCCATAGGCTCAATCAGATGTACCTGGGATAAATGTCCCAGCTCCTCTTGTACGATTTCGCGTACCTTGGGGTTCTTATGCACAGGGAAAATTGCTTCTACATCATCATGAGTCTCCAGCACGCTCTTTAAAGCTCTGTAAACATGACGCATAGGCTCTCCTAAATTCTCACGACGATGAGTGGTCATAAGAATCAGGCGCTTGCCGCTGGACAATACCTTATTGAAATCGTCATCAGCAAATTTATAGTCAGCACGTACAGTGGTCTGCAGCGCATCTATAACAGTATTACCAGTAACAAGAATAGCCTCAGGATTAACGTTTTCCTTTAAGAGATTAGACTTGCTGGTAGAGGTAGGCGAAAAATGAATGTCTGCCAAAGAACCTGTCAGCTTACGATTCATTTCCTCCGGATACGGAGAATATTTATTACCAGTACGCAGCCCTGCCTCAACATGTCCTACAGGAATCTGTGCATAAAATGCAGCCAACGCTCCGGCGAAGGTAGTAGTGGTATCGCCATGAACTAGTACAATGTCTGGCTTAGCTGTTTCCATTACATCCTTAAGTCCCATAAGTGCACGAGTAGTAACATCATAAAGGGTCTGACCACTAGTCATAATGTTCAAATCGTAGTCAGGAACGATATTAAAAAGCTCCAGAACCTGATCAAGCATTTCACGGTGCTGAGCTGTAACAGCAACGATCGGCTCAATATAATCAGGATACTTGCGCATCTCCAATACTAACGGGCACATTTTAATAGCCTCCGGGCGAGTACCGAAGACAGTCATAATCTTTAATTTCTTCACGGCTCTTCCTCCCACTTAGCGTTCGTTCAGAATACCAATTTTTTTAGCACCCACAGCCACAGCAGTAATAATTACTGCGATAATCAGTGCAGCATAAAAACCATCAAATTCAGCCCACAGCACAGCTGCAATGCCAAGCATTGCGGTGATTGCATACATCAGCAGAACAGCCTGTTTTTGATTCATACCCATAGCCAATAATCTATGATGCAGATGACCTTTATCCGGCTGAAAAATAGGTTTGCCGTTACTATAACGACGCATAATAGCAAAAGCAGTGTCCATAATAGGCAGACCTAAAGCAATAGCCGGAACTATCAGCGCAACAGTTGCAGCTGTTTTAACTGCACCATATACGGAAATAGCAGCCAACATATACCCAATGAACATACTGCCTGTATCACCCATAAAAATAGTAGCAGGATTAAAATTATAACGTATAAAGCCCACAATACCACCGGCAAGAGCAGCAGTCATAACAGCTACGTGATAATATCCCATCTGCACAGAAACAAGAATTACAGTTACCGACGCAATAGCGGAAACACCTGCAGCCAAACCGTCCAAGCCATCAATCAGATTTACAACATTAGTAAAGCTGATTACCCAAAATATTGTCAGCGGTATGGACAATAAATCTAAATAATAATATCCACCGAAAGGATTATTCACCCATTCAATACGAATATCAAACAGCACCAATATGCAGGCTGCCACAATCTGACCTAAAAGCTTGACCTTGGCAGGAAGCTGATATTTGTCATCTAAAATACCTATTATTACAATAAATGTTCCGCCAATCAGGATACCAACTATATCCCAGGTCATTTCCAGACTGGCAATGGCACCTGCCATAAAGGCAATATAAATAGCTAGGCCACCCAAACGCGGCATGATCTTTTTATGCACCTTGCGATTGTCAGGCTTATCAATTGCACCTATTGCAAAAGCCAACTTCTTAATATACGGAGTCAGGACATAGCTCACAAACATTGCAAGCAGAAACGGAAAACCATAAGCACTAAGCATTTTCTCTATATCTCCAAAAAATTAATTATAATCCCTCAAACCATCAAAATCATGTAACAGTTATTCCCTATATAGTATAACATTTTTAACAATACCGTCAATTACTTTTATTACTAAACTCTGAAAAACATTCTTTTCTCTTCAAAAAAACAATACTCAAAGCGAATTATACACGCTTATTTTTGGCCGCTGTACTATATGCAATAGAAATAACAATATAATTCAGTCTACCTTTTTCGTATCACTTCACTTGCAATCAATAAAGCAACCTCGTGAATCTGCCTTTAGTTACTGCAGAACACGAGGTTGCGCCAAATATGCGGTATAAGTTTTTACGAAATGAAACGATTTGATGAGAAATGCGCTACAAAATTCTCATCCTTTAAAAATTCAGATTGACCTTTTATGCGAATAATATCAGCATAAACAACACCTTTGATCCTACAGCCAGAATTAATGACAACACTACGGTCAGCCATAATAACAGCATTACTTAGCTGTACATTTCTCCCAATCTCTATGCTGCCCTTTCTCGCAATAAACACCACCCTTCCCGGAAATTTACAGCCTGCGCCTATATAAATATTGCCATGACAGCTAAATACAGTACTGCCATAAAAGGTTTTTTCAGCAGAAAACCTGAACCTGCGTCCTGAAGTCTTATCTTGCAGATAATAAAAGCGACTATCAAAGCCATTTTTAAAAAGCCTTGCATCATTAACTGGATCTAAACCGATACTACGGAATAGTTCTACTTGTGGAACCCTTACTTCTTCCTTGCTTGCATATATCTTGGTATCCATCAAATATTCACTTCCCTCTATCTCAGTTTTATAAATTAATTGATGATGCTTTTCTAACCATATAAGCTCTTTCGGTAAATTAAGAGTACAGTGATTTATTGTCCTTACCATACCATCATCACTTTTTGCCTGCAGTTGCAGCCAGGAAACAAGACCGTCAGCACTACATCTGCTATCGTACATAAGCGTCCCTTTTACGCTTCCAGGCTCCAAGGCCACTTCTCCCAGGCACCCCTGCCTATTATCTCCTTCCAAAGCTTCTGCTGCCCCTATAGCCGAATAACATAGCTCCTGCAGCTGACGACCACGCAATTCTCCTATGGTCTGCTTTAGCTCCTTTCCCGTCAAAAACAGGGCTAGCTGTGCTATTACAACTAGTAAAAGACAAATAATCAACAATACTAAAGAAGTACTGCCTCTGCTTGCAGTCCATTGCCTGGATATTAACCATAATCTTAGCTTATGCGCCATAATCAACCATTACTCCATTGTAACAATGAACAATTCGCTGAAAATATTGACGATTATTATTATAGCTAAGCCAAAAGCTAACTAGTACACTTTTAGTATCCAGTGGTTCGACTGTCCATTGCTCGACAAGTATTTTATTAATATACAAAGGATTAACACCGCTTCCTGATATATTCAAGATTTTTCTATACAATCTCTTCTTATCACAATAAATCTGTATCACGTGTTTTCCTTCAACGGTCTGCAAATCAAAGCAAGACTTTTCAGCAGTACCTGTAATTCTTACAGCAGTAGAACTAATAGAAATATCTTTTTCTATGCGGTTGAGGATATACCGTCCTGCGTCACGCAGTTCTGCATCAGTCGAAATCCGGCTCCAGCTTTGCCAGCCTAAGCCTATGCCGCTTGCCAAAAGAGTTAGCATCAGCATAGTAAGAAAAAGACTCAGCTGCAGTTCAAGAAGAAAAAATCCCTGACTAGCCTTCCTTTTTAAACCTAAAGAAATTACATACCATTTGTTCATGGTCCTTTTTATCCCACGCCTGCAATTCTATAAGATTACCTATCTCCGTCCCTAGCATTACGGTTTTGACTTCGTACTCAGATGATAAGCTCCTGTCAGCCTGATAATTCTCTAAGGTATATATAGATCTGGACAGCTTTTGATACTGCTGCCTTTTCATAATAGAGTTTTTCCATGCAGTCACGGCAGAAATAATAAGCACAGAGCATAGCATAAAAATGAATATATCCTGAAGCAGGATATAACCGTTACTTTTTTTCATAAACCAATACTCTTCCGCTAACGGGCTGCACCTCTATGAAATATCTGCAGTCAGGCAATTTTTTATGTCCAAGAACATAGCTGCCGCTAGAACGTGGTACTCCGTCCGTACTAAAGGATAAGCTATACAAATGTGCTCTAAAATACACTCCATCACAACCATAATTCTTAAAAAGATATGATTCCCTAACCAGTGCGTTTCTCGATATCTGATAACCATCTGGTCTTACAACATCAAGATAAGAAATGGAAAAGTATGCAGCATCTCTTTGCAAACGCCGTAAATCTCCGGCTAACTGTTGTGCAGCCAGCCGTATCTGCTGCTTATAGTACACCTTCTCCAAAGATCTGCCTTCCAGAAATATCCCTCCCATTATTGTAAGCATAACAAAAATCATTGCCAGCATTTCCAACAGCAAATAGCCACGCTGCCTATCTTTAACTTCTGTTCCTGTACTTTCAGCATTACCCATAAATCAAGCTAGACCATAATTCTAAGTTCATTCTCCCTTTGCTTCATCATATGGATAAGTTACTGTTTTGCCTGAAGCGTCCTTTCCCTGCAGGGAATAGGTACCGTCATCATTAGCAACTACAGTAATTGTTGCACCTGATGCATCCTCAAAATCAGGCTTGCCGCTGATATATTTACCATGAAGCTTAGTAAGGTCAGTAGTGTAGGTGCCATTATCTAAAATATAAAGCTGCATCGCCTGATCAATAATCGCAAAATCATTTTTCAGCTTAGCATTCTTGGCCTTTATGCCAACTCCAGACAATGACGGCATAAGCATAGTCGCCATAATAGCGATGAGACCTATAGCTGCAACTACTTCAATTAACGTAAATCCTCCCTGCTTCCTAAAAAAGCCCTTCATCCATTAACCACCCTTTCATCATTAAGAGTTTTGTCCTATCAAACTAAATAAAGGTTCTACAACAGAACATACAACTGCTCCCGTTACTAAGGCTGCCACTAACAACAGGCATGGAGCCAATAGCTCTCTCAGCTTATCAATTTTAGAACGCAGCTCCTGCTCGCCTAAGTTGGCTGCCTCCGCCAGCATTTCCGGTAAATATCCGGTTGCAGCACCAACTGTAATCAGCTCTATAGTTACGGGGCTGAAAAAGCTATCACAACCGCTCACAGCACTGCCAATATCCATTCCACGCTGCAGACGTTGATTAAATAGCCTGACAATACAGTGTGCCCTATTATGACCAAGAGCATCCTCACATAATTCCACTGCCTTGGTGATATCAACACCGCTGCTCAGCATTAATGAAAGCAGCTTACAGAAACGCAGCTCCAAAAGCTTTTTGTAAAGGCTCCAGACGGGAGCAAAAGCCAAGATGTGCTCACATAAACCTTCACGTTCATATACTGTTAATACACCTATGGTTACTAACTCTATCAGGAATACTTCTGCACTTGCAAAGCCTGATTCACTAAAGCCTAGGAATAATGAGAGCAAACCTTGGGGTCTTACCTGCAAAGAAAGATAGGCATTACCTAGAATAGGTAAAACATATCCTAAAAAAAAGCCTAAAACTACTAAGGAAACTACTATCAGAAAAAGTGGGTAAAGAGACGCCTTTACTATAACGGACTTTATTTCCTCCTGCTTACTATAGTAGTCAGCCAGCTCCTCTAGCACCTCGCTTAATCTACCACTTTCCTCCCCGACCACAGTCAGAGCAATAGCCAGCTGTGAAAAAAACTCCTTATTTTCCTTCATAGCATCCGCTAAGGAGCTACCTCTGACCAGGCATCTTTTTAAGCTTCTGCATATGATACCCGTGTCCTTATCAGCTCTCTTTTCTATTAGCTCCAGACCTTGAAGCAAAGCTAAGCCACTGTTTAAAATTAGTGCCAGCTGTCTAAAAAGTACTACTCTCTGACGTACAGTAAATTTAGGTCTTCTTCTGCAGATAACGTATTTTATTATTTTCACCTCCCTCTTTGCTATATATATTCGACAATTTATTTTTTCTGCCTTGATACGGATTTCACATATGTGAAATATATGTGAAAAAGAGTCCTGCAATCAAAGGCAAAACAGCACCAGCAGGGATTCTTCTTTTTTACAAGGATTAATAATGCTTGCATAAGCCTTTCATAAGCACGATTTAAATGCGTAAGCCTCGATTCAGCCCAAATAAAGCAAAGGACCCCGTGCTCAACGCACGGAGTCCTTTACCAGAAAGGTGTGTGTATGTTGTTATGATGTATCACTTAGCCTTCAATAGCAATATATTTCCTGCCCTCAACCTTTTTGGGATCAACCTTAGGAACAGTTACCTTAAGGATACCATCCTCAAATTTTGCTTTAATGTCTTCTTCCTTAATAGATTCACCAATATAGAAGGTTCTGGAGCATTCACCGGAATAGCGTTCACGACGGATATATACGCCATTGTCATTTTTTTCATCCTTATCAACGCCTTTAGATGCTGTAATGGTAAGATAACCATTTTCCAGTTTAGCACTGACATCATCTTTTTTGAAGCCCGGCAAATCAATATCCATCTCGTAGGTGGTATCAGTCTCTTTAATATCAGTCTTCATAATATTTTTAGCATGTTTGCCGTACAAGGGATTGTGATGACCAAAAAACTCCTTCTCAAACGGGAAATCCATAAAATCATCAAATAAGCTTTCACCAAACATTCTAGGCATCATCATAAGTCATTCCTCCAATTTTTATGCTTGTAGTATTCATCAGATGCTGCAAGTTATATTTGATTTTTAACTCGGAATTGAGTAGCTTACTTGTCGTAGTAGCTCTTTTCTTTTGTTGATTATGTTATACCACTTCTTGTTAGCACTGTCAACAGCAGAGTGCTAATTTATTGCATATTTCACATAATCTACATATTTTATATTTTTTATTGTATATATATGTTTAATTTAGCCTTAAAAGCAAAACCCACTGACCCTATTTATTTTCATACTATAGGCAGTATACTTAAAAAATCCTGAAATATAATCATAAGTGTTCTTCCAATATCAGTAGACTGCTACTAAGCCATTGTACTGCCTTTTCAAAAAGATAGAATCCTCAACCATACCTTTACTGCTGCGTATGATTGAGGATTCCATTTTTATCCCGATATTATTTTTTCAGTATCAAGCCTAGCCCTACCAGTGATATTTTTCTCCCCTGCTGATCTTGAACGCACGATAGAGCTGTTCAACTAAAAGCAGTCTTATCATCTGGTGCGTAAAAGTCAGCTTGGAAAAGCTCCAGGCAAAGTCTGCCCTTTTGCGCAAGGCATCTGTATAGCCAAAGGCACCGCCAATGACAAAGGTAATATGACTATTTCCGCCAATGGCCAAAGCATCTATCTTTTCTGCCAGCTCAGGGGAACTGAGCTGTTTGCCAATTACGTCCAAAAGAATAACGTAGGAATTTTGCGGAATAATCGCCATTAGCCTTTGCGTTTCCTTTTCCAGCACCTGTTCCTTAAGAGCAGGCGATGGATTCTCCGGCATTTTTTCCTCGTTGATGGAAACTACCTCCAGCTTACAGAAGGGGGTCAGCCTTTTTGTAAACTCCTCTACGCCTGCGGTCAGATATTTTTCCTTAAGCTTGCCTACGCAAGCAATTGTTATCTTCATCTGTTATTACCATAATCCTTGGGAACTTCTTCCAGGGTAACGTTCATAGTGCGTTTAATGCCATTGCGTATATATTCCACTGCAACCACATCGCCAACCTTGCATTCTGCCAGCTTAGTTCTCAATTCAACTGCAGAGGAAACATTAGTGCCATTAAAGCTCAGGATAATATCGCCAGCACGCAGGCCAGCCTTAGCAGCAGGACTGTCAGCTACAACCTTGACTAAGAAAATGCCCCCCTGCAGATCCATGTCAAAGCCGAAGCGATCTGCAGTTTCCTTATCCAGGAGGGAAGCACCAAGATAAGGTCTTGCAATACGTCCACGACTTGCCAGCTCATCTAAAATCGGTTTCGCTGTATTAACAGGAATGGCAAAGCCAATTCCCTCTACACCACCTAAAGCAATCTTAGCACTATTAATACCAACTACCTCACCATCAGCATTAACTAAAGCACCACCACTGTTACCAGGATTAATAGCTGCATCAGTCTGAATCAGTTGGAATTTGCGTTCACCAATTTCAATGCTGCGGTTTAAGGCACTGATTACGCCTGCAGTAACACTACCACGGACCTCCAGTCCCAAGGGGTTGCCAATAGCAATAGCAGGCTCACCTACCTGCAGGGTGTCAGAATCGCCAAATACAGCAACAGGCAGATCCTTTTCGTCAATTTTTACAACTGCCAAATCTGTAGCAGCATCAGCACCTAAAACCTTTCCCTTTACAGTACGACCGTCAGTAAGGCTTACAATAATTTCAGATGCACCCTCTACAACATGATTATTAGTTGCAATATAACCATTCTTGTCATAAATTACGCCGCTGCCTGTACCACGCTCGCGCAGCTCTACTCTATTAAAAAAGTCTCTTACATACGCTTTATTGGTAATACCTACTACAGCAGGTCCTACACGCTTAGCTGCTGCAACAATAGGAGTATTACGTGCCGGACTCAGCTGTTGCTCAGCCTTAGCCGCAGGCTGTACAGCCTCAGTTTTTTTATCACCGCAGCCGGCAATAAGGATAGCAGCTCCAATTACACCACACAGAAGAATATTAGCAGTTTTCTTCCAAATACTTTTTCTCATGCTATTCACCTCAAATATAAGTTCATAAATAAAATTATAGTCCTATGAATTAGAAAATGGCGGACTGAATATCTCCATAATTTGTAACAATACGCTCCTGAGAGGCCACCACCAGATTGGTATCACCTAAACGATGCACCTCATCCAAGCTTTGCTCAACTGTCTTAAGTGCTAACGAAGGAAGGTTATTTTCCTGACTCAGGTGAGCAAGAATAATATTTTCAGGCAGTCTGCGTAGCTGCGTTAAAAGCCAGCCTGCACTAGCATTTGACAAATGTCCTCTTGTTCCAAGAATACGCTGCTTGAGGACATATGGGTAGCTCCCATTTTTCAGCATTTCCAAATCATGGTTAGCCTCTAAAATCAAGGTTTCCGCTCCGTCAGCAGCTTCTCTGGCAAAATCCGTAGGAAAGCCTGTATCAGTAAGATATGTACAACGTGCTCCTGTACTTCGTTGTGTAAAAACGTAGCCATGGGGATCTACTGCATCGTGAGGTATAGGAAAGCTGCGAATCTCTACATCGCCGCAAACAACACCACTATTGATAATCTGTAAATTACGTCTTTCCAAAGCAGTATATTTGCTTAAAATCGCTCTCCAGGTTTTTTCGCTGCTATAAACAGGTACCTGATATTTCTTAAGGAACGTAACAAGCCCCTTCACATGATCAACATGCTCATGGGTAATAAAGATTCCGGACAGATCCTGAGGCTGGCAATCAACCTCCTTCAGTCGTCCGACAAGGGCCCTACAGCTGATTCCCATATCAACTAAAAACCTTTGGCTTGCTGTGCTTATAAGAGCAGCATTTCCTTTACTGCCGCTGGCCAGCATAGCCACCTTAAAATTACTCATGGATAATTCTCCCATCCTTCAATGACTTAATTATAGCAAAGTTTTGTATTATTATTGTGGCAATTCAGTAAACAATAATAAGTAAAAATAAGAAAGGTGTACTGACTTGATAATGTCAATACACCTCTCAACTACTAGATTAATGTGCGCCGCGGCATTTTTGGCATACGCCGAAGAAATAGAATTGACGGCTATGAACCTCAAAACCACTTTCTGCTTCTACCATTGCAGTCAGCTCTCGAGCACTTCCAGGAAGCTCTACATCATAAAGCTCCCCGCACTTTTCACATTGCAGATGATAATGCTCTTCAATATAGGCATCATAACGGAAGCAATCCTCACCACTGTTCAAGACCTGAATCAGCTTAAGCTTTTCCAAAATCTCAACTGTTTTATAAACAGTTGCAAAGCTCATAGCAGGATATCTTGGCTGCAGTTGATTATACAGCATCTCTGCACTGGGATGCCAGCGCTTGCTTGCCAGGACCTCATACACAGCCAAACGCTGCGGGGTTACTTTATAGCCATTGTCACGTAGAATTTTTGTCAGCTCAACATTTGTCAGCATAATTTTTTACTCCATTGCCAGCAAAACAGGATACAGAGGCTGTCCACCATAGAAGACATCTACCTCCCAATCCTCATTGATATTTTCCAACCCTTCCGCTAACTCTTCAGCTTCATCCTCGCTTAATCCAGCTCCATAATATAAACTGATAGCCTCATAATCACCATCAGCCAGCATTTCCTTAAGCACCTCAGCAATACTGCTGCCGGTGCAAACGATTTTATCATTAAGAATGCCTAAATAATCCCCTTCATGTACCTGCATACCATTAACTACGCTATCACGAACAGCAACGGTAACACTACCGCCATGTGCCTCCTTAGCTTCATTGGTCATAAGTACAGTATTTTCCTCTAAGCTGCGAGTGCTGTCAAAACGCAGCAGTGCTGCCAATCCTTGAGCCATATTAGTACTAGGCACAAATGATACCTTAGAAGCTCCTAAGAGCTTACGCACCTGCTCTGCAGCAAGGATAATATTTTTATTATTGGGCAGAATGATATATTGCTCACAGCTGCCTTCATTAATAGCATTCACAAACTCCTCAACAGGAGGATTCATGCTCTGTCCGCCGCTAATAATCTCAGCAGCGCCCAGCTCATGCATAATTGCAGCAAGCCCATCACCTGCTGCTACAGTAAGCACACCAATGCCATGCTTGGGAGGCTGAGCCTCCTCAGCAGAAAACAACCTATGCTCATGCTGATCACGCATATTCTCAATCTTGATATCATGAAGCTCGCCCCACTCCTGCGCTTTATTCAAAGCATTGCCAGGATTTTTGGTGTGGATATGCACCTTGACAATATCTTCAACAGTAGCAACAATTATGGAGTTGCCAAAACCCTCCAAGGCCTCGGTAACCTCTTTTTTGGTTACATCAGCACCCTTGACGATAAACTCCGTACAATAAGGGAATTCCAAATCTATAGGTTCAGCGTTGATTATTCTGCCTGCAGCCTTAGGAGGTGCTACATCCAAGACAGCGCAGTCCTCACCGCGCAGCCCTGCCAGACAGCCTTCAAAAAAGACAATAAGACCTTGACCACCAGCATCAACAACGCCAGCTGCCTTCAGAGCAGGCAGCTTTTCAGGGGTGAGCGCCAGCTCCTGCTTACCAGTACGGATTGCCTCAAGCAATACCTCCTCCAAGCTTACATTACTGCGGACAGCATTATAAGCACCTTTAGCCATGCCACGGGCAACAGTCAGAATTGTTCCTTCTACAGGCTTGGATACACTACGATAAGCATACAAAATACCAAACTGAAAGGCCTTGCCAATTTCAGTATTATTCAAGGTTTTCTTTCCGGCTACACCTTTGCCAATACCTCTTAAGAGCTGGGACAAAATTACGCCGGAATTACCTCTTGCACCCATAATAGCACTGCGAGCAGCTGCTGTACCAACCTCTCCAGCTTCAGCATCGTCACTCATGACACTGAGTTCCTTCGCAACGGAAGACATGGTATGCATCATATTAGTACCCGTATCGCCATCAGGAACGGGGAACACATTTAAATCGTTAATTGACTCAAAATTCTTTTCAAAGCTGTGATAAGCACCTAAAAGCATATCCTTTAATTGCTTACCAGTAATTTCCTGAACTTCTTCCTTCATTACACCCACACCCTTCCGTTAAGCCTTGCGCCGTACAAAAATACCAATTGCGCCAGGTCCAAGATGAGCTGCTAAAACTGTACCGATACCAGTTATCATAATGGGTACTTCAGGAAAACGGGAATGCATTTCTGCTTTAAACATTTCAGCATCTTCATGTGCTTCGCCATGAGCAATAAATATTGCCTCCAACGGTGCATTGGCAGATGCCATTTCCAGCATTCTTTTCAAGGTTTTCTTACGAGTGCGAATTTTATCCGCAATCTCCAAGCGACCCAGATTATCAAGATGTACAATAGGACGGATGCCTAAAATATTGCCTACAAGGGCACCAACAGCACCAATACGTCCACCCTTCTGCAAATAATCAAGGGTGTTCACAGTAAAATAGGTCTCAGTACGGTCCATAAGGTCATTAGCGTATTTCTCCGCTTCATCCAAGGACATACCTTCAGCAGTCTTACGTAAAACTTCTATAGCACAGCCGCTAATAGGACAAGCAGCAGTCCGGCTATCAACAACGCGAATGTCAGCCCCCTCGATATCCTTCATAACTTGCTTTGCAGCCATGCAGGCAGTCTGATAGGTTCCGCTGAGAACACTATCAACACAGATCATTAAAACCTTTTTGCCTTGCTTCGCCAAATCAGTAAAGGTTTCCAAGAACCCACCAACAGGCGGCTGAGATGTACGCGGCAATTCGCCGGTACGCTCTACCATATCAAACATTTCCTTTAAGGAACGGTCGCCATCAATCCATTCCTCCTTACCATGATTGACAATTAAGCGCATTACATGGCAACGAGGATTGTCTTTCAGCTCTGTTTCTACAGAACAGGCAACACTATCTAAAACAACATGTATATCGTCGTGCATAAGAGCCTCCTATAATTTTTTCCGTACTTATCCAATATTATCTTATATTTTACCATATTCTGATTACTTTTGCTACAATATCAGCCAAAGTTTCAATATTAACTTACTAAAAGATACTTTTTATTTACAAAAAGCTTTAATTTACTATGAAGTCTGTACCAAACCTTCCATTCCTGGTTCAGCAGCTTAAAATTGGACAAAAAAAAAAGCCCTTACGAAGAAGGGCCAAATGAGGGGCTGTTTTGATGCTCTTAGTATATCATTTTTGTATACAAAATTCAAGTGTTTTTTGTAAATTTTCTAACAATTCACAGATAATCCTTACCCAGCATAACCACGCCATCATAGCTTTTATCTCCATCTCTAGTTACGCTAATTTTATGGCTAAAGGGAATATTAGACAAACGACTGATAACCGCACCATTATTAGTATTGGAAATAACTTTTGTTTCAGCAATCACATCACCGCTGCCGCCGTTAACTACAGTAAAGCCTGCTGCCTGCAAACGTGCCTTGGCAGATTGTGCTGCGTCCTTATTACCACTGCAGTTAATGAGCATTACAACAGTGCCACCACTCTTTTGGTTACTGGAAATATTGTCTGCACCAGCCTTTGCGGCCGCACGTTTCTTATCACTGCTGGATTTTTTATCATCGTAACCCTTTTTATCATCTTTGGCATCAGTACTTTCGTCCTCAGAAAGCTTAGCCTTGTCATTATCCTTACCGTCTTTCTTCTCCAGCGTATCCTTGTCGTCATCAGGCTTGCTTTCATCACTGGTGTCACCCTGGCGTGCTCTTTCTACAGCTTCATTATATTCGCGCTCCATCAGCTCAGCCGCACTTCTATAGCGTTCAGTCATTTCCGCACCCTGCATCTTGACCATCAGCTCACGCAAATCAGTAATATCAGGCTGCCAATAGCTGATATCATCAATATACTCAGGAGTACCGGGCACCATAGCCATGGACAGACCTTTTTCCCTTACCATGGAATGCAGCGCTTTGCCCAAATTAAGCATATCATTGATGGGCAGGTCAGTCTTGATCATAGCATTAAGCTGCTGTGCCAGACCAGGAATATGAAGCAGCATATCAGCAGAGCTAATTCTATCGTACACCGCCATCATGAAATGCTGCTGACGTCTGATACGACCAATGTCGCCCTCTTCATCACGATAACGCACATATTGAATAGCAGTTTCGCCATCCATGTGCTGCATACCCTTTTTGATATCAATAGTAAAACCATCCCAGCTATCACGATAGTACATATCCTTTTCCACGTTAATATCTACACCGCCAATAGCATCTACTAATCCTTTAAATCCTTTAAAATCAATCATCACATAGTTGTTGATATGAAGGCCCAGCAGCTCCTCTACTGTTTTCTGAGTCAGCTCACGACCGCCATAAGCATACGCATGATTAATTTTATCCCAGCCATGCTTAGGTATGCGCACGCGTGTATCACGAGGGATAGACAGCAGAGAAGCATTCTTGGTTTGTGTATCAAACATAACCACAAAAAGCGTGTCACTGCGGCCTACATCATGCTCCTCAGCACGTTCATCCACACCTAAAACAACAATGTTCTTCTTTAATGATAATCTATCGCTGGGAGCCAGATTATCCAGACCCTTTTCAGGGTTAAGGAAGCTGAATACAGCGTAACCAATAATACATACAGCAGCCACTACAGCTAGGGCAGTACCTGTAAAAAATTTTTTCATAAGATATTCCTCTCCATTTCAGTCAGACTACAGCAGCTCCTGCAGTACTCTGCGGCTGCGTCTTAAAAAGCCGTACAAAATTCTCGCAGTCAGTCCCCAAATAACATAATTCTCATATCTGTAAAAATAAACATAGTATTCCTTATTCATACGCCAGGAGCGCTGTCTTTGAGGGACTAAATCAAAAGGAAAATCTGCACCAGGATGATCCGCCAGCTTCATTGAGCAACGCTGAGGTTCCTGTTCCAGCAAAAACTTCAGCGGCACAGTAAAGACACGTTCCACTTCATCAGAATTAAAGGCTATTTTTTCCGGTTCGCTGATAAGTCCTACAAAAGGGTGAATAATAGGACCTGAGTGTGTAACAAGAGCATCCAGCTCCCCTAAAACCTTAATCTGCTGCTCATCAAGACCTAACTCCTCACAGGTTTCGCGCACAGCTGTCATAGCGTGACTGCTGTCAGCACACTCCACCTTACCTCCTGGAAAACAAATCTCTCCAGGCTGACGTCTAAGAGTATGAGCACGCTCCTCAAAAAGCAGCGCCGGTCCATCCTTTGTTTCAACTATTGGCAGCAGCACCGCCGCCTCCCAAAGTCGGTCCAGCTTATCAATACCTGCTGGTCTGGACTTAAGCTTGGCGGTAATTTTTTCTTGTAAAATATCTATGCTGGTCATAAAGCTACCTTTTCCTTCTCACTAATATTTCCATTTTATATTATTCAACATAAAAACTTTCTACATAAATTATTCATATCCTGCCAAGTAAATGTTAAAAAGTTGTGAAAATAACAAATGCACCGACCGCCGCAGCAATCGGTGCAATTTTATTTTGTTCTAATCAAGTATTAGTACAGAGGTTCCTTTTCTTCTACGCGTTCGCTCTTATCAACCAGCATAGCTACGCAAGCGTCACCAGTAATGTTAACAGAGGTACGAGGCATATCCAGAATACGGTCGATACCTGCAATCAGAGCAGAGCCTTCCAAAGGCAGACCAAGAGCAGTCAGGATCATGGTCAGCATAATGAAACCTGCACCAGGAACACCTGCAGTACCAATGGATGCCAAAGTACCAGTCAGGATGATGGTCATGTATTGAGCACCAGTCAGGTCAATGCCGTAAAGCTGTGCAATGAACAGTGCACAAACACCTTGGTAAGCAGCAGTACCATCCATATTGATGGTAGCACCCAAAGGCAGTACGAAGGAAGAGATTTCCTTGGAAACACCAAGCTTTTGAACGCAGCTCATAGTCAGAGGCAAAGTACCACCAGAGGAGCAGGAGCTGAATGCCATCAGGGATGCAGGAGCAACACCTTTGATAAATTTAAAGAAGCCCATACCGCCAATAAATTTAACCAGTGCACCATATACCAGTACAGCGTGCAGCAGGCAGCTGATGTATACTGCAATAACAACTTTCAGCAAAGGAAGCAGAACAGCAGGACCATTCGCAGCAACTACAGGAGTAATCAAGCCAAATACGCCGATAGGAGCAACGGACATAATGATGCCAACGATTTTATAGGAAACCTCAGCCAGACCGTCAATAGTACGTCTCAGATACTCAGCTCTTTCACCAACTGCGGTAATGCCAACGCCGGTGAACAGTGCGAATACGATGATTTGCAGCATATTAGCCTTAACCATTGCCTCTAAAGGATTTGTCGGGAAAATGTCAATAATAACCTTCATAATAGGAGGTGCAGCCTTAGCAGCAACCTTTACGTCAGCACCAGGCAGGGTCATGCCAGCACCAGGCTGCATGATAGTGCCAATAGCCAAACCAATAACAATAGCGAAGGCAGTGGTAACTAAATAGTAGGCTACAGTTTTAACACCGATACGGCCAACCTTTTTAATATCACCTAAGCTGCATACGCCAATAACCAAAGAAGAGAAAACCAACGGAACAATGATCATCTTGATCATGTTCATAAAAATGGTGCCTAAAGGTCCAATCCAATTTTTTGCAAAATCAGCACCTTCAGCGCCCAGCTCCAGACCAGCAATAATACCGAGGGCCAGGCCGATTAGAATTTTTGTAGATAAGTTCATAATTCATCCCCCTAAATTAAGTAATTAAAATTCATTTGTAGGTATTATACCAAATAACTTTAAATTAGTCTGATTGTATACAGTATTATTGCTTTGTATACAATATTATTCTTGCACAGACAATATTTCCCATCCGAGCATATGCCTAAACCCCTTCTACAGCCTTGGTTTCATAGTTTTTATCACAACTTTCAGCAATTATACAGAAATCCATTTCCCGCTGCTTTTATGTACAAAAAATACAAGATAAAAACAAAACAGTGCCGCCATCTGACTTGAAATCAGAACAACAGCACTGTTTTAAAGCTCTCTACAGCTTAAAGAGAGTATTTTTTATATGCGGTATGATTGGTGCAGCCAACAAATTTATTCAGGGCAAAGGAATGCTCAAGAGCCGCTGTAATGAAGCGTTTAGCCTGAGCCACTGCCTCTGCTACAGTCAGACCGTTAGCTAATCCTGCAGTTACAGCTGCAGAATAGGTACAGCCAGCGCCATGGTTGTAGGAAGGATAAATTTTAGCAGTACTCATTTCTACAAAGTCTTTACCATCATAGAATACATCCACTGCCTCGTTGCTTTCCATACGCTCGCCGCCCTTAATAACAACATTTTTAGCGCCCATCTCCTTAATACGGCCACAAGCCTCTTTAATATCATCAAGAGTCTTAACTGCAGACATATCTGCCAAATAAGCAGCTTCAATTACATTAGGCGTAATAATGTCGCAACGTTTAACCAACTGCTCCTTGATTACTGCAGCAGCATCCGGAACAAGAATCACATCGCAGCCCTTGCATACCATAACCGGGTCAATAACAATGTTCTTCAGCTGATACTTATCGATAGTATGAGCCACAAGCTCAACAAGCTGAGCACTGCCAAGCATTCCTGTCTTCATAGCATCAACACCAATGCCTTCGACAATAGTTTTCAGCTGTTGTTCAACAATATGCATATCAATAGGGAATACGTTGTGAGCCCATTCGTTATCAGGGTCCATGGCTACAATGCATGTCAATGCAGTCATACCATAAACACCCAGCTCCTCAAAGGTTTTTAAATCAGCCTGCATACCAGCGCCGCCGCTGGAATCACTGCCGGCAATCGTCATAGCTTTATGTAAAGCAGTCATTTTTATACCCCCGCTCATTTCACTCTAGTCTCAGGCAAAGATTTCAAACAGAACTACAGCAATGGCACCAGGAACGCCAAAAAATCCGGCAATTAGTGCCTTAAAAATGGTAATATGCATATGAAAATCTACAAAGCCACCAAAAAAGTTTACAGCCCATAAAAGAACTGCGCCGCAGATACCATTCCAAACCAATCTGAAGGGAAGAGTAAATAATTGTACAACAACAAATACAAGTAATATGCCAACAATAAGACTTCCTAATGGGCCCAAAGAGCCTAAGCCTATGCTGGCAGCAAAACTATTCAAAGCTTCCATACTAATCGCCTTTCTAAAGCTATATTTCCCGCCTGTTCTCCAATGCCTTGGACAAGGTAACCTCATCAGCATATTCCAAATCACCGCCCATGGGCAAACCATGAGCGATACGGCTGACGGTAATACCGACAGGCTTTAACAGCTGTGCCAGATATGTAGCTGTAGCCTCACCCTCTACATCAGAATTAGTAGCGATAATTATTTCCGCTACAGACTCCTGCTGTAAACGCAGAAAAAGCTCACGAATTCGCAGCTTATCAGGGCCAATGCCATCCAAAGGAGAAAGTACCCCATGAAGAACATGATATAGTCCATGATAGCCACGACTACGCTCCATAGCCGCAATATCCTGCGGCTGCTCAACTACGCAGACAATACTTCTATCTCTAGATGGGTCACTGCAGATTTCGCATAGCTCGCCGTCAGTTAGATTAAAGCATCGAGGGCAGAAATGTATCTGGGATTTGGCATTGCGCAAAGCATCTGCCAAAAGCTGCACATCCTCCCTAGGCATATCAACAATATGATAGGCCAGGCGCATGGCTGTCTTAGAGCCAACTCCGGGCAAACGCCGCAGCTGCTCATAAAGATTAGCCAAAGGCTTAATAACTCTGGCCATTATTAGAACATACCAGGCAGTTTCATACCGCCGGTAACCTTACCCATTTCCTTCTCGGTCATTTCGTCAATTTGCTTCATACCGTCATTAATAGCAGTCAGAATCATATCTTCTAACATTTCTACATCTTCCGGATCTACAGCAGAAGGATCAATCTTGACAGATTTAACCTCTTTTTTGCCGCTTACTACAACAGTTACAGCACCGCCGCCAGCAGAAGCCTCTACAGTACGTTTTTTCAGGTCCTCCTGCATTTTCAGCATATCAGCCTGCATTTTTTGCACCTTTTTCATCATAGCGCCCATATTACCCATGCCACCGTTAAACATAATAAAATTCCTCCTTAAAATTCTTGATTATTAATAATTAATTCTGCTCCGCAAATTTTTCGAAGCGTATATGCAACAGAGCTTGGAGTCCTGATCCTCACTCCGCAGTTTCTGATTTTTATTTCAGCTCACGAACACTGCCGCCAAATACATCCATTGCCTTACGAACATTATCAGGCAGCTGACCTGTTTGAAGCTCTGGCTCCTTTTGTACCACCGACGGTGTTGAAGCCTTCGCAGTACGCTGAGGTGCAGCCCCCGCCAGCTGAGCTTCAGAAATACACTCTAAGCGTATTTCCTGTCTTGACAGCCGCAGCAGTATATTTTCCAGAACCGAGCGATAATCATCCTTATTCATGCGGGTACACATAAACTCTGCCTTGAAGGCAACCTTTAAAAGCCCGTTTTCAAAGCTTACTGCCCTGCCGTTTTTGGCACATGAGACAATAGAAAGCTTCTTTTCTCCTTTAAGGATTTCCAAAGTCTTTTTCCAATATTCTTCACCCTGAGCCCAGTCACCGCCATATTCAACTGTAGCAGAGCTTGCTGCAGCAGGTCTGGCTGCGGGCTTCATCTGAGGCGCAGCAGGTTTAGCCTGCGGTTTGGGCTGTGCAGCACTTGCTGCAGGCGGAGCTTCACTCCTGGTCTGGGCCACAGAACTCGGAGCTACAGGCGTTTCCTGCTTAGGAGCAGGAGGCTTAGCAGTAGCCATAGTCAGCTCATCAGCACTCAGATATTGGCCCTCATCCTCATACATGGAATCCGGAAAGTCAAAATCGCATATTTTATCACTGGGAATATTTTTAGCAGCTACACCAGAAGCCTCCTGAGTCACAGACTGTTTAACAGCTTGAGGTGCAGAAGTATTTACTATCTCATGAGGCTGAGTTACAGCTTCCTTAGCAGCATAAGTATGAGCTTGTACAGCAGGCTGCTCATTTTTTGGCAATGCTGCAAAACTACCTGAAGCAATGCGCTGCTCCAGCTGCTCAATTCTAGCCTGCAGGGCAGCAATAGTACTTCCCTCCATCCTGCACAAATCAAACAGACACAATTCAGCAGTAATACGGGGACGCATAGTTCCCTTAAGCTCGTAAATAGCACTGTGAAGTCTTTCTTCCGCCGCCATTATCCGCTCTTTTCCATAAAGCGGTGCTAACTCTGACAGCGCCTCTTTATTGTCAGTAAGGTAAACCTCTTCATAGGAAGGAGCAGCCTTAAACAACAGCAGAGCTCGCAAATATTCAGCCAGCTCTACTAAAACCTGACTAACATCCTTGCCCTGCTCTAACAAATAAGTAAGCTTAGCAAGAGCAGTTGATAAATCCTGCCTGCCAATTGCTTCTACCAGCTGACGCAGAGCAGTACGACCAACAATACCCAAAACATCCTGAACCGTTTCTACAGATATGTGCTTAGTCATTACACCACACTGGTCCAAAAGGCTTAACGCATCACGCATGCCGCCTTCTGACTGAATAGCGATGAGACGCAGTGCCTCGCGGTCAGCAGAGATATCACTGCCTTCAGCCACCATAGCCAGATGGTCAGTAATCTCATCGACCGTTACTCTGCGAAAATCGAAGCGCTGACAGCGGGAATGAATAGTCGCAGGAATTTTTTGAGGGTCTGTAGTTGCCAGAATAAAAATAACATGAGCAGGAGGCTCCTCCAAAGTTTTCAGCAAAGCATTGAAGGATTCCGTTGTCAGCATATGAACCTCGTCAATAATATACACCTTATAGCGTCCATTGACAGGTGCAAAAGCCAGCTGCTCTCTCAAAGCCTTGATTTCATCAATACCACGATTAGAAGCAGCATCTATCTCAAAAACATCCATGGAGGTTCCATCAGCGATACGCTGACAGTTAGAGCAAGTGCCGCAGGGATGTGCTGTTGGGCCCTGCTCGCAGTTTAGAGCCCTTGCCAAAATGCGTGCTGTACTCGTCTTGCCAGTACCTCTAGGTCCAGCAAACAAATACGCATGGGCAATCCTGCCGCTTGTAAGTGCATTGGTCAAAGCTGTTTTTACAGCCTGCTGTCCAACCAGTGTGTCAAAATCCTGAGGACGCCAGCGTCTATAGAGAGCCACATATGCCACGTTTACTACCTCCTCCATAAAAGCTAAATACTATAATCTAATCTATTATAGTATATTTCTGAATAAATTTATAGAGCCAAAAGCAGTAATTGCAAATAAAAAAGCGTCGATATAAATCGACGCTCGAATTTACTTCCCTGTAGGGCCGCAAAGCTGGGCACCCCCGCGGCACATGAAAGTATCCGCTTAAGGCTGCTTCCTTCCGGACCTGACCTGGTTCACAGGCTCCCATTGCGCAGGACCCAATTTTACGGTCCTACAGAGAAATAAAAAAGCCGCTGACTGCGGCACTCTTTTAAATTGGCGGAGAGAGAGGGATTCGAACCCTCGGTACAGTTTCCTGTACACACGCTTTCCAGGCGTGCACCTTCAACCGCTCGGTCATCTCTCCAGGTTGAAAACTAAAGACATTTTTAATTTTCAAGTACAATACGTACCTGCAATCGGCTGACTGCAAGTAGTATTATACTTATTTCTAATCATAAAGTCAAGGCTTTTTTATAAAAAATCTAACATTTTTTCAAATTTTTCAAGCAATATGCTTTTAGTCCTCATCATCCTCTGCCGGAAGCAGGAGAACAGGACATTCTGCATTAAGAATCACATTTTCAGAAGTGCTTCCCAAAGTAAGCCCACTGTTCACATCGGAACCAGACTTAGCCATCATTATCATGCTGACATTTTCCTTGCCGACGATTTTGACTATCTGCTTAGAAGCTACACCTCTGGCAATACGAAAATCAGCCTTAATGCCGAAAATATTCATTTCATCAACCAGCTCCTTTAAAAAGAGCATGGCATTGCCATATTTTTCCTTATAGTCCTTCTTGTTACGAACACGCTCTATAACATGAACGAAAACAATCTTCCCTACCTCTTCACGCCAAGTGCGGATAACATTAAGAGCCTCCAAGGATTTCTTGGAGAAATCTGTAGGAACCATAACAGTGTTCAAAAGTCTTGCTTCATGTTTATCTTCATCATCACCCTTATAGATAAACAAAGGCAGCACAGCATTACGAGCTAATTTCAATGTGGTACTACCCATCAGAGCTCTTTCAAAAAAGCCCTTGTTATGAGAAGCTACCATCATCAAATCAGCATCCTGCTGCTCGGCAATGGACTCTAAAATCTCACAGGTATCACCTACAGGTGTTTCTATAGAAATTTCTTCGTAGCCTGCCTGTTCTAAATCGCTTTGATAGCCCTCCAGACGACTACGAGCCTTTTTAAAGCTACTACCATCGGGGTCAGCGTCATCGTCATCATCAAAGACGTGCGCTAAAACCACTTCCGTTTCTGTATCGGGACACAAGCTAAACAGACACTCAGTCAATTTGTCGGCCTGCGGCGTTAAATCTGTAGCCAACAGTACCTTGGCGAATGTACTCATCATCTGCTCCTTAAAAAAAATATATTAATCTATTTATTTCGCTGCAAAAAGCAAAACTCCTTCTACAGCCTTAGATTAAATTATTATCATTAGTTTATCATAAGCAGAATAATTTGCAAGGGAAATGTGTAAGCAAAGAACGTAACTTGCAATACCGCAAAAAATTTTACACTTCTACATCCATCAACAACAGCTCTACACATACGCAGAATGTGATGAGGCTTCAACCATTTAAGCCATACTAGCAACTTTTCTAACTCTGAATCATAGACGAAATCACTGAAGCCTTAGTAACTATACCACAGAAAAGTCCGTTATCATCTAAAACAGGCAAAGGAAATGGTGTTTTTGCAGAAATATCCATAATATCGGAAATTTTGGCATTACAGTTACTTACAACAGGAATATCCCGTATGATTGCTAACTCAAATGTTGTATAGCCCGAAAGAACCTTAATAGCAGCATCCAAAGTAATTATTCCCTCAAATCCTAATTTGTCATTGGTTACGTATGCACTAGATACACCGCTAAGTTTCATATTACGCAATGCTAGAGCCGCTCCATCACTACTGCGTACCAAACAATTAGGAGTGCTCATTATACTGCGTATCGTAAAAACCTTGCTGGAATCAGCGTTATTGATAAAATTACGTACATAGTCATTTGCAGGTTGCAGAAGCATTTCTTCCGGAGTTCCAATCTGTACCATACGTCCATCTTTGAGAATACCCACATGTGTACCAATACGAAAAGCCTCATTGATATCGTGAGTAATGAAAATAATTGTTTTACCCATTTTCTTTTGGATACGCAATAATTCAAACTGCAAATCACTGCGAACAAGAGGATCCAAAGCAGAAAACGCCTCGTCCATAAGCAGAATATCAGGATCATTAGCCAAAGCTCTAGCTATGCCTACACGCTGCTTCATACCACCGGACAAACTGTCAACGCTGCTGTTTTCCCAACCATTAAGCCCCACCATCTCTAGCATTTCCAAAGCCTTGATTCTACGTTCTTTGGCAGATACGCCCCGTATTTCTAAACCATAGCTGATATTTTCTAGAACATTTCTATTGTTCATCAGACCAAAATTTTGGAAAACCATGGCGATATTATTACGACGCAACTGCTCCAGTTCACGACTACTGTATTTTGTAATATCGGTATCATTAACAAAAATTTTGCCGCAAGCAGGTACATTCAACAAATTCAAGCAACGTATAAGTGTAGATTTTCCACTGCCTGACATACCTATAAGAACAAATATTTCGCCTTTTTGAACCTCGAAACTAATGTCTGCTAAACCTGCTGTTATGCCTGTTTCTTCCATGACACGCAAACGTGAAAAACCCTGCTTGAGCATATTTAAAGCTTTTTCCTCATTATGTCTGCATTCCAAAGGAATAAAAAGTTTGTATAAATTTTCTACTTTTACAATAGGTGTAGTCATATTTATTTCCCCTTGTATAATACGTACCATGCTTCCTAGAAACCATACTTACAATATTATTGCAGTATAGTTTCTAGTTTTTCCCAATAGTATCTTATCCTAATCTTTTTTACTTATTACTGGATTTTTTTCAGATTTGACTAAACTTTGTGTCAGTCTGTCAATAACAATGGCTATAATTACGATTGAGATACCTGCAATAAAGCCACGTCCAGATTCAGTCCTATTTATGGCAATAAGCACCTCCATGCCTAAACCATTGGCACCTATCATAGCACAGGTTACGACCATGGCTACAGCCATCATCATAGTTTGGTTCACACCAGTCATAATTGTCGGCAAAGCCTGAGGAATTTGCACTTTGAAAAGGGTCTGCCAACGAGTTGCGCCAAAAGAGTTGGAAGCTTCTACAATATCAGGGTCAACCTGACGTATACCATGGCTTGTCAGACGTATAACTGGAACTACAGCGTAGACCACAGTTGCCAGCACTGCAGGCACTTTACCAGGACCAAGCAACATTACAGCAGGAATCATATAGACAAAGGTCGGCATAGTCTGCATTGCATCCAGCAGCGGCGTCATCAGCTTGTTTGCCAGCGAACTGATAGAAACCAGAATACCAAGCGGCAAACCAATAAATAGCGACAAAAGAACCGAGGAAATAACAATAGCCAAAGTCTCATTCATCATCTGCCAATAGCCAAATACACCAATGGTCAAAAATCCCAAAGCATAAAGAACTGCACTCATAATGCGTCCTGTCAGCTTTTTGCTTACAAAGGCAACTCCAATAATCGTCATCCACCATGGAATGATATTTAAAATTCTTTCTATAGTATTGATCCCACCAGTAAGTATTTTTTTCACTACATCGAAAAAGTTACCATAGGCAGTATTTATATATCTAAAAAAATCATCAATAGGCTTTGTTAAATCTATTTGCATTTCCTCTGGAAATGTCAAAAGCCAATTGCTTTTCTTATCCTCATTACCTTGCAAATCCTGCTCAACTACGGCCAATTTATCTTCTGGCAGCCATTGAGCCAAAAGCTCAGGATGTTTGTTTAAAAACCAACGTGCTGCCTCATCATAACTGCATTTTGTATCAGAAATATAAGCAAGGGCTTCTGCAGTCAAAGCACTGGATGTATGATATTTTTTCAGAAATTCTGCAAATTCAGGAGCTTTATCCAAAAGCTGTCTGTTAGCCACAACAAGTACAGGAACCGCCCTAGCTTCTGTAAGACCACGTAAAAAATCTTTTTCATTATAAGGTTTATCCTGCAACAAGATTAAATCCAGCTTTCCAGTGAGCCATGTAGGTTCGTAATTATAGCCTACAATTGGTTCTCCCTTGGTATAAGCTGCCAGAAAAGCACTATTTAAGGCAGCCTCACTGCCTGAACGGAAATAAGTAAAATTTTCGTTCAGACCGTAAGCTTCATATTTTTTGTAAAGTACTTCGTCAACAGCCCAACCTGGAACAGCTCCATAAAGACGACCTTTAGCAGCATTTTCGGAATTGGCAAAAAGATGGGCGTAACGCTTTAAATCCTTTACTGTTTTCAAATCGGGAGCCAAAGCCTTAATACCTCTGCTTTCATCACCTTCTACAAGGTAACGAGGAACATAAAGTCCCTGGCGATTATCATCAAAATTAACACTAAGTTCAATCAACCGTCCTGTAGCTTTATCCTTGGGATAAGATGGAACATTGTCCGTCCATAGCTCCATATTAACATCGACGTCGCCACGTACTAACGAAGCCTCGACGATAGCACTGGAACCACTTATAGTTTTAGGCTTAATATCATAGGCTGATTCGGCAATAAAACCGGCCACAGCGTTATGAAATTTAACGCTATCCCAACCTGCATCACCAAAGATAACTGTAGTCTTTTCCTTTGCAACAGCTATTGATGACAGAGAAAGCAATAGAATTATAAATAGCAGTATTTGTAAGCATTTTTTTAACATAGGCACCCTTTCTATTGTTTTCCAACCAAGTCTTATTTTTAAAATCAATCTTCACAGTAAGGCTTTAATAATGATGTTAAATCAGAATCATTAGCTCCAACACATTTCTATATAGGTAGAGCCTAATTATCCATAAAGTATTTCATCATTTAACTTGTAATTTTTCAGCAATAGCAGCATTAACCTTTAATACATTGACAACTCTTTCGCCAAACACCCCTAAAACATTCTCATCAGTATTTTCGGCAACAATTTTTTCTACTTGAGCTTTGCTCAAGCCGGAAGCAGCAACAATTCTAGGAATCTGTACAGTTGCTGACTCGGGAGAAATATGAGGGTCCAAACCAGAGCCGGAAGCAGTCAAAAGGTCCGTAGGAATATCAGCAGCACTAAGATGGGGGTTGGCAATTAGGAATTTCTGCATATCATTTTTTACACGCTCTACTAAAGCAGGATTAGTGGGAGCATAGTTATTGGAACCAGAGCTAAGACCTGCAAAGTCTGAGCCATCATTGTAAACTTTGCTACCATCTGCTTTTTCAACATACACGTTATAATGATAAGCAGAAGGACGACTCCACATAAAGTAGTCTTTAGTAAACTCTTGTCCAACATATTCCGCACCAATAGGCTTGCCCTGATATTTAATCAGGCTGCCGCTAGCCTGAGCTGGAAATAAAACATTAGCCAAACCCGTCATCAGACAAGGAAAAATCAAACCGCAAAGCACCATCAGACAAACTGTAGATATTATTGCCTGACGCGATAAACTGAAAAAGTTATCCTCAGTACGTTTCATAATTAAAATCCTCCCTTTATAAACCTAAAACACTCAGCAAGGGATAAATCAGCATATCAATAAGCTTAATACCTATAAACGGAGTGATTACGCCACCAACGCCATATATCATAATATTTCTAGCCAACATTTTTCCAGAAGACATAGGCTTATATTCCACCCCTTTCATTGCTATAGGAATCAGGCAAGGAATAATAATGGCATTAAAAATCAGTGCCGATAAAATCGAACTATATGGAGTTGCTAAGTCCATAATATTCAAAATTCCCAGTTCAGGAATTGCCATCATAAACATTGCCGGGATAATCGCAAAATATTTGGCAATATCGTTAGCAATGGAAAAGGTTGTCAAACTGCCACGTGTAATCAAAAGCTGTTTACCAATCTCCACTACCTCTAAAATCTTAGTCGGATCAGAATCCAAATCAACCATATTGGCTGCTTCTTTGGCAGCTGTAGTACCACTGTTCATAGCCAAACCAACATTAGCCTGAGCCAAAGCAGGAGCATCGTTAGTACCATCACCAGTCATAGCAACAATCTTACCTTCGGACTGCTCTTTTTTGATAACAGCAATCTTATCCTCAGGTTTGCACTCAGCAATAAAGCCGTCTACACCAGCTTCTTTTGCAATAGTTGCAGCTGTAAGAGGGTTGTCTCCCGTACACATAATGGTTTTGATTCCAATGCTGCGCAAACGTTCAAAACGTTCTGCCATACCAGGCTTAACAGTATCTTTCAGGTATATTACGCCAAGAATTTCAGCATCTCTGCTGACAACCAAAGGTGTACCGCCTAAATTAGCGATTTTTTCAACCTGTTCATGTAAGTCAGCGGGAATCCTGCCTCCTTGAGCTTTCACATAACGCTCTACCGCATCAGCTGAACCTTTGCGTAGTCTCGTGCCATCAGGCAGATTTACGCCGCTCATTCTGGTTTGTGCAGTGAATGGCACGTACTCTGCGCCAGAAACATCTTTACTTGTATATCCCAAACGACTAGCAAGTTCCAGAGTTGATTTACCCTCAGGAGTAGTATCATGCAAACTTGTCATAGCTGCACAACTGATAAGTTCGCTGAGCTGAGCATTGCCCACATTATAAAAGTCAGAGGCTAAACGATTACCGTAGGTAATAGTACCAGTCTTATCTAAAATCATAGTATCCACATCACCGCAAGCCTCTACAGCTTTACCGCTCATGGCAATAACATTGAAGCGGGTAACACGATCCATACCAGCAATACCAATAGCTGAAAGCAAACCGCCAATAGTAGTAGGAATCAAGCATACCGCTAAGGCAATAAGCGTTGAAGTTTGCAGATGTACACCGGAATATAAACTAATAGGATACAAGGTAACGATAACAATCAGAAAAATAATAGTTAAAGAAACAAGCAGTGTGTTTAGAGCTATCTCATTAGGCGTTTTTTTTCGAGAAGCACCTTCAACTAACTTTATCATTCTGTCAAGAAAACTATTGCCAGGCTCAGAAGTAATACGAATCTTCAGCCAGTCAGATACTACCGTAGTACCACCTGTTACAGAACAGAAATCGCCGCCGGATTCACGTACTACAGGAGCTGATTCACCGGTAATAGCAGATTCATCAACAGAAGCCACACCTTCTATAACTTCACCATCACCAGGAATAACTTCGCCAGCCGTTACCAGAACTACATCGCCCTTTCTCAGTTCGCTGGACATAACTATGGTTTCAACACCATCCTCAGCCACTAAGCAGGCCTGAGTATCCTTTTGGGTTTTCTTCAAGCTTGCAGCCTGCGCCTTACCTCTGCCTTCTGCTACGGACTCTGCAAAGTTAGCGAAGAGTACAGTAACAAAGAGTACGACGCTAATAATAGCGTTATAGGTACGCAGACCAGGTTCGTCACCCACCTCACCAAAGAGGCTCGGGCAGAAGCTCAGAGCCAAAGTGATGAAAAAGCCGATTTCAACAACGAACATAACGGGGTTCTTCATCATGTAGGCGGGATTTAATTTAGTAAAGGAGCCGATTACTGCCTGACGCAGTATGTCATTAGTAATCAGCTTTTGATTTTTCTTACTCATATCAAGGCCTCCTTATTACCACAGCATCAGGTGCTCAGCAATAGGACCGAGAGCCAGCGCCGGGAAGAAGGTAAGTGCAGCAAAGATGTATACTACAAATACCAGAATTACGGAAAATGCGAAATTATCGGTATGCAGAGTACCGGAGGAAGAATTAACAAAGCATTTCTTCATCAGGGAGCCTGCAATAGCTAATTGAATAATAATGGAAAGGAATCTGCCAAAGAACATTACCAGACCTGTGGTTACGTTCCAGAATACAGTGTTATCTGCCAAACCTTCAAAGCCGGAGCCGTTGTTAGCAGCAGAAGAGGAGTATTCATACAGAATCTGGGACAAGCCATGGAAGCCAGGATTGGTCAGACCTGCCAGACCGCCTTCAGTCGCAACTGCCAAAGCAGAGAAGGAGAGAATCAAAAGCGGATGAATGATAATGCACAGTGCTGTCAGCTTCATTTCACGGCCTTCAATTTTTTTGCCGAGGTATTCAGGAGTACGGCCAATCATCAGGCCGCAGATGAATACAGCTAAGATAACGTACATAATCATGTTCATCAGGCCAACGCCCTTACCGCCAAATACTACGTTCAGCATCATATACAGCAGGGGCACCATACCGCCCAAAGGAGTTAAGGTATCATGCATATTATTAACAGTACCAGTAGTAAAGGAAGTAGTTGTAGTAGTAAACATTGCAGATTGAGCAATACCGAATCGAACTTCCTTGCCCTCCATACTGCCCATGGATTGGCTCAGACCTGCATTTGCCAACAGCGGATTACCCTGACTTTCAGCCCAGAAGCACAGGCTTAAGCCTAATACGAACAAAATACCCATTGCTGCAAAAACGCTACGGCCCTCACGACCATACATCCAAGCAGTCATACTGCTGTGAGCACCCTTTCTTGTAGCCATATCGGCAGGAGCAGCGCCTTCTTCAACAGCCAGTGCTCTTGCTTCGTTACGATCCTGCACCATCTTACCAAAGGTAATTACGCAGGCACCAGGGAACAGCATCATGGAATAAAGCTCAATCAGATTACTGATAATAGTGGGGTTTTCAATAGGTGTAGAAGAGTTGGCACCAATATAGCCACCGCCGTTAGTACCTAAGTGCTTAATAATCTCAAGCGCCGCTACAGGACCCATGGCAATAATCTGCTTGCCACCCTCTAAGGTATCAACTACTACGTTAGGAGAGAAGTTTTGCGGAACGCCCTGCCATACCAGAAGTAAGCCACCAACAATGGAAAAGGGCATCAGCACGCGGGTAGTAATGCGTACCATATCAACAAAGAAGTTACCAACGTCCTCCTTGCGGCTACCAACAATGCCACGAATAAAGGCAATGCAGGCTGCATAGCCGCTAGATGCGGAAACGAACATCATAAAGATGATGACCAGCATTTGGGACAAATAGGACAAACCAGACTCACCGGAATAGTGCTGCAGGTTTGTATTAGTCATAAAGCTGATAATGGTGTTAAAGGAAAGTGATTCCTCCATTGCACCAATACCATTGGGGTTAAAGAAGTCAATGCTTTGGAGACGCAGGATAGCGTAACCAATTAGCATCATTACACAGTTAGTTCCTAAAAGAGCGGCAGCATATTTTTTCCAGCTCATACCCTCCTCAGGATCAATACCACTAACCTTGTAGATAAGGCCATCAAGACGGTCAAAGATAGGATCCATAAGCGTGGGCTTATTGGTTGCTATCTTGTAAACATAAAAACCAACAGGAACAACCATAATCAGATAGAGGATTATGGTCAATATCAGTTGTAGCATAAAATCATCCTCCTATCCTTTTTTAAAATCTTTCGGGATGTGCCAACGCATAAACTAGATACATGCCCAAAGCCAAAACAATACCTTCAAGTACTAACATTTTTCTTTCTCCTTACTCATCACTGTCTACTTGCTCCGTGCACCAATGCAACAGGAGAAAAACTAATGCAACACAACCAACAATAGTTAATATCATCAAGATATCCATCATGGTATATCTCCTCCTCATTCCAAATAGTATTGCCAATTATCTCTAATTGCATAGTTTATTTTAGCAGTTTTGTAATAAAGTTCGTCTTAACATTTACCGCTCCGTGTTAAGCTGATGTTAAGATTTTGTAGAAAAAGAAAAACGCTGCCCATTCTTTACGAACGAACAGCGTTATGCTTGTCTTTAGCGGCGCAACATACGATAGCCTACTCCAATATGAGTTTGAATGTATTTATTATCTGTATCCTTGGCTCTGCCCTCAATCTTTTTGCGCAGTGTTGCCATAAACACCCTTAAGGAGGTGGTATCAGAATCAAGGGCACTGCCCCAAACCTCCTTAAGGATATAATTATGAGTCAGCACCTTGCCCGTATTCTTGGCCAAAACACACAGCAGCTTGTACTCAATAGGAGTAAGGTGAATCTCCACCTCACCCATAAAGACGCAGCCTGCCACATAATCAATGGTCAGCTCCCCATTGTGGTACTGTCCTGCGGCGGAATCAGCAGCTGCCTCTTCCGCCCTGCTACGGCGCAAGGCCACACGCAGGCGGGCCAAAAACTCATCAATGCTAAAGGGCTTAGTCAGATAATCATCAGCACCTGCGTCAAGAGCATCAACCTTATCCTGATCCTCACTACGAGCACTGACTACGATGATGGGCAGCTTACTCCAGCCACGAACCTTACGGATAATGTCCGCGCCATCCATATCAGGCAAACCAAGATCAAGAATCATTACATCAGCATTATAGGAAACAGCGCCCAGTAAAGCACCTGAACCGTTATTAGCAATGTGATACTGATAATTCTGAGTATCGAGCGTAGTTCTAATTAAATTAACAATGGCCGGGTCGTCCTCAACCACAAGAATCTTCGGTTTATACATAGTCTAAATTCACTTCCTCTAATGGTAATGTAAAGGAGAATACTGCTCCATGAGGCTCGTTATCCTTAACCTCAATACTGCCACCGTGAGCATCAACTATAGATTTGCACAAGCTCAAGCCTAGGCCCAAGCCTCTACGGCTATCTGCGTCTATACCTGATGTATAGAACATATCAAAAATCTGCTCCTTGCTTTCATCAGAAATACCTGGTCCGTCATCAGCAATGCTGATACAAACCATTTTATCCTGTTTTTTAGCGCTCAGCTTAATTTCTGAGCCGACAGGAGTATATTTAACAGCATTATTAATAATGTTAATGATAACCTGGATAATAAGGTGCACGTCCATCCTGGCCATCAGTAAATCGTCCTCCAGCTCCACAATTATCTTATGCTCCTTGGCCTTGCGGTCCAAATGAGATACAGCCTCTTTGAATACATCGTCCAAAAGCTCGGCATTAATCTGCAAACGCATTGAGCTGTTTTCAAAACGGGTAATGGAAAGAAGATTTTCGGTCAAATTTATCAGCCATATAGAATCATCATAAATAGAATTGTAAATTTCCTGCTTCTTTTCCTGACTTAGATCAATGCTCTTTTCCATCAGAATGCCAGCGTTACCACTAATACTGGTCAGCGGAGTACGCAAATCATGAGAAATAGCACGTAAAAGGTTGGAACGCAATCTTTCGCGCTGTGTTTCCATTTCAATAGCCTGCTTTTCAGAACGAAGACGACGACGCTCCAAAATAAGACCGCATTCATTGAGAATATAGATAATGATATTCTTTTCGAACACATCTAACACCGGATAATATTTGCCGGGAATACCAATAACACCCATAACCTCCTGATTGCCTCTAATAGACATATACAGGTTTTGTGCACTGGACAATGTATTGGTAGTAGCACCTGCGTGCTTATTATTTTTAACAACCCAGTCAGCAACTCCCAGCTCCTCTGCATTAAGCGTTCCTAACAGCTTAGTTGCTTCTTTAATAGGCTCCACCTGAAAATCAAGCTTCTTGCCCTTTAAAGACAAAGCATACAGCACAGGGCTATTCAAAAGCTTACCAACCAGCTCGGCAGCAATGTGGATTATTTCCTGTTCATCCCTGCCCTGCTGCAGCTTTTGACTACCATTCATCAAAAGCTCCATATAGTAGGCCTTCTTAGCAGATTGACGGGCCTGCTTCTTAACCCTTGTTGCCAAGGTACTAGAAATTACGCTGGCAAGCAGCATAATCAAAAAGGTTACAGGATAGTCCGGAGCATTAGCCTGCAAGGTGTAGCGCGGCACCGTAAAGAAAAAGTTAAAAGCGATAACGCTAAGAAATGACGCCAATGCGCCATAAAGATGTCCGTTAGTCCAGATAGCCGCCAAAAGTACACCTAAAATATAGATAGTAATAATATTGGCCTCACGCAGACCAACTGCGTAAAATCCATAACCAATAATAGTAGAGGCTACGGTAGTGCAAATAACCTTTAGCACGTCCAACCAATCAAAGCGTAAATCTGCATGATGCGGCAGGGAATACTTCTTTTTATATAGTGGCTGAGCATCAGGAATAATATAGATATCAATATCGCCTGCCAGCTGAATCAGCTTGTCTGCTAAAGTTTTTTCCTGGGCAATGAAAGAAACCTTATGATTTGTACGCCCCAGAATAATTTTGGTAATGCCGCTGACCTTAGCGTATTCAGCAATCTGTGTTGCTGCATCATCACCATAAACAGTAGCAATTCTAGCGCCAAGCTGCTCTGCCAAACGCACATTATCCTGTAAACGCTTCAAACTAGGACCATTCAGCTTCTTTGTTTCCGGAGTTTCAACAAGCAGCGCCGTAAAACCACTGTGGAACGCCTCAGCCATACGCGAAGCAGTACGAATGACACGTGCGTTAGAGGGGGAGCCTGATAAGCAAATCAGAATATGCTCGCCTGCTCTAGCGGCTCTGTCCTGCCCCTCCTTCTGAGCATTACGATTTAAACGGTCCGCAGTACGACGCAAAGCAATTTCTCTCAAGGCCGCTAAATTTTCCTTCGAAAAGAAATTTTCTAGAGCGCACACAGCCTGCTTTTCACGATAAACCTTACCAGCCTGCATACGCTCAATCAAATCGTCAGGCTCAATATCAACTAGCTCCACCTGCTCTGCAGAGTCAAAAACATAGTCAGGAATTCTTTCACTAACAGCAATATGGGTAATGGAGGCCACCAAATCATTTAAGGACTCCAGATGCTGTACGTTAATAGTGGTATAAACATCTATACCTGCTCTTAACAGCTCCTCCACATCCTGATAACGCTTAAGATGGCGACAGCCTGCTGCATTGCTGTGGGCCAGCTCATCTACCAAAATAATCTGAGGCTTGCGCTTCAAGGCAGCGTCAAGGTCAAACTCCTTCAGCTTAATACCCTTATAATCAATTACCTGGTCAGGAATGAGCTCCAAGCCGTCCAAAAGTGCCAAAGTATCTGGTCTGCTATGAAGTTCCACATAACCTACAACCACATCCAGTCCCTGCTCCTTGGCTCTATGAGCAGCCTTCAGCATAGCACATGTCTTGCCCACGCCAGCAGCATAACCGAAGAAAATTTTCAGGTTGCCCTGTCCGTGATTATTTTGTTGTCCTGTGTAAGAATTATTTAGATTATCCAACATAACATCTCCATGTACTTTTACTCATTTTGATTATACCATAGGCCTTCTTTAGACGATGTTAAGATGCTAAACATGATGTTAAGATTCTGTTAAGGAAAACAAAGGCGACGTTAGGAGTATGCTCAGCACACCCTTAACGCCGCCACTACTCAAGTCATGGTTTTAGGTCCGATGCGCTTAAGCATTAATCAGCTTACCAGGATTAAGGACATTATTGGGATCCATAGCTCTCTTGATAGTCTTCATGATTTCCATTTCTACAGGATTGCAATATTTTTCCAGTGCAGCAGCCTTTTTGGAACCAATACCATGCTCACCAGACAATCTGCCACCCAGACTATAAACATAAGCAAAGGAGATTGCATGGAATTCAGCAACCTGCTGCTCCCATTCCTCATCAGTCATATCCATTTTCAAAATATTGAAATGCAGATTACCGTCACCAGCGTGAGCCAGGCACATGCATTTGAATTTGAATTGCTTGGAAACCTCCATCAGATGATTGAGGCAAACTGCAATTTTGTCAACAGGAACTACCAGGTCATCAGATGTAGAAACCTTGCTCAGAGCTTTAGAGCCCTCTAAGCAGTTGCGGCGTACTCTCCATACACGCTCATCAGCCTCTAAAACGTCAGTTGCGCCTGCAGCGGTGCAGATTTCGTCAAGCTGCTCCATCTTCATATCCAGCTCGTCCTCATTGTAGGTTTCTACGGTAACGATAACGTAGCTGCCATCCTCGTAGTGAGGCAGACGTGTTTCTGTATAGTCAGAAGCAGCACGGACAAAGGCGTTGTCCATAAATTCTACAGAAGTAGGATTGAGACCAGCCTTTATCAGCATTGGTACAAGATTAACTGCCTTCTGCACATCAGTAAATACAGCCAGAATGTCAAGGCGATAGGGGCACAGCGGCAAAAGCTTTAAGGTAGCTGCAGTAATAATACCCAAGGTACCCTCGCTGCCCATAACCAGCTGCTCTAAGCAGTAGCCAGTAGAGCATTTCTTTAAACGGCTGCCCAGCTCAACAATATCACCAGTCGGTGTTACAACCTCAATAGAATAAACCTGATGACGAGTAGTGCCGTAGCGCACAGCCTTATTGCCGCCAGCGTTAGTTGCCAGATTACCGCCAATCAAGCAGCTTTCGGCGGAGCAGGGGTCGCCTGCATATAAAAGGCCTGCTTCATTAGCAACCTGCTGAATTTCTACAGTACGGGCGCCAGCCTGCACACGCATATACATAGCATCTGCATCCATTTCCAGAATCTTATCCATACGTTCAATAAGCAGTACAATACCGCCATGTGTAGGAATAGCACCGCAGGAAACGCTGGTACCGCCACCACGGGGAGTTACAGGGACAAGATACTTATTGGCAATTTTCATTACAGCTGCTACTTCTTCAGTAGTGCCCGGCCAAACTACTACTTCAGGCAAATGATGGTAGTGAGGATCAGGCTCTTCGTCAGTTTTGTAGCGTTCCAAAGTTTCGGGGTCGTTTTTCACATACTCAGCGCCTAAAGCTGCTCGCAGCTCCTCCAGCACCTCTTCTGTTACAGGGTTGTACTTAGTCATGTTATTCAATCTCCTTTTCTACTGTTCTTCCTTGTTGCTCAAGGATTGAATACCTTGCCAGGGTTTAAAATCATATTCGGGTCCCAGGCTACCTTTATTCTGCGCATCAGCTCCAGCTCGCCAGAAGGTGTATATTCCTCCATAAAGCGGCTCTTCTTAGCGCCAATACCATGCTCTCCGGACAGTCTACCGCCGTGAGCATAGGCATAATCATAAACCTCCTTGGTAAAGCTTGCCAAATTGCTTTCCCATTCTTCGTCAGTCAAATCCATCTTACATAAAACGATATGCAGATTACCGTCACCAATATGAGCATTTATGCGCAGCGGAAAGGGATATTTCTCAACTGTTGCAATAATGTGCTTAACCATCTCACTCATTTGGTCCACAGGTACAACTACGTCATCAGTTGTGCAGACAAGGCTTACTAAGCGGACAGATTCCAGGCAGTTACGACGCATTGCCCAAATCCTGTCATCAGCCTCTAATACATCAATGGCACCACATTCCTCGCAAATGTCATTGGTCTGCTCCATTTTTGTATCTAGCTCGTCCTCGTCAAAGGTTTCAATAGTAATGATTACGTAGATACCTTTATCCAAGTGCGGTGCACCAGTAAAATCCAAGAATTGAGAAGTAGTACGCACATTGGCGTTGTCCATATATTCAATACTAGTAGGATTAATACCAGCCTTGGCAATTTTAGGAACCACGCTCATAGCCTGCACCGGATCAGTAAAGACAGCCAAAAGGTCTATACGATAGGGAGGCAGAGGCTGCAGCTTTAATATTACCTTAGTAATAATACCCAAGGTTCCCTCGCTGCCAATAACAAGCTGTTCCATACAGTAGCCAGTGCTGCACTTTTTCAGAGGTGCACCCAGCTCAACAATTTCGCCAGTTGGAGTTACAATTTCTACTCCATAAACCTGATTTCTGGTTACGCCATAGCGTACTGCCTTATTGCCGCCTGCGTTAGTTGCCAGGTTACCGCCAATTTGGCAGCTTTCGGCAGAGCAGGGATCACCTGCATAGAGATAGCCATTGGCATTGGCCAACTCCTGAATATCAATAGTACGTACGCCTGCTTCAGCAACAAGGTACATACCCTCCTTGTTCAGCTCAATAATCTTGTTCAGACGCTCCATCAGCAGCACTACGCCACCAAAAAAAGGAATCGCACCATCATTAATACCAGTGCCGCCGCCACGTACAGTAACGGGAACAAGGTACTTATTGCACAGCTTGACAACAGCAGCTATTTCCTCAGCATTAGCAGGCTTTACTACTACATCCGGCAAGTGAAAATAACGCTCGTCAGTCTCTTCGTCAGTCTTATATTTATCAAGAGTAGCAGCATCCGTATAAACGTATTCTGCACCTAGGGCAGATTTAAGCGCTGCTAAAAATTCATCTGTTACAGGATTGTACTTAGTCATAACGTTCCCTCATTGCAAACAAAATATATTAAAAATTATACATTAAAAATCTTGCCAGGATTCAAAATCAGATTGGGATCCCAAGCCAATTTAATCTTGCGCATTAAATCCAGCTCGCCTGCAGGAGTGAATTCTTCCATATAGCTGAGCTTTTTAGCACCAATACCATGCTCACCAGCAAGTCTGCCGCCCTGAGCATAAGCGTAGCCATAAACCTCCTCATGGAAGTCATGAACCAATTTCTCCCAAACATCATCCTCAAGGTCGCATTTGCAAAGAACAATGTGCAGATTGCCATCGCCAATATGTGCATTGATCTTGGCAGGAATTGGGAAAGGATATTTTTCGCCAATCTTCATGATTTCTTTAATGGTAGATGCAATTCTATTTACAGGAACAACAACATCATCAGTAAGAGAAACCTTGCTGAGCATGCTTACAGATTCCTGACAGTTGCGGCGCATAGCCCAAATTCTGTCATCTGCCTCCAGTACGTCAATAGCACCAGCTTCATCACACAAATCACTGAGCTGCTCCATTTTGCTGTCCAGCTCGTCCTCAGAATATGTCTCTACAGTAATAATTACGTAAATACCATCTTCATAATGAGGTGCACCTTTAAATTCCAAAAAGTCTGCAGTATCTCGTACATATGAATTATCCATATATTCAATACTGGTAGGATCAATACCGGACTGCATAATCATAGGCACCAAATCAAGAGCCTTCTCCGTAGTATCAAAAACAGCCAGCACATCAAAGCGATAGGGGCAAAGAGGAAGAAGCTTCAAGGTTGCCTTGGTAATAATGCCCAAAGTACCCTCACTTCCCATTACCAGCTGCTCCATACAGTAGCCTGTAGAGCATTTCTTAAGACGTGCGCCCACTTCAACGATTTCACCAGTAGGAGTTACCATTTCTAAGCTATACACCTGATTACGGGTTACACCATAGCGTACCGCCTTATTGCCGCCTGCGTTAGTTGCCAGGTTGCCGCCAATCAGACAGCTTTCTGCGGAGCAGGGATCACCTGCATATAAAAGGCCTGCTTCATTAGCCATTTTCTGAATATCAACAGTACGTACACCTGCTTCAACAACCATGTACATAGCGTCCTTGTCCATCTCAATAATTTTGTTTAAGCGTTCAGTCAGAAGCACAATACCTCCGCATACAGCAATGGCACCGTCAGCAAGGCTAGTACCGCCACCACGAACTGTTACGGGCACATTATACTTGTTGCACAGCTTTACAACAGCTGCAACCTCCTCTGCACTGCCAGGCTTTACTACAGCCTCAGGCACGCGGAAACGACGAGGGTCGTATTCCTCATCTGTTTTGTACATATCCAGCTTCTCTGGATCAGTAATTACATAATCAGCGCTAAGAGCAGCAACCAGCTCCTCCAACATTGCTTCATTTAAAGCAGAGTATTCTTTCATCTTCTTTCCTCCAATCAGTCTTTCAGCATATTGATTATCAAAATAGGTCCAAGGCATAAGCCTTTACTTTCTAGTATTACGTATGCAATTTTCCTGCCAGAGCATTGAGAATATCACTGCTTGTAATTTTGGGATGAGTGTAACTTGTGCCTTTGTAGGTAGTCTTGCTGCCAATGCTGATAGCCTCGCCAGGGCACCAGTGACGACAGCCAAAGCAATGGGCACAATGCATATCAAATTTGGGATATTCACCATCCATGGTAATATTATCAACAGGACATAGCTTTTCGCAAAGGCCGCAGCCAATGCAGCGGAATTCCAGCACGTGAACAACATCAAGATGCTGGAAGGTACGGATAAACCACCAGCTTAAAGGAGTTCCTACATGCTTCCACAAAGCAGCCTCCTTGCAAAGAGCGGTGCTCTTTTTTCGTTCTACCAAATCACTGCAGATTTCTTTAATAACAGGCTCAGCGTCTTCCACCATTTTGGCACGCTTTTCCTGAGCCATATTAAAAAAATTGTCAGGCATAATAACAACGTTGGCATAATCCAAGGTTATCCCCTTGCCCTGCAGCAACTCCTGCATTTGAAAAAGAGCTCTGCCCTGATTGCCGCCCATAGTTACAACTCCAAAGGTATATTCAGGAGCAGCATCTAAAGCCTTACAGAATTCCTCCACAATAGGAGGCAGAGCAAAGCAGTACACAGGGCAAACAATGCCTACGAGCTTATCCTCCACCTTATAGGGATTTTTAATATAATTAGCAATGTTTTCTAATCTACAGTCTTTTAAAGACTGTGCGGCCATTTTAGCAGTATATAAACTGTTGCCTGAGCCACTAAAGTAAAAAATTACAGACATTTGTCCCACCACACATTATCAAAATGTATCTATCGTCTAATTATAGTATAAAATCCACCTTTTGTCTTGTCTTTATATGTAAAAAGAACGTAGCAAATGTTACTTATTAAACTTTCAAAATACGAAGAGAGCCATCCCGAAGGATGACTCTCCATAAAACAGCTTCCCTTATTTAATTTAACAGCCAGCTATTAGAAGTTTCTTTGATAGCTGATGCCCAAAATAGTAACATAGTTGTCATGGGTATGAGCACGAGTACTAGCGCCAATCGGGTTAGCAATATCCAAACTACCAACATCCATGTAACCCAGAGTTACACCCAGAGTTTGTTTTTTGTCATGATATTGACCACCAATGGTGTAGGTACGACGGTTACCGGTAGGAACGATAAAGTCTGCACCATCAGAAGGAATGCAGGAGCCGTCATAAGCAAAGCCTGCCATTACAGAATATTTATCGCTCAGCTTATGTTCAGCACCAATAGCGTAACGCCATCCACTCTCCCAATTTTTAGGGCTAAGAACAGCAGGAGGCAGGTTACCAGTAATATCATTACTGAAATAAATATCCAGTGCATCATAAGTACTCCACATAGTACGGGTAGCATTTAATTCAACACGAGTCTTATCATCAAATTTATGATTGTAACCAATGGACCAGGTATCAGGCAGAGTTACTACACCGTAAGCATCAGCTACCTTCTTACCATTCATCTTAAAATCAGCTTCTAAGGAATGAGTCATACGACTGCGATATACCACACCGATTTCATTTTTATCGTCAAAAGCATAGTTTGCAGCAGCGTTCCAACCCAATGCAATACTCTCACCTTTAGTTTGAGTTTCAGCTACACTAGATCCCAAAGGCATATTTTTTTGTAATTCAAGACCGACATAGTTAATTTCAGCACCTACAGAAGCAGACCACTTTTTGTCAAATTTATGAGCAAAAACCGGAGTAAAACTAATACCATTCAGCTTTGCCAAACGAGAGTTAAAAGCAGCCATAGATGTACCTTCAAACTCAGAAACCATTGCATAACGAGCGAATGTGCCAGTACCAAACCAGTTTTTTTCATCTAATTGACGCACATAGTAGGAACCAGGAGCCCATGCAGGATGTACACGATTAGTACCTTTTTCAATTTGAGTACCATTTTTATACATTTCATATTCACCATGGGGACTCAAATAAGTCGCACTAAATTTTAAAGCTTTACCTTCAATTTTAGTAATAGAAGCAGGGTTATAAGCTACGTTAGCAGCATCGCCCTCAGCAAACATGCGAGCGCCGCCCATAGCGATACCCTCAGCACTCCATTCAACAATGCCAAAGCCTTCTGCGCCTGCTACTTGGGGTGCAAGCAGTGCTGCAGCTAAGCCAGCGGCTAATAAAGATTTCTTCATATCTAAACTTCCCTTCTCACAAAAATTCTGAAAATATTGTATACATTGTATCAGTTTTCTTTATGACTTGGTACTAAAAACTTTAATCGTTCATTTTAAACGCTTGATTAAAAATTTCTTATTGACTAATTTTTCTTACCCTACGCTGTTCCAACTACCTATATACGCAAAAAAACTGAAGTATGACTTGCTTTTGACAATAGAACGTCCGCTAAAAATCTTTAGCAGGGTGCTATTTATCCCAAAAGCCACACTCCAGTCTTTTAGTATCTGCAATATAAAATTTTCAGCTTACAGCTTGTTTAACATTTCTGCTGCTTTGCTTGCCTCGCCCTTAGCCTGACGCTCACGATATTTTTCATCCTGCAGACGACGCACATCCTCCAATGTCGGAACATTGCCGCGCTCCCATGGCTGGTACTGAATAGTTGTGCAGTGATGGAATGCTTCATAACGCTCCTTAGGCTCAGCAATAGCCAGAGCATTAGCAATATCGCGTTCAGCAGCCTCTGTCATGGGGAAATGCTTATAAGCAAGCTGCAGCAGCTCACAGGCCTTCAGATATTCTTCCTTCAACGCTGCGTCCTCTGCCAAAAATCTATAGGCATAGAAAATATATGAATTTACGCCTTCCTTGCCCTTTTCAGCTTCCAGAGCAGCATGAGCCTCAGCAGTAGCCTTTTCGCCTTCGCCGCTGTCACGCAAAATTTCCAAACGACGGACCCAGATCCTGCCTCTGTCAGCACTGCGGAAAATATGCTTATATTCACGGCACAGCTTGTCAGCATCGCGCAGGTAATACAAAGAAGCACTGCCCATACCAGTGAGCTGCCATACAATTTCAGCAATATCACGCAGGCACAGCACCTTGTGCTCAGCATCGCTGAGTCCCATCTCAGGTGCGTCTTCCATATCTACTTCTACGTCCTTGACAGTGTTCAGCACCGCCATAGCACCCTCAACATCCTTTAAAATCCACAGCATTCTGCCTACAATGCTGCGGCAATGCCAATTATCATAATCAGAAATCATATATGAGGGAAGCGGATAATCACAAGTTGCGATTTTATTTACGTATCCCTGCCATTCTTGAATTTCCATAATGAAATCCTCCTTTATATAGATATTGACCAAGGCAGCAAGCCTCAATCAGATTAGATTACTACATTTATTATAGCATAAAATCATATCTATGCAGAACCATTTCTTATTCTATCCATACTCTGAGCTAATTTTCATGAATTAGATATGGTCTATATTTACTGCTCTTTTGTCCTATCGGGTAATACTCCTTGTGCATAAAACATTTATTTTACATTAAATTTCATCTACTCAAAAATTTTTAATATGCTATAATTATTGCTGTGGAGGTGTTAATATGTCTATTACCTGTAAAGATTTGCTTAATTTAAAACAATTTCAAAAAGTAAAGCTTCACGCAGACGAAAAAGGTCTTGAACGTGTCATAACCTATCCCTACGTAGGCCAAACAGCCTCCGTTTCCGAATGGGTTCATGGTGGTGAACTGCTTTTTATCACCGGCGTAGCTCATGATATAAATAGTCTTCCACAGCTTTTGCAGGAATGCATTGCTAAAAAGCTTTCCGGACTTGTCGTCCTGACTGGCAGCGAATATATTGAAAAACTGCCCCAAGAGCTTTTAGATATGGCCAATGACGCCGACTTTCCTCTCTTCTCCATGCCCTGGGATTTAAGACTTATTGATGTAACCAAAGAAATAACACGACTCATAGACTATGACCAAATAGAAAGCAAAAAAATTCATAGACTTTTAAACTATCTTATTTTCACAGCAGATACTGAAGACAAACCAACCTTCGACCATGAAGCATTGGTAAACCTAAAAATAAGCAATTATAATCTTGTGGCTATTTTTGTTTCCTCAAAATCACTGTCCCAAATTAGCGACACTCAGGAAACGGATTTGCAGCACTATCTTAAAGAGCTTTGCGATGCAAGAAATATTCCCTGTCATTCCATGATATATGGCAACAAGGTTGTACTGCTCATCAGCGCACGTACTCAAAAAGAGCTGGAAATATACATTTCCTATTTGGAAAAGGTTCACGAAAGTCTCTCCATACTTTGCAATGATAATAAGCTGCTCCTAGCTATGGGGGATATTCATAAGGGACCTGCTCAAATTCGCACCAGCTCCAAAGAGGCTGCTGCTACTATAACCATACTGCAAAAAACAGGCATCAAACAAATTTGTCGTTATAAAAATTTGGGACTCTACCGCCTTTTCCTGCAAATGAAGCCCTCAGAAATGCAGTATTATTATCACAGCCAGCTTGATAACCTGATAGACTATGACAAAAAGTATAATACCGAATGTGTCGAAACACTTAAAGTATTTCTGGATTGCTTCAATAAATATCAGCAAAGCGTCCAGAATGCTGGTAATTCATCGCAACACACTGCTGTATCGTATTACAAAAATAGAAGAGGTTTTAGGACGCAGTCTTTCCAATCCCACAGTATGCATTGAGCTGCATCTGGCTCTCGCCATAAAAAATTATCTGGAAAGTCTTGTAGAAACTGAATAAAAACTAAAAGTCCTGCGTGCTCCGTAGATGCTTTTCATTATCAGTTGTTGACTTATAGAAAGCAACAACTGATAATGAAAAGCCACTTCAAGCAAGGCAGGACTTTTTATTGCAAAAAAAGATGACTGCTCAGGTTGGTCAGACCTTTCGCAGTCATAAAATAAGGGAAAGCGTTTTAATTGCCGCGCACGTATTCGCGCGGAACTCTCGGGCTTACGCCGCAGATAATCTCATAGCAGATAGTATCTGCCCATTCTGCGACCAGCTCCATTGGCAGCTCTCTGCCGCCAAAAACAATTACTTCGCTGCCTACATGGACGTCAGGAATATCCGTTACGTCCAGCATCAGCTGATCCATACACACCTTGCCAATAATAGGAGCGTGCTCCCCATTTACTATCATATAGCCCTTATTGGACAAGCGGCGGCTTACGCCATCAGCATAGCCAATGGGCAAGGTTGCCACGATAGTAGGCCTTTCCAGAGTATAGGTTCTGCCATAGCCGATTGTTTCACCGGCAGGAAGTGTTTTAAGAAAAGCTACTTTGGTTTTTACCGTCATAACCGGTTCAAAATCCTTGTAGCAGTCAATCATATGAGCGGGATGAAGTCCGTACAAAGTAATACCTTGACGCACCATATCCAGCTGATATTCCTGCAGCTCAGTTAAGGCTGCACTGTTAGCAATATGACGCAGAGGAATCTTTACTCCCTCTGCTTCAATCAGGCGCAAAGCCTCCTGAAAGCGTTCAAACTGATAAGCCGCATACTGCTTGTCGTCCGCATCTGCTGTGGCGAAGTGGGAAAACACTCCTTCAATTTCAATTCCTGGCAATGATGCTGCCAGCTTAGCAAATTTACCTGCGTCACGAACATGTACACCAATGCGGTGCATACCAGTATCAATCTTTATGTGTATTTTAGCCTTAGTGTGCTGCTTAAGGGCAGCCTCATTTAAGGCATATAATCGTTCTTCATCAAAAACTGCATGACTAATGTTATAGCGAACAACAAGGTCTGCAACCTCAGTCAGCATTGAGCCTAAAACAAGAATAGGCAAGTCAATGCCAGCATCCCTCAGCTGCACTGCCTCCTGCAAAAGTGCCACAGCAAAGAAATCAGCACCATTGCGAGCAGCCTCCTGTGCCACACGAATAGCTCCATGACCATAAGCGTCAGCCTTAACAACTGCACACAGCTTGGTTCCCGGCTTTAGATTAGCCTTGGCCTGCTGCACATTATGGGCAACAGCATCAAGATTTATCTCCGCCCAGGACCCTCTTTGTATATGCATTAATAAAATCTCCTTGTCAAAAACAGCCTGCTGTTTAAACAAAATAAGCCGCGGACAATAGGCCTCGCCGCGGCAGACTGTACTAATAACCATGACTCAGCATTGTGCTCAAGCCACATTATTAGCATATAACCATCGGACTGATTTGTCAATCTTTAATTTTGTTACGTTCTTTGCACTTTTGAGAATAAGCACATCCTTCGCAACCGCTGCACCCCTGATATTTTTTACCAAAATAGCTTCGCAGCGCAAGGATTACAGCCACCAAAAGCACGATTCCTACTATATAATTTGCCATCTATATTACCTGGCCCTTTTATTTAAAATCAGTAATATTCCTTAGTAATGATGGTGTTCTCTGTTTCCCACCGCTTGAATTGGCAGTAGCCCCAAGGAGCGTACAAGCCAAAAGTTATGGATGTCAGCACCATAATAACAAGCCATTGGAAGAAAAATCCCAGACCTGTGCCAACAAACTCTGTTTTGCGTCCTTCAATATAGGTGTTGCTGCAAATCCAACGTCTTTGAGCTGAATAAGCCCAAGGAAAGAACAAGCCACCTGTAATGACTGTCAGTACGCTGGTCCATAAAAGCAGCCAACAAAAGCCAAAGCCGCTGCCCTCGAATTTAATGTCATGCATTTTGTATCCTCCCTCTATAATAACCCACATAGTTAGCTTATGGTAATTATTTAACTAATTAAACTATACGCCATTAAGCTCAATTTGGCAAATGAACAATTTGTGAAGTCGTTTTATTAAAAGTGTAAAGCTGAGCCTTGAAGCTCATATTTATAGCTTCATACTAATCATATACTAGCATCTTTACAGATAATCATACAGCATTTAGACACAAAACAAAAAGACACCAAAAGCGCAGCATCGCCACGCCTTGGTGTCTTTTTTATATAGAGCCTACAGCACTATATTATTGCATTTTTTCTTTCAGCATTTTTTGAACCATGCCGGGGTTTGCCTTACCACGAGATTTTTTCATGATTTGGCCAACCAGGAAACCGATAGCACGGTCTTTACCTGCTTTATAGTCAGCAACGGATTGGGGATTTTCTGCAATGGTTTCTTCAACCAGCTTCAGAATTGCACCCTCGTCACTTACTTGCTCCAAGCCCAGCTTTTTAACGAGAGCTTTCGGAGCTTCGTCCTCTTTAAGCATTTCTACAAATACTTTCTTAGCCAGCTTACTGGAGAGAACGCCTTCTTTGGTCAGGTTAACCAGTTCTGCCAGATGAGCAGGAGTTACCTTGAACTCAGCAATAGTAATGCCTTCGTTGTTCAGGTATGCAGATACGTCGCCCAGCAGCCAGTTAGCAACACCCTTGCTGTCCTTAGCAGTCTTAACAGCTTCGTCGAAGTACTCAGCCATAGCTTTGGTGGATACGATTTGAGAAGCATCGTATTCAGGCAGACCATGCTCGTCCATCAGACGTTGTTGACGTTGAGCAGGCAGCTCGGGCAGGGTTTGACGGATGCGCTCAATCCAAGCGTCGTCCAGTTGTACAGGAACCAGGTCAGGTTCAGGGAAGTAACGATAGTCATGAGCTTCCTCTTTGGAACGCATAGACAAAGTTACGCCATTAGCTTCGTCCCAGGTACGGGTTTCTTGAACAACATGACCGCCATCTTCCAGAATCTCTTTTTGACGCTCAACTTCGTAGTTAATTGCGCGTTCCAGAGCACGGAAGGAGTTCAGGTTTTTGATTTCGGCACGAGTACCGAATTCTTTAGCACCTTCGGGCATGATGGAAATGTTAGCGTCGCAGCGGAGGCTGCCTTCCTGCATTTTGCAGTCGCAAACGTCAGTATATTCCAGAATAGCTTTCAGGTTTTCCATGTAAGCACGAGCTTCTGCAGCACTGCGCATATCAGGCTCGGATACAATTTCGATTAGGGGAACGCCAGCGCGGTTGTAGTCAACTGCGGAGGAGTCGGAGGTGCTGATGGTTGCACCGCTGTGGTTCAGCTTACCAGCGTCCTCTTCCATATGGATACGAGTTACGCCAATGCGTTTGTGCTCGCCATCAACAACGATATCGATATGACCGCCCAGGCAGATAGGTTTATCAAACTGAGAAATCTGATAGTTTTTGGACAGGTCAGGATAGAAGTAGTTTTTACGGTCAAATTTGTTGAACTTTTGAATATCGCAGTTCAGAGCCAGACCAGCTTTAATAGCAAAGTCTACAACCTGCTTGTTCAGCACAGGCAGAGCACCGGGCATACCCAGGCAAACAGGGCATACATGGGTGTTAGGAGTGCTGCCGAAAGCGGTAGAGCAGCTGCAGAAGGCTTTAGTTTTAGTTTTCAGCTCGGCATGAACCTCCAGGCCGATAACAGTAATATATTTAGTCATTATTTTTTACCTCCCAGCGGTGCGAATACTTTATGATATTCGGTTGCTTGTTCAAAGGTATAAGCAGCACGCAGAATGGTCTCTTCGTCCAATACCTTGCCGATTAATTGCATACCAATGGGCATACCGTCGGATGCAAAGCCGCAGGGAATGGAGATACCAGGCAGACCTGCCATGTTAACAGGAATGGTGGTAACGTCCAGCATATAGGTGGTCAGCGGATCCATATGGCCGTCAATCTTATATGCAGGAACAGGAGAGGTCGGGGTCAGCAGTACGTCGCATTTCTCAAAGGCAGCTTCAAAGTCGCGGCGGATAAGAGTACGAACCTGCATAGCCTTGTTGTAGTATGCATCATAGTAACCACTGGACAGTACATAAGTACCCAGCATAATGCGGCGGCGAACCTCCAGGCCAAAGCCTTCAGTACGGCTCAGGGTGGTCATTTCCGGAGCAGAGGAAGCGTCCATATTACGGAAGCCATAGCGAACACCGTCATAGCGTGCCAGGTTTGCAGAAGCTTCAGCCGGAGCAATGATGTAGTAGGTGATTACTGCATATTCAGTATGAGGCAGGGATACTTCTACGATTTCAGCACCCAGCTCTTCGTATTTTTTAACAGCCTTCAAGATTTCAGCTTTAACTTCAGCATCAATGCCATCGCCAAAGTATTCCTTAGGCAGACCAATGCGCAGGCCTTTAACGTCTTGTACCAGTGCTTTGGTAAAGTCAGGAACTTCTACATCCAGAGAAGTGGAGTCCATTTCGTCCTTACCGCAGATGGTATTCAGAACAGTAGCAGCGTCAGTTACGTCTTTAGTGATAGGTCCGATTTGGTCCAGAGAGGAAGCGAATGCAACGCAGCCATAACGGGATACACGGCCATAGGTAGGTTTAATACCAACGCAGCCGTTGAAAGAAGCCGGTTGACGGATAGATCCGCCAGTATCGGAGCCCAAAGTCCAAATAGCTTCGCCTGCAGCAATAGCAGCAGCACTGCCGCCGGAGGAACCGCCGGGAACGCGCTCTAAGTTCCAGGGATTGCGGGTAGGACCATAGAAGGAGGATTCGGTGGTGGAGCCCATTGCGAATTCGTCCATGTTAGTCTTGCCCAAGAAAATCGTTTCGTCAGCACGCAGGTTTTTGATTACGTGTGCATCATAAATAGGAGTAACATTGCTCAGCATTTTAGAGGAGCAAGTGGTCAAGAGACCCTTGGTGCAGATATTGTCTTTAATCGCACCGGGAATGCCTGCCAGGGGAGCAATAGCTTCGCCAGCAGCAATTTTAGCATCAACCTTAGCAGCTTGTGCCAAAGCATTTTCTTTATCCAGGGTAACATAAGCGTTAACCTGATCTTCAACTTCGTCGATACGCGCATACAGAGCGTTGGTCAATTCAACGGAGCTTACTTCTTTGTTAACGAGCTTGTCATGCAGCTCGTGGGCAGTAAGTTTATACAATTCCACAGTTGTGCCTCCTTCTTAGTCGATTACACGCGGTACCTTAAAGCCGTCATTATGAACAGCAGGAGCGTTCAGCAGGGCTTCCTCGTGAGTAACTCCCTCTTTAACAACATCCTCTCTCAGTACGTTGCTTACAGGCAGAACGTAAGGAGTCGGCTCGATACCGGTGGTATCAATCTTTTCAAGAATATCAGCATAGTTCAGAATCTGGTTGAATTGCTCGGTGAACAATTCCATCTCGGATTCGGGAACGGTCAAACGGGAAAGCTGTGCAATGTGCTTAACGTCTTCAGCAGATACTTTCATTTTTTCACCATCCTAAAAAATTTATATTGATTTTAAGTAATAACCTGTTTTATTATATCACATTCATACTAAAAAAGGGAACATTTAAGTAGTAATATTCCCTTTAGATAGTGTATTCCAGGTTGCAGAAAAATGCTGCACAGAAACCTTTATTATTTCCACGGCATTCTGTTAAAGGAACAACATATCTTTGACGTTTCGATAATATAGCAGTTATACAGCAGGGCTGCTTTGCAAAATTCTTTTTCAGAAACAGCAAACACAGCACTACAATAAAATTACAGTTCAATAATATCGCCGCTGGCAGCGTACTCCAGCTTAGGCATTCTTTCTTTTAGATACTCATACTGCTCAATTCCTGTACAGTGACAGGTATAGTACTTGACAGGCTGCTTATTCAAAAATTCTACTGCCTCATCAAGAACAGTCTTGTCCTCCCCTTCAGTTGCCAGCTTCATAAAATGAAAGCCGCCAATAAGAATGTCAGGATGCAGCCAAGTTACCAAATTCAACACGCCTTTATGAGAGCAGCCGCTGAAAAGAATGAGCTTGCCATTTTCCTTAACAAGAAGATATTGCTCGTGCAGAAAGTCATCAGCAATAAGCTCGCCCTCAACCTGCTTAAAAAGGCCAAAGCTGCCAAATTTGTGACTGCGTTCCAATTCATTGCAGGATAAAAGCGCTAGCTCCCCATCAATATGCACTCCAGCATCAGTAAGAATGAAGCGTCCACTTTTCATAAGCTCCTTATCAAGGCCAATCTCCCTGCCATCAGCAGCAAAATAACGCTCAAAGCCTAATTTACTAATATAAATAGGAGCATTTTCATTCAGTTCCATAAACTTAGCTAAACCACCGCCATGGTCACTATGACCATGAGAAATTATGCAAATATCAACTGCACTTAAATCAACACCCATTCTTTCTGCATTCTCTGCAAAAGCAGTACCACAGCCAGTATCAAAAAGAATTTTGTGCTCGGCTGTTTCAATGTACATACTCAGCCCATGCTCCGTCAGCATGTCTTCCTTATGGGTAGTGTTTTCTACCAACACGTATATTTTCATAGGCTTCTCCTCCTTTGATAGCTTCATATTTTTATTATAGCAGAAAGCCAATAAGTTTTTCTCACCATACCTATGAAGCATAATTTATTTATATTTTCAATATTTTATGTTAAAGTAAAAAACTGTGGCTCCGCTCGCCTATATCTACAGCGGGAGGGAGGTGTAGCCATGTTGGAAGCTTTGTCTGCATTTTTGGTTTCTGTCGTAGCAAGTATAGTTGGCCACTACATTTGCAAATGGCTGGATAGAAACACTTAGCACACAGCCAGCATAACAAAAACCCCGGGATGGCCGTCCCGGGGTTTTTCTTTCGCGTGTAGCGCATGCTAACACTTTGCCTGCATTTGGCTAAGCTCATAGTATCACTTATTTATATATTCTGTCAAATTTTCAAAATATATTTTATTCGCCCTTCAGCATTCGCAGGAATTCAGCTTCATCAATTACTGTAACACCAAGCTGCTCAGCCTTTTCCAGTTTGCTTCCTGCTTCAGCGCCTGCAATAACATAGTCAGTTTTTTTGCTGACACTGCCGCTGACCTTGGCACCAACGTCCTGAGCCATAGTCTTAGCCTCAGCTCGTCCTAAGGTTGGCATTGTTCCTGTAAATACCAAAGTCTTGCCAAAGAAGGGATTTTCCTGACTTGTTTCCGGAGCAGTAAAGGTCATATCAAGACCTGCTGCCTGCAAACGCTCCAGTAAATCCCTATTAGTAGGTACTGACAGCCACGTTACGACGCTTTCTGCAATCTTGCTGCCAATATCACGAATTGCAGCAAGCTGCTCAGCTTCCGCTTCCAACAGCTTGTCAATGCTGCCAAATTCCAGCGCTAAAATACGTGCTACCTTAGCGCCAACGTGACGAATGCCCAGAGCAAAAAGTAGCTTGTCCAGCTGATTAGCCTTGCTAGCTTCCAGAGCCGTCAAAAGATTGTCCGCAGACTTCTCGCCCATACGCTCCAGCTGCAGCAGCTCTTCACGCTTTAAGCTGTATAAATCTGCTGCATCACGAACAAGACCTGCATCAATAAGCTGATTGATAACGGAGGGACCGCAGCCCTCAATGTTCATAGCATCACGACTTACAAAATGAATGAGGCCCTCACGTCCCAGTGCAGGACAATGGGGATTAGTGCAGCGGATAGCTGCCTCCGCACCCTGACGCTCCACGCTCCAGCCACATTCAGGGCATTTAGAGGGAATTTCCACAGGCTTAACGTCCTCTCCGCGCTTGTCCAAAACTACTCGCAGTACCTCAGGAATGATTTCGCCTGCTTTGTTGATAATTACTCTATCGCCAATGCGAATATCCTTGCTCTTGATAAAATCTTCATTGTGCAGTGTTGCACGGCTGATGACACTTCCTGACAGCTTAACAGGAGTAAGCATAGCAGTAGGAGTCAGCACACCTGTACGACCGACACGCCAATCTATATCCTCCAGAGTAGTTTCGGCCTGCTCAGGCGGATATTTAAAGGCAATAGCCCAGCGAGGATCCTTGCCTGTTGCGCCTAAAATATTCTGCTGATACACATCATTAACCTTAATTACAGCACCGTCCGTATCAAAGGGCAGACTGCCACGTCTCATATCAAAATCATGAACCAGCTCAATAGCCTCTTCAATATTATTGACAACCTTGTGACTATTAACCTTAAAGCCATATTTTTTCAGCTCATCTAAGGAATCACCATGCTTAGGCTTAGCTCCCTCGCCTACTAAGTAGTAGGCAAAAAAGCTTAAGGACCGGCTTGCTGTAACCTGTGGGTCCAGCTGACGCAGACTTCCGGCAGCAGCATTACGAGGGTTGGCAAATTCGCTTTCGCCACGCTCTGCACGTTCTTCATTAAGACGCATAAACTCATGGCGAGGCATGTAGACCTCACCACGAACATCAAGCAGCTCCGGCATTTCTTCTCCCTCAGGTACCTTCAGCACCAAAGGAACAGTACGAATAGTGCGTACATTAGCCGTAACATTTTCACCAGTAACACCATCACCACGAGTTGCAGCACGGACCAGCTTGCCATTTTCATAAATCAAGCTGCAGGCCAGGCCATCAATCTTGGGCTCCATAACATATTCCACCTTGCTGCCTGCAGGAAGGCCGCCGCGAACCCTTTCATCAAAGGCACGCAGCTCGTCCTCGGAAAAGGCATTGCCCAGGCTAAGCAAAGGCTGCAAATGCTTGACCTCTGCAAATTGGGAGGACGCACGACCGCCAACTCTCTGGGTAGGAGAATCAGCAGGAATGCTGTCAGGATATTCTGCCTCAATTTCTCTTAAACGCAGCATCAGCCTATCGTATTCAGAGTCAGTAAGCTCAGGTGCATCAAGAACATAATATAAATATTCATTATGGCGAATTTCCTTACGCAGAGCCTCCGCCTCAGCTAATGCTTCGGCTCGTTCATCAGCAAACAAATCCTGCTCGTTCATGTTCATTCCTCCAATGATAAATCTATTACAGCTTTTTCAGCTTAGCATATTTTGTCAAAAGACAGCGGATACCTGCTCCTGCAAAGGCAACCTTGATTTCCTGTCCGTCCTCTGCATCCTTGGCACTAACAATAGTACCAACGCCCCATTTAGCGTGCTCAACCTTATCTCCTGCTCTAAAGGAGGTGCTGGCACTGCTTTCCTTAGGCATAAAGCTTGTCTTTGGCTGCAGGAACCAATTTCCTGCCGTGCGTGTTTCCTTAGGCTTTTCTACGTGACTGAAGGTAGTACGCTGCAGCACGGGACGCTCAAAGGTATTAATCAGCTTGCTGGGAATTTCGTCAAGAAAGCGAGAAGGCGGATAAGAAACAGTATGGCCAAACATCATACGCATACGTGCATTGCTCAGATACAGATGCTTTTCCGCTCTGGTAATACCTACATAGCAAAGGCGACGCTCCTCCTCAATTTCTTCCTCGTCCAAAAGAGTACGGGCATGGGGGAAAATACCTTCTTCCATACCAACAAGGAATACTACGGGGAATTCCAAGCCTTTGGCAGAATGCAGCGTCATCAAGGTCACAGCCTGTTCTCCCAGCTCTGCACTGTCAATATCTGACACCAGAGCTACGTGAGCCAAAAAGTTTTCCAAGGTATCCTCTTCGCCGCTCTTAGCAAAGTCCTCAGCAACACTTAAAAGCTCCTGCAGATTATCAATACGGCTTTGATCCTGAGGACTGCGGCTCAGCTGCAGCTCCTCCAGATAGCCTGTTTTAGTCATTACATCATCAATAAGCTCCTTTACAGGAACCTCCTGAGCTTTAGCAATCAGGTCAAAAATTGTACTTGCCAGCTCATCCAGCTTATTTACGAAGCGGCTGCTAAGGCCGGGCAGCTGGCTGGAATTGGATACTACGTCAAACAGACTCATATCATTTTCCGCCGCAAAGGCCTCCAGCTTGGCCAAGGTTGCATCACCTATACCACGACGAGGAACATTAATAATACGCAGCAGGCTCAAACCATCATTAGGATTAAAGATAACACGCAGATAAGCAATAATATCCTTTATTTCCTTGCGATCATAGAACTTAGTTCCGCCAACAATATTGTAGGGAATACCACTCTTGACCAGCATTTCCTCGAATACGCGGGACTGAGGGTTAGTACGATAAAGTACAGCTACATCACCTAACTGAATATTTTCTTTGTCCTGCAGCTCCTGAGTCTTTTCAATAACAAAGCGTGCTTCATCTCGCTCATCAGCAGCCTGGAAATAGGTAATCTTACGACCGCTGCCGTTGTCAGTCCACAAATTCTTGGGCTTGCGTCCTGTGTTATTATCTATAACAGCATTAGCTGCATCAAGAATAACCTGAGTACTGCGGTAGTTCTGCTCCAGCTTCACCAGCTTGGCCTCAGGATAATCCTTTTCAAAATCAAGGATATTGCGGATATCCGCACCACGCCAGCCATAAATACTTTGGTCAGCGTCGCCTACTACACAAAGATTGTGATGATTAGCAGCCAAAATCTTGGTCAGCAGATACTGTGCATGGTTAGTGTCCTGATACTCGTCCACCATAATATAGTCAAATTTCTCCTGATATTTGGTGCGTACCTCTTCATTAGTTTGGAACAGCTTTAAGGTCAACAAAAGCAAATCATCAAAATCCACAGCATTATTGGCCTTCAGCTTGTTCTCATAAAGAGCATATACCTCTGCGACCTTTTGCTGATAGAAATCTGCAGCTTCCTTAGCATAGGCAACTGCATCCTGCAGCTGGTTCTTAGCATTGCTGATAGCAGAAGCAATGCCTGAAGGCTGAAAACGTTTTTCGTCCAGATTCAGCTCTTTCAGAACCTGCTTAATCAGGTTTTTAGTATCAGTAGTATCATAAATAGCAAAATTATTGCCATAGCCCAGTTTATCAATATCGCGGCGCAGCACTCTAGCACAAAAGGCGTGGAAGGTAAAGAGCCACACGTCCTTAGCTGCCAAGCCAGCCATTTTATCAACACGCTCACGCATTTCCTTAGCTGCTTTATTAGTAAAGGTAATTGCCAAAATTCTATATGGGCGCACACCCTGATTCAAAAGATGTGCCATACGGCATGTCAGCACCTTAGTCTTGCCGCTGCCTGCACCCGCTAAAATCAGCATAGGTCCTTCCGTAGTCTGCACTGCGTCAGCCTGCTGCTGATTCAATCCTCTAATAGTATCAGTCATATCAAAGTATCCTCCATAAACCATAGACGCTGCCTGCGCCTTTCTCTTTTAAAATATAATCAGCCTTTTTATTATACCACAAATGGCCCTGCTCTTCATATGCAGAACCTCAACATTTCTTGAACTGCAGTCCCTCATATTACAGCCTAGAACATTGAGCAGCACTAAAAAATGTGCTAAAATAAAAAGCGTTTTGAATCAAAATAACAAGGAGTAATTATGTCACGACAACCCTTTGTACCTGCCGACAAGCTTAGTAAGCTATGGCGTGCAATTATAGAATTTGATATGCTCAGTCCCGGTGATCGCATTTTAATTGGACTCAGCGGTGGCAAGGACAGTATGCTGCTTACAGCAATGCTGGCAGAAATCCGCCTCCACTCACCCATCCCCTTTGATTTGGCCTGCTACACAGTTAACACAATGTTCTCCCATGACTTTCCCAAAGAGGAACTAGAAAAATTCTGTGCTCACTACGGATTGGAACATTACAGTGACGATGTGGACGTAATGGAAGCCCATAAGAAAAAAGGCGGCAGCCCTTGCTTTACCTGCGCTTATTTTCGTCGTGCAGTAACCAACAGACGTGCCAAGGAGCTTGGCTTTAATAAGGTAGCCCTTGCCCATCACCATGATGATGCAGTGGAAACATTCTTTATGAACATCATGACCAGCGGGCAACTGCGCACCTTTTTGCCAGTAACGCCTCTATCACGAACAGGCATCACTGTCCTGCGCCCCATGCTTTATTACCGTGAATCAGAAGTACGCGAGCTAATAGAGCTGCTGCAGCTAAAGCCCCTCAAAAACCCATGTCCCTACGACGGCAACACTACCAGGCAGGAGGTTAAGGAACATATTGCAGAGCTCAATGACCGCTATCCACAGGTTTATGACCATCTGGGCGCTGCCATGCGCAACAGCGACAACTGGGAGCTGTGGCCCCAAAAGCAAAATCAAAAGGAGCTGCTGGAAAAATTCCACAAATTTTGGGGCAAAAAGAAGAAATAATTTCTAAATACCACGGAAATGAAAAGGACCACGTATCCTGGCCCTGGTTATTGATTATGAAAACAAAAGCTTATTTTTACATTATCAGTGCAGCAGCACTTTGGGGACTTATAGGTCTCTTTGTCAAGCATTTAGCATCACTTGGTTTTACTTCTATTCAGATTGTAGCTTTGCGTTCCATCTCCTCTGCAATTTGCGCAGTACTAGCGCTTGCGCCTTCTGTAAAAGCTTTGTTCAAAATAGACTGGCGCGATGCCTGGATGTTTGTTGGCACAGGAGTTATTAGCCTTACCTTTTTTAATTACTGCTATTTTAACTGTATTGCCGCCAGCTCCTTGGCGGTTGCAGCCCTGCTTTTATACACTGCGCCAATCTTTGTTATGATTATGTCAGTCTTTCTATTCAGAGAAAGCTTTACCGCAAAAAAGGCAGCAGCATTGATCATGACCTTTGCCGGCTGCGGTTGTGTAACCGGTGCCTTCAGCGGAAGTCTTAGCCTGACTTTCACAGGTCTGCTCTACGGTCTTGGCAGTGGCTTTGGCTATGCTCTCTACAGTATTTTTGGCAAATACGCTGTTGAAAAGTATTCCTCAGCCACTATTACAATTTATACATTTTTCTTTGCCTCAGTAGCAGCAATCCCTATTGCCAACTTTCCTGCAGATACGCTGGCACGGATAAATACAGAGGCCATAGCCAATGTGTTAGGACTTGGACTTATCTGTGCAGTTATTCCCTACCTGCTCTACAACAAAGGCCTGCTTTATGTTGATCCTGGTCAGGCCTCTATTTTAGCAACCATTGAACCCTTTGTCGCAGCAGTCATCGGCATCTGCTATTTCCAAGAGCCGCTGACTACGCAAAAGCTTGTTGGTATGGGACTTATCTTTGCTGCCATTATTCTACTGAACCTGCCAGTGAGAAATCTTAAGCTTACAAAATAATATTAAAATACACCAACGCTGAAGCTAAGCTTCGGCGTTTTATTTTTATCTCTGTACAATAAAAGAGCACTAAAGCTTACGCCCCAGTGCTCTTTAAAAAAGTATTCTTTTTAATTATTATAGTCCTAAACTATTCCAGCTCACCTATGTAAGCAATGGTCTTTTCCCACTCAGCCAATGCCTCATTTAATAAAGTCTTAACGCTTTGAGCGGTGTAAGCATCACTGCGCAGCTCTGCAACAATAGCAGCAAAGTCTCTGCTTAGCCTGGTAAGGCCCAAATTAGCACACACTCCTTTAAGGTTATGAGCCTTAAGCAGTGCAGTTTCCCAATCAGCAGCAGTCACAGCCTGCTTTAGCTCTGCTACATTAGTATCATTTAATAGCTTTTTTAGGAAGCGCACATATAAAGCCTCGCTCTCCATAAAACGCTCCTCCAGACTTTCCTGAACGTCTATCTCCAGAAAAGAAGGTAAATCATTCAATTTCATTGCCAAGCCTCCCCTAGCTTATCAATCAAATAGCACTATAGTCTTCCTCTGCATCAGCCTGAATATATTCGCTCATTATCTTGGCCAGCAGCTTCATCTGTATCGGCTTAACCATATAATCATTCATACCAGCCTGCATAGCTTTTTCCACATCCTTAGTTCCTGCATTACCTGTTAAGGCAATAATGGGCACGACTGCTGCATCCTCACGTTCCAGTCCGCGAATAGACTTAGCTGCCTCACAGCCGCCCATAACAGGCATCTGAATATCCATAAGAATCATCTTGTAATAACCAGCATCCGCTTTTTCAATCATGTCAACGCATGCAACACCATCATTTGCAGTCTCAACAATACAGCCTTCTTCCGTCAATAGTTCCTTTGCGATTTCAGTGTTGATCTCATTATCTTCGACTAATAAGATTCGAACACCGTTCAAGCAATTCTTATTACCCAGATTACTATTTTTTTTCACCAGAGAATCTTCTTTTGACGCTTTCCTGCAAGGAATCGTTACTGTAAATTGGGAACCTTCACCCTGCTTACTTTTCACTTCTATTGTGCCATCCATGAGATCTACAAGCTTTTTTGTAATGCCCATTCCGATGCCACTGCCATCAATATGACTTAACGTAGTGTTACGTTCTCTTTCAAAAGTTTCAAAAATACGCTTTTGGAATTCTTCAGACATACCAATTCCATTATCGGTAATAGTAATAATCAGATTGCACCAGTCTTCTTTTTCACAGGATTTCTGTACAACATTACAGGATATCCTACCTCCTGTATTTGTATACTTTATTGCATTGCTTATAATATTAAGACAGACTTCTGACAGATGTGGTGCATCCATATATACATACGGATACATGATTTGTTCTGTCAGGGAGAGAGTTTGATTTTTTCTTTCTGCCTGTTGTTGGAACATAATGATACAATTTTCAAAGCACTCATGAACATTCGAAACAGTGTATTCCATTTCGACCTGATTATTTTCAATCCTTGCAAGATTCAGAACATTACCAAGCATCGACAGAAGTTCTTTTCCGCATATTTGAATTTTTTCAAGGTATCTGCCAAGTTTTTCTGTTTCTTGCAAATGTCTGGTCGCCAGTTCTGCATAACCAATGATCGCATTCATTGGTGTACGCAGATCGTGAGACATTGCAAACAGGAAAGACGATTTCGCACGACTTCCCTCCTCCGCACGGCGAAGGGCATTTTTGAGCATCACCATATCAGACACATCCACAAACGTAGTAA
>URGS01000001.1 GCA_900547415.1 uncultured Phascolarctobacterium sp. | reverse complement strand
CGTTCCTTAATTCCATTTGGTGTTTCTGGCCATTTTCCTTGTCGATACAATTCGATACAGTTTCTTTTGTACTCATAAGAGTAGCGCATAAAAATACCCTCCTTACTGGTTTTGTCCAGTAAAGAGGGTACATATCAAAATACAGAAGGGCGCATTCATTCTAGCAATAAATAGCAAAAAAACTACTTACTCAGTTTATACCGCCTTCCCGTCCATCGCAGGAATTATTTGCGAAACAATTAGGCAGGTATTCTGGCTCTGCTTCATCGCTTACTCTGCCTTCCCAGTTTCCTAGTGACACAGAAAGAGCTCGCTCCACATTACAGCTGCGGGACAGCGCAGGATTTTAACCTGCTTCCCTATTAAGTATTAAATACACCTAATTATTTTCTCTATATAATTTTAAAATATTAATAATATCTAATACCACTAACGAAGTATATCATTTGCTTCATATTTCTGTCAAGAATAATTTACAAATAGTTTATCCTTTATTTTGGGAATTTTTAGAGTATTTATCATCCTAACAATAATATTTATCATGAAAAGAAAAATGCTATCTAGATTCTTTCCTCTAGATAGCATTTTTAATCTTAAAATTTTTTATATTGTCATTTAAAGGTCAAAGCAGTTTTCCCACTGCAACGCCCAAAGCTGCGCTCATTAGTCCCAAAATTATACTTCCACCTACATACGCCAATGCAGCGAATATTTTCTCCTCCTGCAGCAGCATCAATGTTTCATAGCCAAAGGAGGAAAATGTAGTAAAGCCTCCCAAAAAGCCAACACATAAAAGTAAGCGCCAAGACGCAGACAGCATTCCACGCTCTATAATCATGGTCATAATTAGGCCCATAAAAAAGCAACCAACGATATTAATTACAAAGGTACCATAGGGCAAAGCACTGCCTATTATGCGACTTATAAAATTTCCTAGGCAGAAACGGCTCACTGCTCCTAACGCGCCGCCTGCTGCAATACTTAACAGCTCCATTAATGGGTACCATGAACAATGGTGATACCTGCTGCTTCCAGCTCGTCGGCAATAGCCTTAATAGTTGGACACAGATGCTTTTCACCGCTTTCATCCTTCTTGCTTGTGCAATGACTTAAATGCAGTGTATCAATTTCCAGAGCCTTCATACGTTCTATTTTCTTTCTAATTCCTTCTTGATTTTCCAGCTTAGAAGCACCACAGCCATTACAGGTCCACATAGCCATCAGACGCAGCTCTTCCTCGCCATATTGCTCAAAGGCTTTTTCTTTATCATACATAGCACGCAAGCATCCTGCACCAGAGCATGATGCAGAAGTTTTTAAACAGCGCAGAATAGCGATTTTCTTCATAGTATACCTCCTAAAATTTCATTACCATAGGCATATCTTAAAGCATATTGATAAATTTTTACTGTGTTATAGTATCATATATAGCAAGTGTATAGTCAATACTATTTTCCGAAAATCATGTCAATAGGCTCATCTGCATAACACTTTCTCAATCATTATAACAGCGTATCTTTATCTGAATTTTCATAGCTATCACCAACCAAATATTTACCCAACACTCTTATAGCTGAAAAAACAGCAGCTCTATTTCAGAACTGCTGCTTTCTTGAGATTTTGTTTTTTACAGTACTACTGCATCGTTCATGAGCATAGGCAGCTGACGCTTGCCGTCCTTGCTCATGCGATAAAGGCGCAGACGCTCAATATCTGCCATTTCTACAGGCAGATCCAGTTCATAGGCCTCATTCAATGCATTAAGCAGATCAACGGCCTTCATACTGCCGGTTTGAGTAATTTTACATTCAAAGGTAAAGATTGTTTTGTCTTCCTTGAGTTCTACATTAAGCTTAGGAATATAGAATTTAACATCAATTTCCTTAACCTTGTCTTTTTTCTTGGGAGCTGCCTTTTTAAAGAGCAGACTCTCTCTTGCATTAAAATCTGCTACTGCAAGAGAGATATCCTTAGCATAGGGCAGAGTTACACGATAGTCCGCACCTGCAGCCTGTGCCATCAGGGCAGCGTGATGAGTATCAACAGCATCAGCAGCGATAACACGAATACCACGTGGCAAAGCCTTGCTGAGTGCTCTGGCTGCAGTTTCAACCTCTACAGGCTCTGCCAGCTCAATTTCTACAAACTCAGTATAGCTGACAACACCTACACCAAGGGCAGATGCCAAAGAAAACTTCAAATGAGGATTAAAGCCTTCAGAATAGGCTGCGGGAAGCTTAGCACGACGAATTGCACGGCTAATGGTTCGAGAATATTCCAAGTGGGAGATAAAACGGATATCACGGTCTTTAGTGATTTGCAGACGAATTTTCATTATGCCTTAACCTCCCCTTTATAATCAATAATATTTACGCCCAGTTTTTGGCAAACACCACAGCCAGTACAGGTACTGCGACGGCAGTCATGGGTGAGCTGTTGAGCCTGAGCCTTTTGCCATTCATTCCACAGGAAGCGGCGTGCTACACCAGGTTGGACATGCTCCCAGGGGAACACTTCGTCCTGACCACGGTCACGAGAAGCGTAGAAGTCCTTATCCAGACCAACCTCTGCCAAAGCCTCCAGCCAACGCTCATAGGAGAAGCAATCGCTCCATCCATCAAAGCGGGCACCATTTTTCCAGGCAGTCAAAAGAGCCTTGCCTACGCGACGGTCACCACGTGCAAATACGGCTTCGATAATACCAGTCTTGGCATCGTGATATTGGAATGTAATATTTTTTACCTTCAATGCATCCTTCAGCAAAAATTGTTTACGGCGAATGTTTTCCAAATCATTTTGACCAAACCATTGAAAAGCAGTATAGGGTTTGGGAACGAAGGAAGAAGCACTTACAGTAACGCGGCAACCACGTTTGCCAGTAACCTCATAATATTTATACTGAACTTTTTTAGCTAAATCAGCAATAGCTAACACATCTTCGTCAGTTTCAAAGGGCAAACCAATCATAAAGTACAGCTTAACACCGCTCCAACCAGACTCAAAAGCTGCACCAACTGCATTCATCAGGTCCTCTTCAGTAACGCCCTTATTGATAACGTCACGCATCTTTTGACTGCCTGCTTCAGGAGCAAAGGTCAAGCCGCTTTTACGAACTGCCTGAACCTCTTTAGCAATATCAACGCTGAAGCTGTCAATACGCAGAGAAGGCAGGGAGACGCTGACACGCTCGTCCTTAAATTCTTCAATCATGTCATGAACCATAGGTGCCAGGCAGGAATAATCAGCACTGCTCAGAGATACAAGGCTTATTTCATTATAACCGGTATTATCAACCAGCTTGCGAGCCAGTTCCTTGAGAACCTCGGGACGACGTTCACGTACAGGACGGTAAACCATGCCTGCATGACAGAAACGACAGCCTCTGCTGCAGCCACGGAAAAGCTCCAGCATAATTCTATCGTGAACAATTTCACCAAAGGGTACGATGGGTGCGTCAGGGAAATCAATAGTGTTCATATCCATAACAACGCGTTTTTCTACAGTTGCAGGAGCATCCTCACGAATGGGACGTACTGCAGCTACAGTATTGTCCTCATTGTAGCTAACTTCGTAGAAAGAAGGAACATAAATACCATTAATTTTTACAACCTCGCTCAGAAAGCCTTGACGGCCACCTTGACGGCCATTACGTTTCCAGGCTTTATAGCACTCCATTACCTCGTGCATTACCTCTTCACCTTCACCAATAACAGCAAAGTCGATGAAGTCAGCCAGGGGTTCAGGGTTAAATACACAAGGACCGCCAACAATTACAAATGGGTGCGCATCAGTACGGTCTGCTGCCAAAACAGGAATACCACCCAAATCCATCATATTGAGAATATTGGTATAGCTCAGCTCATACTGCAGAGTAAAGCCTACAATATCACAGTCGCATAAACGCTTTTCAGTTTCCAGGGTACGCAGGGGAATATTGCGTTCACGCATTTTAGCTTCCATGTCAATCCAAGGAGCATAAACACGTTCTGCAGCTACACCTTCCTGCTTATTCAGCAGATGGTATAAGATTTTAAAGCCCAGGTAGCTCATGCCAACCTCATACACATCAGGGAAAGCCAAGGCAATAGTTGCCTCTACTTCTTCAGCAGGCTTTACAATACTGCCAAATTCACCGCCAGTATAGCGGGCAGGCTTTTGTACACTGCTTAATATATCAATGGTCAATTCCTTCTCCATAAGTCCTCCTTAAAATTGCAGCATATTCTTACGTACTTTTATATTTAGCAAAATCGCTACCAGCATTAGATTCGTAGTCAACGAGCTGACACCGTAGCTTAAAAATGGCAGGGGTACGCCAGTTACAGGCATAATGCCAATGGTCATGCCTACATTTACCATAATATGGAACATAAACATAGAGGTTACGCCAACAGCCAACAATGTACCAAAATCATCATCAGCATCTATAGCAATCGCAATGCCTCGCCAAATAATTATCATATACAGTATTAAAATCAGGGCACAGCCTATAAAGCCAAATTCTTCACCGGCAACAGCAAAAATGAAGTCGGTGTGGTTCTCCGGCAAAAAGTTCAGCTGACTTTGAGTACCCTCCAGCCAACCCTTACCTAAAAGGCCACCGCTGCCAATAGCAATTTTAGATTGAATTACGTGGTAGCCGCTGCCATAGGGATCCAGCTCAGGATTTAAAAACACACGAATTCTGTTTTTCTGATAATCCTTCAAAATCATCCAAAAGGCTGGCAAAAGTGCCATACATAGTATTCCTAGTCTAAAGAACCACTTATACTTGAAACCGCTGACAAAAATCATACCTACAAGGATAGCAATAAAGGTTAGGGATGTTCCTAAGTCTGGCTGCTTCATTACCAAAATAAAGGGCACAAAGATATAAGCGAAAACAGGCAGATAGTCCTTAAAGCTTTCCAGCCATTCAATACGTTTGTCCATAAAGCTTGCCAAGCAAACAATCAGTATTACCTTAGCAAACTCACTAGGCTGAAAGGATATTGGACCTATTTGAATCCAACGCTGTGCACCAAGCTGGGCATGTCCGAAAAGCATTACTGCCAAAAGCAGAATTAAATTAAAAATATAAAGCTTAGTCGCATAATTTTTTAAGAGTCGGTAGTCAAAGGCCAGTGATATTGCTACCAGTATCATTGTAAAGGCCATAAACATACTTTGTCTTTCTACATGCCAGGCCTTGCCAGTACTTATAGCAAAGGAATGAGTTGCACTATCTACAAGTCCAAGGCCACAGCCCATGAGCATCAGGACGGCAAAAATCAGCCACCAGTCCAGATTTCTCAAAATACGTCTTACATCCACTTCGGACTCCTTTCCGCACTTATCAAGCGTATTTACATTGGACTACAGATAATACCTGTAGTCCGTACATTTTATCAGCAATAACCTGCACTACATTTCGTAGTCAGAAGTTTTTCGTACTACTGCTGTTTCCTCTCTGAGGCAGCCTCAGTTTCAGGCTTCTCTTCCGGCATCCAACCACGCTCACGGAAATATTCCTCAAAGGCCTTATAAACAATGGGACCTGCTGCAGTAGAACCATAACCACCTTGTTCGACAATACAAACTACTACAAGCTCAGGATCTTCTACAGGACCATAGGCAACAAACAGCCCATGGTCACGTCCATGGGAGTTTTCTGCAGTACCTGTCTTGCCTGCTATCTTGCGAGGAAGTGCATTAAAGTAGGATGCAGTACCACCCTCCTGAGTGGTTGCACTCATACCCATACGCATGTAGTCAATAGTTTGCTGTGAAATATCAATATGCTTGCCCCCAGCGCGCTTCGGTACAGCATATTGACTGCCGTCAGCATTTAAGATGGAATCAACAAGATAGGGCTGATACTGAGTACCGCCATTTGCAACAATACTGAGCATCATTGCAAGCTGAATAGGAGTAGCCAGGTTAAAGCCCTGTCCGATGGCAGCATTAAAGGTATCACCTAACCGCCAGTCCTCATTCCAGATTTCACGCTTTACCTGCTTAGAAGCTACAAGACCACTGCTTTCACCCTCCAGGTCAATGCCTGTGGGCTTGCCAAAGCCATAAATACGTGCATATTTAGCAATATTATCAATGCCAACACGATAACCAAGCTCGTAAAAATACACGTTATCTGACATTGCCAGACCTTTAATAAAATCAAGCCAGCCCAAAACCTCGCCGCCGGCATTACCCATGGTAGGAACCAGCGGATGGTGACCACCATCGTAGATAAGTTCGTCCAAGGTTACCTTCTTCAGCTCAAAGGCTGCACTACCTGTAACAATCTTAAATGTAGAGCCAGGCGGATATTCACCGCTAATAACCTTATTATTCATAGGATAGTTACGGTCATTATTAATTTTATCCCAATCCTTGGAGGAAATACCGTTAACAAAAAGATTAGGATCATATCCTGGTCTGCTTACCATTGCTCTAACAGCACCACTGCGGGGATCAATGGCCACAACTGCTGCTGCACGAGCACCTGGAGCAATACCATAGCGACGCAAATCATTTAAATGCTGATCGGTAAATTTTTCCAGAGCTGACTGCAGTCTAAAATCTATGGTCAGCTTAAGATTTTTACCAGGAACAGGCTGCATGGTGTCAAAATGCTGCACCACATTACCTGCTACATCTACCTCCTCCATAAAGGCACCGTCAGTACCACGAAGGTATTTATCATAGCTTTTTTCAATTCCGGCCTTGCCGACAATACTGCCCTGGGGAACATTAAAAAGCTTGTTTTCAATTTCATATGCACTTACCTCGCCTACATATCCTAAAGCATGCACAGCAAGCTCCTTGAAGGGATATGTACGAACAGGCTGTACCTCCAAAAGCACGTCGGGAAGATTGCGGCGTTGTTCCTCAATCTTTGTAACCATATCAGGCGTAAGATTGCTTCTAAGCCTTACTGGCTCATAAAAATTACGACTTTCCTTAATACGCTCATTTATCTCAGACAAAGGCATATCAATCAGCTTACTGAGTCTTTCCAGCATTTGAGGATCATATTCTGTCTGCTTCTGCAGTGAAACAGCATAGCCAGGCAGATTATTTACCAGCTCCTTACCGTCCTTATCCAAAATAAGTCCTCTAGGTGCAACTATTTTAGACTGACGCAGCCTGTTGCCATCGGACTGAGCCGTATAGTAATCACCGCGCCACAGCTGTAGATAAACAAGACGTCCTAGGAGAACGACGAAAAGCATAACGCACATAAGCAGCATCATATGCAGCCTTACAAGATTGTGTTTGTTAAGCATGTTGTCCTCCCTCTAAATCAATACTTAATATCATTTTGCTGCGTCCAAATATGGACATAGCGGATAAAGAAAAGCATTGGCACAACCAGCAGCATATTTCCCAGGCAATAGCCAATACTAGCCCACGAAAAATCAAGAAACAGACCCCAGCGTCCGCCACTGCGAATAACCTCTATCCACCAGTAGAGAAAACGGATAGCTACACTAATGCAGCCAATTATAAAAACATGGACCTTGTAGTTATCCTTAAAAATCTTTTCCTTTGTTGCACCAATAAAATAACCCATTACTGTTCTTGTCAGCATATGGAAGCCAAAAATACCTGTAGTCATTGCGTCCTGCAGGAAGCCTACACCAAGACCTGCCGCAGCTCCTAGAGCATCTCCTGCTAAAAGAGCGTAGCAATAAACCGCCATTAGGGGCAAGTCAAAGGATATCCATCCAGAATAAAATACAGAGCAGGAGCCCTGAATCACCAATAAAAACAGAAATAGGACGGGCCAAATCAGTCTCCTCATTGTGCTCGTCCTCCCTGCTTAGCAAAGTCAATTTTCGGTTCGGGGGTAAAGCCTGTTATTACCAGTACATGCTCCGCATCAGCAATATCTGCAGCAGGAATAACCTTTGCCTCCTGCAGCAGGCCGACACTGTCCATACGAACCTCCTTAACAGTACCGATAAGAATATCAGCCGGATGAGTACCACTATAGCCACTGGTAACGATTACGTCGCCCTCTTTAATGCTTGCCTCACGATACACATGCTCCAAAATCAGCTGTCCCTTGGAAGTACTATGACCGCCAATAACACCAACAGCACGTGAATCACTGCGCAGTACACGAGCGCCTACGCGGCAATTAGTAGATGTCAAAAGCAGCACTCTGGAATAGTCGTCATATACCTCATCGACAACACCAATCAGTCCACCGTTAACGACAGCCTGATTCACCTTTACGCCTTTATCTGCGCCAATATCAATATAGACACTATCACGCAAATCACCATAATTACGTGCAATAATCTTGCCTGCGACAACAGTCTGAGAGCGATGCTGTTCCTTGTAGTCAAGCAAACGCCGCAGCTGCTGATTTTCCGCATAAATGGAGGCCATATGAATATTGGCATAGCGCAGTTCATCATTGCTTCTTTTTAATTCTTCATTTTCACTTTGCAAAACTGTTACTGCCTTCCAATAGCCACGAATGCTGTCACCAGCGTGTCCTAAAGAAGTAAGGCCGCTTTCCATAGGCAGGACGACAAAGGAAACTGCTTTGTTAACCACAGGAAAACGGCTTTTGCCAGACACAGCTAAGGCCAGCATCCCTAGCATTACAAACGCAAACAGTATGCAAAGCATACTTTTCTTACTCATTTGATTACCTTTTCCGGCATCATGCGCGCCGGCATCTAAAGCCGCAAGCTCAGCATTATTTGCTGGTCATGAAGCCCTTACGATAAATGTCAATATTTTCTACTGCAATACCAGTACCAAGAGCAACACAGTTCAGTGCCTCATCAGATACAAATACCGGCATCTGGGTCTCTCTGGAAATAAGACGGTCCAAATTGCGCAGCATGGAGGAACCACCGGTCATCACAATGCCACGGTCCATAATATCTGCAGAAAGCTCAGGCGGAGTGCGCTCCAATGTATTTCTTACAGCATCAACAATGGTGCTGATAGGCTCTTCAACAGCCTCGCACACATGGTTAGCATTAACCTCAATACTGCGGGGCAGACCACTCAAAAGGTCGCGTCCGCGAACCTCTATAACAGGAGGATTATCTACAGGCATTGCAGTGCCAATTTCAATTTTAATATTCTCGGCAGTACGCTCGCCAATGAACATATTAAAAGTTTTACGAATATATTGTGCAATAGCCTTGTCAATAGTGTCGCCGCCGGTGCGAACGCTTTTGCTTACAACAATACCGCCCAAGGAAATTACAGCAACCTCGCAGGTACCACCGCCAATATCAACAACCATGCTGCCGGTTGCCTCCTGAACAGGAAGACCTGCACCAATAGCAGCAGCCATGGGCTCTTCAATAAGATATGCCTCACGAGCGCCTGCTTCGATAGTAGCGTCAATAACTGCACGCTTTTCAACCTCGGTTACACCAGAGGGTACGCCTACCAGAATACGGGGGCGTACAATGCTTCTTGAGCTCATTGCCTGCTTGATGAAATACTTCAGCATGGATTGAGTAATTTCATAGTCAGCTATAACGCCGTCCTTCATAGGACGAATAGCTATAATATTGCCAGGAGTACGACCAATCATGCGCTTAGCCTCAGCACCAATAGCCAATACCTCCTTAGTATCTTTTTCAACAGCAACAACGGAGGGCTCGCGAATGATAATGCCCTTATCCTTGCAGTGAACCAGGATATTGGCTGTGCCCAGATCTATACCCATATCATTGGACATACTATTCAAAAAACTAAAGTTGGGGAATTTGAAGTTCATTTCCACCAGTCCTCCTAAATCTCTAAAGCTCCATTTTCCTGAAAGCTATAATAAATTCCGTCACCGATAACAATATGATCCAATAGTGGTATTCCCAGAGTTTTTCCTGCCTGACAAAGCAATGCCGTCAGCTCCCTATCCTCTCTGCTGGGATTAGGGTCGCCAGAGGGATGATTATGAGCCACTACAATAGCAGCCGCATGCCTTAATATTGCAGGCTGATAAACCTCTCGTGGATGCACTAAAGATCCTGTAAGGGTACCTTCGGAAATAATTTCTTCGCCAATAATTCTATTTTTAGTATTTAAAAATACTGCCACGAATTGTTCCTTTGTCGCATATCTGAGCCAAGGCATCAGATAATCTGCTACCTGTCTCGGACCCCCCAAATGAACCTTTTCTATGGTCTTTGCCGATGCCAAACGACGTCCTAGCTCCAGTGCTGCCAACACCGTTGCCGCCTTGGCCCGCCCCAACCCCTTAATGTAGGTTAGTTCGTTAACATCTGTAATTCCTGCCAGGCGGTTGTACAACCCGCCATTGGCTGTCATTTCACTGCTTATTTCCAGAGCAGACTTTTCAGCCGTCCCGGTACGCAGCAAAATGGCTACAAGCTCTGCATCAGTCAAAGCTCCAGGACCACGCAATAGCATTTTCTCACGGGGTCTGTCATTAACGGGAATATCCCGCATATGTTTAAAACCTTCGGTACTACTCCTATTTATACTGCCAAGAGTATTATTCAGATAGCTCCACTCCTAATTCTTTAAACATCGTGTACATCATGGTCAAAGGCAAGCCAACAACATTGTTATAACAGCCATCAATTTTCTCCACCAGAACAGCACCTTGGCCCTGAATTCCATAGGCACCGGCCTTGTCCAATGGCTCTCCTGTAGCTACGTAGCCAGTAATTTCCTGCTCAGTCAGGCTGCGGAAAAACACCTTGGTTACGCACACACGCCCTAAGACCTTGCCCTTATAGAAAATTGCTACACCTGTCATAACCTGATGATCACGTCCCGAAAGACGCTTTAACATCATGGCTGCATCAGCAGCATCCTTTGGCTTACCCAAAATAACATTGTCTACTACAACTACGGTATCAGCTCCTATTACAGGAAGCTCATCACCAAGCTTTTCAGCTACCCAACGTCCTTTGCCAAGAGCGTTGGCTAGCACAACATCCTTTGCTTCAGAAGCAGACCCACCTGCCTCCTCAAAGGCAGAGGGATGAACCCGTGCCTCCCAGCCCAACTGAGAAATAAGCTCTAGTCTGCGGGGAGAGGCAGACGCCAACACAACCTGCATTTGCAACTAGCTCCTTATTTACCCATGTCAATAACCATCTTCTCTACCTGAATCTCATAAACTACAGGCTGCTTACCATTGCGGACAGCATCACGCTTAAAGATTCGAGCATAGTAGGTGGTTACGATGAGCCAGAGAATTACACCGCCAATAATAAAATACAGGCTATCCATATGGAAAAAGGTTGCCAGACTATGACCGAAGGCCACGCCTGCCAGTACACCTGTAATCGGCAGTCCATAAACAATCATATTTGCCTTAGTTTTTTCCAAATCACGATATTCCGCACCAACAATATTGCCAGGCTTGGCATTTATCGGATTCCAGCAATCAAGGTACTTGGGAAGATTCTTCAGCTCGCTTTCGGTTTTATCAACCTTAACCTCACAGCGTTCTCCCTGCACCTTTGTTACAATACCTCTAATCTCAGCCATTATCTACAAAACCTCTCTCAGTATACTATCCCTTAGTAGGGCAATTTAAATACATACCAGTAGCCGAATCCGAAAACTACAACATAAATAGCCAGGAATACTAAAATTCCCTGCCAGCATACAGGATAACCAAAGTTGATATCCTCGCCAAAAATACCACGTCTGTTAAAAAAGGTATATTTCTTGCGTTTTCTGAACCAGGCCATTTTATTTTCAGGACCTACCAGCTTAGCAATTAAATAAATATAAATAAAAGCACCAAAGAAAACCTGCATAACTCTGGCACAAATGGCCACAGATTCTACATTTTCCAAACCTTCCACTATGGAAATACCTCCCTCAATAGTCCTTACTCTTACAGTTCAATATACTTATCCGGCATTTGACGACGGAGCTGCTTCACAAAATCATCACTGCCCTTGAAAATCAGGCCAGCCAGCTTGTTTTTCTTGCCCTCAGTAAATACCAGCAGACGTTGCTGATTGCCGTCCAAAGAATTGTAGCGGTGAATGTAATGGCTGATTTTAGTTTTACGGAAAAAGCTCTTCACATAACGATTAGTAAAGCTTTCAGTACGTGTTAAATCGACCATATAGCTGCGTTTGATACCCAGACCATGGCTGATAACCTCAAGTCTGTGGTCCTTGTACAGAATCAGGGTATACTTGAACATTACACGCCAAATCCACAGGCACAGCAGGCACAAATCAATTCCCCAGCCTAAAAGCACCAAGCGGCCTGTCTCCTGATAGCTGTTCCATTCGTAAACAAACAGGCAGCCAATCAAAATCAAAGCAATACCGGCGATAACCTTTCTATCCCAGCTTGTTTCAGTCGTTTCACGATATATTTCTTCCAACGAAATTCCCTCCAATTAAGTCATTATCTACAGCTTTTCCAAGCTTTACAATCTTATTCATTATATCAAATTTTTTCTATAAAGCATATACCTTTCACATAAGAAAATGTGAAATTTATGAGAGTAGTCACGCAAAAGGACGACTAGTCACTGCTTTATGCAGAGACTAGCCGTCCGCTATAATTATCCTCTTACCTGACCATTTCCACAAATTAAATATTTTGTGCTGGTAAGCTCAGGCAAAGCCATAGGACCACGTGCATGAAGCTTTTGAGTACTGATGCCAATTTCGGCTCCAAAGCCAAATTCATTGCCATCAGTAAAACGTGTAGAAGCATTTACATATACAGCAGCAGCATCAACAGAAAGCTGGAAAAGCTGTGCCTTAGCGTAGTCCTCCGTCACAATACATTCACTGTGACCGGTACCGTAGGCAGCAATGTGCTCCATAGCCTCTTCTACTGAAGCAACAAGCTTCACAGAAAGACGCAGATCTCCATACTCAGCAGCCCAGTCCTCAACAGTAGCAGGAACGACCTTTTCGCTGTAAGCCTGTACTCCCTCATCACCGCGGATTTCTACGCCAGCCTCAAAATACGCGTCCAGCATAGGCGGTAAAAACTTGGGAGCAATATCCTTGTGTACAAGCAGTGTTTCCATAGCATTGCAAACGGAAGGTCGCTGCACTTTGGCATTTAGGCAGATTTTTACTGCCATAGGAATATCCGCATTAGCATCAACATAAGTATGGCATACACCTGCACCTGTTTCAATAACAGGAACTGTAGCGTTCATTACTACCATTTTAATAAGTCCTGCACCACCACGAGGAATGACTACATCTACAAGACCGTTCATATGGATAAGGTCGCTGACAGCCTGACGATCGCTGGTATCAATAAATTGAATGCAGCCTACAGGCATTCCCTGCTCCTCAGCAGCTGCAGAAAGAATATCAGCTACGGCCTTGTTGGATTCCATAGCCTCACTGCCGCCTTTCAAAATAACTGCATTGCCGGACTTTAAGCACAGACCTGCAGCATCAGCAGTAACATTAGGACGAGCCTCATAGATAATGCCTATAACTCCTAAAGGCACGCGTACCTTAGTAACTCTAAGACCGTTGGCCAAAGTACTGCCTCCAACTACATTGCCAACAGGATCAGGCAGACCTGCTACCTGACGCAGACCGTCAGCCATACCGCTAATACGCTCAGGAGTAAGCTTTAATCTGTCCAGCATAGATGACTTCATGCCCTTAGCTTCAGCACGCTCCATATCCAGAGCATTAGCAGCTAAAATTGCCTCCTGCCCCTTTTCTAAAGCTTCTGCCATAGCCAATAAAGCCTTGTTCTTGACTGCTGTATTGATTACAGCAAGCTTAGCTGCAGCCTTTTTGGCAGCCATTGCCTTTGATTTTACTAATTCATAGGTTTCCATAATTTCACCGCCTTACAAAATTACCAAATCGTCGCGATGTATAATTTCATCATAATTTTTATGACCTATAATGTCTTCAATATCACAGGATTTGCAGCCCTTAATTTTTTCCAGCTCCTCTGAGCTATAGTGGGACAGACCGCGAGCAAGCTCATGACCGTCACCATCTTTAACACTTATGGTGCTGCCAGGCTCAAAGCATCCTTCTACAGAAACAACACCTGCAGGAAGTATACTGCAGCCACCAGCCTTGTGAATCGCCTCGGCACAGCCAGCATCAACTACAACGCTGCCCTGAATACGGGCACCAAAAGCCAGCCAACGCTTACGGAACTGAAGTCTGTTTTCACGGCTTACAAATAGTGTACCAATGTTTTCGCCATTCACAATACGGGGAATAGCATTTTTTTCTGTACCGCTGGCAATTACGAGATTAATACCACTGCTGGTAGCAGCCTTAGCCGCCTGAATCTTGGTCGCCATGCCACCAGTTCCACGGGCAGAGCCTACGCCGCCGGCACTGGCCTCAATTTCAGGAGTAATCTCAGTAACCAGAGAAACAAGCTCAGCATCAGGATTAGTCTGAGGATTAGCGGTATACAATCCGTCAATATCAGAAAGAATAATGACTAAATCAGCATCTACGATGCCTGCCACCAAGGCAGACATATTATCATTATCGCCTATTTTCAGCTCATCTAAAGCTACAACGTCATTCTCATTGACAATAGGAATTACACCCTGCTTTAAAAGCTCCATAAAGGTATTGCGGGAGTTAGTATAGCGATGTCTGTCAATGGATTCAGTCTTGGTCAGCAGGACCTGAGCCACAACCTGGCCGTAGTCTGCAAAAAACTTCTCATATGTATGCATCAGCACTCCCTGACCAACTGCTGCCGCAGCCTGCTTGCCAGGAATAGTATCCGGCTTTTTGGGCAGACCAAGACGGTCCACACCAACAGCTACTGCACCAGAGGTAACAAGGATCATTTCCTTACCCTGATTCTGCAAATCAGACAGTTCTCTTGCCAGTCTGTCAATTTGACTGAAATTACGCTTACCATTGCTGTAGGTAATAGTACTGGTACCAACCTTGACAACGATACGCTTAGCATTTTTTAGCATTTCTCTCTCTAGCTTACACATACCATCAAACCCTCACTAAAAAAATTATACCCTCACCAGTGCCAAGGCACCGATGAGGGTGCATAAATAACTTAGTAATTATCCTTGTATTCGAATACCATATCGCGGATACGTACAGTTTCGCCTTCCTGGCAGCCCTTTTCTTTAAGAGCCTCATCAATGCCCAGACGTTTCCAAATCAGCTGGAAGCGATAAAGTGCCTCGTCATTATCAAAATTGGTCATAGCAACAAGACGCTCAATATTCTTGCCGCGAACCTCCCACTCAGTATCGTTGCCTGCAACGATTTCATAGCTGTCCGGATCAATTTCGTCAAAGCGTGCCAAATCCTCCTCGTCCTCTTCAGGAACGTATTGAAGCAGCATATCATAAGCCTTGAACATCAGCTCACGCAGACCTTCGCCTGTAGCAGCAGAAGCCTTAACAATTTCATAGCCCTTAGCCTCTACATATTCCTTCAAGCGTTCAAAATTCTCCTGAGCATCAGGTAAATCCATCTTGTTGGCAACAACCAGCTGCTTACGACGTCCTAAACGCTCGCTGTACTCTACCAGCTCTTTATTGATTTTATCAAAATCCTCAATAGGATCGCGTCCATCTACACCAGCTACGTCTACAATGTGCAGCAATACCTTGGTACGCTCCACGTGACGCAAAAAGTCATGGCCCAGGCCAACGCCCTCGTGAGCGCCCTCAATCAGGCCAGGAATATCTGCCAGTACAAAGCTGCGCTCCTCATCAAGACGAACTACGCCTAAAACAGGAGACAGTGTAGTAAAGTGATACGCAGCAATTTCAGGACGAGCTGCGCTTACCTGTGCAATAATGCTGGATTTGCCTACGCTAGGATAGCCAACAAGACCTACGTCTGCCAAAAGCTTCAGCTCCAGCTTCAGCCAGCGGTTTTCACCAGGCTCGCCTTTTTCGGCAAAGGTCGGAGCACGGTTGGTGCTGGTAACATAGCAGGCATTGCCCTTACCACCACGACCACCTTTAGCAGCGCAGTATTCCTGTCCATCCTCTACAAGGTCAGCAATAACAGCGCCTGTTGCATCATCTCGAACCAAGGTTCCCATAGGAACCTTTACGTATACAGTTTCTGCACGCACGCCTGTGCAGTTTTTAGTACCGCCCTGACCGCCACGCTTAGCAACATATTTCCTCTTATAACGAAAATCAATAAGAGTATTCAGATTCTTATCAGCAATGAGGACTACATCGCCGCCACGACCGCCATTGCCGCCGTTAGGGCCGCCCTTTTCCACAAATTTTTCTCTGCGGAAGCTGCTCATACCGTCGCCGCCATTGCCAGCTTCAACATATATTCTTGCTCTGTCAATAAACATGATTCTTCTCCTATAAAAACAAAAACTTAATATTAAAATTACTTACAACTATTAGTATTATATCTTGAAACATCACAAGTATTCAAGTACCTGTACACTAAATTTAATAAGTAAAGCCATTGCTGCACCTTAACTTCAGGACACAGCAATGGCCTTGACTCTTTATTCTTTTTTCTGCAGCAGCTCCTGCAAATAATTTTCAGCTGCTTTAAGCTGTGTATCTACCACAGCATTTTCACCCAGGTCCACCTCTACATCAGGCTCAATGCCAATGTTATGAATAGAAGCACCTGACGGAGTATAGTAGTAGGCAGTTGTAATCTTGACTGCAGTTGCGCTATCAAGACGGTACACTGTCTGCACGCAGCCTTTGCCAAAGGTTTTCTTGCCAAAAAGCTTGCCGGATTTTGTATCCTTAATAGCTCCCGCAACAATTTCAGAGGCACTTGCTGTACCACCATTAACCAGAACCGCCATTGGATATTTAACCTTCTCCAATGTAGAGTTTTCTACAAACTTATTGCCAGAACGGTCAATTACAGAAACAATGGGGCCTTTGGGAACCAGCATTCCTGCAACCTGTACACCGCTGTCTAGAGTACCTCCTGGATTGCTGCGCAAATCCAGAATCAGGGCCTTCATACCCTTATCCTCAAGCTCATGATATGCTTTGACAAAGTCATCACCTGTCTCAACATTAAACATGCTGATCCTGATATAACCAATCTCCGTATTAGGCAGCATAACACCGCCTACAGAAGTAGTTTTTATATCCTTGCGAATAACACGAACCTTGCGAAGCTCTCCGGACTTGTCCTTCAGCTCCAGCTCTACCTCAGTTCCCTTTTCGCCGCGGATTTTATGAGCCATTTGCTCCATATTCAAGGTTTTAGACTCAACACCGTCTACAGAAACAATAATGTCGCCATCTTTAATTCCTGCCAAGGCACCAGGATTGTCCTGCAGAGCAGAGATAACCACATAATCATCACCCCGCTTACCGAAAACAATACCGATACCACCAAAGGTGCCTTCAGTAACCTGGCTAAAATTAGCATAATCATTCTTGTCCATATAAACGGTGTAAGGGTCCTTGACAGATTCTACCATACCCTTAATAGCTCCGTCGAACAGCTTGTCCGCATCGACCTCGCCATTATAATTATACTTAATCAGCTGCATTGCTCTGAGGAAGCGTACTGTTTCACCGGTATTGCCGGTTATGTTTTGCAGCAGCCACACTCCTGCTCCAACTGTCAGGATTAGAGTAAGCACTGCCGTTCCTAGACCAACGGCAAATAGCTGCCAAATCCTTCTTTTAAACAATTTTTAACGCCTCCCCTTATCTTATCAAGGCAAATAGCCCATGGGGTCAACAACCTCACCATGCAGACGCATTTCAAAGTGACAGTGAGGACCAGTGGAATAGCCTGTACTGCCAGCATAGGCTATGCATGTTCCTCTATTTACATATTGTCCCTCATACACATTAAGACTGTCGTTATGGGCATACAGGGAAACAAGTCCGCCGCCATGGTCAATCATGACAGCATTGCCATAACCGCCCAGCCAGCCACTGTAGATTACTGTACCGCTGTTTGTTGCCAAAATAGGTGTACCGTAATCAACACCAATATCCAGACCGGAGTGATACTTTGTTGTACCAAAAATGGGGTGGGTACGCCAACCGAAGGGTGAAGTAATAACACCATTACAAGGCCAGATATAGCTGTTTGTTACAACGGGAGCCTCAGCTACAGTACCATTCTGCTCCATATTACGGAGCATAGCAGCAATCTGCTCGGATACAGCCAACAAACGCTCGTATTCGTCCTGGCTTTGCTGCTCCTCAGCCTCAGCCTCACTAAGCATCGCTGCACGCTGATTACGCAGGCGCTCTACCTTATCAGTTTTTGCCTGCAGCATATTCTGCGTAGCCTTGATTTCCTGCATTTGGCCATCAAGCTGCGCTTTGCGGGCAGCAATTTCTTCCGCATCCTTCTGCATCTGCTCCATCAAGGAAACGTCGCTCTTGATAATGCGCTGCAGCAGGAACATTCTTGAAGAAAAATCACTGAAATCCTTCGCCCCTAAAAGTACGTCCAGGTAGTTAACCTGGCCATTGATATAAATATCGCGAAGGCGATGCTTGTAAATTCCCTGACGCTCCTTAACCTCAGCCTGCTTTTTCTCCAGCTGAGCCAGATTGTCATCAATTTTGCCCTGCAGCGCGTCTCTCTGCTGCTGCAGCTTATTGGACTCTATCTGCAAATCTCGCAGGCTGTCAGTAACCTGAGAAAGAGCAGCGCTTGCTTCTTCTGCTTTTTCTCTGGCAGCAGCCTTTTTGTCAGCCATTTCCTGCATTTTTCTTTGAACCTGATCAAGCTCGGCCCGCTTGTCATCTGCCAGAGATGCTGAAACACTGCTGCTAAAGGCAGGCAGCAGAGCCAGCAAACATGCCATAAGGAAAAAGCCTATCTTTTTCTTTAGCATTCCTTATCCCTCCATCAAACGCGTAAAAACTTACGCAGAGAGATAAAGCTGCCTAAAGCACCAATACCAGTACCTGCCAGCAGAAGAAATACGCTTACATATGTCAGCAATGGTGATGCAGGCAGTAATGGTAAAAAGGCCAAGGTCGCATGAATATTTTCCAATAGCGCTGCATAGATACCATTAATAAGTATGGAAGCTACAACAGCACCAAAAAAGCCTAAAGTCATACCCTCTAAAAGGAAGGGCCAACGGATAAACCAATCCGTAGCACCTACATATTTCATGATTATTACTTCCTTGCGTCTGGCAAAGACAGTCAGACGAATAGTATTGGAAATAATGAAAAGCGTAGCCATAGCCAGAAAAATAACTAAAGCGATGCCGCCAAAGCGTAAAATCTTGGTCAGCTGGAACAAATGCTCCACAACCTCCTGACCGAATTTTGCTGTTTCAACCTTTTCTAAGGCACTGATTTTAGGAGTAATTTCTTTAATACGGTCAGCTGTATCAACCTGCACATCAAAGGAATTAGGAAAGGGATTATCCTCTCCCAAAGCGTCAAGCAGCTTGTCCTGATCGCCCAGACGGTCCTTAAAGCGCTCCAAGGCCTCTTCCTTACTTACAGCAGTTACCTTAACTACACCTGGAAGCTTTTTAAGTTGCTCCTCTATGGATTGCAGCTCCTCAGCATTAGCACTATCCTCCATATACACAGAAACCTGTACCTGACTTTCCAGGAACTTGGCCAAATGGTTGGTATTCAGAAAAATCAACAGAAACATTCCTAATACCAAAAGAGATACAGCTACTGTGGAAATAGAAGCAAAGCTCATAAAGCCATTGCGACGGATTGATTTATAGGTTTCGCGTACGAAATATTCCTTTGTACTAAAGCTCATAGCCATATACCCCATTTTTCTCGTCGCGTACTATATGTCCGTTTTCAATAGCAATGACACGTTTGCCCATAGCATCCACGATTTCCTTATCATGGGTTGCCATAACGATTGTAGTACCTGTTTCGTTAATTTCCTTAAAGATTTTCATAATATCCCAGCTTGTCTCAGGGTCAAGATTACCAGTAGGCTCGTCTGCAATAACCAGCAGCGGATCATTTACAATAGCTCTGGCAATGGCAATGCGCTGCTGCTCACCGCCACTTAGCTCATTGGGATAGGAATTGCAGCGACTGCGCAGACCAACCAGGTCCAAAACATTCAATACCCTACGCTTAATCTTACGATGAGGTGCTTCAATAACCTCCATAGCGAAGGCTACATTCTCATAAACAGTTCTATCCGGAAGCAGTCTGTAATCCTGAAAGATAATTCCCAGCTGGCGACGCATATAGGGAATTTCCTTGGGACCAAGCTCCAGAATATTTGTACCATTAACAAAAATGCTGCCCGTAGACGGAATAACCTCACGGAACAGCATCTTAATAAAGGTAGATTTACCAGCGCCGCTAGGTCCGACTACAAAGACGAACTCGCCGGGTTCAATATGTACATTTACGTCCTGCAAGGCTACAGAACCGCCCTCGTAAACCTTGCTGACATCTGACATCCACAGCACTACCTTTTTTCTCCTCTCTCTGAATCAAATTACTTTCGTAATAAAGAAAATGCCTGCTCAGCATTAAGCATGGATTTTTTTTGCAGCTCCTTCAAAAGGCTTTTGCCTTTTGTCTGACGTGTCATAGCCTTCTCAGCCGCCGCAACAATCTGTCCAGCCTCCAGCCTATCAACTCTACCGGCACAGATGCCGTTAATATCCTTGATAAAGCCATCAACCTTAGGATCATAGGAAACCGCTGCAAAAGGAATATCCATAACTGCTGCAAAAATCAGGGCATGCAGACGCATTCCCAGCAAAATGTCAAAATTGCCAGTCAATGACAAAAATTCCTCAGTGCTGCAGTCTGCCTCCAATACCGTGCTATCACTCTTGCGAGCCATAAGGTCACACAGTCTTGAGCAGGCAGCCACATCCACAGGATACTGCAGAGGAAGCAAAACAATATGGGCTGAATACTTGGCTGCCAGCATATCAGCAGCCTTGGCCAGCTCTAAAAGATAGCGGTCATCATCCTGCCATTTACGAACAGAAATACCTATCAGCATTTTGTCATGGGGAACAGCGAAATCTCGCAGCAGCTTTGCTCCTGCTTCCCTATTCTCCTGAGGCAGAGTCATAACCGCATCAGCTGTAAGGAGAACCTTTTCCTCCGGAACTCCTATACGCTTCAGCTCATACAGAGAATCCTTATCTCTAACTGTGATTAAATCAACCTTGCTGCAAACAAATTTTGTCAATCTCCGCAGCAAGCCTGAATTAATCGGTCCAATACCTTGGGCAAAGAGCATTACTTTCTTGCCAAGCGTCTTGCCCAAGGCCAAAATGGACAAATAATATAGCAAACTACGTTTGCTCGTTACATCTTGTAAAAGACTACCGCCGCCACTTAGGAGCAAATCACAGTCCTTGACCGCAGTAAATATTTCCAACGGGTTAAATCGATGAATAGAAGCTACCTTATGTTGAGCTGCAGTAAGCTCCGGATTACCGGAAATTACAGTCAGTCCTACGGATGGCTCCGTACTACGCAGGGATTTTATGATTGCAGTAAGCATAGCTTCATCTCCGGCATTAGCGAATCCATAGTATCCGGAAATTACGATTTTACTCATTGCTCAAGGTATCTCCTTTTTAAACGTACAATCAAGGGTATCATAGCAGCCAATGTCAACACTGCTACCGCACCAAAAATAATGCCTACAGCGTAGCCGTCCAAAGCTCTTACGAAGCTCATTACAACAGGAGTACGCATGTGGCAGAAGGTCTGCACCAGACTTGCCTGACCAATAACTGCGCCACACACCAGCACAAACTGCCACAGTCTGGGTGCACCCTTATAGGCAGCCATAGCTGCCAGGAAAAATGCAGGATGACCAATCATGAATTCCTTATTACGAGGTCTAGCATACATTGCATCCTCCAACAGAGCTCTAAGCTTGAGCTCAATGCCGGAAACCGCTACACCGCCTGTATGTCCGCTGCGGCCTACAAAATAGTAGGCAACAAAGAGGAATACCAAAAGCAAAGCTATATGCTTGTATGTCAGTTTAATATCCAGCAAACCATTAACACGGCTCCATACGGCTGGCAGACCCTTGCCTGCAGCCTGCAGCAGATCATAACGCTTTGCATACAGCACTGCCATTAAAATTACAGGCAGCATAAAGGTCAGCTTAACACCACGGTATATATCAATCTCCAGCAGGAAGCGGCTGTCTGTCAAAATAGCAGACAAGAAAGCTGCGCCTACAAGAGAAAGAGCAATAGCCAAAGCCAGCTGCCACACTGCATTAAAGACAATCTTCAGCGCACCGCTGGTTTTAGACTTGCAGCTGTCCCAAATATCCAGAATTACGTTCATGGACAAGACGGGGAAGACACAGGCTGCAGCCATTGCCAGCATCTGACGCAGCAGCAGACCACGGAAAAACAGTAACAGACCGCAAGCACCTGCAGTAAGCACAGCCCACAGCAAAAGTTGCTTGCCATTTCCAAGCTTAACCAACAGGGACAGGAAAATCACGCATCCCGCAATAATTGCTGCAGCAACAGGCAAAAGCTCAAAGCGTTGAGTAAAATAGGGCATATAATAGCCATGGCTATCACTTTCAGCAAAAATGCCTGCCTTACCGATGGTATAGCCACGCTCCTCTACGCTCTTTTTAATATCCTCAACATATTTGAGATTGGTTTCCAGTAAAGGTTTACCGTCCACAGGCATATGGAAGGGACGAATATAGTTGACGCGGATATTACGCTCCTCATCAGTCAAGGCCCAACGACGCAGCGCAGTGTCCACGCTAATCTTTTTTTGCTCCATACCGTCAATAACGTAAGAGCGGGAAGCCTTGTAACCAACGCCCTCAGCTAAGCTCACCAGGCCCTTGATATCAGCAAAGCGCAGCTGGGTATAATGCTCCAGCATAATCAGCTGCATATCTGCATCCATCAGCTTAGCACTCATATAATCCAGCTTATCAGGATAACCCACAACCTCACGTCCGCAGGGCATCATAGCGTGCACCTTGACACCTGCATCTTCAACACGCTTGAAAATGCTGTCAATTTTTTCTTCGTCCACCGCAACATAGTTTTGAGGACGAATAATAATATTAAAGCCCAATTCAGTAGCCTTGCGCATATCCTTAGCAGGTAAACCCAAAGGTGCCTGCAGCACGCCCAAGGGCTCATCATATTTATCAGGGAGTACAAGATCAGTGCTGCCGTCAACACGTACAATCGGCGGCTGTTCACTAATCTGTTTTACACGCTCACTACCGTAGCGTATCTTTAAATCATCTACAGTGTCCTTGAAAACACTCATGTCAGCTGCAGGAGCAATATAAGCTGCACTGCCATGAAAATCTTTACTGTTTACGACGCCTGCAAAAACGCCTGCATCCTCGCCCAGCACAGAAGCATTGCGCAGCTGCTCGGCAGTAGCAACATTAAGCTCGCCCTTCTTGGAAAGGCGCTCCAAGGTTGTATCAAAAATCATCAAGGAGTTAATGCCTGCTTTTTTAAATTCCAGCAGGACCTTCTCCTCGGGAAGACCCTCCAATGCTGCCAAACGGCGCAGATTTTCATACTCCATGGCCAATTCCACAGTATTGTTCTTCTGCTCTACCTCATGACGCTCAAAATTTAAATACAGCGCCATAACCAGACCAATGGCAACAATAGCCAGCAGCACAGGATTATATCGGCTCTTCATTAGCTTCACCTGTTCCATTGATTATATTTTCTTTTGCTGGCTGCGCAGATAAGCCTCAACAAAGCCCATCAGGTCGCCATCCATAACTGCCTGAATATTACCTGTTTCATAGCTGGTACGATGATCCTTAACCATAGTATAGGGTTGGAATACGTAGGAGCGGATTTGGCTGCCCCATTCAATATTCTGATAATCGCCGGCAATATCATTTACAAGAGCATCCTGCTTAGCCTTTTCGTATTCATACAGCTTTGCACGGAGCATTTGCAGACAGTACTCACGGTTCTGAATTTGAGAACGCTGAGTTTGGCATTGAACAACAATACCAGTAGGCTCGTGAGTCATACGTACTGCAGAGGAGGTTTTATTAACGTGCTGACCACCTGCACCGCTGGCGCGATAAGTATCTACACGAACCTCGTCCATATTAATCTTGATATCAACAGTGTCATCCAGCTCAGGCATTACGTCAACAGCCGCAAAGGAGGTGTGACGACGAGCATTGGCATCAAAGGGAGAAATACGTACCAGACGGTGTACACCCTTTTCAGACTTCATAAAGCCATAAGCATTATGACCAATGATTTTCAAAGAAGCACTTTTAACGCCTGCTTCATCACCGGGCTGCAAATCCATCATTTCAATAGTAAAGCCATTTTGTTCAGCAAAGCGGGTGAACATGCGCAGCAGCATGCTGGTCCAGTCCTGAGCCTCAGTACCGCCTGCACCTGCATGAAGTGTAAGCATGGCATTATTGCCATCATACTCGCCGCTCAGTAGCATACCTAATTCTAAATGCTCCAAAGTATTGCGGATCTGCTCTAAAAGCTGATCCATCTCAGGAACAAGGGATTCATCATTTTCTTCAGAGGCCATTTCCCACAAAGCTTCCAGGTCATCAATATCTGTACCCAGCTTATGGAATCCATCAACCTCTTCCTTGAGGGCATTAACATCCTGAGCGGTCTTTTGTGCATTTTCCGGATCATCCCAGAAGGTAGGATCGCCCATTTTATGTTCTAATTCGGCAATACGATCTTCTTTGACAGCGATGTCAAAGAGATCCCCTCATTTCCTCTAATTTTGCCTGCAAATTGGTAATTTCCGGTTTGTACTCTTCAATTAACAAAATTCTCACAACCTTTCACTAGCAAATTTAGTTATTTGTGACCAAATTGGTCGGAACACCCAAAAGCCCAAGCAGCGGCCAGTGCCGCCGCCCAGGCTCAGTTAGCAATTATTTATCCTTACCGCAGCAGTTTTTATATTTTTTGCCGCTGCCACAGGGGCAAGGCTCATTACGGCCCACCTCTTCACTACTTTCAGCAGGAAGCTTTTGATTTTCATCAGTGCCGTCAACATTAGGGTTATTGGTGGAAGCCTTTTCCAGACGGTCATCAACCTGAGGCTGAGTAATAACATTTACGTGGTAAATGTAACGGACAACATCGTCCTGAATAGCCTCGTTCATAGCCTCAAACATATCATATGCTTCAAATTTGTACTCAACCAGCGGATCCTTTTGACCATAAGCACGGAGGCCAACACCTTCACGAAGCATATCCATAGCATCTAGATGCTCCATCCAGTGATTGTCTACTACCTTCAGCATAACCAGGTTTTCCAGCTCACGCATCAGCTCAGAGCCAATGGCCTCTTCACGCTGCTTGTAGTTTTCCTCTGCTACCTTGTGCAGATATTCATCCAGCTCTTCGCGGCTCAGGTTTTGCAGATAGTCAACAGTCAAAAGGCCACGAGGAGCAAAGAATTCCTCTGCATAGTTAATGAGAGCGTTCAAATCCCAATCCTCAGAATAGACCTCAGGAGGAGCGTACATAGCCATAGTACGTTGAACAACCTTCTCAACCATATCCTTGATATTGCCACGCAGGTCTTCCTGACGCAGAATCTTTTTACGTTCTGCATAGATAACCTCACGCTGTTGGTTCATAACATCGTCATACTCCAGAACGTGCTTACGAATACTGAAGTTACGTGCCTCAACCTTCTTCTGAGCATTTTCAATGGATTTGGTAACAAGACTGTGCTCAATAGGCTCATCGTCTTCCATACCCAGCTTATCCATAATGCCGGAAATGCTGTCACTGCCAAAGAGACGCATCAAATCGTCCTCAAGACTCAGGAAGAACTTGGAGGAACCAGGGTCACCCTGACGTGCGCAGCGGCCGCGCAGCTGGTTATCAATACGACGGCTTTCGTGACGCTCGGTACCAATAATATGCAGACCGCCAAGCTCAGGCACGCCTTCGCCCAAAGTAATATCGGTACCACGACCAGCCATATTAGTAGCAATAGTTACAGCACCATATTGACCTGCATGAGAAATAATCTCTGCTTCTTTTTCGTGGTACTTAGCATTGAGCACATTATGAGGAATGCCACGGCGCTTTAGCATTGCGGACAGCTCCTCTGATTGTGCAATGGAGGTAGTACCAACCAGTACAGGACGACCGGACTTATGACATTCTTCAATCTCATTAGCCGCAGCCTTGTACTTAGCCAGCTTGGTTTTATAGATAACGTCAGGATAATCCACACGAATCAGGGGCTTGTTGGTGGGAATTACTACAACAGGCAGGTTGTAGATTTTTTGGAACTCCTGCTCCTCTGTCTTAGCAGTACCGGTCATACCAGCAAGCTTCTTGTACATACGGAAGTAGTTCTGGAAGGTTACGGTTGCCAAGGTCTGGCTTTCGCGTTCAACCTTTACGCCCTCTTTTGCTTCGATTGCCTGATGCAGGCCCTCGGAGAAGCGACGGCCGAACATTAGACGACCAGTAAATTCATCGACAATGATAACCTGACCATCTTTAACAACATAGTCGCGGTCACGATGCATTAAGGCCTTAGCCTTCAATGCGCACATCAGCTGGTGAGAGAAGTCCACGCCATGCTCATTATCATAAAGGTTACCAATACCCAGCATTTTTTCTGCTTTAGCAATACCTGCCTCAGTAGGCGCAACCTGTCTCTGCTTTTCATCAACAGTATAGTCCTCGCCCTCGTTCATAGTAGCAACTACGCCAGCCAGAACGCGATAAAGGTCAGTGGATTTTTCACCAGGACCAGAAATAATCAGGGGAGTACGAGCCTCGTCGATTAAGATACTGTCAACCTCATCGACGATACAGTAGTTAAGCTCTCTTTGAACCATTTGGTCTTCGCTGACAACCATGTTGTCACGGAGGTAGTCAAAACCGAACTCATTATTTGTACCATAGGTAATATCCGCAGCATAAGCAGCTCTGCGGGCAGGAAAGTCCATATCGTGGACAATCAGACCAACGGACAGACCCAAAGCCTTATAAATACGGCCCATATCCTCACTGTCACGACGAGCCAGATAGTCGTTTACGGTAACTACGTGTACGCCCTTGCCGGTCAATGCGTTCAAATATACAGGCAGGGTTGCAACCAGTGTTTTACCTTCGCCAGTACGCATTTCAGCGATTTTGCCACGGTGCAGCACTACGCCGCCAATCATCTGTACATCAAAATGACGCATGCCGGTAACACGCTTAGATGCTTCACGGACAACAGCAAACGCCTCCGGCAGAATATCATCAAGAGTTTCGCCCTTTTGCAGACGAACCTTGAATTCCATTGTTTTTGCAGCCAGATTAGCAGAGCTTAAGCTCTCCATATTCTTTTCCAGGCCATTAATCTTATCAACAATAACACGAATCTGCTTTAATTCTTTTTCATTGGGATCACCAAAAATTTTCTTCAAAATGCCTTCGAGCAACACGATCACTCCTTAATTTTGTGGCGTAAGAAAAAACAATACACCTAGCATAAATTATATCAGAATCTATCTTAAAAAGCAAAAAGCACAGGAATAAATCCTGTGCTTTTTTTGTGAAGTTTAGGTTAAATAACTATTTTAATTCGGGGGACAGAAGACCATACTTGCCATCTTTACGACGATACACAACGTTGGTGCTGTCCAGATCAGGATCGAAGAATACGAAGAAATCGTGATTCAGAAGATTCATCTGCATGATTGCTTCTTCTACGCTCATAGGACGAAGTACAAACTTTTTGTTTTTAACAATTTCGAATTCTTCATCGCCAGTTGCTTCAACTGCAGGAACCGGAGTAGGATCTACGAAGTTGCTGTATTTTCTCTTCATCAGACGAGTTTTATATTTATGAACCTGACGTTCAATCTTCTCTACTACCAAATCAATGGAAGTGTACATATCCTTAGTATTCTCTTGCGCTCTCAGCAGGATACCACTTGCAGGTACAGTAATCTCAACGATGTGGTTACCCTTCTCAACCTTCAATACTGCAGAAATATCGCCAACGGTCTTAAACTGTTTGGTAACTTTCGCGATTTTTTTCTCCACATACTCTCTCAGAGCCGGAGTTACATCAATGTTTCTGCCTTTTACGTTTACACTCATGATTCATGCCTCCTTGTAAATCAAGGTTTAGGATTTCTCCTTTGCTTATACTATTCGCCAAGGGCCATTTTTCTCCTGCTATTTTATATTTTTCTTTGAAAAATTTTAAAATCCGCCCAAAAGTGTAACACTTTTACCACATAATGGCTTGTTTCACCAATACGACACAATTATAATTGCAGTGAACATTTACTTATCTGTGCCAAGACATAGTAATTTCCGAAACCCCTGTTGCTTCATCAATACCTATATCAACAGTTTCAAAGCCTTCTCTTTCGTAAAATGCCCTGGCCCGTATATTTCGCTGATAAACCTTTAGCATTAAAGATTCCTTCTTATTCTTTGCAAAATCTAGCAGAGCACTCCCTACTCCTAAAGAACGGAATTCTTCAACGACAAAAATTCCCGCAACGTAATTGTCCATTAAGCCTATAAATCCTTGTAAACAATTTGCAGTAGCATCTTCAAATACATATATTTCTGCCTGTGGGAGCATTTCCTTAACTAATACAAAATTATCTAGCCAATACTTAGCTGCTATAAAGCTATGGGCCTTAAGATTTCCTTCTAACCATATCTGCATAACGACATCAATATCATTGCTTTGAAATTTTCTTATCATTATTTTCTCCAATAATCATCAACAACCAAATACATGAAAAAGAAGCTGCTCCAACGAGCAGCTCCAATATTTTGCCAAAATATCAATTTTACAGAACCTTGGAAAGGAAGTTCTTGGTACGTTCTTCCTTAGGATTACTGAAGATTTCTTCGGGAGCACCCTCCTCAAGAATAATACCGCCGTCAACAAAGCATACTCTGTCGCCAACCTCGCGGGCAAAGCCCATTTCGTGGGTAACAACAGCCATGGTCATGCCTTCTTCAGCCAGGCTCTTCATAACATCAAGTACTTCATTAACCATTTCAGGGTCCAATGCAGAGGTAGGCTCATCAAAAAGCAGGGCCTTGGGCTTCATGCACAGGGCACGGGCAATAGCTACACGCTGCTGCTGACCGCCGGACAACTGATCAGGATAGGACTTAGCCTTATCAACAAGACCAACCTTTTTCAGATACATCATAGCAGTTTCTTCAGCGTCTTTGCGGGCAACACCGCGCACCTTCATAGGAGCAAGCACCAGATTTTCCATAACAGTCATATGGGGGAACAGATTAAAGCGTTGAAATACCATACCAACCTCTTTACGCACCTCGTTAATATTAGCCTCGCCATTTAAGGGCATACCGTCGAATATGATACTGCCGCCAGTAGGCTCCTCCAAAAAGTTGATGCAGCGCAGCAGGGTACTTTTACCACTGCCGGAAGGGCCGATAATAACGACTACTTCTTTTTCCTTAATAGTAAGGTTAACGCCCTTGAGGACATGGATATCGCCAAAGCTTTTTTCCAAATTAGTAATTTTAATCAATTCTTTTGTCATTTTGTATCAAACCTCTTCTCCAGCAGTCCGGTAAATCTTGCAACGGCAAAAGTCATAATCAGATAAATGAAAGCAACAACCATCCAGATTTCCAGAGATGCATAAGTACGTGCAATTACCAGCTGACCACGACGAGTCAATTCCTCAAAGCCGATAACAGATACCAGGGAAGAATCCTTCAGCATTGCGATAAATTCATTGCCCAAAGGAGGAATAATGCGTTTGAAGGCTTGGGGCAAAATGATGTAATGCATTGTTTGCCACCAGGTCATGCCCAGACTACGGCCAGCTTCCATTTGGCCCTTATCAATGGACTGGATACCACCGCGGAAAATTTCGGCAATATACGCACCACTGTTAATGGAGCAAGCAGTAACAGCAGCAAGGAAAGGATCAACACGATTGCCAGTCATTGCAGGCAGCGCAAAGTACACAAGGAAGATTTGAATCAGCAGCGGAGTACCACGGATAAAATCAACATAAATATTAGCAAGATAACGCAAAGGTTTTACCTTGCATAAACGTGCAATACCAATCATACAGCCTATTACAAGACCCATTGCCACACTGATGGCAGTAATTTGTACAGTAATTGCTGCACCAGCCAAAAGTAACGGCAAGGAATCAGCCATTAATTCTGTGTTTAAGTTCATGAAACCCATCCCTTCTTATGCGCAGCATAAGCTGCATTTATTATTTAGGAGGCCAATGGCCAACAACGCAACAGCATTAGAGCGATGCTACAAAAGCCCTGCAACGCCAAAATCCCTAAAACAGGGGACACTTTTCTGAATCAGCTCATCACTGACTAAACTAGTCTCCCCTGTCATAGGGATGGGGAGGGATTGTAAAAATCCCTCCATTAATAACCAACCTATTGAAATGGTTCGCAGCATTATTTGCTCGGCGCGCCGAACCATTTAGTGTAAATCTTGTCAAATTCACCATTCTTTTTCAGCTCAGCCATAGCCTCATTGATTTCAGGTGCCAGCTTGCTGTCTTTTTTCATAGCCATGCCGTATTGTTCAGCATCCATTTTCTCGCCAACATATTTAGCATGTTGGTTACCGCCCTGAGCCAGATAATATTCAACTACAGGAGCATCATTGATAACAGCATCAGCACCACCATTTTTCAGCTCCATAGAAGCCTCGGCCTGACTATTGAAAGCAGTGATTCGAGCGTCCTTTACGCTTCTAGCCTTTTTCTCGCCAGTAGTACCGATTTGGCAGGCAATACGCTTGCCTTCCAGGTCCTTAAGGCTCTTGATATCATTGTTGTTTTTGTCAACCATGATTACCAGACCGGAAGTATAGTACGGCTCAGAGAAGGTGACAGATTTCTTACGTTCCTCAGTAATGCTCATACCGGAAACAGCAACATCAATATTATTGGCGTTGAGTGCAGGAATAAGAGCATCAAAGCCCATATTTTGAATCTCTACCTTGTAGCCTGCTTGTTTACCGACAGCACGAATCAGATCCATATCAAAGCCATCAAATTCCTTACTGCCTTCATTTTGGAATTCAAAGGGTGCAAAGGTCGGATTAGTTGCTACACGCAAAACCTTTGCCTCTTTTTTATCAGCATCGCTGCCGCCGCAGCCAGCTGCCAGCATAGAACATGCCAACGCACCCATCAAAAATCCTACTAATGCTTTTTTCATTTGTAATTCCCCCTCATTTGTCCTCTTTGTTTTCAATATTTTTCTTTATTTTATAATTATAAACGGAGCACTAAAGTTAAACCATAAGTGCTCCGCTAAGAAAGACAATGATTATTTCTTTACTTCACCAAACCAGGTTTTGTAAATCTTGTCATATTCGCCGTTCTTTTTCAGCTCAGCCAAAGCCTTGTTAATTTCGCCAGCCAGTTTGTCGTTGCCTTTTTTAACAGCCAGGCCATATTGTTCAGCTTCCATAACTTCGCCAACGGTCATAGCAGTTTTGTTACCGCCTTGAGCCAGATAGTAGCCAACAACAGGGCTATCGTTGATAACTGCATCTACACCTTTGTTTTGCAGTTCCAGAGCAGCTTCAGTGTTGGTGTTATAAGCAGTTACTTTTGCATCCTTTACGGTTCTTGCTTTGTTTTCACCAGTGGTACCAATTTGTACAGCAATGCGTTTGCCTTCCAGATCTTTAATGCTCTTAACTTCGGTATTATCCTTGTTTACCATAACAATCAGACCAGAAGTATAGTAAGGATCAGAGAAGGTGACAGCCTTTTGACGTTCTTCGGTAATGCTCATGCCAGCAGCTACCATATCAATGTTGCCTGCATTCAGAGCAGGAATCAGAGCATCAAAGCCCATATTTTGGATTTCTACCTTATAGCCCATTTGTTTGCCAATAGCACGAGCCAGGTCCATATCGAAGCCAGTGTATTCTTTGCTGCCTTCTTCTTGGAATTCAAAGGGTGCAAAGGTCGGTTCAGTACCTACACGCAATACCTTCTCAGCATTTTTATCAGCCTTATCACTGCCGCCGCAGCCAGCAGTCAGCATTGCTACTGCCGCAATTACGGACATCATCAAAATTACAAGTTTCTTCATAATACAATCTCCCTCCAAATGTATTGCTAATGCATAATTAAAAGTTAAACATATTATATACCTAAATTCCGAATTGGTAAAGAGGAAAATTCATAAAAAAGCAGAATTTTGGTATAAAAATAAATGCAGCTCAGCTGACCTGGTTTTCGCCCCCACACTCGCCTGCTGGAAGGTTCGCTCCTAAGCATTCTCGCTCCCCACTACTACTCCTCTCGCCTTCATCATTAATTATACGCTGGAATATTATTCATACTCTCATCCGCTGCGGCAGGACTTACTTCTAAGCTGCACCGTGCTCATAGCTAATTTAAGCTACTTACGTGGATCGTTTGGCCTGCAACTGGCATCGACTTTCAACCACAGACCTGAGCTGCCCTATCATTATACGCTTAGTAATTTTTTTTGGCAAGTATCCTCATACACTTTAATATTTCCCAAGAAAGTGATATACTATTCTTACTCTTAATATGAACGGATGAATAAAACATGATTGCTATTCCACAATGTCTGGATTTTTCTGATGCCTATAGAACCAAGGAAATCTGTGACTTCTATTTACGAATGCTTGAAATTAAAAATAGAGATGTTTATCTGCACAGCAAGCAGGTTGCCAATTATGCAGCAAGCGTAGCCGCAAAAATAGGACTGCCTCCCGGAGAGGTTTCCAAAATAAAAACAGCAGCTCTCCTTCATGATATAGGTCAGCTGGCTGTACCCAACATTATTTTGGCAAAAATCCCATTTTTATCTACCCGCGAATTCTCCCTTTATAAACGCCACTGCATTGCAGGTGCCAGTATGCTGGAAAATATTCCTGAGCTGGACTATGTAACTGACATTATCCGCTGTCATCACGAAAACTGGGACGGAACAGGATACCCCAAGCGACTGAAGGGACAAAACATCCCCATAGGTGCGAGGATTATTGCTGTAGCCAACTATTATGACCGCAATCTCAATCCCTGCACCCAGCATTATCAAAAGTCTCATGAGGATGCTATTGTAGAGCTGCAGGACAAGGCAGGTCAGGCCTTCGACCCTGCCATAGTAAAAGCCTTCATAGAAGCAATCCTTCCAAAATAATAAAAGCTTTGTCAACGATTCGCAAAAATCATGACAAAGCTTTTTCCTTTTTATACGAGTCTCTGCATATTATGTTTTAAATATGCAGCATTATGTATAAAGCCTTTCAACACCTATGCTCATAGGCTTCTCCCTTTTCCTTCATTACAACAGTACCTAGAATGCAGTCACTTCCATCTAGACTGAATACAGCACTTCATTACAAATACTTCGTATATCATACCATTAATAAATGCTTAATTCCGAAACAGAAAAATTATTCTATAATTCTGCACCAACAGCATAAACAGGCCTGCTCCTGGCTGTAAATTTCCAATCAGGATTTCATAAATATTTTTAGAAAAATTTCAACGCAGATTTAGAAAAATAAAAAAGCACTCCGATTACTCGAAGTGCTGATTTTACATGGTGGGCGCTAACGGGATCGAACCGCTGACATTCTGCTTGTAAGGCAGACGCTCTCCCAGCTGAGCTAAGCGCCCGAAAATGGTGACCGGTAGGGGAATCGAACCCCTGATACCGCCGTGAAAGGGCGGTGTCTTAACCGCTTGACCAACCGGCCAGATTGGTGACCCATGTAGGCCTCGAACCTACGACACCCTGATTAAGAGTCAGGTGCTCTACCAACTGAGCTAATGGGCCGTTCAAACTACTTGATTATAATACACGATATCTGAAAAAATTGCAAGAGTTTTTTGAAAAAAATTTTAAATTTTCTCCTATTTTTGATTTTATTTGACTAAGAGGAGAGAAAAGCATAAAATAAAAATGGTAAGGTGTAAAAAATCTTAAATTTACGGAGGACTTAGATTATGCAATACGATATTGCCGTTATTGGTGGCGGCCCGGCAGGTGTTTCTGCAGCTGTAACAGCAGCTAGTAAAGGCCGTAAGGTTATTCTTTTTGAGGCCCACGGCTTTAGCCCTCGTTTACGCAGTGTGGCCAAAATTACAGATTATCTTGGTATTCCCGATATTTCCGGTAGTGATTTAATGGACATCTTTGTTAAGCATTTACGCAGCACTGATGTAGATGTAGTTGAAGCAAAGATTATCAGCCTGCGTGAGGTTGGTGAAGGCTTTGAGTTGGGTACTCCTCATGGTGATTACACTGCTGATGCAGTTGTATTGGCTACTGGTATTTCACGTTCCAATCTTATTCCTGGTGAGAAGGAGTTTTTGGGACGTGGCGTAAGCTATTGCTCCATTGTTGACGGTCCTAAATTCAAGGGTAAAAGAGTTGCTGCTATTGCTACTGTACCTGATGCTATGTATGAAATTGAATATTTGGCAGAGCAATGTGAGCATGTATTCTTCTTCCCCAGATATGCTGGCTATGTTCCGCCTAAAAAGAAAAATATTACCGTTGTTTTAGATAAACCTACTGAAATTACCGGTACTGACAAGGTTACTGGTCTGCGTGCTGACAATGATTTCTATAATGTTCAGGGTGCCTTTGTATTCCGTGCAAGCGATCCTCTGAATAGCTTCCTGCCCGGTTTGGAAATCCGCGGCCGCAGCATTTATGTTGATGACCAGGCTCAGACCAATATTGAAGGCGTATTTGCTGGCGGCGACTGCACTGGTCAGCCTTGGCAGATTAATCGCGCCGCAGGACAGGGCCAAAAGGCTGCACTGAGTGCTATCCGCTATCTGGCTCGTCGCGATGAGGGTATTGTTTATTAATAACCGCGGGTTTTAAAGTGGATATTTTTGCTATATTAATGAAGTTACTTTTTTAATTAGCAAAAATGTGCTACAATATAATTTATGATTATATTTGATTTGGAGGAATCGTTATGTTAGATATGAAGTTTGTCCGCGAGAATCCGGAGCTTGTTACTGAAGCTATTCAAAAACGCTTTGGTAATATTGATTTGACCGAGTTCCTCGAACTGGACAAAAAACGTCGTGAAATTACAGGACAGGTTGAAGCCTTAAAAAAAGAGCGCAACACTGCTTCTCAAGAAATTGGCAAAATGAAAAAAGCTGGCCAAGATGCTTCTGAGCAAATGGCTGCTGTTCGTGCTCTCGGCGACAAAATCGCTGAAGACGATAAAGAGTTGAAGGATATCGAAGATAGACTGAAGAGCATTCTCCTGACCATTCCTAACATTCCTGCTGAAGATGTTCCCGTTGGCAAGGACGATAGCTGCAATCCCGTAGTTCGTACTTGGGGCGAGCCTACTAAATTTGACTTTGAGCCTAAAGCTCACTGGGAAATTGGCGAAGGCCTGAATATTCTTGACTTTGAGCGTGGCGTAAAGGTTTCCGGAGCTCGCTATGTATTCTATCGTGGTCTGGGCTCCAGATTGGAGCGTGCGGTAATTAACTTCTTCCTTGACCTGCACACTCAAAAGCATGGCTATACTGAAATGTTCCCGCCCTTTATCGTAAACGGCGCAAGCATGCAAGGTACTGGCCAATTGCCTAAATTTGCTGAGGATATGTACAAGCTGGAAAACGGCGATATGTACCTGATTCCTACTGCAGAAGTTCCTGTAACCAACTACCATCGTGATGAAATCCTGAGCGGCGATCAGCTGCCAATCAAATACACTGCTTACAGCGGCTGCTTCCGTGCAGAGGCTGGCGCAGCAGGCCGTGATACTCGTGGCCTGATTCGTATGCACCAATTCAACAAGGTTGAGCTGGTTAAATTTACTAAACCTGAAGATTCCTGGGCTGAACTGGACAAACTGACTGCTGATGCTGAAGAAGTTCTGCAGCTGCTGGGCCTGCCCTATCATGTAGTACGCCTGTGCACCGGTGACCTGGGCTTCAGCTCTGCAACCACCTATGACTTGGAGGTATGGCTCCCGTCTGCTAACTGCTATCGTGAGATTTCCTCCTGCTCCAACTTCCTGGACTTCCAAGCTCGCCGTGCTAACATCCGTTTCCGCCGCGATGCTAAATCCAAACCGGAACTGGTTCATACCCTTAACGGCAGCGGCGTAGCTGTTGGACGTACTGTTGCAGCTATTTTGGAAAACTACCAACAAGCTGATGGCAGCGTAGTAGTACCTGAGGTACTGCGTCCCTACATGGGCTGCGATGTAATCAAGGCTCCTGAAAAATAATCATATCTGATTAGCTTTATTGACCTGAGTAGATTTTTCTGCTCAGGTCTTTTTATGCCTTTACTAGGCTAAAGTCGCTTATTTTTTTGTAAAAACCTTGATGCAGTGGGAGTTTGAGAGGTATGGCTAATGATGAAAGATAAAGGACATTTTTTGTTCCTTGATAGTTTTCTTTTGAAGCCATGGTCAAAAGAAAACTAGTACATACTTATTCTGATGAAACCGATTCGGAAGAAACCGAATAAATTGACGGAGGTTCGTCAGAATGATATAATATTATTCGGAAAAAACCGAATCGGAGGTGACCGAATAAATGGATTTTTTTGGTAGAAATCAGGAGCTGAAGCGTTTAAAGAGTTTTTTTTACGATGATTTATCTATGGCAGCGTTGGTATATGGTCGTCGCAGGGTAGGTAAAAGCGAGCTTATTAAACAGGCTATCAAGGAGTCGGAATATAAATTTATATATTATGAATGCAAACAGACATCTGAAGCAAATAATGTAGAAAGCTTATCATTATTGATTGCAGAAGTTTTTGACCTGCCTTGCATACAATTTAAAAATATGGAGGCTGCTCTGCAGTTTTTGTTCCAGTCCGCTTTGAATAAAAGAATAATTTTAGTATTGGATGAGTATCCGTATTTGCGAGAGCGTGTGGAAGGCTTAGATAGTATCATTCAGGGTTTGGTGGATAAATACAGGGAAAATAGTCAATTAAAGCTTGTTGTGTGCGGTTCCTATATTGACACTATGCGTTCCTTATTACTTGTACAAAATCCTCTTTACGGCCGTGTGGACCTTACTATAGATTTGAAGCCTATGAATTATCTTGAAGCAGCATGCTTTTATCCAACCTTTTCCAACGAGGATAAGGTAAGGCTATATAGTGTTTTTGGCGGTATACCTTACTATAACCGTTTGATAAATCCTTCGCAAACTGTTGAAGAAAATATTATTCGTCTTATAGCATCTCCTGGAGCACGCTTAGAAAATGAAATAGGATTATTTTTAAGAGCTGAGATTTCTAAAATTTCTAATGCTAATATTGTTTTTGAAACATTGGCCAAGGGATTCACCAGGTTTAAAGATATTTTGAGTCAATCTCATATTTCTAGTGGACCAACCTTAGTAGATGTTCTTGATAGATTGATTAATATGGAAATAGTGGCTAAAACCTCTCCTATTAATGACGAGAATAATAAAAGAAAATCCGGATATTATATTTGCGATAATTTGGCTTTGTTCTATTATAAATACGTATTCAGATATTCTTCTCAGATTAGTATTATGCCTTCGGAAATTTTTTATGAAAAATATATTAAAGAGGACTTTAATAGCAGTCATGTTCCAAAGGTATTTGAAAGTATTTGTGGACAATATTTAATAGAGCTTAACAAAAGAGGCTTAATGCCACAGACTTTTGAAAAAATAGGGCGCTATTATTATGATGATTCTGTTAATAAGAAAAATGGTGAATTTGATATAGTTACACTAGATTCCTCTGGCTACAATTTTTACGAGGCTAAGTTTAGAAATCATGGTATTGATAGAAAAATGATTGAAGCGGAAATACGCCAGGTTGAGGCAACAGGATTGCAATGCCATCATTATGGATTTTTTTCCAAAGGTGGATTTTGTGAGGATGTAAATAATCTTGATAAGATTTCTTGTTTCACGTTGGACGATTTATTTAATATAGAACCATAATTTGCAGACATATCAAGAAACGATTCTAAATTGCAATACTTTATTGACCTGAGTAGATTTTTCTGCTCAGGTCTTTTTATGCCTTTACTAGACTAAAGTCCCTCATCTTTTTGCGAATTTCTTGGAAAAGTCGCTCATCTTTTTGTGAAAACCTTGGTGTAGTGGGAGTTTGAGGGTGATTATCACGTATATCGCAGATGTGCTGTGATATATTGTTTAGTAGTGGATTAAAGAACACTATAAAGCACTTATGGAAAAGAAAAATTACTTTATATTTTCCTATTGTGTATTTCCCTTTTTATGATAAAATCAAATAATAAAATACATTGCAAAGGCAAGGGGAGAGTGGATATGTTAAGAGATAAAATTTTCCAAATTGATAAGACTGATGTTGAAAGACTGGCGGCTGAATATGGTTCTCCGCTTTTGGTGCTGTCTTTAGAACAGGTTCGTAAAAATTATGAGCTGTTAAAAAAGTATATGCCTCGCGTAGCTGTTCACTACGCAATTAAAGCTAATCCTCATCCGGAAATTCTTCGTGTTATGAAGGAAATGGGTTCCTGCTTCGACGTAGCATCTGATGGTGAAATACGCACTCTGTACGATATGGGTATTGAAGGAAAGCGTATGATTTATGCTAATCCTGTTAAGACTGGTGTGGGCTTAAGGGCCTGCAATGAGTGTGGCGTACATAAAATGACCTTTGACAGTGCGTCTGAGATTGCCAAAATTCAGACAGCCTGCCCTGGTACAACGGTGCTGCTGCGTCTGCGTATAGATAATTCCTCTGCCCATGTAGATTTGAACAAAAAATTTGGTACTGCTCGTGAAAATGCACTGGATTTAATGCTCAAAGCAAAAGAAGCAGGTCTTGATATGGCTGGTATTGCCTTTCATGTAGGCAGTCAGACTGTCAGTGCAGAGCCTTATCTGCACGCTCTTGATATTGCTCGTGAGCTTTTTGAGGAAGCTAAGGCGGCTGGCCTGGAGCTGCGAATTCTTGATATTGGCGGAGGATTTCCCATTCCTGAGCCTAAAGTAAAATTTAATCTTCCTGAAATGCTGCAGCAAATCAATGCACGTCTAGATGAGGATTTCCCTAATATTGAAATTTGGTCCGAGCCTGGACGCTACATTTGCGGTACTGCAGTAAATCTTATTACCAGTGTAATTGGTGTGACTGAGCGTGGTGGTCAGCCTTGGTATTTCCTTGATGAAGGTCTTTATGGAACCTTTTCTGGCGTAATCTTTGATCAATGGGATTTCAAGCTTATCAGCTTTAAGGAAGGCGAGGAGCGTGTAGCAGCAACCTTTGCTGGTCCTAGCTGTGATTCCCTTGATATTATGTTCCGTGGTCGTATGACTGCACCATTAGAGGTTGGGGACTTGCTGCTTGTTCCTGCTTGTGGTGCTTATACTTCTGCCTCTGCGACAACCTTTAATGGGTTCAGTAGGGCTAGGTTCGTCATCTGGGAAGATGTAAAATGCGACTGCATATAATAAATACGTCATCTACTTCGTTAGGATTCATAGACGTAGTCTATGAATCCTGCCTCGTATCTGGCGCATTCGCTGCAGTCTTAGTTTGTAGTTAGTACGCCGTCGCATTTTCTAGCATCTGAGGCATTCTCCGCGGTCTTAGTTAAGTACAACTGCGAATACCTTGTTTGCGGCGTTAATTTTCCTAGAAGTACTGTTAGTACGCCGTCGTTGTTCTTCTGAGATAAACTAACAGTTTAATTACATTCAATAATAAAAAGCATAGTGTTGTTAAAGCTTCTGGTTTACTAATTATGTTAGTAGGCCAGGAGCTTTTTTATGGGAGAAATACAGAATAGCAGCTTAAAGAATTAAAAGGAAAAATTTTTCTTATGAACGTGATAGATAGAAGTCTCTGGCAATTTAAGCATAAACGAGAACATGTTTTGTTATTTATTATTATTGTAGAAATATTTTAATATAAAGTTGTATTAAGAATCCAATCTATGTAAGGGTTGCTTGAAAATTAATATTGTGAACAGATTGAAAATAGACTAAGTAATTAAAAGTGCTGTATTTTCCTATAGAACACTTGACTCGGGGGGGTGGAGTGCTAATATAATACCAGGCGAAAGTGTGGCTTAAACAAGCTTTAAGTGTTTCGCAAAGATTTTGTGGAATAAAAGGTTTTAAAGGAAGGTGTCTAAAATGTTGAAAAACAATAAGTCTATGGTTGTGGCATCTATGTTGTGTGCTTCCGTTATGGTTGGCTTATATTCAGCTCCTGTATTTGCAGCTCCTGTAAATGGTGATGAGTTGAAGATTGAGGGTTCTGACGGCAATTTTGTCATTAAAGAAGTTGTTCCAGGAAAAACTATGATTTATACTGAAGCTAAAAATGGTGATGATACTCTGTATCTTGATCCTGCTAGTGGCAATCTCAGTACTAAAGGAACAATATCCGTTGGTGGCTTAGATGGTAATAGTATTAAAACGGTTATTGATGGAACCAGTGGTAGCATTGCGGTTGGTTTGAAAAATGGTGTTCCCCAAATTAACTTGGATGCTGATACAGGCGAGGTTAATGCAAAAACATTCAATGGTGTTTCTTTAGCAACTAATGGTGACGAAGTTTTAGTTAATGGTATCGATGTTAAAGCAATGGGTAACAATGTTGCAGGTATTCGTCGTGCAACTAAAGGTGATAGAGCTTCTACATATATTGAAGACACCGTACGTGTTAATAATAAGGCTGGCTTGTGGGTATATGAAGAAGATGGTACAACCGTTGCAGCTTCTATTAATAGAGAAGGTGCTGCTGAATTTAACTCCGTAAATGTTGCAGGTAACGTAGTAGCAGATGGTTTAGGTCGCTTTGGTTCCTTAAATGGTCCTAATGTACGTATGGAGAAGGGCGAACTGACTATTAATTCTAGTGCTACCAATAAAGTAGTTTCTATGTCTGCTGAAGGCCTGAAAATGTATGGTGATGATGGTAAGCTGAATGTTCTTTTAACAAGAGAAGGCGGTTTAGCTCTGAACCAAAATTTAAGTGTTCGTGGTAACATGTCTATTGATGGTACTATCAACGGTGCAACAATTACTGCAGAATCTTTCAATGGTGTAAATATTGGCGAATTAGCAAATAGTGTTGAAGGTATTGATAAAGTTAGTGCTAACGTTGCTGGTATTACTAGACCTCGTGAAAATGAAACTATCATAGAGGGTAAAGTAGCTATTAATTCTGTAGGCAATGTTTATACTCCTGGTTCTATTATTGCCGAGAATGGATTCTCTACTGGTAATGGCAACTTTGCAGTTAGTGGTGCTACTGGTGATATTACAACTAAAGGTGCTATTAATGGAGTAAGTTTATCTGAGAACGGTATTAAATTTGGTAAGGACGGCAAGACACAAATTTTGGCTTCTGTAGCTGGAGATGCTATTATCAATGGTAATACTATTGGCTTTGACGGAATCAATGCAAGTGGCGGCTTGAGTGTAGGTGTTCTTGATAAGAAGTTTGGCGTTGATGCTGATGGCAATGTTGAAGCTCAAGGCACATTGTCCGTTGCAAATGGTGCATTTAAAGTAGATAAAGATGGTACCGTAACCTCTAAAGTTGGTAACTCTACTCTTTATGTAGGTGCTGACCAAGCTGGTATGAAAAATGGTAACAATGCTGTTGTTGTAGACAATAATGGTGTGTTGCTGGGCAATGCTTTTGGTAGCAATGTTCGTGTAGGAGAAAATGGTGTAACCTTTACCAATGGTGAAGCCGGTTCTACTATAATTAATGGTGGTAATATTTCCAATGGTAAATTTAGTGTAGATAAAGATGGTAACATTCAAGCTACTACTTACAATGGAATTAACATTGAAGATTTGAAATCTGATGTTGAAGCGTCCAACAAAAATGTAGCTGGTATTGAGCGTAGAAAAAGCGCAGTAGAAGGAAAATTCGTAACTGAAATCGAAGGCAAGACTATGATTGCAAGCGATGGTACATTCTCTACTGCTGCTGGTCAATTTGTTGTTGACGGCGATAGTGGCGCAGCAACTTTCAAGGGTGCTGTAAATCTGGGGGCTAACGCAAGCTTTACTTCTGGCAAGTATGGTTCTATTAATTTAGGCGATTTCTATGATGAATATAGAACTAATGTTGAAAAATATGATGAGGCCATCAAAGATCTGCAGGATAAGACCCAAAACATCAATAAAGACAAGACCGAAGAAGGTCATACTCAAATTGATGGCGACCTGACCGTTGGTGATGTAAATGCTGGCAGTGGTAACATTAATGCTGGTAACGTAAATGCTGGTACTGTTAACGCTGATAATGTAGTTGTTGGTGATACCACTATTAGTAAAGACGGCATTACTTCCAACAAAGTAACTGTTGGTGACACCACTATTGATAAAGACGGTATTACCTCCAACAAAGTAACTGTTGGCGACACCACAGTATCTAAAGATAGCGTAAACGTTGGTGGCGAAAATGGAACTACCGTATCTAAAGACGGCGTAACTGTTGGCGGCGAAAATGGTACTTCCGTATCCAAGGACGATGTTGTTATTAACAAGGGTACTGACAAAGAGGTTAGCCTGTCCAATGTTGGCAGCCGTGTAGATAATCTGGAACAAGGTCTGGCAGATGCTAATAGCCGCATTGATAGAGTTGATGAGAAGATTGACAAAGTTGGTGCAATGGCAGCTGCTATCGCTAACTTGAGAACTATGGGTTATGATCCTGAAGCTCCGACTGAAATTGCTGTAGGCGTTGGCCAATACAGAAGTGAAACCGGCGCTGCACTGGGCTTCTTCCACTATCCGAACAAAGACTTCATGCTGAGCATGAGCGTTTCTACCTCTGGCGATGAAGTAATGGGCGGTATTGGTGCAACCTGGAAATTCGGCCGCAAGACTCCTGCTGAAATGAAAGCTGCTAAGGAAAGAGCTGCTGAAAAAGTAAAGCTTGAAAAAGCTGCTGCAATCAAAAAGGCTGCTGAGCTGGCAAAAGTTGAAAAACAACAACAACGTCATGCTGAATTAGCTGCGAAAAAAGCTGCAAAATAATTTTGATAGAGGCTCATATTGAGCTGATATAAAAATCAACCTTTCAAGACAAAGACGGGCTATTGTAGTCCGTCTTTGTCATATCTAATCAAGATTTTAATAAAGGAGCAATTTTCTATGAAAAAATTAATTTTAATGCTTACTGCTATTTTTACGCTGGCATTTAGCAGCTTGTGTATGGCAGCTGACGGTGGTGCTTTGAATAAAGCACAGGACAGTGCGGAAAAATTTATGGCTGGCTTTAAATCTACTCCGGCTGCTTATACTGAAGTAGCAGGTGGTTTTAGTACTGATTTGAAATCTAAAATTAATGCTCAAGCATTTGCAGAACTGCAAAAACAAGTAAAATCTCAATTTGGTAATGTAAAAAACAATAAATTCTTCTCTTATGAGCGTTATGACCAGTTTGATAGAGTAACTTATATTTCTAACTGCACTAAGGAAGACTTAGTTGCTTTTATTCTTACCTGTGATAAAAAGGGCAGACTGGTTGATTTTGCTATCACCAAGCTGCAAGCAGAAAAAGCTTCTAAATAATGGCTATGAAGAAAAAAATTCTTGCATTTCTTTGTGGAGCTTTGTTAAGCTTTTTCCCTAGCTGTACTTGGGCGGCTGAGCATGCTGGCAATTACATAGCAGTTGGCCAAAGTAATGTAGGCAGTCTTTATGTTGATTTGGATAATGTTAAGGTTGTACATAGGGAGAGTGCTGCATTCTTGATTGTTGCTGTTGAAGAACGTTATCAGGACCAAGGTTTTATTGCAGACATCCGTAGTACAGAAGGATTGGAAAATGCTGTGGGAATGCTTACTTTATATATGTTTGATAATTTTGGCAGAACCTACTGTATTGTTGCCCAGCATATATATGACGACAAAGGAAATATATGCTTAAATTTAGGTAATGATATGGAAATAAAGGATGTTGGCAATGATAAAACATTGCTAAAAATCTATGAGGTAGCCTTAAAATCTATGGAGAGTAAAGCTAAAGTTCCTTCATGGGGCAGATAATTTTGCCTATACTATGGTGGGCCTTTACGACAACTAGATATCTAAAATTATCCTAAGGGACGCACTGGCAATGGGTGCGTCCCTTTTATCTTTTAAGTCAGCTATTTGATTTACTATCATTTCAATAGAGATTTTATTTGTAGACCGTAGTGTTTTTATGATAAAATAAAATGATAAGTTTATTTTTGGAGGCTTATTATGGAAAAGAACTGGCAGGAGCTTTTAGACGGCGTCAATCGTAATGATTTGCGCATGCCGTTGTTAGAAGCGATGCTGAAATATAAGGCTGAAAATATTTATCCCTTGCACACTCCTGGTCATAAGGGAGGCCGTGGTATGGCGCAGGCTTTGCGCAGTGAGCTGGGCAAAGCCGTTCCTATGGATGTGTCTCTCATGAGTGAGTTGGACGATATTCACGAGCCTACTATGTATATCAAGGAGGCGCAGGAGCTGGCAGCTAAGACCTATGGCAGTGATGCTTGCTTTTGGGCAGTAAATGGTACTAGTCAGGCTATACATGCTATGCTGATGACGGCGCTGCAGCCTGGTGAAAAGCTGCTTTTGCCACGTAATGCTCATCGCAGTGTGGCAGGTGGTCTAGTGCTGGGTGGTATTGAAGTAGTTTATCTGGAGCCAGAATACAGTGAGGCCTTTGGTATTCAGCTGCAGGTTACTCCTGAAGCTGTAAAGGCTGCTTTAGACAAGGATGCAGAGATTAAGGCTGTTTTACTGACAAGTCCTAACTACTATGGCGTTGCAGCCAAGGTCAGTGAGATTGCAGAAATTTGTCACGCTAGAGGCGCAGTGCTTTTGGTTGATGAAGCTCATGGTCCTCATTTGGGCTTTAGTGAGCTTTTGCCAAAGTCTGCTTTGCAGCAGGGGGCTGACGCCTGCGCACAAAGCACTCATAAAATAGTAGGTGCTATGACCCAATGCAGTATGGTTCATTTTCAGGGTGAACGACTTGATTTGCAGCGTGCTGCTGATGTGATGAGTATTTTGACAACTACTAGTCCCAATTACTTTTTGATGGCATCTCTGGACGCTGCTCGAGCTCAGCTGCAGGCCCATGGTACATTAATGAGTGAGCTGGCCTGTGAAGCGGCACAACGTTTGCGTAAGCTGTGCGGTGAGTTTGCTGGCTTGCGAGTAATGGAGCCGCAGGATTGTGACGGCCTTGCTCTTGATATGACCAAGGTTACAGTTAATTTTGTAGACTGGGGCATCAGCGGTGTTGAGGCAGGAGATATTTTCCGCAGCTTTAAGGTTGCAGTGGAGCTGGTAGATGCTGAAAACGTATTGTTTTTGGTAACCTACGCAGATATGGATGGCGGCTTTGCTGATGGATTGGCACGTATCCGCAGTGCCTTGGAATATATGTCTAAGAATAAAAGGCCGCGTCAAGAGCAGGCTCAGGCTATTAAGGTCCCTGGAACGGAGGCAGTTATGTCCTTGCGTCAGGTTTTTAATAGTCCTAAGGAAAGTGTGCTTTTGGAAGAGTCGGCAGGAAGGATATGTGCGGAGCAGGTAAGCTTTTATCCGCCTGGAATTCCTGTACTGTTGCCTGGTGAGCGTATTACCGAGGAAATTATAGCCTACTGCCAAAAGCAGAGGGCCTTGGGACTGCCTGTAAGTGGTCCTGCTGATTCTCAGCTTTTGACGGTGCGAGTTTTGAGAGGATAATTTTATGAAGGGTTTATTTATAACTTTAGAGGGCTTGGACGGCGCAGGTAAAACCACACAGCTTCATAAGGCTGCAGAGCTTTTGCGTCAGCAGGGCTATGAGGTAGTGGAAAGCCGTGAGCCAGGTGGTACGGAGCTGGCAGAGAAGGTTAGAACTTTGGTGCTTGACGCTGCTTTGCCGTTGAATAATACTACTCAGACACTTTTATATCTTGCTGCCAGAAGTGAGCATGTGGACAAGCTGCTTAGGCCTGCTCTTGAGGCGGGAAAGATAGTTTTATGTGACCGCTTTAGCGACTCTACATTGGCTTATCAGGGGTTGGCCGCAGGCAAGACCATAGATGAGCTCACTGATTTGCGTCAGCTGAACGCTTTTGCTACAGAAGGACTTGCACCGGATCTGACCTTGGTGCTGGATGGTGACCCTAAGCTTTTACTCAAACGCAGAGATGCCAGAGGTGTAACCGACCGCTATGAAGAGCAGGGCTTGGAGCTGCAGTACAAGCTGCGCAGTGCCTTTGCAGCCTTAGCGAAGGCGGAGCCTGAGCGTATGCGTATCATAAATGCTGAAGGCAGTGAAGCTGCTGTCAGCGCAGCAATTATGGATGTTATTGGGGAATTTTTGGAGAGGAAGCTGTAAAATGTGGAATGATGTTCTGGGACATGAGGGAGTAAAAAGCTTTTTAAGCAGCTATCTTCATGCACAGGAAAGACCTCATGCGCTGCTGTTTCTTGGTGCTGCCGGACTTGGTAAAAAGCGTCTGGCCTTGGAATTTGCCAAAACTCTCCTTTGCGAAAGCAGTACTGGTACTGATGACTGTGAATCCTGCCGTCTGATGAATTTGGAGGATGGTAATTTCAGTCACCCTGATTTTATCCTTTTGGAGCAGGAGCAGGACACCAAGACAGGACGCATTAAGGATATAGGTATTGACCAGGTACGTGAGCTAACTGGCAAGGCTGCCTTTGCACCTGTTATGTCACAGAATAAGGTCTGCATTATTGATGGGGTTGACTCTATGACAGTGTACGCTGCCAACAGCTTTTTAAAGCTATTGGAGGAGCCTCCTGCAGGCTGGGTGATCATTCTATTGGCTGAGTCGGAGGACAAGCTTTTGACTACTATTCTGTCTCGTGTGGTCAAGGTACGCTTTCAGCTTATTCCAGAGGAGCTGGTGTATCAGGCGCTGCTTGAACGTGGCGTAGGTAAGGAGCATGCTCTCGTATTGGCACGTATCAGCGAAGGCTCCTTAGGCGCAGCGGTGAGACTTCTGGAACAGCAGGTTTTTGAAGTTCGTCAGCAGGCAGTAGCCTTTTTGGAGGCTTTGCCCCTAAAGATGCCTATGGACTATGTAGTTGGTCGTCCTTGGGTAGAAAAATATGATAGAAATCAGGCGATTTTATTTGTTAAGCTCTTGCAGCTTTTATTGCGTGATTTGCTGATAATCCGCGCAGATGCTAAAATAGCATTATATAATTGTGATATAGAAACAGGTCTGCAGCAGTTAAGCAGGGGGTGGAGCTCCCGCAGTCTTAAGCAGGCTTTAGACATCATTAAAGAGACTTATGCAGCTTTGGACAGCAGTGTTGGCGTGAAGCTGGCGCAGGAGTCCATGGCTCTTAAAATAGATTCAATATACAAGGAGTGATAAAAATGCCAACAGTTGTAGGTATTAGATTTAAAAAGGCATGTAAGATATATTATTTTGATCCGGCAGACACAGGTGTAGCCAAGGGCGATTTTGCCATTGTGGAAACTGCTCGTGGCGTAGAATACGGCGAGGTAGTTATCGGTCCTCGTGAGGTTGATGAAAAGGATATAGTATCCCCTCTGAAGCCGGTTATGCGCAAAGCAACTGCTGAGGATGAGGACAAGCTGGTAGAGAACAAGGTACGTGAAAAGGAGGCCTTCAACATCTGTCTGCGCAAAATTAAAAATCATGGTCTTCCTATGCGTTTGATTGATGTAGAGTTCACCTTTGATGTTAACAAAATTATTTTCTACTTTACCGCAGACGGTCGTATTGACTTCCGTGAGTTGGTAAAGGATTTGGCGTCCGTTTTCCGTACCCGTATTGAGCTGCGCCAGATTGGCGTGCGTGACGAGGCTAAAATGCTTGGCGGTATTGGCAGCTGTGGACGTCCCCTGTGCTGCGCTACCTTCCTGGGTGATTTTGAGCCTGTTTCCATTCGTATGGCAAAGGACCAGAATCTGTCCCTTAATCCTACCAAGATTTCCGGTATCTGCGGCAGATTGATGTGCTGCCTGAAATATGAAAATCATATGTACTGCAAAGGCTCCTGCAACAATCACCGTCGTGAGCGTGTGGAAATTCCTAAAATAGGTGCTACTGTTGTTACCACCATGGGCGAGGGTAAGGTTGTAGGTATTAGCCGCGGTCAGCGTACTGCTTCTGTACAGCTGGCTCCTGACAATATTATTCAGGTGGAGTGGGATGAAATTGTAGATGCGTCCCAGGCTGATAATGTGTAATGAAAGCAGCGTTCGCTGTGACTACGTTCCTGGCTGCCAGTATAAAATCTGGCAGGATGCCAAGGAATTCTGTTTTACTACGGATGCTGTATTTTTAGGAAATTTTCCCCATGTAGTACGCCAGGCTAAGGTGCTGGAGCTGGGCTGTGGCACTGGTGCCATTAGTATGCTGTTGGAAAGCCGCGGTGCTGCTCAGGTGACAGCCCTGGACGTTAATCCACGTATTACGGAGTTGCTGCGCCGCAGTGTAGCAGACAATGGTCTGGAGGAAAAGTTTAATATTATAGACGGAGATATCCGTAACTACAAGGAGCTGTTTGCCCCTGAAAGCATGGATTTGGTTGCTGCTAATCCGCCCTATCGCAATAGCGGCAACGTGCGCCAGATTGGTACAGCTGCCTGCCATGAGGTATCTGCTAACCTAGAGGACTTTTTTAAGGCTGCTGCTTATGCAGTACGTTATCGTGGACGCTTTGCCTTGGTACAGCTGCCTGAGCGCTTTATAGAAAGCATTGAGCTGGCACTTAAGTATGGTTTGCAGCCCAAGCGGCTTCAATGGGTGCATTCTTCCATTGGCAAGCCTGCCTGGATTTTTCTGATGGAGATGGTCAAGGGAGGAAGCTACGGACTTGATGTTTTGCCTCCTCTTATCATGTATAATGCTGATGGTTCCTACACTGAGCAGGTCCAAAAGTTTTACGAATAAGAAAGCCGCTTAGCGGCTTTTTTACTTACAGATTATAATTTAAGTATTATAGATATATATGGGAAGCCGCAAAAGGCGTAAATTTGACGATTTTTGCCAATTTGTGATAAAATATTACAGATTAAGGAGGAAGTTCCCATGTATAAATTCATGAGTAAAATTCGTTTACAATGTCTTGTTTTGGGCATTGCTATCATTTTGATGACTCCCTTTTTGGCAGGCTTTGATATTACACGTCAGATTACTATTGAATATGATGGTCATAAAAAGGAGCTGCGTACCAACGAAAGCAATCCACAGCTGATTATTGAGGCTACAGGTGTTCCCTTTAAAAATGGTGATAGCTGGAAGCTTTTAGGACCAAATAAAAGTCTGCAGGATGGCAGTGTTATTCAGGTAATACGTGCCAAGGAGTTTACTGTTGTCCGCGATGGTAAGGAGGAGCTGCTGCGTTCCAGCAAGGAAACTGTTGGAGAAGCTTTGAAATCCTTAGGCATTTCATTCAAAAAGAGCCGTATTTATCCTAAAGCGGATAAGGAGCTGCAAAGCGGTATGAGAGTTTATGTTCTCAACAAAGGCGAGGAGCTGCACTTTGATGAAGCAGAGGTAGATATTCCAGTAAAATATATTGAGGACTACAGCCGTAATTTTGGCGAAAATCTGATTAAGGACGGTGGTAAGCCTGGTAAGAGCAAGGTTATTTCTAAAAAAGTAGCTAATGCTGACGGCACTCATTCTTTTACTGAACTGGGACGTGAAATACTGCAGGAGCCTGAAAGCAAGGTTGTATTGAAGGGTATGGCTATGAGCGTCAAAACTCCTGACGGCTATAAGCGTTATAAAAAGAAAATTATTGCTGAGGCTTCTGCGTATGTAGCAACCGGTAATCCTACTGCTGTTGGCATTTATCCCTATGTAGGCATAGTTGCTGTTGACCCCAGAGTGATTCCGCTTTACACCAAGATGTATATTCCTGGTTATGGTATTGCTATGGCCGGTGATACAGGTAGTTATATCATTGGCAACCGCATAGATTTATTTTATGATGACTATAATGCTGCCATTCATTTTGGCAGACGCAATGTAGAAGTTTATATTTTAGAGGATTAATTATGTTAAAAGAGGTACTTGTTGTAGAGGGAAAGATGGATACCGTAGCCATTAGCAAAGCTCTGGAGGCAGACACCATTGAAACAGGAGGCTTTACTCTGGCTCCCTACACCTTAAAGCAAATAGAGGCTGCCTATAAAAAGCGCGGCATTATCATTCTGACTGACCCTGATGGAGCAGGCGAAAGGATCCGTCGCTTTTTGACTGAGCGTTTTCCTGATGCAGGTCAGGCCTTTATTCCTAAAATTCAAGCTACGGCCAACAATGATGTTGGCGTGGAGCAGGCTAAGCCGGAGGCTATTTTGGCGGCGCTGGCTAAGGTGCGTCACCATGAATACAAGCCTCAGGCAGAGTTCACCCATATGGATCTGTTTGAGTATGGATTGAACGGCTGTGCTGATGCCGCAGAGCGCAGAGATGCTCTTGGCGCTGAGCTGGGAATAGGCTATGGCAATGCTAAGCGTTTTTTAGAAAGACTTAATCATTATGGCGTCACCCGTGAGGAATTTATGGCGGCGCTGACTGTAATTGATAGGAGATAAGAGTAAGTGAACAAACCGATTATTGCTTCTCCCCAGGTTACTAATCATATTCTGCACCGCTTTAAGCTGCGTGCAGATAAAAAGCTGGGACAAAATTTTTTGATAGATGAAACTGTAGTGCGACGTATTGTCGAGGCTGCGGAGCTTACTCCTGAGGATACTGTTCTAGAGGTTGGCCCTGGCATTGGTACTCTTACTCAGGGTCTTGCTGAAAGCGGAGCCAATGTTGTAGCAGTAGAGCTGGATAAAAGACTGCTGCCAGTTTTGGATGTAACCTTAGAGGGCTACGACAATGTGCGCATTGTTAATGGTGACATTCTGCAGGTTGATATTATGGAGCAGGTGCAGAAGCCTGATTTTAAATGCTGCGCTAATCTGCCCTACTATATTACTACTCCCATTATTTTTGCTATTTTAGAAAAGCGTCTGCCCATGGAGCGTTTGGTTGTAATGGTGCAGAAGGAAGTAGCAGAGCGTATGGCGGCTAAGCCTGGCAGTAAGGATTATGGTGCGCTGTCTGTAGCGATTCAGTATTTTACTGAGCCGGAAATTGCATTTATAGTACCGCCTTCTTCCTTCATTCCTGCTCCGTCCGTAGACTCCGCAGTAATTGTCTGCAAACGTCGCAGCACTCCTCCTGTTGAGGTATGCGATGAGAATTTGTTCTTCCGCGTTGTAAAGGCAGCCTTCTCCCTGCGTCGTAAAATGCTCAGCAATTCTTTAAAGAATATGGGCATCAAGGGCGAGCAGGTAAATAAATGGCTGGAGCTTGCTGGCGTAGACGGCAAGCGCAGAGCAGAAACTCTTTCCTTAGAGGACTTTGCAGCATTGACCAATACCTTTGCTCAGGCTAAGGAATAATTTTATACTTGTAAATACTAAAGGCACACTGCGCAAGCAGTGTGCCTTGTCTGCTGTATCAGTTATTTTCTTTTAGAATTTCAAAGCTGTTCAATGACCATAGTGCTTGGGAAAGGAGCCTAGCGTAGTCTTTCGTTGGCAGTACATAGATTAGCTCGAAGGTTTTGCCGTTGGTGGGGGCTGTGGCTTCCAGTACTAGCTTGTCACCGTTGTAGTCCTGCTGCCTGCTAAGGCTGCAGTTCCATACTAATTTGCTGCCGTGCTGCCATTGAACCAGGGACTCTTTGTGCGGAAGCTCTGGTAAGGGAGCTGCAGCCTTGAAATAGTGTGAGTCATGTGGGGCCTGGACATTTACTGCGCAGAGCAGAGTTTCACTTTTAGCGCGGAGCTGCATTGGTCCGTCTGCGTGAGGCAGCCCAGCCAGAGGGTCGGTGCCAAAGGCCTTGGGCAGCTGCAGGGAATATCCGCCTGCTTTGTTGGTAAGCAGGTAAAAATCTCCGGCCTTAGGCGGAAGCAGGCTTTGCCAGCTAGCTGTGGCGTCAGGTGCTGCTGCCTGTTTTGCAGGTGCTGCCATTATTGTGGAACTGTGTAGCAGCATAAGACAGGCTGCCAAGATTATCAGCAGATTTTTCATAGCTTAGCACAGGCTTCGTTAATGGCGTCTTCGTCTACACGCATAGCCAGAATAGTTTTTTCAATGAGCTCGTCTACAGTCCAGCCCAAGCGTTCTGCACCTGCGGTGATGACATCGCGGCTGCAGCCTGCGGCGAACTTTTTATCCTTGAACTTTTTCTTTACAGACTTCAGCTCCAAATCCTGTACGCTTTTGGAAGGACGCATAATAGCAGCAGCGCCAATAAGACCGGAAAGCTCGTCAATGGCAAAGAGAACCTTTTCCATTTCGTGGGTAGGCTCAATATCTGCACCAGTCAGACCATAGCCATGGCTGGCGGTGGAGCGGATAATATCTTCATCAAGACCTGCCTCGCGCATCAGCTCCTGAGATTTTACGCAGTGCTCAGTAGGATATTGTTCAAAGTCCAGGTCGTGGAGCAGTCCTACGTTGGCCCAAAAATCAGCCTCATTGCCATAGCCAAGCTCGTTGGCAAAGTAGCGCATAATACCCTCTACGGTCAGGGCGTGGCGCAGATGAAAGGGCTCCTGATTATATTTTGTCAAGAGTGCCCAGGCGTCATCACGTGTTAATGTCATTGTACTTCCTCCAATATTATTCAATAAAACCAGGGGTGCTCAAATAGCGGTTGCCAGAGTCAGGCAGAAGAGCAACAATGGTTTTTCCTGCCATTTCGGGTCTATGGCTGAGGCGTACTGCAGCGGCCAGAGCAGCACCGGAGGTAATGCCAACTAAGATTCCTTCGGTTTTAGCCAGGTCGTGGCAAGCAGCGAAGGCTTCTTCTGCACTTACTGTAAGCACCTCGTCTACATATTCTGACTTGTAGTTTTTAGGAACAAAGTTTGCACCAATGCCCTGCAGCTTGTGCGGACCAGCCTGTCCCTTGGTAATGAGGGGAGATGCATCAGGCTCAACACCTACTGTCACAATCTCTGGCTTGTGCTCCTTGAGATACTTAGAGGTGCCGCTTAAGGTGCCTCCTGTACCGATACCTGCAACAAAGGCATCTACATTGCCTTCAGTATCATTCCATACCTCAGGACCAGTGGTACGGTAATGAATTTCAGGATTGGCAGGATTGTCGAATTGGCTGGGAATAAAGGAGTTGGGAATTTCCTTGGCCAATTCAGCAGCCTTGTCCAGGGTACCCTGCATGCCAAGCTTACCAGGTGTAAGGACAATTTCTGCACCATAGGCACCAATCATATTTCTGCGCTCTACACTCATGGTGTCGGGCATAACCAAAATAGCACGATAGCCCTTCGCAGCAGCTACTGCTGCCAGACCTATGCCTGTGTTACCGCTTGTCGGCTCAATGATTGTACCGCCAGGCTTTAAAATTCCTTTTTCCTCAGCATCAGCAATCATAGCGTAGGCAATTCTGTCCTTGGCACTGCCACTGGGATTGAAGTATTCCAGCTTAGCTATAATAGTAGCTGGTACATTGTGGATACGAGTATAATTTTCTAAAGCCAATAGAGGCGTATTACCAATCAAATCCGTCATGGTGTGAGCAATTTTAATCATTTTTAACATCTCCTCATTTGAAAAAATAAAAGAATTACATTTTGTTGTTAAAATCGTTAATCATATCAGCTAATGTAGTGTTGTTCACTACATCATCTATAGCGGTCTGTATTTTTTTGTAGAAGCCAATAGCTATACATTGTTCCGCTCTTGTGCAGGGAGTATCGCACTCCAGACAGGCAACAGGTGCCAGACTGCCCTCAACGGTGCGTAATATTTCGCCTACGGTATATTCGTCCGGGCGTTTTGCTAATTTATAGCCGCCCTGGGCGCCGCGGGCGCTTACTACAAAGTTTGCCTTGCTGAGCTGGTGGATGATTTGTTCTAAATATTTATCTGATATATCCTGACGTTCAGCAATAGCCTTCAGTGGAATATAGATTCCCTGGTCGTTGACGGCGAGGTCAAGCATGAGCCTTAGCGCATAGCGTCCCCTTGTAGAAATTTTCATAGGCCCACCCCCTTTCGTGTTAAAAACATTTTACTACGAATTCAGTAGGAATTCAAGGATAAATAAGGTGGTATACTGATAAAATAAATACAAAAAATTTCCCTTTGTATGTCTTTTGTGATAAAATACTTCTATATGACATAAGAATTAGGAGGCTCCACATGGACGAGAAAAGCTTAGATAAAAATTTTAAGAGATTACTTTATACCTTTACTGCAGATGAAGAGCTGGCTAAAATTCTGAACAAGGTAAGCTTTCCTGAGCTGTTCAATACTGAATTTATGCAGGCTAACAGCAAGTTTACCTCTATGGATGACATGATTTGGCGCAGTGGCTTTGGCATTATGAACCTGTTAGAGGTTGAAAATGTTAACCAACAAAAATGGAACGAGTACATTGCTAAAAATACTGAATGTGCAACCTGGCACCAATTTGGCAAACTGGCAATGATTGCCTGGATGGAAGCTAAGCTGGAAGAAAATAAAAAAGCTAAAAACTAAAGGCTGATTACCGAGGCTCTAAGCTTCGGTAATTTTCTTTTATGATGAGGGGATAAAATGGATATTGTATTGCATTCTTTAAATGGCGTGCTGACGGTACTTATTATGATAGCAATGGGTGTGCTGCTGGAGCGAAAAGGCTGGTTTGATGAAAAAAGTGTCTCACTGGTGTCCAAGCTGGTGACTCAGGTCTGTCTGCCTACCTATATGCTTACGAACATTTTAGGAAGGTTTCAGCACGATCAGCTTATAAGCATGTCCAGGGGCTTAATAGTGCCTTTTCTGTCTATGATGGCAGGCTATTTTATTAGTAAGCTGATTGCCACGCTCATAGGTGTGCCACGCAGCCGCATAGGAATTTTTACGGCCTGCGTCAGCTTTTCCAACACTATTTTTATTGGCTTGCCCTTAGGAATTGCCTTATTTGGAGATGCGGGTGCACCATATATCATGATTTACTATATGGTAAACACCACTCTTTTCTGGACTCTTGGTGTATATGAGCTGGCATCAGGCAGTGGAGAAACGGTTTCTCTTTTTAGCCGTCAAACATTGCATAATATACTGTCTCTGCCGCTCTTGGGCTTTATGACAGGTGTGGTTATGGTTATTTTGGAATGGCAGCTTCCACAGCCAGTTTTCAAGGCCTTTTCATATATTGGTGGCATGACTACACCCTTAGCTATGCTCTTTATTGGCATTGCTATGAGCAAGACTAATTGGCAGGAGATTAAGCTTGGCAAAGAGCTTGTTGTTGCTATGCTGGGACGCTATTTTGTTTGTCCCATATTGGTTATCCTGATGTTGCCCTTTTTCGATTTGGAGCCTTTGATGGAAAAGGTTTTTGTGATGATTGCAGCTATGCCTGCTATGACCAATACTGCTATTGTAGCTAAGGCCTATGGCGGCGATTATAAATATGCTGCTATGCTGACGGCGGTGAGTACGGTTTTAGCAATAGGCATGATTCCCTTTTACATGTGGCTTATTCATTAAACAAAAAAACGAACAGAATATTTGCAGGCGGTTCGGAGTTATCCGAGCCGCTTTTTTGTGCTGAAAGACAAACAAAATGTGAATTTTACGGGGTTTTAGACAAATATTGCTGCTGCACACAATATATGGTAGCTAAAATATAGTGCGAACACCAATGATAAAAGCGAACAAACTTGACAAATATATCTCCATAAAGTAGAATATATTCAAACAGATATTCGCAAAGAGGTGAAGATAATGAAAAAGATTTTAGCGATGATATATTTGAGTGTAGCTTTATATGCAGGATATAATATGGCGTTTGCAGAGGAGCCTGTTTATAAGAATGCAACTGTAGTTGTTGCTTCCGGTGAAACTCTTTGGGAAATTGCTGAGCGTTATCGTGATCCTGAGGAGGATGTCAGAATTGTAGTAGAGCGTATTAGAGATGCTAACAAGCTTAAGCAGTGCTGGATTTATCCTGGACAGGATTTGTTGGTACCTGTAAGGGTAAATAGTGATGGCCCTCAAGTAGCAGTTAAATAATTCACCAATTTGTTGCAAGGCTTTTTATGTTTTACGTCGAATATCTTGAGTGCGAGAAATAGTGTGGAATTTTCTTGTATCAAGGAGGCGGAGATTATGGAGAATAAGAAATGGATTGTTGGTGCACTGGTTTGTGGCTTGCTTTTAGGCAGCAGTGTTGCTCCTGTTCAGGCAAGCTTTTTAGGCAAAATTTTAAAGGGTGGTGCCATTGGTGCTGTTGTAAATGCTACTGCAGGTCCCTTGAATGATGGCATCAATGCTGTTACCGCCAAATATGGCGTCAGCTCTACGGAGGCAACTAAGGTTGTGCCTATTATCGCAGTGGGCGACGGCACTCGTGCCGGTGCTGCTCAGGTTTCTGGTCCCAGGGAAAAGGTTGACCAATGTCAGGCTGCCTTGCAGATTGAGCAGACCATTCTTGGTATTCGTGCTGTAATCCTTATTCCTATTGACAGGGTTGCTATAACTAATATTAACCGCGTACAGGGCGTTGGCGTATGTGCTCAGCTGGACGTTAAGCTGTAATACATATTTCAGTTCGTATTGCTTTATAATGTGCATATAAGGCTAGTGTGTCTTTAAAAAAGAAACGCTGTAGATTAGGCTTAAGATGAGCTTAATTTACAGCGTTTTGTGCTTTATGCAGCTATATTTCAGCTTTTGAGCTGAGTGTTATTTTTGAGCAGGGGGTTACTGTACTGGCATATTGGAGATGCATTGCAAATATTAAAGCCTAAGGAGTCTTGCTTTTATGCAGACTGCCCTAGGCTTTTACTTTTGGCTATATGTATATTTGTGTGGAGACGGTGTCTTTACTCTACGGCTACATCAGCATAGGAGTGATTGTCTATGTCTATGGTTCCATTCACCTTATAGGGGAGAGGATGCTTGAAGATAGGCCCGTCAACTGCCAATGTATGGTATTCGCCATTTTCACCGCAAATGTCGATGCCAGATTTTTTCATAATCTCTACTACCTCTAAATCAAGAATGCGTCCCAGGATTTCCTTAGGCAGCAGGTCGTTGCGCAGAGCCTTGACTACGCATTTGTAGCCTACATCGATGAGCTCGTAGACGTTTTCTGCTCTGTCACGCTGCCATAGGGGAAAAACAGACTTGATACCTACATTTTTGCAGCGTTCCTCACACCAGGCACGATTATCTTCAATGTCTATATCACCAAAGCAGGCTGCTTCAGCGCCCATTTCCATAGCCTTGCGCAGGCTGGCCTCCATATTCAAATGGTATTCCTCACCTTTGGTAGGAGTGAGCAGCAGGGGAATATCCAAAGCCTTGGAATATTCCTCAAGCATTTTATAATCAGCTCCATGGAAGTAGGAGCGGTCAGCATCTGGATTGCACATAACAATGAGGGCTACGGCCTTGTGACCTGCGGTCAGCATTTTATGCAGGGCTAAGGTGCTGTCCTTGCCGCAGCTGTAAGACATGACGAATTTCATAATTACGCCTCCGTTTTATACAGATTTCTGTAAACTTTGATTTGAAATACTGCTTACAGACTAGAGTTTAGGTGGTATCTCAAGATAAGAATACTTCCTTGTATGTCTATATTCAAGATTATAGCACAAAAGCGGTGCTGGAAGAAATACCTTGTATAGTATGCTGAAGACATATTATCAATAAAGATTTTGAGAAAAATTACTTTTGAAGCTAGTGGTGAGAATTAGGAAATATGCCTGCTTTTCCTTTATTTATTACCTAGAGTGTGATAAAATATCATTATTATGGGTAAGTGTTTGTTGCCTAAAAATTAACAGGAGGCGAGGCTGTGACAATGTCAGAAAATACATATGGAAATTTGTATCTATGCGCTACGCCCATAGGCAATCTTGAGGACATGACTCCACGTGCCCTAAGAATGCTGCAGGAGGCAGATATTATTGCCGCAGAGGATACAAGGCATACACTGCAGCTTTTAAATCATTTTAATATTAAGGGACATTTAGTCCGTTATGATGAGCATAGCAAGGAAAAGCAGGGCGCCTATCTTTTGGAGGAAATGCTCAAGGGTAAAAATGTTACTCTTGTCAGTGACGCAGGTTATCCCGGTATTGCCGACCCTGGTGAGTCTTTGGCCAAGGAGGCCATTGAGGCAGGTATTAAGGTTGTTCCTGTCCCTGGTGCTAATGCTGCTCTGTGTGCATTGATTGCCTCTGGTTTGCCTACGTATCCTTTTTTCTTTGGCGGATTTCTGCCTAAGAGCAAAAAGAATAGACGTGAGCAGCTGGAGCTGTGGAAGCATATTCCTGCTACCATGATTGTGTACGAAGCACCTCATCGTATTGATGATGTTTTAGAGGATATATTGACCTGCTGGGGCGACAGACCTATGGCGGCGGCTCGTGAGCTGACCAAGCTTCATGAGGAATTTTACCGCGGTACTGTCAGCAGTACCCTGGCGTGGCTCAAGGAAAAGCCGCCACGCGGCGAATTTTGCCTGATTATTGGTCCTGGCGAGGCCAAGGCTGAGGAAGACGGCGAGCAGCTGGAGCCTCTGGATGAGGTACGCAAGCTGATTGATGAGGGTATGGACAAAAAGTCCGCTCTGGCTCAGGTTGCCAAACAACGTAAAATCCCCAAAAGGGAGCTATATAATCAATTAATAGCAGAAGGAGACGGAAAGTAAGATGACAAAACCCACATTTTATATTACTACCCCTATTTATTATCCCAGTGACAATCTGCACATTGGTCACGCATACTGCACCACCGTTGCGGACTCCTTGGCACGTTTTCATCGTCTGAAGGGCGAGGATGTATTCTTCCTGACCGGCAGTGACGAGCATGGCCTGAAAATCCAACGTAAGGCTAAGGAAAAGGGCGTTACCCCTATTCAATATGTTGATGCTATTATTGCTAACTTTAAGCTGCTCTGGAAACAGCTGAACATTTCCAATAATGACTTTATCCGCACCAGCGAAGAGCGTCATCATAAGGTTGTACAAGACGTACTGCAAAAGATTTTTGAGCAGGGCGATATCTATAAAAAGAACTACAAGGGCCTGTACTGCGTTCCCTGCGAATCCTATTGGCTGGAGCGTCAGCTGGTTGACGGCAAATGCCCCGACTGCGGCCGTCCTGTAGAGGAAATGGAAGAAGAAAGCTATTTCTTCAAAATGTCCAAATACCAAGAGTGGTGGCTGCAATTCATTGAAGAAAATCCTGACTTTATCCAACCGGCAAGCCGCCGCAATGAGATGATTAATTTTGTTAAACAAGGTCTGGAGGATTTGTGCATTACCCGTACTACCTTTGACTGGGGTATTCCTGTTCCCTTTGACAAAAAGCACGTTGTATATGTATGGTTCGACGCTCTCTTGAACTACCTGACTGGTATTAAATATGGCACTGATGATGCTATGTTCAATAAATACTGGCCTGCAAGCCTCCATTTAGTAGGTAAGGAAATTGTTCGTTTCCACACCATTATTTGGCCTATTATGCTCCACGCTATGGGTATGGAGATGCCTAAAAAGGTTTATGGCCATGGCTGGCTGGTTGTTGACGGCGACAAAATGTCCAAATCCAAGGGCAACGTAATTGATCCTTTAGGACTTATTGATGAATTTGGCGCAGATGCAATCCGCTTCTTCCTGCTCCGCGAAATCAATCTGGGCAGCGACGGCAACTTCTCCCGTGACGCTCTGATTAACCGCGTTAATGCTGATCTGGCTAACGATTTGGGCAACCTGCTCCACAGAACCGTAAGCATGATTGAAAAATATCATAAGGGTATCGTAACTGACGCTGGCGCAGCAGAGCCTATTGATGACGAGCTGAAGTCATTGGTTAAGGAAACTGTTGCTAACTATGTTCAGGATATGGACAAAATGGAAATCAACAGTGCTATTAAAGGTGTTTGGGCACTGATCAGCCGTGCTAACAAATATATTGATGAAACTGCTCCTTGGATTCTGGCTAAGGACGAGGCTAAGGCTGCACGTCTGCAGACTGTTATGTACAATCTGGCTGAAACCCTGCGTGTTGTAGCAATCCTTATCAGCCCCTATATTCCTTCTACCAGCCCCAAAATCTACACCCAGCTGGGTCTGGAGACTCCTGAGCAATTCCTCCTGGAGGATGCTGTTTGGGGCAAGCTGGCTAATGGCACCAAGGTTGCTAAGGGCGAGCCTCTCTATCCTCGTATTGAGATTGCTGAGGACGGTGCAATCATCATTGGCGGCAAACGCTATGAGCATAAGGTTGAGGTTAAGGAAGAGCCTAAGGAAGAAAAACCTGCTATGGAGCCCATTAAACCGGAAATCACCTTTGATGTATTCGAGAAAATGGACCTGCGCGTAGGCAAAATTCTGGAAGCTGAAAAGGTTAAGAAATCCAAAAAGCTTATGAAGCTGCAGGTTGAAATTGGTGACGAGGTTCGCACTATCGTTAGTGGTATTGCTATGTACTACACTGCTGAGCAGCTGGTTGGCCGCAATGTTATTGTTATTGCCAACCTGGCTCCTGCTAAGCTCTTTGGCATTGAATCCTTTGGTATGCTGCTGGCTGCTTCTGATGGTCAGGGCAACCTGGTTTTGGCAGACGCTCCCGGTATGGCAAGCGGCAGCCGCGTAAAATAATAGCTGTTTTAAAATTGAAAGAGGCGTCAGCATTAGCTGGCGCCTTTTATATAGGTTAATGTGAGGTAGATTATGAGTAGAACAGGCTTGTGGGATTCCCACGCACATTTGGATTCTGATTATTTTACAGATGATAGAGAGCAGCTCATTGCTCAGCTGCAGGAGGATTTGGACGGTATTGTCAATCCGGGCTGTGATTATGCAACCTCTGCCTTTGCTGTGGAGCTGGCAGAGAAATATGATTTTATCTATGCTGCTGTAGGCTATCACCCTGAGGAACTGAAAGGTATTGCTCCCAACTATCTGGAGCAGTTGGAAGCTTGGGCCAAGCACCCCAAGGTAGTTGCCATTGGCGAAATTGGTCTTGACTACTATTGGAAGGAAAATGAGCCTAAGGATGTACAGAAGCGTATCTTTTTAGAGCAGATTGAGCTGGCCAAGGCCAATGATTTGCCTATTATTATTCACGACAGAGATGCTCATGGCGATATGCTGGATTTGTTCCAGAACGAGGTTAAGGGCGTGGAGGCTGTTTTCCATTGCTTCTCCGGTTCTCTTGAAATGGCTAAGGAGCTGGTAAAACGCGGCTATTATTTGGGCTTTGGCGGTACCTCTACCTATAAAAACGCTCAAAAGGTACGCGAGGTTATGGAATATGTTCCCAAGGAGCTGATGCTCTTTGAAACTGATAGTCCCTATCTGACACCTGTACCCTTCCGCGGCAAACGCAATAATCCTGGCTATGTAGAATATACTGCCCGCCATGCAGCAGAGCTGCTTAAGATGGACTTTGACGAGCTGGCAGCAATTACTGCAGCTAATACTAAGAGACTGTTCAAGAAGATTAGGTGAAAAGATGTATTGTAAAAATTGCGGCAGGGACGTAGGCCCTGATACTAATTTTTGCCCTCACTGCGGCGTTCGCCTTAAGGGTACTGGCGATGAATACAGAAGGAGTAATGATTTTTCCGAAGCTAATAATGAGCAGTTTTATAAGCAGACCTGGTTTGGCATTCTGATGCTCTTTGTATTTTGGCCTGTAGGACTGTATTTGCTGATTAAATACGGCGGCAGCTTTACTAAAATTGTCTTTGGTATATTTGCAGGACTCATAACGCTGCTGTTCTTTGGCCTGTTTTTCATAGGCTGCAGTCTGGATATGCTGACGCAAGATATTCCTGCCAACAGCGATGTGCAGATACGCATAGAGGAAAAGCCCCAGCAGGAGGACGGTTCTTTTAGTCAAAAGGTGCTGGAAGAAATGCGCAAGGCGGCAGTGAGCTTGTAAGAGGGAGAAACTGTAAGACAATAATATATTGTGTATTAAAAAGTCAGTGCAGAAGAATATGCGCTGACTTTTTCCTTAAGAAAATCAATTTATCACTCTATAAATAGAAAGTGTTCGTTTGAGAAAAATCTTCAAGTATGGTAGCATATTAATAACAGTTTAATTAAGAAGTATAAGCTGTTGAAGGGTGGAGTTTTTATGGCTAAAACTATAGCTTTTATTGATATAGAAGTAGGTTTAGAAAGTAAGCGCATGTGTGATATTGGTGCTGTTAAAAATATAAATATAATATTTCATAGCACGTCTTTAGGAAAGTTTTCTGAATTTATTACTGATGTTGATTATCTTTGCGGCCATAATATTATTCATCACGATGTAAAGTATATGAATCGTTTATTAGGAAAAAAGCTGCCACATAAAATGGTAGATACATTATATTTATCTCCGTTATTGTTTCCGAAACGGCCCTATCATTCTTTGCTTAAGGACGATAAATTGCAGGTTGATGACCTTAATAATCCAGTCAATGATTCTATAAAAGCAAAAGAACTATTTTACAGTGAACTCAATGCTTTTAATGAGCTTCCAGAGGAATTAAAGTATATTTTTTATATGCTTCTATGTGAGAAAATAGAGTTTAGGGATTTTTTTTGCTACGTAGATTATAAGAAGAATTTTGTTCTGAGCGATGTTGTACAATTAATACGCAGATATTTTTATGGAAAATTGTGCGAAAATGCTCCGATTAAAGAGCTTGTGGAAAATAATCCCGTAGAGCTTGCTTATAATCTTGCGTTGATTGCATCAGATGATTCATCATCAATAACTCCTCCGTGGCTCTTATGTCATTTTCCAGATATAGAAAATATTTATAGACTGTTATGTGGAAAGATTTGTGCTGAGCGATGCGCTTTTTGCAGTCAGTTTATGGACGTCAAGAGAGGACTTAAGCGTTATTTTGGATTTGATGCTTTTCGCCTATACAATGGAGAGCCTTTGCAGGAGCAAGCTGCACATGCTGCTGTGGAAGGCAAGTCTTTAATAGCTGTTTTTCCTACTGGTGGCGGTAAGTCGATTGCTTTTCAGGTTCCTGCACTTATGGAAGGGCATAATTTGCGAGGTCTGACAGTAATAATTACACCGTTATTATCACTGATGAAGGATCAGGTGGATAATTTATCCAATGCAGGTATTAATGATGCTGTTACCATCAACGGAATGTTAGACCCCATAGAGAGAGCTAACTCATTAGAAAGAATAGAAGATGGTTCTGCTAAACTATTGTATATTTCACCTGAACAGCTGCGATCTAAAACTATTGAAAGGCTTTTGCTTAAACGAAATGTAGTACGGTTTGTTATAGATGAGGCTCACTGTTTTTCATCTTGGGGACAAGATTTTCGTGTTGATTATTTATATATAGGTGACTTTATTCGTCATTTGCAGGAGTTGAAGAGAATTCAATCCATACCAGTTTCTTGCTTTACTGCAACAGCTAAGCAAAAGGTTATTTCTGATATTAGTGATTATTTCAAGAAAAAATTAAATCTGAATATGGAACTTTTTGCTACATCAGCAACCCGTGAAAATCTTCACTACAAGGTTTTGTTTCAGGAATCTGACGAAGAAAAGTATAATATTTTACGTGATATTATTGGACATAAGCAATGCTCTACTATTGTATATGTTTCTCGCACAAGGAGAACTAAGGAGTTAGCTGAAAAATTAACTAAGGACGGCTTTCCTGCTAAAGCTTACAATGGCAAAATGGAACCTGATGAAAAGATTGCTAACCAAGAAGCCTTTATGAATAACGAGGTTAAGATTATTGTTGCTACATCTGCCTTTGGTATGGGCGTAGATAAAAAGGATGTTAAGCTTGTAATTCATTATGATATCTCTAATTCGCTAGAAGATTACGTTCAAGAGGCTGGCAGAGCAGGAAGAGATCCTATACTTCAGGCTGAATGCTATGTTCTTTTTAAAAATGATGATTTAGATAAGCATTTTATATTATTGAATCAGACAAAGCTTAGCATAAGTGAGATTCAGAACGTTTGGAAAGCTATCAAGAATATGACAAGGCAAAGGAGTCAAATTTGTTGTTCTCCTTTGGAAATAGCACGTCAGGCCGGCTGGGATGATAGTGTTATAGATATAGAAACACGTGTTAAAACAGCTGTTTCTGCACTAGAATCTGCAGGATATATCAAAAGGGGACGTAATATGCCAAGAATTTATGCTAGCAGTATTAACGTTTCTGATATGATGAATGCCAGTATGCTTATAGAACGCTCTAAGCTGCTTATTGATAACCAAATTCAAAATGCTAAAAGAATTATCAAGTTTCTGATTTCTAGTAGAGCGACCCATTGTTCTTCAGAAGCAGAATCTAGAGTGGATTATATTGCTGATAGATTGGGTATTAGCAGGGAAGAAGTTGTAGATATAGTTAATATTATGCGTCAGGATGGTATTTTATCCGATTCCTGCGATATGTCAGCATATATTATGACTACGGATAAATTGAATCGTTCTTTGCAGCTTTTGAATCATTTTTCTAAATTGGAGTATTTTTTCTTAAATTATCTGGAAACTGTCGATAATGATGGCTTTTATATAAATTTCAAGGAAATGAATGAAGCGGCTCAAAATAGAGGAGTAACTAGTTCTACTGTCAAAAATTTGAACTTGCTTTTTCACTATTATGCTATTAAACGCTATTTAAAAAAGAAAGATGTAAGAAACGAAGATGATAATAGTAATATAAAAAAATATATTCTGTTACGTTCTTTAGATTGCCTTATGGAAAACTATAATACGCGCATGTCAATTTGCAAGTTTATTTTAGAGCATCTTTTTAAAATAGCAGATGATAATATTGTAACAATCAAGGAGGAAAAACACGTTAATTTTTCCGTATTAGGCTTGCTCAAGGAATATCAAGAAAGCGTTAACAACAGCTTATACCAAACGAAGGTTACATTAAAAGACATAGAGGATGCTTTGCTGTATTTATCCAAGATAGGCGCTATAAAGATTGAAGGAGGTTTTTTAGTTCTTTATAATTCCATGGAAATTAAGAGGTTGGAGCTTGATAACCGTATTCAATATAAAAAGGACGATTATCGTTTTTTAGATGACTTCTATAAACAAAAGATTCAGCAAATACATATTGTAGGTGAATACGCTAATTTGATGGTTAAGGATTATCAAAAGGCTTTACAATTTGTGCAGGATTATTTCCAATTGGATTATAAAAAGTTTATTAGTCGTTACTTTAAAGGGGACAGGGAAAAACTGATTAATCGAAATATAACTCCGGAAAAATATGATAAGCTATTTGGTTCTCTGTCAGATATCCAGAAGGAAATAATCAATGACTCTGATTCTAAATATATAGTAGTTGCAGCTGGTCCTGGTAGCGGTAAAACTCGTGTGCTGGTACATAAGCTTGCTTCGCTACTGCTTTTGGAAGACGTTAAGCATGAACAGCTTTTAATGCTTACTTTTTCGCGTGCAGCTGCAACAGAGTTTAAACAGAGATTAAAAGATCTTATTGGCAATGCTTCTCATTATGTGGAAGTGAAGACGTTTCATTCTTATTGTTTTGATTTGTTAGGTAAGTTTGGTAGTCTAGATAATTTAGGTAATGTTATTGTTGACGCAACAGCTATGATAAAAAATGGAGAGGTTGAATCCGGTAAAATAACTAAGAGTGTCTTAGTTATAGATGAAGCTCAGGATATGGATGCTGAGGATTTTGAGCTTGTGAGGACATTGATGGAAATCAATGAAGATATGCGAGTGATTGCTGTAGGTGATGACGACCAAAATATCTACGAATTTCGTGGTTCAAGTTCTAAATACTTAAGAACATTGATTGATAAGTATGGAGCTAAGAAGTTTGAAATGGTAAAAAATTATCGCAGCAAATGTAGTGTTGTGGCTTTAGCAAACGCTTTTGTAAAGAATATTAATAATCGTATGAAGGAGTCGTTTATTGAATCAGTACAGCAAGACAATGGTATGGTAATTATTACACGTTATAATAGTCCATACATTGAAGAGGCGGTTGTCGATCAATTAGTTCGAAATGATAATAAAGGTTCTACCTGTATTTTGACTAGGACTAATGAGGAAGCCTTAAATATACTAGCTCTCCTGACTAGAAAAAATATTAATGCCAAGCTGATACAGTCTTTTGATGGATTTAAGTTTAGAAATCTTAAGGAGGTTCGTTATATTCTCAAAAGTCTGAGAAAATCTAATAAAGAATGTATTTCGCCGATTATTTATAAAAAAGAATGGGATACATTAGTAGAATGTTTTCGCAATTATGCTAGAAATAGTGAATGTTTAGAGATTTGCGAGAATATGTTACAAACTTTTGCAGATAACTACAGAACAAAATATCGCTCTGATTTTGAGGAATTTATTAACGAATCTAGGTATGAGGATTTTTATAAAAATTCAGACGATATAATTTGCATTTCTACTATTCATAAATCCAAAGGCAAAGAATTTGATAATGTATATATGCTTTTGAGTAACTATGATATTACTTCTGATGCTGATCGAAGAAGCTTATATGTTGGTATGACGAGGGCTAAAAATAATTTATATATTTGTAGCAATAATAGCCTTTTTGATCAATATAAGCTTCCGGAAGTTCAACACATTGTAAGTAATAAAGTGTATGGTGAATCAAAAGAAATAATTTTGCAGCTTGGATTAAAGGACGTTTATTTAGGCTTCTATAAAGACCGTAATATTAAAAATAAAATATTAAATCTAAGAAGCGGTCAAAAGCTGATTTTGCGTGATAGATGTGCATATGTTGATTATGTTAGCGACAGAACTAAGGTAGCGGTATTATCACGCAGTGCGTATAATAATCTTATAAGTAAATTATCAAAAGGGTATAAGGTATATGATGTAAAAGTTGCTTTTATTGTGGCATGGACGGATAGAAAAGCAGCCGACGAAAATGATATGGAATGGGCAGTTTTATTGCCAGCATTGTGTTTGAAACGATGACATTGAATTTATAATAGGTTATTACATTATTGATAGCAAATATAGAACTATAGTGATGGTGAAATGTGACATCGTTTTCTTTTTTAACAAAAAAATTAAGGAGCCAATCCGTAAATCTACGGATTGGCTCCTGTTTTTATTTTTATATGTTATTCCATGAGCTTGATTTTGCGCCAGCCGCCGCTGCGCCAGCGATAGATAAAGATTACTGCTCTTATGCATTCGTCCAGGCACATGGCCAGCCATACGCCTATAAGTCCATAGCCCATGACGATGCCAAAGACGTAGGCGCCAAGGGTTGCTGTGAGCCACATGGAGATGAGTCCTGTGGTGACGGGCCATTTGATGTCGCCTGCTGCCTGCAGTGACATGACCATGACCATGTTGACGGCACGTCCCATTTCCAAAAAGATTTCGATGAGGAAGATGTGGCGGCCAAGCTCTAGAACCTCAGGGTTATCTGTAAAGATGCCATAAATAAGGTCGCTGTTAAGATAGAGAACAAAGGTTATGGTGCCGCTTATGAGTACGCCAAGGCGTATGGTTTTCCATACTCTGGTGCTGACTGCGTCCAAATTGCCTGTGCCGATAAGAAAGCCGACAATGATTTGGGTGGCCATAGCCAGAGCCTGTGTATAGACGTAGGAGCAGTTGGCGATGATGTAGGCATAAACCTTGGTGGTGATGACTACAATACCCATAAGATTGACAAAGCGCATAATGACCATTTGTGAAATCTGATAGGAAAGGGATTCGCCGCCGGAGGGGAGACCAAGATAGAGTATTTTAAAGAGGGTGTGCTTGGGAAAGGGTGTAAGGTATTTTTTTGAAAGCTTTACATCAATGTATTTGCGGAAGAAGTAGATGATGATTAAAAGTCCCAGCACCTTGCTGCTGTTGGTACTGATAGTTACACCCAGAACGCCCAAGGGCGGAATGGGGCCAAAGCCATGGATCAAAAAGCAGTTGCCGGTGATGTTGATGACGTTCATAATAATGGAGGTCATCATGGTTATCTTCAGCAGGGAATAGCCGCGGAAGAAGGAGATAAAGGATACATAGGCTGCCTGTACAATGGTAAAGAGGCCTATGTAGCGTAAAAACAGAGATGCATCAGCCCATATTTCCTGAGGTACGCCCAAAAGATGCAGAAAGAAGTCGTCAAATATGAATAGTGCAGCGCTGATGATACCGCCTATGGTAAGATTGGTTAGCAGTGCTACGGTGCAGACTTCGGCGACCTTGTCTTTATTGCCGGCACCACGATATTGGGCAATGAGTATGGTGGCTGCCATACTTATGACGCTGAGGGCCATAATTACAATATTAATAATTTGGTTGGCGTTGCCTACTGCTGCAACGGAATGCTGTGAGTAGCGGCTCAGCATAAATTGGTCTACGTTGCCTACCATTATCTGCAGCAGTATTTCTATGAAGATAGGCCAGGTCATTTTAAAAACAGAAAGCTGTTCCGCTTTTTCTTTAATTTTACTCATTTTCTGAAAAACCCCCCCTAAAAATGAAAATAGGCCGCCAAAGGCGTCCCAAAAAAGTAATATATCTGTATATCTATTTTTGTGTTGCCATTATACTGCAAGGATAGGTATGTGTAAATACGTAAGTAATAAAATAATTAAAGTTAGTGGGCTTTATCCTATTCACATAGGGTGTTTGTAAAAGTGTAAAGCAAGATACATATTTTACATAGTAAGTATAGCTGAGATGAAGAAAACGTTATTTTTTTATGGTTAGCTGTTGACAACTATATGGAAAAAGAGTATAGTGTTCTTAAACAGGAACAACAATTAGAAGGGCTGAATGAGGGATTTATGGAACTGATTGAAGGTTTGACACATTTTAATTTAACAAAACAAGAGGCTACCTTATATGTTCTGCTGCTGCGTTCTGGTCAGCTTACTGGTTACGAAGCGTCTAAGCAGACAGGTATTTCTCGCTCCAATACATATACTGCGCTGGCAGGACTTGTGGACAAGGGTGCCGCCTATGTGTTGGAGGATGGTAAGGTGACTCGCTACACTCCTGTTGCTCCTGCGGAATTTTGCTCTAATAAGCTGAGCAGACTGGAAGAAATAAAAAAAGATATTCTAAGCCAGCTGCCCATGCTTACGGGCGAAGTTGAGGGCTATGTAACTATTAAGGGCGAGCAGGAAATTATTAATAAGCTTAGAAATACTGTTCGTCAGGCTCAGGCCCGCATCTATGTTTCCGCTAATACCCGCGTTTTGGAGCTGCTGCGCTCAGAGCTGCTGGAGGCCTTGGAAAAAGGACTAAAGGTAGTTATTATCAGCGACGAAAGCTTTAGACTGGACGGAGCAATTTGCTATGGTACTGTTAAACAAAATGAACAGATTCGTCTAATTGCTGATTCTCATACGGTGCTGACCGGTGATTTGGAGGACGAGGATAATTCCACCTGTCTTTATTCCTGTAAGCGCAATCTTGTGGATTTGTTCAAGGATGCGCTTAAAAATGAAATTCAATTAATTAAATTGCAGAAAGGAAAGAGATAAATGGCTAAGAAGGTACCTTTTATTAATAAAGAAGCATTAGAGAATATTGTGGAGCAGTTTCCTACTCCGTTTCATTTGTATGATGAGGCAGGCATTCGTCGTACTGCTCGTTTACTGAATCAGGCCTTTGCCTGGAATGAGGGCTTTAAGGAATATTTTGCGGTAAAGGCTACTCCTAATCCTTATATTTTACAAATCTTGCGTGAAGAAGGCTGCGGTGCGGACTGCGCCTCTTATACTGAGCTTTTAATGAGCGACGCAGTTGGCTTTAAGGAGCATGAGATTATGTTCTCCTCCAATGCTACTCCGGCAGAGGATTTTATGCTGGCACGCAAGCAGGGCGTAATCATTAATCTGGACGATTTTACTCATATTGACTTTTTGGAGAAGGTAGCAGGCTTGCCTGAAACCATTTGCTGCCGTTATAATCCTGGTGGCCATTTTGCTATTGAAAACAATATTATGGATAACCCTGGTGAAGCAAAATATGGTATGACTCATGACCAGATTATTGAGGCATACAGAATTTTAAAAGCTAAAGGCGTAAAGCATTTTGGCATGCATGCATTTTTGGCCTCCAATACTGTTACTAACGAATACTATCCTGAGCTGGCACGTATTCTCTTTAAGATGGCAGTAGAGATTAAGGAGAAGACTGGCGTAGAGCTGGAGTTCATTAATCTGTCCGGCGGTGTAGGTGTTGCCTACAGACCTGAACAGCAGGATAATGATATTCTTGCCATTGGTGAGGGCGTGCGCAAGGTTTACGAGGAGGTACTTGTTCCTGCAGGAATGGGCAAGGTAAAAATCTTCTCCGAGCTGGGACGCTTTATGCTTGCTCCTAATGGTGCTCTTGTGACCAAGGCTATTCATCAAAAGCATACCTACAAGGAATACATTGGCTGTGATGCATGTGCTGCTAACCTGATGCGTCCTGCTATTTATGGCTCTTATCATCATATTACGGTTATGGGCAAGGAGGATGCTCCCTGTGACCATAAATACGATGTTACTGGTGGTCTGTGTGAAAACAGTGATAAATTTGCTATTGACAGAATGCTGCCTGAAATCGAAATGGGCGATTTGCTCTATATTCACGATACTGGTGCCCATGGCTTTGCAATGGGCTATAACTACAATGGCAAGCTCCGCAGTGCTGAGATTTTGCTGCAGGAGGATGGCAGTGCCAAGATGATTCGCCGCGCAGAAACTCCTAAGGATTATTTTGCAACCTTTGACAATGGCGATTTTGCCGCAGCTTTGGACAAGGCTATTGCTGACGCTGAGGCGTAATTTGACAAAAATAGTTAATATAGTATAATAAATACAAAGAGACAGCTGGTTGTGGAAGGCCGGCTCTCCTCTAAGTTTTGTGTTTGAAGGAAGCCGCCTGCCATGGTGGCTTTTTTCGTTTATATACTACTTGCGATTAAACGAAAGAATGAGAACTATCAGGGTAGCAAAGGCAATCATCAGAGATAATGCTTCGTACACAGTCATAGCTTCATCCCCTACTCATAAGGGAGTAGGAAAACCAGCGCACCAGCTGTCTTGTAGTTATTATAACACTAAAATAACAAAACGTCTTTTCTTTTTAAGAAAAGACGTTTATTTTTATTCCTGCTCACTGCTCATAGCTGTAAGTTGCTGAATATTTTCGTTTTCTGTAAGAATGTAGAGAAAATCACCAGCCATGATTTTAGTGTCGCCAACAGGTGTAATAGTTGTTTCCCCACGCTTTATTTCCACAAGGAGGGTATTTACAGGCCAATGTACGTCCTTGACCAGTTTGCCCTCTACATGACTGCCGCTGCAGACGGACAGCTCAGCGATATTGCGCTGGTGCAGGGTTTGGTAGGAGGGCCTGCTGCTGTTGAGAGTTCGATTCAAAAGCTCCTCATAAATAGGCTTGCTGTGGCACAGCTCGGCAATGGCAAAGGCAATCATGGAGGCAATGGCCAGAGTCAGCAGCTGTTGATAGGAGGATGTCATCTCCATAATCAGTACAGTGCCTGTAATGGGGGCACGGACGGAGCTGGAGAAAAGGGCTGCCATGGCAATGACTACAATGTTGGCAACGTAGATGGGTTGAATTGCTCCTATTGCAATGAGTACATTGGCGCAGATGCTGCCGCTTAAGGCACCAATAACCAGCATGGGGAGGAAGAAGCCGCCCGGTACACCGCAGCCGTAGCTGATAAAGGTAAAGAGCAGCTTACCTACCAAAAAGAGCAGCAGAAGCTGTAGGGATACAGGGGTTTTGGCAAGGTGATTAATAAGCTCGTTGCCGCCGCCTAAAACCTCTGGCAGATAGTAGCCAAGGATACCGCCGCAGACAAGAGCAAAAATAATCTTTTGGGTAGGGGTGCGGAAAATAGGCAGGGAGTAAAAGCGTCCTACGGACAGCAGTCCCTTATTAAAGATTACGCCTGCCAGACCTGCAGTAATTGCTACGACAACTACAATACCATAGTCATTAATGGGCAGTATTTGTAAATCAGGAAATTCAAAGATGGAGTCGCGGCCAAAAAGGGCGCGGGAAATGGTGGTTGCTGTAAAGGCTGCTGCCATTGACGGTAATAATACTACAATGGAAAAATTGCGGTGCAGCTCTTCCAGAGCAAACATAACGCCGGCTAGTGGTGCGTTAAAGGCTGCGGCCAGACCGGCGCTGGCACCGCTGGTCATAAGATAGCGTTCTTCCATGCGTGTGCGACCCATAATGCGGCTAATACCCTGAGCTGCTACTGCGCCTAATTGGATGGAGGGGCCTTCACGTCCCAATGACAGACCGGCACCAATACCTAAAATACCTGCAGTAAGCTTAACCCACATAATAGAGAACCAGTTCATTTTGATAAGTCCTAAAATAGCACCCTTAACCTGTGGAATACCACTGCCTGCTGCCATTGGTTCCTTAGTATTAAGAAAGTGCAGGACAAAGCCGAGAACAATGAGTATGGCCAGCCAGCCGAGACCAAGACTCCAATGTCCCTGACGCAGACTTTCATAAAGAACGCTGCGCCATGCTTCCGCCTCTGTGAGAGCAAAACGGAAGAAGCTGATAATAAGACCGGCGAAAATACCGGTAAGTATTCCTTCTGCAAATAGACGCAGTCTGAAGCTGTGCCAATCGCTTATGGAACGATATGTTTTTATAACCTGCATACGATTATCCATAAAAATCACCATTGCGTAAAATTATAGCTTTATTATACAGCACAAGCAATACCTTGACATTTGCTAGGTAACAATATACAATAATACACAAGAAAGGTCGGTTTTGGTAGGTCGGCCTTCCCCAGAAAATTGAATTTAGAAGGAAGCCGCTTACCGCTAAGCGGTTTTTTTCATTTTTACGCTACTTGCGCTTAAATGAAAGAATGTGTATAACAAGTATAGCGAACCCTATCATTAAAGATAAAGCCTCATAGACTGTCATAACAACACCCCCACTCTTTTGGGAGTAGGAAAACCGACGCCGACGCAATCTTGTGTACAAATATTATAGCATAAGAAAATACGTTCAGCAAACGAACTGCCACCAAAGGGCTATTGTAGAGCTACTTGAAAATACTCGAAAATTTTCCTGGTATTTTTTCCATTCATTGTCAAATTAAGAAAACTGCATTTATGCAGAAAAAAAGGCCGTGACTGCTTTAGAGGCAATCACGGCTTTGTTTTATTTTGCTTCTTCGTATTCCGGATCGTATTTGGGGTTCAGGTAGTTTTGGAATACCCAGGCCAAAAGAGCACCGGAGATATTATGCCAAGCGGAGAATACTGCACCGGGAACGGTAGCTGCAGGCATTGCGGCAAAGTGTGCTTTAGCCAGGCCAGTTGCTAAACCGGAGTTTTGCATACCAACCTCAACGGAAAGGGCAATGGCCTTTTTCCAGCTCATACCTGTGAAGCGGGCAATCATAAAGCCCAGGAGATAGCCGCAGCAGTTGTGGAGAATTACAACCAGCAGAATCAGACCGGAGGTTTGCAGAATATTGTCACGGCTGGCACCGATGACACCTGCGATAATCAGGGAAATAGCAATACCGGAAACTGCAGGCAGATAATCAGTTGCAGCTTCTGCCAGCTTAGGCAGGAAGGATTTTACTGCCAGGCCCAAGCAAATAGGCACGATAACGATTTGGACAATGCTCCAGAACATACCAATGGGGTCAAAGGAAATTTTTTGGCCGATGATTTGGTAGGTAATGAAGGGAGTCAGAATAGGAGAAAGAACAGTGGAAACACTGGTCATGGTTACGGACAGAGCAACGTCACCCTTGGACATAAAGGTAATAACGTTGGAGGAGGTACCGCCAGGGCAGGTACCAACAAGAACTACGCCTGCAGTCAGAGCAGGATCAAGATTAAAGGCAGTTGCAATCGCATATGCCAGACCGGGCATAATCAAGAATTGCGCAGCTGCGCCGATAAATACATCACGAGGACGGCTGAGAATCAGCGCAAAGTCCTTCAGGTTCAGGGTAGTACCCATACCGAACATAACTATGCCAAGGAGCACACTGAGAACGCCAACGCCGCCTACCTTGCCAAGAACCCATAAAAAGTTTTGGGGCATGGTCATACCAAGCACCAGGAAAAGTACTGCGATAACGCCAAAGTACTTACCAATCATTTGACAAACCTTTTTCATTTTTAAGACCTCTTTCCCTTAATAGAAAATAAAAATTGTTGGAAGGATACTTTGCCCTTCCTTTATATTCAAATTGGCAACATTATAGCAAAGTTGTTCTTAGAAATAAAGGCATAGTGCATATTTTAAGTTTTTTTCTTTAATACTGAGCAAAATATGTTATAATGTTACACAAAAGGACCATTTTTGCGGAGGTATAGCAAATGTTTACTATTTTGAGGGATTATAGAAATGAAATTGTTATAGAGAAATCTCGCTTTATCTGCTCCTTGAAGAAGGTACAGAGTGAGGAGGAGGCTCAGGAGTTTATTAAGGCTGTAAAAAAGGAATTTTGGGATGCTACTCATAATTGCTCCGCATATCTGGTAGACGATTTGGCACAGCGCTCCAGTGATGATGGCGAACCCTCTGGTACTGCAGGCATTCCCATGCTGGAGGTGCTGCGTAAAAATAATCTTACTGGAACAGCTGCAGTAGTTACCCGTTATTTTGGCGGTATTAAGCTTGGTGCTGGCGGTCTTGTTCGTGCCTACAGCGGCAGTGTAGCAGGAGCGCTTAAGGAATGTGGCTTGGCGGAGAAAATACTTATGAGCCGCTTTAGCTTTGTCTATGACGTAAATAGCGTAGGCAAGATTTTGAATATCCTTTATCAGCAAAGTCTTTTTGAAATTGCTGATGTGGAGTATAATATGCGGGCCAAGATAATTTTGCTGATGCGTGACGACCAAAAGGCAGAAGCAGAGGCTTGGCTGACGGAAAATCTTAATAAGCCTATTGAACTGGAATTAGAGGGCAGCGAATATGCTGAGGTACCTGTAAAATAAATAGTAAAAAATAACGCTTCGCAGGAGCAATCAAGAAATGAAAGCTCTGCGGAGCGTTTCGTGCTTTATGGTGATAAAATACTTGGGCTGTTTAAGCCAGTTGATAGCTATGGAAAAGCTTGGCTGTTTTGCTGCAATATCTTTTTGCAGCGCTTATTTATAATTTTAAATGTGGACGCAGAACATCGAATAGTTTATCCAGAGCTGGATAAAGAACCTCATCAGGCAGTCCGCTGTAATTCATCAGCAGGGTGTGGGAGCTGTCGTTTGTGGGATGATAGTAATATTCAGAAAGAAATTTAATATTAAGTCCCTGCTTTTGTGCTGTAGCTTTAATTTCGGTGTCTGAAGCTTCTGTCCTTAGTTTCAAAAGGAAGTGCAAACCTCCGTCCTCTCCTTCTACCTGCAGTGCAGACTTAAGTGGACTATTATCAATATATTTGAGAATTTCATTGCGTTTGTTACGGTAGTAGGTGCGCATACGATTTATGTGGCGCTCCAGGTGACCGTCCTCGATGAATTGAGCCAGAGTGAATTGCTCAAAATTCGATACTGTGCATGAATAAAAGCCCAGTTTATCGTAAAACATAGAGGTCAGATGAGGAGGCAGCAGCATATAGCTAATGCGGAAGGTAGGCGACAGAGTTTTGGAGAAGGTGTTGATATAGATAACCTTTTCCTCCTTGTCGATACTTTGGAGAGGGGGCACAGGCTTGCCGTAAAGACGAAATTCACAGTCATAGTCATCTTCTATTATATAACGGCTGGATTTGGCGTTAGCCCAGCCTAAAAGCTCATAGCGGCGGCTGATAGGCATAAGAATGCCAGTGGGGAATTGGTGCGAAGGAGTTATGTGCAATATGTCTGCTTTACTGCTTTCCAGTACGTCAGGCTGCACGCCCTTTTCGTCCATAGGCAAATGGCGGCAGAAAACATCGTTATGATTATATACCTGTGTCAGCAATGGGTAGCCAGGGTCCTCCAGGGCGTAGATATGGTTGCGTCCTAAAAGCTGCACTACAAGATTATAAAGGCTTTGAGTACCTGCGCCAATGATTATCTGCTCCGGTGCGACGTTCATTCCTCTAAATTCATAAAGATGCTTGGCTAAAGCCTGCCTTAGAGGCAGCACGCCTCCTGCTGAGGTATCGCTCATCAGCGCGTGCTGGTCAAGTTCGCTGAGTGTTTGGCGCATTAGTCTGGCCCAGATATTATAGGGAAAGGTGGCAGGAGGGACACTGCTTTTGACAAAATCAGCAGAATAGCTAGGGCTTGGCAGGGCAGCAGACTTAGGCTCAGGATTACTCCTGATAAGAGCTATGGGTTGGATATGGGATGCATAGTAGCCACGTTTGGGAAGGGAATAAATATAGCCTTCTACCATGAGCTGTGCGTAAGCGTTTTCTACAGTAATCAGGCTGACACCAAGATTTTTGGCCAGACTGCGTTTGCTCGGAAGCTTGCTGTCAGGTGCAATGGCTCCGCTGCTGATATCATTTTTTATACATTTATAGAGGTGAGCATACATGCTTTCCCCTGCCAAATTATCAAAGCTGTAGGTGAGCATAATTTTTCTCCTTGATTATTAAAAAAACTGACTATATAAAATTAGCGATATTTGAAACTATTAATATATTCAGTTAGCAGTATACTATGGACTATACACTTTGTAAAGCTCATATCAAGGGAGGAATAATAATGAACGAAAGATATAAATTAAATGCACAATTAGCACAAATGCTTAAGGGTGGCGTTATTATGGACGTTACTACTCCTGAGCAGGCTAAAATTGCTGAGGCTGCAGGTGCCTGCGCTGTTATGGCCTTGGAAAGAATTCCTGCAGATATTCGTGCTGCAGGCGGTGTAGCTCGTATGAGCGACCCCAAGATGATTAAGGAAATTCAGGAAGCGGTTTCCATTCCTGTTATGGCTAAATGCCGTATTGGTCACTTTGCTGAGGCACAAATCCTGCAGGCTATTGAAATTGACTACATTGATGAGAGTGAGGTTCTTTCTCCTGCTGATGACGTTTATCATATTGATAAAACACAGTTCGACGTACCCTTTGTCTGCGGAGCCAAGGATTTAGGCGAGGCTCTGCGCCGCATTAACGAGGGCGCTGCCATGATTCGTACTAAGGGTGAGCCTGGTACTGGTGATGTTGTGCAGGCAGTGCGTCATATGCGCATGATGCAGCGTCAAATTGCTCAAATAGCAGCTTTGCCTAAGGATGAGCTTTTTAATATTGCTAAAGAGCTGCAGGTTCCTTATGATTTAGTGCTCTATGTTAATGAGCATAAAAGACTGCCCGTCGTTAACTTTGCGGCCGGTGGTATTGCCACACCTGCCGATGCGGCACTGATGATGCAGCTTGGTGCAGAGGGTGTATTTGTTGGTTCTGGTATTTTTAAATCAGGTAATCCTGTAAAGCGTGCTCAGGCCATTGTTCAGGCAACTGCTAATTTCCGCGATGCTAAAATGCTGGCAGAGCTGTCTGAGGATTTGGGCGAGGCCATGGTTGGTATTAATGAGCAGGAGATTGAGCTGTTAATGGCGGAGCGTGGTAAATAATGAAGCCGTTGAAAATTGGTGTACTGGCAGTGCAGGGAGCCTTTATCGAGCATATTCAGGCTTTAGAGGCATTGGGAGCAGAGTGCGTAGAGCTGCGTCAGCTCAAGGACTTAGAGCAGGAGCTGGACGGGATTGTGCTTCCTGGCGGGGAAAGCACCGCCCAAAGCAAGCTGCTTCATGATTTGGGGATGTTTGAACCCCTCAAGGCTAGACTGGAGTATGGTGTGCCTGTATTGGCAACCTGTGCAGGAATGATACTGTTGGCAGAGCATTTGAGCAATGACAATAAGGTGCATTTTGCTACTATGCCTATAACAGTAAGGCGTAATGCTTATGGCAGACAGCTGGGAAGCTTTCGGACAGCAGCAGCTTTTGGCAGCTTAGGTATATTGCCTATGACCTTTATCAGGGCTCCCTTTATTGAAAAGGTTGGTCCTGGCGTGGAGGTTTTGGCAGTAGTTGATGAGCACGTCGTAGCTGCTAAGTACAAAAATCAAATAGCACTGGCCTTTCATCCAGAGCTGGATATAGAAACCAGTAATGCTATTCATTCCCTGTTTCTTGGACTATGCAAGTCTAAATAGAGAAAGAGCCTTGAATGTAAAGACAAGAAAAATATCTATAGCATAGAGCTGTGATTTTATAGCTATAAAGAAAAATACTAGAATTTGGCAATGCTCAAATTCTAGTATTTCTTTATTTTATGATGTTGTCTTAGTGCAGCTATAGTTTTTATCTTTTAGGACTATGGCTACAGAATAAGAACTGCTGCAAGAAAGGAACTGTCAGCTTTATTTTTCTGCAAGCTGCAGGATTTTTTCATAGGCAGCAAGACCGCAGCCTATCCCATGGTCGTGCAGTGCCAAAAGCTTGTCAGGCTTAATATCCAGTTTATCAATTTCCAGGGGGATTTGAGGACGGATAATAACAGCCTTGCCTTCCTGCTCCAAGCGTTCCGCCTCTGCCAGCTGTTTATTATAAATGGCTGGTCTTTGTTCCATAATCTCCCATAGCTTAGGATAGTCCTTGTACCAAGTTTTCAGAAGAATTTTGGGAATATGGTTCTTTTTTTGGTAGCCCTTGTTGCGTGTCAGCACAAAGATGAATTTTTCGTAGCCCTCTGCACGTGCCTTTTCGTAGGGAATGGGAGAAACAAGGGCTCCGTCTAAAAGCTCGCGGCCTCCCATATGGACAATGGGAGCTAAAAATGGCATGGAGGATGATGCGCGGACTGGCGTAAAGCTTTTGCCAATAGCTTCTTTGCTAAACCATACATCCTGTCCTGTACGACAATCCGTAGTGCCTACCTGGAGAATACCAGGATAATTGTAGTAGGTTGAAAAATCAAAGGGAAGCAGTGTTTTAGGCAAATCCTCAAAGATAAAGTCAAAGCCAAAGATACTGCCCTGCTTAATCCAGTTTTTCAGGCTGAAGTAGCGCTGGTCAGTGACATATTTTTCTATAATAGCACGGGTGCGCAGGGGCTGGTGGGACATATAGGAAAGAATATTGCAGGCTCCGGCGGAAACAGCGGTAATATAGGGAAAGGTCAGCTCCTTGAGCATAAAGGACTCGAAAACACCAGCTGAAAACATTCCGCGCATTCCGCCGCCTTCAAGGACAAGGGCGATTTTATCTAAATGCATAGGCTTTACCTCCTTAGGAATAGAAATGCTGCTGTAAGCAGCCTAAAGTAATGTATGAGAATATAGTCAAAGCATATCTATGCTTATTAATGCTGCGATTAGAAATTTATTCCACCATATGTGAATTATAGGCTATAATATATTATAGCAGGATTTAAGGCTCTTGAACTGTATGAACTAATAAAATTTTCAATCGCTCGTGTAAAAGTATGTTAAAGTAAAAGAACATCAGAATATACATAGCTTAGTAAAGCTGTGATAAAAGGACATACTGTTTATTCCTATGAACCTTTTAAATAATTCTGCCAAAGCAATGGTCAAGATAATCTTTAAAATAAATTAATGAGGTGAGAAAATGAAAATTGTTGTTATGGAGCCATTAGGAGTTGCCTTGGAGAAAATCGAAGCCTTGGCTGTACCCTTAAAGGAAGCTGGTCACGAATTTATCTATCACACTACTAAGGAAACAAATCAGGAAAAGCTTTTGGCACGTGTTGCTGATGCAGATATTATTATTCTGGCCAATCAGCCTCTGTCTGCAGAGATTATTAATTGCTGCCCGAAGCTGAAAATGCTTTCCGTAGCCTTTACTGGTGTGGATCATATTGCCTTAGAGGCTTGCCGTGCCAGAAATATTCTGGTTTGCAATGCAGCAGGCTATTCTACTAACGCTGTAGCAGAGCTGACCTTTGGCTTAGCTATTAGTGTTATCCGTAATATTGTTCCCTGTGACGGACGCTGCCGCAGTGCTGCAACTAAGGATGGCTTGGTAGGCTTTGAGCTTTTTGGCAAGACTTTTGGCGTAGTAGGCACTGGCGCTATTGGCAGTCGTATGGCAAAAATTGCTCAGGCTTTTGGCTGCAGGGTTTTGGCCTATAGCCGTACTCCCAAGCAGGAGCTTATTGATTTAGGTGTTGAATTTGTTGCCTTGGATGAGCTTTTGGAGCAAGCTGACTTTGTGTCCCTCCACGTTCCTTTGACTGCTGCTACTAAAGGCTTAATCAATGCTGAAGCAATCCGCAAGATGAAGCCTACTGCAGTGCTTCTAAATACTGCCCGCGGACCTGTAGTTGACAGCGCAGCTCTATCTGACGCTTTAAATGAAGGCAGATTAGCTGGTGCGGGTATCGATGTTTTTGAGATTGAACCGCCTATTGCTAAGGAGCATCCTCTTTGCCACGCTAAGAACACTGTGCTTACTCCCCATGTAGCCTTTGCCAGCAAGGAAGCGCTGGAAGCACGTGCAGACATTGTTTTTGCCAATCTGTGGAAGTACTTTGCAGGGGAACCGCAAAACGTGGTAGAGTAATGAAAATAAAAAGTAGATACCAGCATTATTTTTGAGAAGTCGGATAATATCGCAGATTAATCGCTGCCTAGTCTGATACCATATATAGTATATAGTTAAAAAGATTACTCAATATACGCTAATCCTGCTTTTGTCATGAGCTAGGCTGTTTATAAATGTGTGCTTTTCATGAAAAATTGTAAAATCTTCTTGACAAATAGGCTGATATAGTATAGAATACACCCAACGAGAGAAAATGAGAAACAAGTTGTTCCACTAGTTTAGAATCATAAGACAAATTATAATGGAGACTGAGTGATATGAGTTATCGCTTAGTCTCTTTTTTGTTTATGAATTTTTAGAGAGTTTGTTTCCTACGTATTTGTAAATCTAAACAAATACAAGAACCATTAAGGTAATGAGAAATAATCACTAATAAGCGGCGTTATGCTGTTTCGATTATGTCATTGGCTCTGTTTGGTGTACAAGCAGAGCCAATGGGTTCCCTTAAAAAGTTATATATTTCTGCGAGAGACGGAGTGTATATGGGTTTGCGTGTTTGTTTGCTGCGCCTATATCCTTTTCCGCTTCCAGCAGAAAAGGATATTTTTATTTTGTAGTGATGTCCGGAAATCAATAAGAGTGAAAGTATCCTGATATAAATTAATCAGTCGTAATGACTTTGAATTTTGAAAGGAGATCAAAATTATGAGCGTTGAACTTTATGCGTTGTTTTCATACGCATTTACTGCAGCAATTGCTCTTGTAATGATTGGTGCTGTAGTACTGCTGAACAAAATTATGGGTGGCGGTAGTGACGAAGGAGGTATGGAATAATGGATGCAAGTATTTTTGCTCAACTGTTTCCTGGTATTGCATCTTTGATGGTTCAAGATACCACGATTGCTATTGCCAGAATTGCTCTTATAATCTTCGGTTTTATTCTTGCTTATCTTGGCTTTAAACGTATTTTGGAACCTTTGATCATGGTTCCCATGGGCATCGGTATGATTTGTATCAACTGCGGTGTTCTCTTCTTGGATGGTGGCAAAATCGGTACTCTGTTCCTGGATCCGTTGATTTCTGATCCTGCAGCGTTGGTTGATATTATGCAGGTAAACTTCCTGCAACCGATTTATAACCTGACTTTTAGTAACAGCCTTGTTGCCTGCGTAGTATTTATGGGCGTTGGCGCTATGTGCGAAATTGGCTTTATTCTGGCAAATCCTTGGACTTCCATTATTATTGCAATCTTCGCTGAAGCTGGTACTTTCTTAACCTTGATTCTCGGCGTACATCTGGGTCTGACTCCTCCTGAGGCAGCGGCAGTTGCGTCCATTGGTGGTGCGGATGGTCCTATGGTACTGTTCACTTCTCTGATGCTTGCTCCCCACCTGTTCGTTCCCATCTCTGTAATTGCTTATTTGTATCTGTCTCTGACCTACGCTGGCTATCCTTGGCTGCTCAAACTTTTGGTTCCTAAAGCTCTGCGTGGTAAAGATATCATGTACTATGCTCCCGAAGTTCCCAAAACTAAGAAATTTATCTTTATCCTGGTATGCTGCGCACTGCTCTGCTTGCTGCTCCCTATGGGTGCTCCGCTGATCATGTCCTTCTTCTTAGGCATGGCTATTAAAGAAGCAGAAATCGTTCCTTACCAAGATCTTATTGAAAATACCCTGCTGTACATCGGTACTCTGATGCTCGGTCTGCTGCTTGGTACTCTGTGTGAAGCTTCTACTCTGCTGGATCCCAAGGTTGCTCCGTTGATTGTTCTTGGTGTTATGGCCTTGGCCGTTTCTGGTGTAGTTGGTATTCTTGGTGGTTATGTTGTTTACTGGTTCAAGAAAGGCGACTTCAACCCGGTTGTAGGTATTGCTGGTGTATCCTGCGTACCGACTACTGCAAAGATTGCTCAGCATGCAGCTGAAGACGAAGATCCTTTCGCTGTTGTAATGCCTGTAGCAATGGGCGCTAACATCGGTGGTGTTATCGTATCCGCAATTGCTTGTGGTGTATTCATTGCAACAATTGGAATGGTTAAGTAAAATAAAAATAAGTTTTGTGCATATATATATATATTTGACTAAATCGATAGATGAGTGATAAAATATTGATTGATTAAAATGGACTCGTGTCTATTAAAAATGAAATAGTTTGATTGATTTGGTCTTAGTTAAATAAGCACCAGCTTTTGAGGCAAATAAAATGAAAAATATACAGCTACTGAAATTTGATACACTACAATCTACAAATGTTACAGCTGTTGATTTAGCCAAAAATGGTGCTGCAGAAGGTACTGTGATTGTTGCGGAAACGCAGGAGGGTGGAAGAGGTCGCATGAAGCGGATTTGGAACTCTCCTAAAGGAGGCCTCTGGTTTTCCATCATTCTGCGTCCGCAAATTGATCCGCAGTATGCAGCTCAGATTACACTATTGACAGGAGTTGCTGTTGCCAAGGCATTACGCAAGCTTTATGAAACAGAGAAGGTAATGATAAAATGGCCCAATGATCTACTGTTAGATGGTAAAAAAATCTGTGGAATACTTTCAGAGATGCAGCTGGATGAAAATGGCAATGTTGATTACGCTGTAGTTGGTGTTGGTATCAATGTTGCACTTACTAAGGATGCATTCCCAAGAGAATTGCAGGATGTAGCTACATCCTTGAATGAGAGTCTTAACAAAAAATATACATGTGACCAGGTTCTGGACCAAGTTCTGTCAGATCTTAAAGAGCTTTATGATAAGTGGCTATGTAGAGGCGCTAAAGTAATTCTAGAACCATGGAGAGCTCTTAATTGTACCTTGGATAAAAAAGTACATGTGAAGGATAATGATGAAGTTATTTTTTCTGGTACAGTAATAGGTATTAATGAATATGGAGCTATCGTTGTAGATGATGGCAATGGAAATACTCAAGTTTATGATTTTGGAGAAATCAGCTTGCGATAAAATTAAAAGGAGTGATTGAGTGATGGCAGCAGGTGGTTCCCAGGACTTTTTGGCTAATAGTATTAATAATGTAGGTGGAGCAGCAATGTTCCTAGCATTAACGCAGACTCTTTATGATGAGGAACGTATGAAGCACCTTGTAGCACAGAGTGGTTTTAAAGCAGTTGTTACAGAGGTTGGTGGAAAGATCAACTTTGAGGATTTTAATGAAAAAATAAATCGTGCTGTAATAGGCGGATGCCTTAATTCTGGTGTTATATCAAAACAGACTAATGAAATTCATGCTGTAATTCACGCAACAGAGGAAGCAAAAAAAGGAATTTTAGTGAGTGTGAGTACAAGCGCTAGCTTGGCAATGAAAATCGCTGTTGTGAGAAATGAGCATTGGATAGCAGTAGCCTTATTTGGTAAATCAGCTCTGCACTATATGACAAATCATGAACGTGCAGGACTGGGTATTATGCATATATAGTCGGATGTAGACAACAATTTAATATTGGAGATTATGAGAGAGCGAGAGCAGAGGCATACTTCTGCTGTATGGGCTCTCTATTTTTTTGCCTGAATGTCTGACTTTTTATATGAAGCTTTTCTTAAATCAGAAAGGAGAGACCGTAATGGAGTTCAAAAAAGTTACTCGCGAGTGGGATACTCTCAAAAAAGACGCTGTAGAGCGTACTCAAGCTGCAGCCCACTTAGTAAAGGAAGGAAAAATCGTTGATGCGAAGGATACAGTTGCTTTATTGGAAGCTGTAATCAAACCCTTTGATAAGGTTAATATCGAGGGCAACAACCAAAAGCAAGCTGATTTCTTAGCTAAGGCTTTGTGTCAGGTTGATTCTGCAAAAATCCACGATCTGCACATGGTTCAATCCGTGCTGACTCTTCCTGAGCATCTGGATGTTTTTGAAAAAGGTATCGCTAAAAAGCTGGATATGTCTTTCTCCGGCCCTCAAGCAGGACGTATTGCTGAGTTCCTGAAGGAAGGCAAATTGGAGCTGGGTGCAATCCACACTTACTTGGAATTATATGGACGTTATTTCCTGGATCTTACCCCGCGTGTTGCTCTGGTAGCAGCTACTATGGCCGATAAAGAAGGTAATCTGTTTACCGGTTTCAGTACTGAAGATACTCCGGCAATCGTAGAAGCAACTAAATTCCGTCAAGGTATTGTAATTGCTCAGGTTAACCAAATCGTTGATAAGCTTCCTCGCGTAGATATTCCTGGCGACTGGGTTGACTATGTAATCCAATCTCCGAAACCTTTCTACATTGAGCCTTTGTTCACCCGTGACCCTGCTCTTATTACCGATGCACAAGTTCTGAAAGGTATGATGGCACTGAAGGGCATTTATGGTGAATATCAAGTAGAATCCATGAACCATGGTATCGGCTTTGATACTGCAGCTATTGAACTGCTGCTCCCCACCTACGGTGAAGAGCTGGGTCTGAAAGGTAAAATCTGCAAGAACTTTATCCTGAATCCGCATCCAACACTGATTCCTGCAATCGAAACTGGCTGGGTTGAATCCGTTCACTGCTTCGGTGGGGAGCTGGGTATGGAAGATTATGTAGCTGCTCGTAGCGATATCTTCTTTGTTGGTCCTGATGGTTCTATGCGTTCTAACCGTGCATTCTCTCAAACTGCAGGTCATTACGCAATTGATATGTTCATCGGTGGTACCCTGCAAATTGACCCATATGGCAACTCTTCCACTGCAACTGCAAATCGTGTAGCAGGTTTCGGTGGTGCTCCTAACATGGGCTGCGATCCTAAAGGTCGTCGTCATTCCTCCGGTGCATGGCTGAAATGTGGTGAGGAATATGCACTCAATAAAGAACTGTGGGGTCCTGTGCATCGCGGTAAACGCCTTGTTGTACAACTGGCAGAAACCTTCCGTGAAAAACTGGCTCCTGGCTTCGTAGAAGAGCTGGATGCTTTCAAGCTGGCTAAGAACGCTAATCTGGCAATTGAACCTGTAATGATTTATGGCGATGACCTGACACATATTATTACTGAAGAAGGTATCGCATATCTGCCGAAGTGCCGCAACATGGAAGAGCGTACTGCAGCAATTCGCGGTATCGCAGGCTTTACTGAAGTTGGCATGAAAGCTGATCCGAAAGAAACCAAACGTCTGCGTGAATTGGGCGTAATTAAGACTCCGCAGGATCTGGGCATCGACATGAGCAGAGCAAACCGCTCTATGCTGGCTGCTAAGAATGTTCATGATCTGGTTGAATGGTCCGGCGGCCTCTACAACCCGCCTGCTAAATTCAGAAACTGGTAATTAGGAGGACAGTACAATGGCATTACAAAATCTTGAATTTAAATATGAATCTGAAAATACTCAAACCATTGCTCCTGAATGGTTCCATCTGGGTGTAACCGGTTCTGGTGACCTGGAAGTAATGTTCGTTAAAAAAGACCTGGGCGGCAATGTTGAAGCTAAGGTTTGCACTCCTGTAGTTGGCTTTGACTCTGTTTGGGAAAAAATGATTGGCAAATTCGTAGCAGATACCGGTATTGGTAATATTGTTATTGAAATTAATGACGATAATGCTACTCCTATCGTAGTATACATGAGATTGCGCCAGGCTCTGGCTGAAGCAACCGCAAAGGAGGCAGAATAAGATGAAAAATTGGACTGAGCTGGAAAAAAGCAGCTTCTTTGATGCAAATGCCCGTGAGCGTGCCATTGGTATGTGCGACAAAGGCACTTTTACAGAATTACTTAATCCTTTAGATCGTTTTGTAAGTCCTCATCTTCCTGTACTGGGTACTGCAATTGAGTTTGATGATGGTACTGTAACTGGTGTTGGTCTGTTAGGCAAACATCCTCTGTTTGTAGTATCTATGGAAGGCAAATTCATTGGTGGCGCTATTGGTGAAGTTAACGGTGCAAAAATGGTTAACACACTGCGTCTAGCTCTGAAAACAGCTAATGATATTAAAGCTGCTCATCCCGATGAATATGAAGCACGTCGTCCTATCGTAGCTATTTCCTTTGAAACTGGTGGCGTTCGTCTGCATGAAGCAAATGCTGGTTTGCTGGCACATGCTGAAGTTATGGATGCTATTCAAGATTGCCGTAGAATTCTCCCTGTTGTTGCTGTAGTTGGCTCCAAGGTTGGTTGCTTCGGTGGCATGGGCTTCGTTGCTGCTGCTACTGACGTAATCATCATGAATGAGGAAGGCCGTATTGGTCTGACCGGTCCTGAGGTTATTGAACAGGAAATGGGCAAGGATGAATTTGATGCTTCTAATAAAGCATTGGTATATCGTACAACCGGTGCTAAACATAAATATATCATCCAAGACTGCAACTATCTGGTAGAAGATGTTATTGGTGATTTCCATAACACTTTGGCTGAAGTAGCAGATCTGTCTATGGACGCAATCGAAGAAATGCGTCGTATCGGTTCTTTGAAACTGGTTCAAGAACAACAAGGCTTGGTTAAACTGGTTGGCGATATGCAACCTAAAGATTCCATGGATATGTGGAAATATTTTGGTAACGAAGATCCTGCAGCTCTTCCGGAAATGACCACCGCTGAATTCCTTAAAGTAGTTAAACGTAGAGTACGTGCATAATAGAAGGAGGTAAAGAACATGGATGAAATGGATAACACTATGATTGGCCGCGGTCGCGACGCAATTGAAATGATTGTTGACGCTGGCTCCTTCGAAGAAAACAAAATTGGCAATGCTGAGGTTGATGCTGAATACGGCCCTGGCGCAGTAGTTGGTACTGCTAAGCTGATGGACCAAACCGTTACTGTAATTGCTAACGATGCATATGCTTTCAATGATCGTTTCCCCGTTGTATTTGGCGGTGTAATTGGTCTGGAAGAAGCTTACAAAATGGCTACTACCGTTTATCGTACTATTGAAGCTGATGCAGAAAAACCTCTGTCTGAGAAACGCCCGATTGTTCTGATTGTTGACACCCCGGGCAACGGTCCTGGCAAAATGGAAGAAATTGCTGGTATGAACAAAGCAACTGGTTCTTACCAATTAGCACTGGCTGAAGCACGTAAAACTGGTCATCCCATTATTGCAATGGTAATTGGCCGTGCAATCTCTGGCGCATTCCTGTGCCATGGTCTGCAAGCTGACGAAATCCTGGCTCTGTCCACCGATTTCGGTACTATGATTCACGTAATGCCTATTACTTCCATCTCTCGTATCACTAAGATGGATATCGAACGTCTGGAAGAACTCTCTAAGGTTAACCCGGTATTCGCTCCTGGCGTAAACTTCTTCTACAATCTGGGCGGCGTAAAAGAAATCGTTAACAAGGTTGAAGATATGCGCGATGTAATTGCTAAACATATCAAAGAAGTACAAGAGCTGAAAGCTAACGGCGAAATTGAAAAACTTGGTCCTTGGGGTCGTGGTTTAGATGGCGATGCTCGCGGTGGCCGTATAACTCGTCTGAAAGCAATGGCTAAGATGAACGAAGAGTTTGCTGCTGTTGCAGATAAATATATCAATGCTTAATTGTTAAGAAAGGAAGGGGTAGTATGAAAGGATTAATGGCAGAAATTGCTAGTATGGTCAATGAATTTGGTTCTGCTCCCACATTTGCAGAAATGCCGCGCAAAACATTAGCCGATAAGGGTATAGCAGGACCGACTGCAGCTCATACAATAGAAGAGGTTCATACTCCCCTTAACCTCGCTTATCTTACTTTTACCACGGGTTCATCTGCTTTTCAAAATATTGTAGGCATTACTTTTGCGGAAATGCCGCGTAGAGTGAAAGCTTCCATTACAGTTCTTGAAAGAGCTGGATTAAAACCTGGTGATAAGGTTTTGGTAACCTATCCTCCACTTGTTAATGTGTTTTCTGGAGAGGCGTTTAGGCAGTACGGTCTTGAGTGGCGTTTTCTCGTAAGATCTAGCAGAGATGCTTTTCTTGCAGCTTTGTACGAGTTTCAGCCGAAGGCAGTTGTTGGTGAATCAGCCTTCATAAGAGCAGCTTTAGAGGATGCTCGACATATGGGTGTAGCCGATCAATTGCCCAAAGGTATTGAACTGCTTACAGCTGGTACGCCTTTGGATTTAGAGCTTCTTCCTGTTGCTAAATCCGTACTGAATGCTCAGGTTCATGATTTATATGGCTGCCAGGAGTTTGGTTGGCTGTGCATGGACGGTGTGCCCGTAAGAGACGATATTGAATTGGTCAAACTTCCGAGCAATAAAGGGCAGGATATGTTTGAATTAGTTGTAGGCGGCTTGCCTATGGGAGATAGTTTCCCAATATCTAATAGCGGACACGTTTGTAATAGCAACGGAAAGATTATTACCTATAGACGTGAACGTACTTATCCGGAATATGAAGTGATTGTTAAAGCAACAACACTTACATCAACAGTAACTCTTGGAAGGGTTGCCAGGTCCATATTAAGAATAAAAGGGCGTATTGTAAAGATAAGTCCAGATGTTGTAATTGGAGCAGATCATACAGTATTAGAATTGTGTCCTGATTATATAAGCGCTGGTGTTCAGGATGGCATCATAATTGAAGGCCCGAAGAAAACCGCATTATTTGATGATATGGTGCAGGCACAAATAGATTATCAGCAGAAAGCAAAGGCAGATCCTACATGGACAAAAAGGAATTAAAAAGACATGATTTAGTTTTTATCTCTAAAGAAGGCAAGGATAAGATATGGAACGAGCTTTCTAAGAGATATTCAGAGGACGCTATTCAACTAGTAACGGATATATTTAAGGGCAATAATGATATACCTGGTTTCGCACGTCGCAGCGAGAAAAGGGATGATGCAGAGGCTGTAGGGTTTGTTCACTACAGACGCATCAATGGTAATAGATTAAGAATTCCTGCGTTTGTAGATGATCCGGATATTGTAATGATAATGACGCCATATGAAATTATGCAAAGAAAAGCCTTTACCGTTGAAGAAAGCTCTAAATGTATAAAAACGGTTATTGAATTGTATGTTCTTGCAACGTCAATGGATTTGCATGTTGGTATTCTAGGTTCTGCTGCTCTTGAACTGGCGACAGGTCTTCCTTACACTGATGAGGCTTCTGATATAGACCTGTTAATAAAACCAGCTCCGTATGATAAATTGTTGGAATTCTATCGTACAGCTAAAGAAAATTTTAGCGGAATTAATATGGATTTTGAATTAGACCTTCCTAATGGTTATGGTGTTAAGCTAGCCGAAGTGTTTATGAATACTCAAACGCTGCTTGGTAAAAGTATGGATGATGTTAATTTATTGCCCCGCAAAGAAGTAATAAAATACTTAGCTTAAAATAAATGTAATAAAAAGGAGAAAAAAATCATGGAAATTAAATCTCGTGTACCTGGCAAAATCGTTCGTTTTGAAAAACAAGTTGGCGACACTGTAGCAGTTCGCGACGTACTGATCGTAATGGAAGCAATGAAAATGAAACAACTGGTTCCTTCTCCGGTAGCTGGTGTTGTAAAAGAATATAAAGTACAACCTGGCGATCGTGTATCTGCTGGTCAAGTAGTTGCTATTGTTGAGTAATTAACTCAAATCAACCTTTAGTTGTTTGGAAATAAGGCGTTCTGCTGTTTGCGACAGGACGCCATTCCATAATAAAAAATTGTACTAAGGTGGTGTAATTATGGTAATTTATGGTGTTGCATTACTAGCTTTCTGTTACTTAACAGGTGTTTTTCTGGGTGATATCTTAGGTGCTGCTTTAGGCGTTAAGGCTAATGTAGGCGGTGTTGGTTTCGCAATGCTGTTCCTGATTATCCTTTCCAATAAAGGTATTGATGCTGGCTGGCTTGATAAGAAGAGTCAAGAGGGTATTGCCTTCTGGTCTGCAATGTACATTCCTATAGTTGTTGCAATGAGCTCTATTCAAAACGTAGCAGCTGCTCTTTCTGGTGGTGCAGTAGCAGTTCTCGGCGGTGTTTTGGGTATTGTAATGGGCTTCATATGCATTCCGCTACTAAGTAAAATGGGCGGACAGAAGTAACCCTTAGGAGGTGTAATTATGGACTTAATGGCAATGTTAACAAAAGTGTTGACCAAAAATGGCCTTATCTTTGCATTTGTACTTATTGGTCTTACAAACTTATTGGCATACAAAATGGCTGGTCTTACTAAAGGTCGTATTCATGGCTCTGCCGTAGCAATTTTCTTCGGTTTGGTTTTGGCATATATCGGCGGTGGTGCTAAAGGTATTGCAACCATTCCTATGTTTGCAGGCATTGGCATGATGGGCGGCGCAATGTTCCGTGACTTTGCGATTGTATCTACAGCTTTTGGTGCTGACCTTCGCGAAATTAAAAAGGTTGGCGTTGTAGGCGTTCTTTCTCTAGTGTTTGGTCTTGTAACCTCTTGGATTGCTGGTGTAGCGATTGCGTACATGTTTGGTTATCGCTCTCCTGTTGATCTGTGCACTATCGGTGCCGGCGTTGCAACCTTCGTTGTTGGTCCTGTAACTGGTGCTGCTCTGGGTGCTTCCTCTGAGGTTATTGCTATCTCTATCGCAGCAGGCGTTGTAAAATCCGTATTAGTTATGATTATGACTCCGTTTGTTGCAAAAGCAATTGGCCTGAACAATCCTCAATCCGCAATGGTATTTGGCGGTATTATGGGTACTACCTCCGGTACTGCAGCAGGTATGGCAGCAGTAGATCCTAAACTGGTTCCTTACTGCGCAATGACTGCAACCTTCTATACTGGTTCCGGTTGTCTGACCTTCCCGTCTATTTTCTATCTGCTGACTAAAGCTATTTTCGGTTAATAGGGCTATAGTAAAATTCCTATAAATAATTGGCATGTACAGGGAGAAAGTTGGTAAAGCTATGAGTGAACAACAGATTTTACTTCAAAGAGTAGACAATCATGAAATAAATACTGCTAGACAAATCTATACTTGCCAGCTTTCCTCCTTCGATGCTGATATGGCAAAAGTTAGTCAATATCTGACACAGGCAATTCTTTTAGAGGTTACTACACATCCAAAACCAGGCTTGGTAACTAGGGCGTCAAATGGCTCTCATAATGATATGAGTATATTTACCTTTATGATGAGTTCGGCGGTTTTAGGTAAAGCTTTTAATTATTTGCAGGATGTGGGAATGTCCCATACTGGGAATTTACAAGAATTATTTGAGATGATTAGAGCCTATGGTCAGGTTGCGGAAAAAGAGCTTTTAAATGTTACTGGCGGCGTAAATACCCAAAGAGGTATTCTGTTTGCTGGAGGTATTTTAAGTGGGGTAGCGGGGTATGCTATTAATAAGGGTTATGACAAGGAAAGCATAATAGGCCTAGTCATGGAAATGACTAATGGTATTGTGGAAAAAGAGTTGAGAAACTTAGGTCGTAAAGAAATTACTGCTGGCGAAAAGTTGTATAAGGAATATGGTATTACTGGTATTCGAGGAGAGGTGGAGAACGGTTTTCCTAGCGTTGTGAATGTTGGCCTACCGGCGATGCAAGGGGCATTTTCTAAAGGAGCTTCTTTGAATGATGTGCTTGTACACACATTACTTAGTTTGATGACTGTTGTTGAAGACAGCAATGTTATTTGGCGTACAGATGTGGCGACTTTGTTTGAAGTACAAAAAGTTGCTAGCCATATTTTGACTTTGGGTAGTGTTTTTACTGAAGCAGGACGAGATGCCATTAAAGAAGCAGAAAAAGACTTCGTTAATAGGCGTATTAGTCCTGGAGGTAGTGCTGATTTACTTTCCATAACTACAACACTATATTTACTTGAAAATAAGGAATTCCCCTGCCATATATTTTAGGGACATTTATATATGGTATATTCCTTGACATATATACAGATGCTTAGCATGAGATGCTAGACTTCCTCCAAAAAAGCAGAGTAAGGTACGGTTTAGGAGTTGCCGTACCTTATTGTGCATTCTAGATAGAAGGTGTAAATAATGTTTGATTTCATAGTACAGACCTTTGAAGGAATTTTTACAATTGTATTTGTAGTTGGCATTGGCTATTACTTAAGCTATAAAAAGTGGTTTGATGATAGAAGTAGTAAATTGATTGCTAGATTAGTTACTTCTGTTTCTTTGCCATTATATATGATTACAAGTTTGAAAAAGAATTTCACACTTGAGAAGTTGTTGGCATTGGCTCCAGATATGTTGTTGCCAATATGTTCTATTGTATTAGCTATGATTATTGGGTTCATAGTTGTAAAGTTTTTTAACGTTGCAAAGGGAAGAAGAGGGATTTTTATTACAAATTTCTTTATTGCCAATACAATGTTTATTGGTTTACCTGTTAATTTAGCTCTTTTTGGCGATGAGAGTATTCCGTCAGTAATGCTCTACTATATTGTAAATTTAGTGTTTTTTTGGACACTTGGAGTACATTTTATAATTAGTGATAGTAGTGATGAGTCTAAAGGGGGATTTTCTTTAAACATTTTGAAAAAATTATGGACACCACCATTAATTGGATTTATTGTTGCAATATTTATGATAATACTTGACCTTAATTTGCCTAGGTTTTTAATGAAGGGTTTCCAATATGTGGGGAATTTGACAACCCCTTTGTCACTTATATTTATTGGTATTGAAATTAGTAGGCTGAAATGGAGTGATCTCCATTTGGAACGTGATTTGTTAGGCGGTGTAATAGGTCGTTTTATTGTTTGTCCTTTAAGTGTTCTTTTTCTTGCTCCGCTGATAGCTACTGCAGATATATCTCTGAAGGTATTTGCGATGCAGGCTGCGATGCCGGCCATGACTCAGATGGCGATTGTTGCTAAAGAATATGGTGCTGATAGCAGCTTTGCTGCAACCTTGAGTTTTGTAACAATACTTGGAGGTTTATTGGTAATACCCATTTATATGACTATTATTAATGTGTTTTTTTAATATATTAGAAAGGCGGAATATTTATGGAACCTGAGAAAATTATACGTAAAATGTGGAGTACCAATGCTTTTATGAATGTTCTTAAAATGGAAATAAAAGAAGTTCATTGTGGAGGAGCAACTATTGAGATGCCCATAGATTTTGATATCCACACTAATCATTGGTTGGGTGTTCATGGAGGAGCTATGTCTGCTTTAGCAGACTCTACTAATGGTATAACTTGTGCTAGTGTAGGAAAGATGCCACAAACACTAAATATGAATGTTAACTATATAAGTAATCTTAAAGGTTTTGGTAGTTTGTTTGCTAAAAGTGAGATTTTGCACAATGGTCAATCAACTATTAATATCCATACTGTGATTACTGATGCGTCTAACAATTTGATATGTGATTGCACAACAATTATGTTTGTTATCGATAAGCTTAATGAAGTACCTGAACAATGGTGATTTTTATAGTAAGGAAAGAGGACATTCTCATTTGAGAATATCCTCTGCTTTTTTAACGGTATTTGTTTTTATGCTTTTTCTTTTCGTGACTAGCGCGGTAATCAGCCTGTACTTGGTACACTTGATAAATGTACAGTGCGCACATGGGCAGCGCTACAAAGAAAAAGCCCAGCCATTTGTTATCGAAGAAGTAGCTGCCTGCCATGCCGGCAATCAAGCTGACGATAACTACGACAAACATATTAACCTTGTATCTCATCAATAAGTTTTTCAAGATTTTCAGCCTCCAAAAATAATACTAATCTATTCTACCATATTTTTACGGTTTTGCGTAATGTAATTGTCAAAATAAGTTGAGCAGCTGATTATTTAAGCAGTTCCGCGGTGTTGACCTTAATATTTTCCGTAGGAATTTTGCTCTTGTCAAAAATAGGAAGAAGCTCATGAGCAGTAATTGGTTCTGGTTTTTCCAGCTGACCGGCTAAGTAGGCTAACTGGCCAATAATGGGCTCTGGTGAGCCGTAGTGCTGGCGCAGCTTGGCAATTTCCAAATCACCGTCGCGCTTGGCAAGGCGTCTGCCGTCCATGGCAGTGAGCAGGGGAATGTGGAAGAACGTTGGCGCCTTAAAGCCTAAAAGCTTGTATAAATAAAGCTGCATTGGCGTAGAGTCCAAAAGGTCGCAGCCACGAACAACCTCGGTAATGCCCATAAGGGCATCGTCCACTACAACTGCCAGCTGATAGGCGTAAACGCCATCACTGCGTCGGACAATAAAGTCACCGCTTTCGTGGGCAAGATTATGCTGCTGAGGGCCGTAGTGTTCGTCGGTAAAGCAAAGGGGAGCATCCTTTGTCAGCAGACGATAGGCAGGAGCTCGGTGCTGAGCCTTAGCTTGGCGTTCCTCTGAACTTAGGCTGCGGCATGTGCCTGGATAAATAATACGTCCATCGCTAAGATGGGGAGCTTCGGCGGCGTGGAGCTCGCTGCGGCTGCAGAAGCAGGGGTAGATAAGGCCATTATTTTCCAGCTTATGGAAATATTCTTCATAAACAGCACTGCGCTTGCTTTGGAAATATTCATCACTATTTTCATTTATGTAGGCACCCTCGTCCCATGTCAGGCCCAGCCATTCCAAATCAGTCCTAAGCTGCTTAGCGTTCTTGCCAGGACAGCGCGCCACATCTAAATCCTCTATACGCAGGAGAATGGTTCCTCCCTGACTTTTAGCGTGGAGCCATGCCAAAAGGCTGCAGAAAATATTGCCTAAATGGAGAAAGCCGCTGGGAGTGGGCGCGAAGCGACCACGTATTGTTTGCTTCATTATAGATAAGCACATCCTTTTTATTTATATGCTTCATTCTACCATAACTAGAGTACTTTTGCCATTAAGTAACCTATGGCGATGAAGTTATAGGTCGCTAATGTACAATTTACACTTTAGGTGTCAAATAATTTTATAAATCATGACTATAAAAACAAAAATGGATGCTGCCTGCAAAATACAGGTAAGCATCCATAATTTTTTTCTAGCCAGTCAATAGGTGTTCGCTATTATGGGGAATATATTGATTTAGGAAAGTGTGTACGCCTTTATAGTGTTTATTTTATTTTGCTTTTGACATCACGCCAGGCATCGACAACGGTTGTTTCAGCCTTGTCCGCTTTACGAGTAACATTATCGAAGATTTCTTGGGAGTCAATATTGAAACGGCGGCTTTCATCGCCCAAGGGAGTATCCTTGCAGTCCAGCTTTTCAAAATCCTTGGCGTGCTTTAGGCCTTCGCTGCGAGCTTCGTCAAAAATTTCCTTAAAGGAAGCAATATCTTCAGGGCGACCAGCCTTAAGCCAGGCATTGGCCACCTTGCCGACTGCATATGTAACAGAAATGCCTACAGGAATCTGCAGGGGTGCAAATGGAATGAGTGTTACCAGAGTCTGACCAACAAAGGTTCCGCCTAAAGAACCTAAAAGTCCCAGCACTGCACCTTCCTCCAGTTTAATACCACGGAGCTCTACCAGACGGGTAATCATATAAACCTCATTGGCCATTAGTGCCATAGTACCAACTAAGGGAGCGACGACAATAACACCGGCACGAGCTGCGGCCCAGCGACATATTTTTTCGGCCTCCCATTCAATATCCTCAGAATATTTAAAGCCATCAGTAATTCTTTCTTCAGTCATTTTACACCTCACAAATTAAGCCTTAGTTAAATACTTGATGCTGCAGGTAGCTGTACAGCTATGAATATACGTTATATATTATGAATATTCGACTTTTTGACTTTTTGACTTTAAATCCTGCCATGTCAAATTTATTTTGCATTTTGAAGGATTTTTCCTATAGCTTGGAGGAATGCTTTCAATAGATTTCTTGAGAAAATGTTGCCAAAATAACGGGACAATAAATGTCCATATAGGACGAAAAACGTCAAATGTAGTCTAGTGGTGGAATGTATGTTTATTTATGTCATATTGTACAGAGTTTGTTAAAAATAAGTAAAGAAATTGTAAAGTGTAAGCAGGAGAATAAAGGGAGTTAGAGAATACCTAAAATAAGGTTTAGAGTGTCTACAACCAAGCTGACATTGATTTTTTTAGAAAAAGGAGTGTATGTCAAATGAAAAAATCTAAATGGGTTCTTGGCGCAGCAGCATTATTGGCTTTATCCGTTGCAGTAGCAGGCTGCGGCGGCGACAAAAAGGCTGACGACAAAAAAGCTGGCGGCGTAAACGGAGAATTGATGGTTTACACCTCTATCTATCCCGATATCATTGATAATATGTGCAAACCTAACGTAGGCAAGGCTTTCCCGGATATGAAAGTTTCCTGGTTCCAAGGCGGCACTGAAAAAGTTGTAACCAAAATCACTGGTGAAATTAAAGCTAAGAAGATTGCTGCTGACGTTCTTATGGTAGCAGATCCTTCCTACTATCTGAAACTGAATGATCAAAAACTGCTGCTTCCCTACAAATCTAAGGAAGCTGCCAATGTTATTAACGATAAAGCTGAAGATGGTGCTTGGCACGCTGTACGTGTAAGTAATATGATTATTGCTTATAATGGCAACAAGCTGTCCGCTGAAGAAGCTCCGAAAAACTGGACTGACCTGACTGATCCGAAATGGAAAGGCAAAATTGCTATGCCTAACCCCATGCTGTCCGGTACTGCTTATGTTACTGTTGGCGCTTTGGCTGACAAATATGGCTGGGAATACTTCGACAAACTGCATGCTAACGGCATTCGCGTTGAAGAAGGCAACTCTGCTATTCAAAACAAACTGCTGACCGGCGAATATGCTGCAGCTATAATTCTTGAAGAAAACATTCTGAAGCTTGCTAATACCAAGAAAGAGCCTCTGAAGGTTTCCTATCCTACTGACGGCGTAGTTCAAGTTCCGTCTCCTATCGCTATTTTCAATACCACCAAGAATCCTGAAGGCGCTAAAGCTTTGGTTGACTGGTGGCTGTCTAAAGAAGGTCAGGAAGCTGTTGTTAAAGGCTGGATGCACTCTGTTCGTGGCGACGTAAAAGAACCTATCGGTGCTGTTCCTACTAAAGAGTTGACTGAGAAGAAAATCAAAGTTGACTGGAGAAAACTGGCTGACAACAATGCTCAGATCAAAGAAGAGTTCCGTAAGAGAGTTATGGACAAATAATGCTTTTTTAGCATAGGTATTTCTGTAGCAAAACAGGGACGCTTCGGCGTGCCCTGTTTTTGCTGCTCTATACGGATGTTTCGTATTTTTGATATTTCTTGTAGTTTTTAATCCCTTATGAAAAGGGGCATATGTAATTTTTATACCATATGTAGCAAATTTTTCGTACTCATATTTATTTGTTGAGGAAAGGAGAAGTATTACTTTCCATGTTATCACGCATTAACAGTAAAACCATCGTCATCTCTCTTTCCGTACTGCTGCTGCTCTATTTTGTAATCTTTCCTATGGGCGTGCTGCTTTACGACAGCATTATGCTTGATGGCGCTATTAACTTTGAAAACTACCGCAATGTTTACAGCCAAGACGTTAACTGGAAGGCTTTGACCAATACAGTTGAGCTGTCATTGATGGTTATGATTGCCAGTGTAATTATTACCTTCCCTCTGGCATGGCTGGTTGGCCGTACCGATATGCCTGGCAAAAAGGGCTTCCGTACTCTTTTGGTTTCCAGCTATATGATTCCTCCCTATGTTGGTGCAATTGCTTGGGTACAGCTGCTTAATCCCAGCGTTGGTTATCTGAACAATATTTTTAAGTGGATGTTTGGTCTTGAGACTGCTCCCTTCGATATTTACACCTTCTGGGGCTTGGCTTGGGTATTGACCTTGTTCTATTCTCCCTTTGCTTTTATTACTATTTCCCGCGCAATGGAGAAAATGGACCCTACACTGGAGGAGGCTGCTCGTGTTTCCGGTGCTTCTCCTTTACGCACTGTGTGGGACGTAACCTTACCCCTGATGGCTCCCTCTATTCTGGCAGGCGGACTTTTGGTATTTATCGCAGCAGGCTCCTGCTTCGGTATTCCCTCCATTGTTGGTATGCCCGGTAATATTGAGGTTATGACTACCCGTATCGTAACCTATATCTATATGGGTGACGAAGCAGGCGTTCGTGATGCAACTGCTTTAGCTGCATCTCTGATGTTCCTGGCTAACTTCCTGCTGATGGGAATGACCTGGATGATGGGCCGCAAGGACTATACTACTATTTCCGGTAAGTCCACCCGTCCTAACATTGTTGAGCTTGGCAAATGGAAATGGCCTGCATTCTGTGCAGTTGGCCTGTATGGTGCTATTTCTGTTATCATTCCCTTGGGTTCCATTGTGCTGACCTCCTTTTTGAAATCCATGTCCCGTCCTGTAGAGTGGTCCAACATTGGTATTGATCCCTGGATTCCTGTTATTACCAGCTCCCAATATATGGAAAGCGTATGGAATTCTGTGCTTTACGGCGTAATCGCAGCTACTATTGGTACTGCTCTGGCAGTATTCGTAGCTTACCTTGCCGTTAAAACCCAGATTAAGGGACGCAGCATTCCTGACCTGCTGACTGTAATTGGCGGCTCCACTCCCTCCATCGTTATTGCTTTGGCATTGATTATCACTTTCAGCGGCAACTTTGGCCTGAACCTGTATTCTACCATGTGGATTATCATTGTCAGCTACCTGGTAAAATATCTGACAATGTCCGTTCGTACTATTGCTGCTGCTTTGAGTCAGGTACACGTTTCTTTGGAAGAGGCTGCTCTGAACTCTGGTGCTAACTGGCTGCGTGTCTGCAAGGATATTATTATTCCGCTGATTGCTCCCTCCGTTATCGCTGGCTGGTTCCTGATTTTCATGCCGTCCTTCTACGAGCTGACTATGTCTCTGCTTTTATATGGCAGTGATACCAAGACTATCGGCGTATTGCTGTATGAGCTGCAAACTTACGCTGATACTCAGAATGCTTCCGTACTTTCCGTAATCATTCTGTTTATTGTATTGGTTGGCAACCTGATTCTCAATAAGGTTTCCAAAGGTAATGTTGGTATTTAACAAGGAGTGAAATAAATGTCTGAGGTAAGAATTGAGCATGTATTTAAGCGTTTCGGCAAGGTAACTGCCGTACACGATTTTAATTTAGTTGTTAAGGATGGCGAATTCGTGTCCATCCTTGGTCCTTCTGGCTGCGGCAAGACTACTACTCTGCGTATGATTGCAGGCTTTGAGCGTGCCACTGAAGGCGAAATCTATATTGGTGATTCTTGTGTAAGTTCCTCTGAAAAGGGCAGCTTTACTCCCCCTGAAAAACGCGACATTGGTATGGTATTCCAATCCTATGCTGTTTGGCCTCATATGACTGTTGCAGATAACGTAGGCTATCCCCTGAAAATTCAAAAGGTTCCTAAAGAAGAGCGTGACCGCCGCGTGCAGGAAATGCTGGAGCTTGTTCACCTTGGTGAATACAGCCAACGCTATCCTAATCAGCTTTCCGGTGGCCAGCAACAGCGTGTAGCTTTGGCACGTGCCTTAGTTGCTCAGCCTGGTCTGCTGCTTTTGGACGAGCCCTTGTCCAATCTGGACGCTAAGCTCCGCGAAAGCATGCGCTTTGAAATTCTGGAAATCCAAAAGAAAACCGGTATTACCGTTGTTTACGTAACCCATGACCAAAGCGAGGCTATGGCTATGAGTGATCGTGTTGTAGTAATGAGTATGGGCTATGTTCAGCAAATTGGTGCTCCCCATGAAATCTATACTCAGCCTGCTAATAAGATGGTGGCAGATTTCATTGGTTTGGTTAACTTTATGGACGGCGAAGCTAAGGGTGACCGCGTATTCCTGAAGGGCAGCAACGTATCCTTCCCCAATACTGCTAGCGTTAAGGGTGAAGCTACCATTGCAGTACGTCCGGAAACCATCACTATGTCCACTGTTGGCGGCTCTCTTGAAGGTGTGGTTATGCACCGTTTCTATCTTGGCGACGCAGTTGACTATCGCGTTAAGGTTGGCGACCATGATGTACGCGTAATCATTAAGGGTGCTGACATCAATGCTATTCCTGACGGCTCCAAGGTATATTTAGACTTTGACCGCGTAATGGTATTTGATAGAAACTAATAAGATTTTACAGACGCTGTGTGCTAAGGCATGCAGCGTCTTTTTATGTTATAATGGGTATATAAAGCTTTACTATTATAACGGTGATAATTATGAAGAAGTGTTTAAAATATCTTATTCTGACCCTTGCTGTTGCGTTGCTAGTAAGTGGCTGCGGCAAAGATACGGACAATAAACCGAAGGAGCTGTTTTTGTGCAGCTCTCTGGGCAAGACTATGACTGAGGATATTGTAGCAGACTATACTGCTGCTACTAAAACTAAGGTCCATGTAACATATCTTCCTGGTGGAACATCTCAGGAGCGCTTTGATTTTTTGCGCAGACATAAATTTGATTGCTGGTTGGGCGGAACAGGTGAAGAATACTATATGGCTAATAAGCAGAATGTTTTGCAGCCATATATAGCTAAGGAGTCCTACAAGGTTCCGGCGGAGCTCCGCAGCCGTCGCGGTGAGTGGACAAGCCTATATTTGAGCTATATTGCCTTGCTGAGCAATAAAAACAATTTGCGTCAGTATGGACTTTATGCACCTGAAACCTGGGATGAGCTTTTGGCAACGGAGCTGCAGGACGAAATTGCTATTCCTAATCCAGCCTTTGGTGGTGCCACCTATGGTATGATAACATCTCTGTGGCAGCTTCGTGGCAAGGAGCAGGCTTTGGATTTTGCAGCCAAGCTGAATCAGCAAAGACCAATTTATACATCTACCCCTGGCGAAGCCATTGACCTTGTGTATATCGGTAAGCGTACTGTAGCTGTTGTTCCTATGGGCTATGCCCTAATGTTGGAGTCCCGTCATAGACATCTTTTTGCCACTGTGCCTAAGGATGCAAACAGAACTATGCTTACTGGTGCTGCTATCATGAAAAATGCTAATGATGAGGAGGAGGCTCAAAGGTTCCTTGATTATCTTATGAGCGATGCAAGCATAAATTCTCTTACACGAAAAGAATATACTTATATGTGGCACGTTAAGTATTATCCCTATAATGATGGCCGCAGGGAGCTTATTGGCAATGTAAAGGTACCGGTAGATGATTTGAACTGGACTGCATCCTATAAGAACGAGATTATTAAACAATGGCTGAATGCACAGCAAGAAAACTGACTTTTCTAAAAGTTTTAAATCCTAGAAATTTTTGTTGAAGGTAGCTTTTCTTTGTGGTAACATTATAGTGTGTTGAGAAAATTTTTCCGACCGATTCATAAGGAATTTTCAATCTGTTATTTGAAAGGATGTTATTAATGGAGAAGTTATACGAAGGTAAAACTAAAAACGTTTACCAACTGGAGAATGGTAATGTACTGCTTCAATTTAAAGATGATTGCACTGGTAAAGATGGTGTATTTGATCCGGGTGAAAACAGCGTAGGTCTGACTATCGAAGGTATTGGCCGTGCAAATCTGGAAACTTCCATCCATTTCTTTGAAATTTTGCAAAAAGCTGGCATCAAAACTCACTATGTTTCTGCAAATCCTGAAGAAGCTACTATGGAAGTTCTGCCTGCTAAAGTATTCGGCAAAGGCCTGGAAGTTATCTGCCGTCTGAAAGCTACTGGCAGCTTCATCCGTCGTTATGGCGACTATATTGCTGATGGCACCGAACTGCCTGGCGGTTATGTAGAATGCACTCTGAAAAATGACGCAAAGGGCGATCCCCTGATCACTTGCGAAGGTTTGGAAGCTCTGGGTATCATGAGCCGCGAAATGTTTGAAAGTATGAAAGCTCAAACCCTGAAAATCACCCGTATGGTTGCAGATGACCTGGCTACTAAAGGTCTGGACCTGTATGACATTAAATTTGAGTTTGGCTACAACAACGACGAAGTTATCCTGATCGACGAAATCGCTAGTGGTAACATGCGTGTTTACAAGGATGGCAAATACGTTGATCCTATGGATCTGACCAAAATCATTCTTGGTAAATAATAGCCATTTAAGCTAAAATTAAAGGCTCCTGAAGCAAATGCTTTGGGAGCCTTTCTGCATTTATGTGGTATATAGATGACTATATCTATTTCTACAACAACAAGAGACTGCAATGTAGGTTTAAAGGTCTTACACCCAGTCAAGTTCGTCAAGAAGCTTTAAAGACTAACGAACCTAAAGCATATCCCATTGCGGATAACAAACGAATTAAGAATTTTAAAGAGAAATTTGCTGCTTAATAAAAATGAACGCATCCTTGACAGGACGCGTCCAGAGAAAAATTTGTATATTTAGTTTGTCTACTTGACCAGGGGCTGATCACAGCTGCTGAGCATTAATGATTTTCTATGATGTTTAGAAAATATTTTTTATAATTTTTGTGGGGCAGATATCAGGCTACTCCTTAAACAGTCCAACTTTTTGACCAACTGCCAAAATTCTGCGGCCAATAAATGGTAGATTATTAAGGTCCTCACGGGTAAGGCCACCGGTGGCCATCAGTGCCAGTGCATAGGTGGGAACGGAGGCAATCATGGCAAAGAGAATGGACCAGGAGCCCATATGACCTGTTACAAGCAGTACACCATAGATAGCAGCACCCATGATGCTGGAAGCAATTAAAGGTCGCAGCAGGCTGCCGATGGAAAATTTAAAGCCAGTGTATTTATAGATGAAAAACATATTAAGTACTGCAGCTGCAGCAAAGTCGGCTACAGTTGCCAGGGACGCACCCTTGATGCCTAGTGCAGGCTGAGCAGTTAAAATCCAGCTCATGATAACTTTTACAGCACAGGCAAAGAGCATGTTGATTACGGGAATAGCAGTTTTGCCTAAGCCCTGCAGGATACCTGTACTAATTTGGTGCATACCTAAAAAGAGAATACCAATACTCATGGTCTGAATGGCACCTGCAGCACCGGGAGCATTGTAGATAAGGGCAGCAACCTTTTCTGCCAAAAAGAACAGACCCATAAAGCAGGGAAAGGTAATAATCATGGCAACGCGGAAGGCGATACGGATTTTTTCAGTAATAGCCTTAAAGTCGTTTAATGCTCTGGATTCGGAAATGGAGGGGACCAAGCTGATTGTCATGGAGGCTGTAAAGATAGCTGCCAAGTTTACCAAGGGTACAGCCATACCAGTAAGATAGCCAAAGAGCTCCGTAGCGTGGCGCACATCAAAGCCAGCTGCTTCCAAGCGCTGAGGTACGATTAAAAGGTCCAGATTGGCGCCGATGGGGAGCATAAGGCTGGACAGGGACACAGGCAGGGCCAAAGCCAGCAGACGCTTGATAATGTGCATGGCGGACTCAATAGGAGCGCTTTCGTCCTGGGACTCAATTTCCTGATGCAGATTGGTTTTTAAACGGCGGTAGAACCACATAAGGATCAAAAGTGCACAAAAGGCACCAACGCCAGCACCCATGCTGGCACCGCCTGCTGCGTAGGCTAATCCGTAGGGAAGGAACAGATCGGCAAAGACCAACATCGTAATAACGCGGGTCAGCTGTTCTACAATTTCAGATACAGCTGTGGGAGTCATAATCTGCCAGCCCTGCAGATAACCACGGAAGCTTGCTAGGAAGGTTACAAAGAACACTGCTGGGGCAAGAGCGATAATGGAATAGTAGGCACGACTATCACGAATAAAATGATTGTCGATTAACCAGCCTGCGCCAAAAAAGAGCGCGGAGGAAAATATTAGACCGCTTATCAGCAGCAGGCGCAGGGAGACGTTAAAGACTCGTTTTGCTCCACGATAATCCTTGTTAGCCAGCTTTTCCGAAGTGATGATGGAAATAGCAACAGGAATACCTGCTGATGAAACAGTAATAGCCATAAGATAAATAGGAAAACCCATCTGATACAGACCAATTCCTTCGCCGCCTAAAACACGCGAAAGGATAATCCAGTTTAGGGAACCAATAACCTTTACCACTATGCTGGAAATAGTCAAAATCAGTGTTCCCTTTAAAAATGTATTGTTTGCCTTGGAAGAAGCTTCACTCATAAAATCCACCTTAAAATAATTATAGTCATACATTCTAATTATCCACTTTTTCATTGAATTTTACAAGCTTTTTAACAGATTTGTCATAAAGTGAAGACGTAAAATGCTTGTATATTCCATGGCATATGCTACAATTAATATAATAGTCAAATTAAATGTGACTTAAGCAAAAAGCTTGTTAAGAGGAGTGATTATTTTATGAAGAAAATGTTGACCGCCTGCACAGCAGGTGTATTGTTTGCCATGGCATTTGGCACTACTGTCTTTGCTTCCCCTTTGAAAAACTATGATGCAGGCAAAATCGCAATTGATGCAGGTCTGAATATTCCTACTAGTATGGAGTCTGATAAATTTAGCGTGGACGAGTCCAACAGCGCTTATTTTGGTGGTACTCTGGGCTTAGGCAGCAATATGGCTCTGAACTATAAATGGAACCAATATGATTATGAGCATGGCAACACAGACACTCATCAGCTGAACCTGATGTACAAGGTTCTGCCTGGTATTTCTGCTTATGCAGGCTATCTGAATGCTGACACAGATTATGATTTTGGCGGCCGCTCCCAGGATTCCGCTCAAATTGGTTTGCAGGCTAGCTACGATATTCCGGCTTTCTGCACCGTATGGGGCAATATTGCTGTAGGCACCAATAACTCTGGCTATGAAATTGGTCTCAGCAAACCAATCGTTAACAATGTAGAGCTGAACCTTTCCTACTATGATCAGAAATTTGATGACGCTATGGGCGACAACAATGATTTGAAGGCTAAAGGCGTCAATATGGGCGTAACTGTTAAGTTTTAAGCCTTGAAAGAAAAAAAGTTAAAATAAAATCATTCGCAATGGATAATTATTATTGACAACTCAGCTGATTCATGGTATCATAAGCATGTCGATAACGACAAGTTAAAAAAAGATATGCTAACGATATAAAAAACAAAAATTTGGAGGGAATTAATTATGAAAAAATTTGTATGTCAAGTATGTGGTTATGTTTACGAAGGCGAAGCTGCTCCGGCACAATGCCCCCAATGTAAAGCTCCTGCTTCTAAATTCACTGAAATGCAAGGTGAAATGACCTGGGCTGCTGAGCACGTTGTAGGTGTAGCTTCTGACGTTCCTGAAGATATCAAAGAAGACCTGCGCGCTAACTTCAACGGCGAGTGCTCCGAAGTTGGTATGTACTTGGCTATGAGCCGCGTTGCTTTCCGTGAAGGCTATCCTGAAATCGGCCTGTACTGGGAAAAAGCCGCTTTCGAAGAAGCTGAACATGCTTCCAAATTCGCTGAACTGCTGGGCGAAGTAGTAACCGCTTCCACCAAAAAGAATCTGGAAATGCGTGTAGAGGCTGAAAACGGCGCAACCGCTGGCAAAACCGATCTGGCTAAACGTGCTAAAGAACTGGGTCTGGACGCTATCCATGACACCGTTCATGAAATGGCTCGCGACGAAGCTCGTCACGGCAAAGCATTCCAAGGCCTGCTGGATCGTTACTTCAAATAATTCACAAGACCTTACAAGAGGCTGCCTTTTTAGGCAGTCTCTTTTTTTATGCAATAAAAAGAGCTACCACTTTTGAGGTGATAGCTCTCGTTTGAATAATTTTTACTCTTTTGAGAAATTACATTTAGAAAGTTTTTTCTCTTCAGATTTTGCTTTTCGTTCTAACTTTTTAATATTTTCTGCTCTTGGTAATTCTTCCGGACTTAGACCTCGTTCTCCTAACATGTTTCGAACAGCTCTATTGTTTTTTACGTGTTCACTAGTGATACTATTCTCCCCATACAGATTGTTTTGTTAATGACTTTATGAAAATTTTCCCATCTTTCATATCCTAAAAAAGGCATTAACTCTCTGGCACTCCAATATTCTGCCTCCGCTTTCAGAGTCTAGATGTGACAGAGCATCAAATTGAGACTTTAAGTTTGCTATTTTTGTTTTATCCATAATATTCCTTGTAATTTTATTTATTCATTTTTGTCATCTTGCTATTAGCAATTTTTGCCCACTGACGCAGCATATCAGCACAGGCAGAGGCGTAGGCACCAGTGCTTTCGTAACCGCCGGCATCCTGTTGATAGAGGCGTAGCAGCTGAATATCGTCGTAATATATATCAGCTTCCTCGCCATTGTCATAAACAACAAAATAGTTAGGATTTATTGTGCCGCGCTGGCGTACTGTCCAAAGTCCTCCGGCCAGCATATAGGCTCTATATTTAGCCTTAGTGTTGCCAATGCTTTGGTCAATATTAAAACGCCAGCCATCCTCGGTAACAGCAGCGTGGTCATCATCAGTAATTTCTACTAAAGGTGTAATGTGCAGCTTCTCAAGCTGCTTAGTAACACGCTTAATACGTTCCTCAGGCTCAGGGTGACTGCTGTAGAGGCCATAGTCAACGCCGCCGCCTTGGGCAGCCAGATCATTAAGCTTATTAACTGTAATTAGGGCTGCATAGGGGTTGAAGCCTGCTTTGACAGTGTTGCTGACGCTTTCCTTATCTGCACCACGCTCATCAGTGCGGCTGTAGCCTGCAAAGAGTGCCTGCTGGGCTGCCTGAACCATGCCAATACCTTGTCCTTTAGTAGCAGCAATAAGCAGCAGCGTAGTCCACATCTGCTTTTCAATGGCGTGGACAGTATGCTTTTTGGCTACGTGACCAATTTCGTGTCCTAAGACTCCTGCCAGCTCCGTATCAGTTGGCATATAGTCTATGAGTCCCTTAAAGACATAGATATAACCACCAGGGCAGGCTAAAGCATTGACCTCATTACTGTTGAGAACCTTAAAGGAATATTTTATGTCATTGCGGCCACATACTGCTGCCAGCTTCTGGCCTATGGCGTTGACTCGCTCCTGCAGGGCAGGGTCCTGGACTACCCCATACTGTGCCTCCAGGTATTGACCAGTTTCGCGGCCCATTTCAATTTCCTGCTCCAGGCTGATCATACCTGCGTGAGCTGGTTGTATTCCTAAAAGCAGCAGGGCAGCAAAAAATACACTGCAAATTATTCGTTTTATGGAATGTATCATAGGATACCTCCTCATTTAATATCTAAAGAATTCTTGAGAGTATTTCACCATGCCTTGGTTTTGACAGTAGCTTGCTTTGCCTTTGGAAAGCATCAGTACTCAAGCTAGCTGCTTGAATTTTAGCTAATTAAATTGCACCTTCATCTTTGAGGGAAGCAATGTCAGCGCTGCTGTGACCAAGCTCTGTCAGAATTTCTTCTGTGTGTTCGCCTAATCGAGGTGCGCGTCGAGTTATTTTGCTTTCTGTTCCGGAAAATTTTACAGGGGAGCCAATATAGCGCAGCTTGCCTAGATCAGTATCCTGTTCAGACAGCATATTTTCCTGCTCAGTCAGCTGACTTTGCAGTGCTTCGTCCAGGGTGCAGACGGGAGATACGCAGAATTCAGCGCTGCCTACTAGCTCCAACCATTCTGCTAAAGTTTTTTCTGCAATGATGCTCTTTATTTTCTCAGTAATTTCTGCTTCGTGCTCAAAGTCAAATTGTCTCTTTTCCAACTCAGGGCAGCTAATCAAATCACAGAAGCGCTGCCAGAATTTAGGCTCTATGGTGCCAACGGTAAGGTAGCGTCCGTCCTTTGTGCGATAAATATTATAGTAGTGGGCAGTGCGGCCAAAGGGCTTGCAGCCAGTTTCCTGACAGCCCCAAAGACTGCTGATGCCTGCGACCTGCAGACTAAGAGCAGTAGCAAAAAGATTTGCATCGAGATGCTGTCCTTCGCCTGTACGCTGACGTGCCAAGAGTGCCATACAAATACCGCTGAGGGCGTTGAGACTGCTGCCTAAGGCAGATACCTGGACGTCGGATACACAGGCATCGCCTTGACCGTCAAGAGCATTGAGCCCTGCAAGGCCAATGACATTTAAATCATGAGCAGGCTTATGGCAGTTCTGACCAAAGCCTGTAATGGAGCAGTAAACAATACCAGGATTAATTTTTCTGATGGATTCATAATCAAGGCCGTAGCGTGCCAGATAACCGGGGCGGAAACCTTCAAGAAAAACATCTGCGTCTTTTAAAAGTTCCTGCAGTAGTTTGCGTCCGCCTTCTTTTTTTATATTTAAGGCAACACCGCGTTTATTGCGGTTTAGCATAAGATGCCAATAGCTCATGCCTTTTTCTTTCTCTGGGAAAAAGCCTCTAGTGGAGTCGCCGGCTAAATCCTCAACCTTAATAACATCGGCTCCGTAATCGCCTAGCAGCATTCCACAGTACTGACCAGGAAGCCATTTAGAAAAATCTATAACCTTAAGACCTGTTAATAATTGCATAAATTCAACTCCTTTGTGCAAAAATAATCTTATACAGTTAAGTTTATTGTAACACATTTATAGATAAAAATGTTATAATAAAGCAAGCAAGAATATATGAACAAATTATGAAGATATTATTTTAAGAGGACAAGGGAGGATTACTAATGCAAACAAAGAAATTGACATCTGCTGCTCTTTTGGTGGCTATTGGCACCTTGAGCGCCCATCTTATTTATATTCCAGCTGGTGTTTCTAAATGCTTTCCAGTACAGCACGCTATCAATGTTATGGGTGCTGTCCTTTTAGGACCTGATTACGCTGTTACCATCGCTTTTCTGATTTCCTGCTTGAGAAATATGCTGGGAACAGGCAGCTTATTGGCATTTCCTGGCAGTATGATTGGTGCATTCTTGGCTGGCTGGGCCTATAATCGTTGGCATAATGTTCCTGCTGCTATGACTGGCGAGGTTATTGGGACTGGTATTATTGGCGGCTTTGCTGCTTGGGGAATTGCAACCATGGTTTTAGGCAGCAATGCAGTTGCTTGGTTCTTTGTACCGCCCTTCTTGGTAAGTACTATTGGCGGCAGCATTATTGCTGGCCTGCTTTTAAAGAGCGGTGTTTTTAATTTAGTCGGTCTTTCTAAAAGCGAAAAATAATCATGTCCTTTAGCATTATTGTTAACTATATTCTATATGGAATAAGTGGCTTTTGCTTTGGCGCCTTTGCATCGCGCTATAGTGTTCTAGCATCTGCTGCTGTTGCGGAGAAATATCGTAATGAGGGCATAAGTGGTTTACTAAGCTGTCTGCCTCAGCTGTTATTTATTTTTACTGCGTTCTTTTTATTTCCAACCTGGTTTATTACAAAGACCACTGTAGGTGGCTTTGTGTACTATGCTTTCCTGCTTTACTTCTTTAGTCGCGGCTATAGTATCCGCGTGAAAAAGTAAGCTGATAATCATTTTGCTTGAGGTGAATACCTATGACGGAAAATTCTACATTACATAAATTACCAGTACCTGGTCATGAGGACGAAAGATATATTCAGCCCATGGCAGACACCTTTAAGGTGCTCAGTGATCCTACACGTATTCGTATACTTTCCCTGTTGGCTCGTAGAGAAATGTGCGTAACAGATATTGCAGATGCTTTGGATATGACTCATTCTGCCATTTCCCACCAACTGCGTTTGCTGCGTGCAACTAATCTGGTAAAATTCGTTAAAGAAGGCAAGGAGGTTATTTATTCATTAGATGACCAACATGTTTTAGGACTTTTTGATCAGGCTCTTGACCATGTAAAGCATAAATTTGGCTGAGATTTAGTAGAAAATTGCATATAAAAAACGCTCATGCATTGCATGAGCGTTTTTTGTGTAAAGTGATTATTCCTTAATCAGAGCCATACCAGCTTCAAGCGCTTTGGTGTTAGCTTCTTCAGTCCCTTTAGGAACGCGGTTTAGAACAGCTTTGATAATAGCTTCTTTAGATACGCATTTAGTCAGAGCTACTACTGCACCCAGAGCAACGATGTTAGCAAACAGAGTCTTGCCGCAAACGGTGTTGGCAGTGTGGGTGATGGGCAGGTCTAAGCGATGACCGTATTTGCCAGATACCTCATGTACAAACAGGGTATCGGTAATAACGGTGGTTTTTTCATCGCAGTCAGAGGTGTATTTATTAGCAGCCTCCTGGCTCATCACCAGCAGAGTGTCGGGGCAGATTACACGGCCAAAGTGAATAGCTTCATCAGAAATAATAGCTTCAGCCTTGGAGGAGCCGCCGCGTGCTTCCGGGCCATAGGATTGAGATTGAACAGCCAGCTTGTCATCTAAGAGGGCAGCTTCAGCTAAAATAATACCAGCAGTGATCAGACCCTGACCACCAGTACCAGAGAAACGAAAGCTTTGTCTCATGATTATTTACCCTCCTGTGCACGTTTAATTAATTCGTCGTAGGCAGCGGTGTATTCCTGGATTTCGGTGTTTTCGTAGAGAACGCCGATGGGGAATTTGCCGGCAGCAATTGCTTCTGCCTTCTTTTCTTCGTCCATTCTGTCCCAAACAGCCTTCAGAACACCATGGTCGCGCTGCCAAGCCATCATTTCAGCAGGACCGCCCATTTTGTTTTGACGACCAAAGGAAATGGGGCAAGCACTTACAACTTCGATAATGGAGAAGCCCTTGTGAGCAATACCTTTAGCAATTACATCAACCATTTGCGGTACATGGTAGGTGGTTGCACGTGCTACATAGGTTGCACCTGCAGCCTTAGCCAGGTCCAGCAGGTTAAAGCTGGGCTCAATGGTGTTGTAGGGAGCAGTGGTTGCTTTGGAGTGAATCGGAGTCATGGGGGAATATTGACCACCAGTCATACCGTAGATACTGTTGTTGTAAACAACCAGAGTCAGGTCAATATTACGGCGTGCAGCGTGGATCAGGTGGTTGCCGCCGATAGCGGTGCAGTCACCGTCACCGCTGCAAACGATTACGTTCAGTTTGGGGTTGCCCATTTTTACGCCAGTAGCAATGGGCAGTGCACGGCCATGCAGAGTGTTGGCGGTGTTGAAATCAAGATAGCCGGAGGAACGGCTGGTAGTAGGGCAGACGGCTGGAGCAGCCGATACCGCTGATGATTGCAACATCGTCTTTTGCCAGGCCTTGTTTATCAATAGCCTTTACAATAGCGCCGGTAATAACGCCATTGCCGCAGCCGGGACACCAGATATGAGGCAGACGGCCCGGACGGAAATATTTAGCAATTAAGTCTTCCATTACGCTCATTATATATTTCTCCTCTCATCCAATTAGGCCATAGCCTTTTTGATCTCAGCCAGGAGCTGAGCCGGAGTAGCAGATTCGTTATCATACTTAGCATACAGGGATACAGGAACCTTGCCAGCTACAGCACGTTCTACTTCTAATACATATTGGCCGCAGTTCAGCTCATGTACAAGGATGCCTTTAACCTTACCTGCCAGCTCCTTCATTTGCTTTTCAGCGAAGGGCCAGATGGTAACAGGACGTACAAAGCCAACCTTCAGGCCTTCTGCACGAGCCATGTCAATAGCTTCGTAAGCAGTACGGGCAGCGCCGCCAAATGCTACAACAGCAAATTCAGCGTCCTCCATACGGTAGTTTTCTACTTGTACGATATCGTCCAGATTGTCTTCTAATTTAGTGCGCAGACGGTCTTGTGCAGATTTGGTAGCAGCGCCGGTGCCCTTGGGGAAGCCGGTTTCATCATGGATAAGACCGGTTACGTGCCAGCGATAGCCACTGCCAAAGGCTGCCATCGCAGGAACTTTGGAGCCTTCTTCACAGCCGTATGCCAGATAATCCTCAGGTGCGCAGGTCGGTTGTTTACGCTCTGCCTGCGGAATTTCATCATAGTTATCAGGCAGCTCGATTTTTTCGCGCATATGACCGATGATTTCATCCATCAGCAGAATAACCGGGCAGCGATATTTTTCAGAAAGTGCAACAGCACGCAGAGTAAGCTCGAAGCATTCGGGAACACTGGAAGGAGAAATGGTAATCAGCCAGTGGTCACCGTGAGTACCCCAACGTGTTTGCATAACTTCGCCTTGAGCAGGAGAGGTAGGTTGGCCGGTAGCCGGGCCCACACGTTGTACGTTTACGATAACACAGGGAATTTCAGCGCAGCAAGCTAAGCCAAGCATTTCCTGTTTCAGGGAGAAGCCAGGACCGCTGGTTGCAGTCATAGCCTTTTGACCAGCCATAGAAGCACCGATAACGGTACCGAGACCAGCGATTTCATCTTCGGTTTGCATGAATTTGCCGCCAACCTGGGGCAGACGCAGAGCTAATTGCTCAGCTATTTCGGTAGAAGGGGTGATAGGATAGCCACCGTAGAATTTTACACCGGCAGCGATTGCACCCTCTACAACTGCTTGGTTACCTTGTAACAGCAGGATTCTAGACATGGGTAGTTCACTCCTTTTTATTTATCAACAAAGATAGCAAAATCAGGGCAACGCATCTCGCATTGTCCACATTTGATGCAATTTTCCTCAGCAACGGCTTCGACCTTGCCTATTTCGCTGATGTTCAGCACCTTTTTCGGGCAGAAATATGCACAGATGCCACAGCCCTTGCAGCGTTCAGTAACTATTTTTAAGCTCATATGGTTCCCTCCTTTGATAAAGCTTGGATATAGAGTCATTACTATACTCGCTCAATCTATATTATAGGCAATAACGCAGGTAATTTGAAGAGGTCTATGCAAATTTTCTAAAATAAATAATATAAAAACTAGTAATTGCTTGATTTTATATGTATAATAAAAAATAATGAGGAAAGTGTCGGAAAAAGGAGGTATTACATTGGAGCTTTCTAAAAGCATGTCTAAAGAAGAGCGTATACGCATAGCTGCGGAAAAGGTGTTTTCTCTTTATGGCTACGAAAGAGCTACTCTCGATGAAATTATTGCACATGCAGATGTTGGCAAGGGCACGGTATATAAATACTTTGGCAACAAGGAGAAGCTGTTTTACAAGCTGGTAGCGGATAAGAACGGCCCCTTTGTGGAGTCCCTGCAAAAGGCTGTTGACGGTATAGAGGGCATAGAGCAGAGACTTTTGGAGTATTTTAAAGTTATGGTGGAGTTTTATACGGAAAATGCCTCTCTTTGGCAGATAATTTTCTTTGAAATGCTCAGCGGCGGTAATGGCTGTATCGTACAGTATGTAGATGACCAGCCCATTGTACGCTCACGCTATTCCAATAATGTTATTTCTGAGGAGGTTAAGGAGCTGACCATCCGTTATCATATGATATTGATGGCTGAAATTAATATTCTGAAAAAGATTATGCAGGATGGCATTGAGCAGGGCTTCTTGAAGCAGGGAAATCTTGACATCTCCTGTAAATATCTTTTCTTTGGCGTGGCTATGAGTATTTTTTCTCCTTATCGACCATTAAAGGAGCGTATGACCTCGGAGGAGGTTGCTACTATTATTGTAGATCGTTTCCTTCATGGTGAGCAGGTAAAATAAACTTATCTAAACCTGATGCTTATGTATTTAGGCATCAGGTTTTTTGTGTCTTAAGAGACATTAGTATATTTCTTTAGTAAGCTGCAAATAAAAATACCTGCCGCATATGCAGCAGGTATTGTAAAGGTATTAACTTGGATTAGAATGCAGCGGTGATAGAGCCTTTGAAGTGGTCTTCGATGAATTTTTTGTTGTCCTCGGATTGGTATACCTTTTGCAGGGTTGCAATACGAGGATCCGCAGCATTGGCTTTAGTGGTAACAAAAATATTTACGAAAGGATTATCGGAGCGTTCAATCATCAAAGAGTCTTTAGTGGGGTTCAGTTTTGCTACCAGAGAGTAGTTGGCATTGATAACAGCCAAGTCTAAATCAGGCATTGCTTTAGGAATGGAGGCTGCGTCCAGCTCACGAATTTGGTAGTTTTTAGGATTGCTGGTAATGGAAGCAACACTGGAATTAATATCGTTTTTATCCTTCAACTCAATAAAGCCTTTGTCTGCCAGCATTAGGAGTGCACGGGCACCATTGGAGGGATCATTGGGAATGCCAATAATTGCTCCCTCTGGTACGTTAGCAATTGCTTTGTATTTGGTGGAATAAATAGCCATAGGGAAGTTAACAGTTTTGAAAACTTCTACCAGCTCAAATTTAGGCTCTTTTTCCAAGGTTGCCTTCAGATAAGGAGCGTGCTGCATGCTGTTGGCAAAAAGTTCGTTTTGGCTCAGAGCAACGTTGGGAGAAACAAAGTCAGAGAACTCTACAACCTCAACTTTTAAACCTTGCTTTTCGGCCAGCTTCTTTACGTTATCCATGATTTCAGCATGGGGACCAGCAGTTACGCCGATTTTTACAGGAGCGTTGGGATCAGCCTTTTTGGGAGCCTCTTTTTCACCGCCGCAGCCTGCAGCAAAAATAGTCAGGGCACAGAGTGCTGTTGTAATTAAGAATTTAGCAATTTTTTTCATGATTTTTCCCCTCTTCATAGTAAAATTTAATATTTATCTTAAGAAAACAGTGGCCTAGTGTGGACCTAAAGGTTCTTGCTTTTGAAAAAAGTGTTTACAAAAGCAGGTCAGAATTTCTGACCTGCCAATAGGAGCAGCTATTAAAGCTTGTTTTTGTTAAGCTTTTTGGAAAGATGATCACCTAAGGACTGCATCAGCTGAACCATTACAATCAGTACAACAACAGTTGCCAGCATAACGTCCATTTGGAAGCGTTGGTAGCCATAGCGGATTGCCAAGTCACCTAAGCCGCCGCCGCCCAAGGTACCTGCCATTGCAGAATAACCAATAAGGCTGATAATTGCCAGAGTAATACCAAGCACAATAGAGTGCAGTGCTTCAGGAAGCAGAACCTTGGTAATAATCTGCATAGGACTTGCACCCATAGCCTGAGCTGCCTCGATGATACCAGGGTTAATCTCCAGCAGAGAGGATTCGATAATGCGGGCAATAAAGGGAGCCGCAGAAATTGTTAATGGAACGATAGCTGCAGTGGTACCGATGGAGGAACCTACAATCATACGGGTTAAGGGAATAATAGCAACCATCAGGATAATGAATGGTGTAGAACGGGCCGCATTGACAATGGCACCCAGGACGGAATTAATAGCAGGATTGGGAAGAATGTGATTTTTGCGGGTTACTGTCAAAATTACGCCTAAGGGAACACCAATCAGGGCGGACAGCAGCGTGGAGGCGAAAACCATATAGCAGGTTTCCCAAAAGGATTTTATTAAAAGATTAATCATATCAGGACTCATAGCCAATTACCTCCGTTTTCAGATTTTGCTTATGGAGATAGTCGAGAGCATGATCAATTGCTTCCTTGTCGCCACAAACTTCAATAATCAAGGTGCCAAAAGGCATATCTTTCAGTTGGTCAATATTACCATAAAGAATGCTGATATCTACAGAGAAGCGTTTTACCAGACTGGAGATGATTGGTTCGCCTGCAGAATCACCCAGGAAGGAAACACGAACCAACAGCTTGCTGCCATTAACATATGTCGCAGAAAGGTTCTTTTGCTTAATCATATCCGGGGTTTCAGCATTGATAACATTCTTGGTAAATTCTTTTGTAGTAGGATGCTGCGGATTGGTGAAGACATCAATCATGGAGCCTTCCTCAATAATATCACCATGTTCAATAACTGCAACGCGGTCACAAACTGTGCGTACAACTTCCATTTGGTGAGTAATCATGACGATGGTCAGATGCATTTTTTTATTAATATCCAGCAGCAGCTCCAAAATAGATTTTGTAGTCTGAGGATCAAGAGCAGAGGTTGCTTCATCACAGAGCAGTACCTTAGGATTGCTTGCCAGAGCGCGGGCAATGCCTACACGCTGTTTTTGACCGCCGGAAAGCTGACTTGGATAGTAGTTAGCCCTTGTTTCCAGCTGTACCAGCTCTAAAAGGGGGCGCACTCTTTTTTCGATTTCAGCTTTGCTCAAGCCTTGGATTTCCAGAGGAAAGGCAATGTTATCATATACAGTACGAGATGCCAGCAGATTAAAGTGCTGGAAAATCATGCCAATGCTTTGACGAGCTTTGCGCAGCTGAGAGTCGTTCATGGCGGTCAGCTCAGCTCCGTCAACAAATACCTGGCCTGCAGTAGGTCTTTCCAGCATATTGATGCAGCGAACCAGAGTGGATTTGCCTGCACCGGATAAGCCAATAATACCAAAGATTTCGCCTTCCTTAATATGCAGGTTGGTTTTATTTAAAGCATGGATGTCACCGGCTTTGCTATAGTAGGTTTTTTCAACATTAATTAGTTCAATCATCCTGTAGCTTCCTTTCATCATCTTTATTTTAATGGTAACAGTATGTCATAAAAAAATCCTTCACCGACAGGGTGAAGGACATTGCTTGCGCTATAACCTCTTCATCTGCCGGATTACTCCGTTGGAATTGGCACCGTTCACTTTCGCGTGGTTGCCGTAGCTTCATAGGGCCAGTCCCTCGGCTACTCTTGATGAAAACACTGTTTAGTTAATGAACACATAATAACTCTAAAAATGGCCTTTGTCAACAAAAATATATGAAAAAGTCTCTATTATTTAACATAAACATGAAAAAGCATGGAAATAATTCAATAAATGCAATAAATGTTACAAAACAAAAGGGGTACTAGATTTTACGGAACTGATAAGCAAACAGGTTGTTTTTCAAAAGCTAAAGCTTGGTTAGGAAAATAAATTACTCTTGAATTTCACATAATAAAGTGTTAAAGTAAGTGTTGTGAATTTTGTGATTATGCAGAAGCTAGGAGGAAGCACAATGGCTGCTAATATTCGTGATAATTTGACAGACCAGCTCTTTAAGGCTGTATTAAGCCTGAAGGATGAAGAGCAATGTTATAGATTTTTTGAGGATATTTGTACTGTAACTGAGCTGAAGGCTATGGCACAGCGTTTGGAGGTTGCCAGAATGTTGGATGCAGGCTGCATTTATGAAGAGATTGTGGAAAAAACAGGTGCCAGCACTGCTACTATTTCCCGCGTTAAGCGCTGCCTTGTATATGGCGCCGATGGCTATAATTCTGTAATGGACGCTATTCGTCATCCAGAGCGAGAGGATAAAGAGCAATAAGGAAGTATTAGGAAGGAGATAAAATGGCAGATTATTCTGTGCGTAAAGGCATTGCCCAAATAGAAGATTATACTGTAGAGACGGTAACCGCGGACATTATTGTCAATGCTAATGAAAATAATTTGCCTATGCCTGAGTCTGTGGCAGCTGTAGTTTGTGCTAAAACGGCTAATTTTCCCTTTAACCGCTATCCGCCTGTAAAAGCAGAATATTTAAGTGAAGCTATTGCAGAGGCTTTGGAGCTGGAAGCTGACTGTGTGCGCATTGGCAATGGTTCTGCAGAGCTACTTCGTCTGGCCTGCTATGCTTTTGGTGGACCAGGAAAGAAGATTGCGATACCCTTTCCTTCCTTTTCTATGTATGGAGAGTTTGCTTCTTTATCTGACAGCGATGTGGTGCGTTATCCCTTGACTGAGAATGGCTTTATTGATACAGAGCTGCTTTTGGAGTTTTGTCAGCAGGAACAGCCTGATGTGCTGATTGTCTGCAATCCCAATAACCCCACAGGAAATTATAATCCACTTTCCGTAATAGAAAAGATCGCTGCTAATGTGGAATGTCCTGTACTTTTAGACGAAGCCTATATTGAATTTGCTGATGGAAGCGAGGTTCCTCCGGGAGATATGCGTCCCTTGAATAAGCTGTGGCTGGTGGCAGGTTCAGGCGTATGCCTGCTTCCCAAGTATGGCAATCTAATGGTGTTCCGTACTTTTTCCAAGGCTTATGGCTTAGCTGGCCTTCGCTGTGGTTACGCAGCAGGCTCCGTAGGAATGATGCGTCAGCTGGGCAAGGCTATCTTACCATATCCCGTTAGCTCCTATACCTTGATGGTAGCTAAAACAGTATATGATAATAAGCAGCTTTACAAGGAGCAGTTCAAGCTTATTCGTCAGGAGCGGGAAAAGATGTCTGCCTACTTGGAAAAGCTTGGCTTTATGGTATATCCCTCAGGAGCAAATTTTGTCTGCTGCAAAGCCATGGGGGAACTGACCTTTAAGCTGGCGGAGAAATATACTCTTCAATATGAGGAAGCTCTGCAGGAGCAGGTGGCAGCAGGAAAATATATATTCAGATATTTGCTGGACAATGGAATTCTTATCGCTGATTTTACTAATCAGCCTTCTCTGGAGGGCTGCTTAAGAATAAGCATTGGCACTCCTGAAGAAAATAACATTATTCTTGCTAAGCTTACGGAGCTGGTTGCAGGATTATAGGATTACGCAAGCGTATGTCATTTATTGGCATACGCTTTTTCGTTTCAAAGCAGTCCTGTGAAGTGTTGGGCTGTATTGGATCGTAATACAGTGCCCTTTTCTGCATAGGAGCGCCTTATAACCACAGTTTTGCAGGCGCAGAAGTAAAGCATTATGCGTAGCAATAGTGTGAGCCTAAGCAATGCATCCCTCAAAAACATAAAAACACTCCATACCTTCAGAAGAAAGTATGGAGTATTAGATAAGTTAAGCTTCTTCATGCTCCTTGCTGATGAAGACGAAGATAACTACGCAGACCATCATCAGGATGGGGTAGTATAGATAGGGCATAATATCCAAAGGAGTCAGCTTAGTCAGAGCTGCAGCAGACAGCAGCTGTGCACCATAGGGCAGCAGGCCTTGGCCAACAGAGGAAAATATATCCAGCAGAGATGCCGCACGCTTAGCGGAAATCTTGTAGGTTTCTGCTATTTTTTTCGCCAGAGGACCAGCCAAAACAATGGCGATGGTGTTATTGGCAGTTGCAATATCCATCATCAGAGACAGTGCGCCAATACCCAGTTGAGCACCCTTGACACCGCCAACATGGTTTTGAACAGTGCCTAAAATCCAGGCAAAGCCGCCGTTTAAACGAACCAGTGCACTGATGCAGGCTGCCAAAATAGCTATAATAGCAATTTCGTACATAGCACTAAGACCAGAGCCTGTGAGCATAAGAATCTTGCTGCTGGCAAAGCTGTCAGTATAAAGGCCAACGAAGATGGAGATAATGGTACCGCCGCCAAGCAGTGCAAATACGTTAACGCCTGCCAGCGCGCCAATAAGAATCATCAGATAGGGAACGACCTGAATGAAATTGTAGTCCAAGTTAGTTGCAGTTTTGTAGGAGCTGCCGCTGCCAATGAAGTAGAACAACGCTGCAGTGATGATAGCAGCAGGAAGTACAATAGCAAAGTTAGCCTTGAATTTATCCTTCATTTCGCAGCCCTGAGTACGAACTGCTGCGATAGTGGTGTCAGAAATCATGGAAAGGTTATCACCGAACATAGCACCGCAGACAACTGCACCGATGCAAAGAGCCATTTCATAGCCGGTTTTTTGGCTGATATCTACTGCGATAGGAGCCAGAGCTGCAATAGTACCGCAGGAGGTACCCATGGAGATGGAGATAAAGCAGCCCATCAGGAACAGGCCCATAACTGCCAAGTGCACAGGTATAAAAGAAAGAGCAAAATTTACGGTACTGGTTACACCGCCTGCTGCACTGACAACAGCAGAGAAAATACCGGCTAATAGGTAAATGATACACATGGTGATGATGTTTACATCGCCTGCACCACTGGCTGCAACGTAGAGCTTTTGCTCAAAGGTGTATTTTTTGTTTTGCAGTAGCGCTACAATCAGAGCCAAGAGAAAGGCCAGAGTAGTTGGCATCAGATAGAAGTTGCCGGTTACAAGACCGCTGCCCACAAAGAGTACAATAAAGACTGCAATGGGGAGCAGAGCCATGACGTTTTTTTCGTCCTCATGCTTTAATAATTTTTCCATTTTATATTATCCCCTTAAAAATTAATTTAGTGCTCTCCCTACAGGAAGAGCATACGTCCTTCTGTAAGCGAGTCATTACACGATTCACTATATCATATCAAATTTTTAGCTCTTTGCCTACAAATTTCTGAAAATTCCACTAGAATTATTTAATTTTTGTTAGTCAGTTATCTGATAAGAATATATAAGCAGATAAGCATTCTGGAGCATAGGATGCAAATAAATTGAGGGAATTTGCTTTGTATCATTGCCAAACATACTATTTTGCTGTAGGATAAGAGGAAATATTTAATTTTGAGGTGATGATTATGCTGCATATTCGCAGAGGAACAATAGATGATTTAAAGTTGGTAACAAGAGTGGAGGCTGAATGCTTTCCTCCTGCTGAAGCGTGTCCAGAAGAGCTCTTTAAGGAAAGACTGGAGTCCTATCCTGAATGCTTTTGGCTGCTTTTTGACAATGAGACAATCTTGGGCTTTATTGACGGTTTTGTAACTGACGAGGAAATCCTTACTGATGAAATGTTTGCTGATGCATCCCTGCATAATCCTAAAGGTGCTTGGCAAATGATTTTTGGACTAAATACCCTGCCACAATACCGCCGCAAGGGCTATGCAGGCATGATGATTAAGGCATTGGTTGATGCTGCTCGTGAGGAAGGACGCAAGGGTGTAATTTTAACCTGTAAGGAAAAGCTTATTCATTACTATGCTTCCTTTGGCTTTATTAATGAAGGCCTGTCCGTATCTAATCATGGCGGCGAAGTCTGGTATCAGATGCGTATTACCTTTTAATATGATAATTTTTTAACAAAAAGTTGCTGGAAAATAAAAAAACTGGGGGATTTTTGTTGGGAATGTGTACAAATAACATTACAGATATAGTATAATATTCCTAATTGTTGTTAAGCTAATGAATTTATTTTGTAGATAGAGAGGCGTTTTTTATGGAAGAGAAAAACAAACCTATACCCCAGCTTATAGAAGTAGAGCCTATGCAGGATGGCTATCGCTGGGTAGCTATTACAGCTATGCTGTTGGCTATTGGTATTATTCTGCACACTGTCAGCCCCAATATTGGCGGTGTTACTCCTAACTGGACTATTGCCATGTATTCCATTGTCATAAATTTGACTAATCCCAAGCTGAGTCAGGCTGCAGGTATTGGCTTTATTGCAGGATTGACCTTGGTTCCTTCCTCTAAGTCCGCCTTTCCCTTGGGTAATGTAGCCAGCGAGCTGGCAGGTGCAATTGTGTGCTGTCTTATTGTGAAGGCTCTTTTGAGTGCTGGTTTGGGTGAATGGAAGCTGCGTCCCATGGTTTCCGGATTTTTGGCAACTGTTATGAGTGGCGGCTTATTTACCTTTATTCTCAAAATTGTGCTTAATCTGCCCTTGCATGTATGGATTTATGCTATGCTGCCCGTTGTTGCTATTATCGGTGTGTTGAACGGACTGATTACCTTCTTCCTGTACGCTCCCGTGCGGAAGCTGTTTTTTGTTCAGGAGGATGAAAAGTAATGGAAAACGTAATTCAAGTAGAAAACTTCTACTTTGCTTATAAAAAATCAGACCTAGTGCTTCAGGATATTAATTTTTCTGTCAAGAAGGGCAGCTTTACTGTTCTTACAGGTCCCAGTGGTGCTGGCAAGACCACTCTTTGCAAGGCTATGACCGGTATTGTACCCTATTATATGGGTGGTCGCTACAGCGGCGACGTTAAGGTGCACGGCGAAACCACCAAGGGCAGACGTGTGTCAGATATTGCCATGAAAGTTGGCTTTATTATGGAAGACTATGAAAGCCAGCTTGTTTCCCTGACTGCAGGTGAAGAAATTGCTTTTGCTCTTCTGAACCATGGCTTTAATCCTTCTGAAGTAGAGGAACGTACTCGCAAGGCACTTGAAGATGTTGGCTTGCCGGGTCGCGAAAGCTATCAGCTGGACGAGCTTAGCGGCGGTCAGCGTCAGCGTTTGCTGTTGGCATCTACCTTGGCTGTTCGTCCCGATGTAATTGTTCTTGACGAGCCTGTATCTGCTATGGACCCTGATGGTGCTATTAGTTTGTACAAGCTTGTTTATGATATTCATAAGCGTTATGGTACTACTATTGTGGCAGTAGAGCATCGCATAGATTATCTTCTGCCCTATATTACAGATATGATTGTGCTGAAGGAAGGACAGCAGATTGCTGCTGATACCTTGGAAAACGCTGCTCCTGCCATGTTTGCAGACCCTGAGCTGCGTCCGCTGCTTCCTGCTTTATGGCAAATAAAGCTAGGAATTGAGGCTAAGCTAGGTATTACTCTTGACAACTGGCGTTCCGAGGAGGATGCTCTTGCTGACTTAAAGAGACATGGTATTGAAGGGAGGGCTGACTGATGCTTGAAGCTAAGGACGTCAACTTTGCTTATTTACGTGGACAGCCCGTTATTAAGGATATGGACTGCCGTATTGAGGACGGAGAATTTGTGGCTCTCTTAGGCCATAATGGCAGCGGCAAGACGACTCTCAGCCGTCTGTTTATGGCTCTGTGCCATCCTCGCAGTGGTCAGGTACTGGTTGATGGTGAGGATATCATTAAACGCGAGCCTGCTGATTTGGCAGACAAGATTGGCTACGTGTTTCAAAATCCTGATTTACAGATTTTGGAAGATACTGTTTTTGATGAGGTTGCTTACGGCCCTCGTGCCAAAAAGCTGACGGAAGAAACTATTAAGCGTCAGGTTCTGGAAGCACTGGATGCTATGGGACTTACTGATTTGCAGAAGGAATATCCACGTTTGCTATCCTTTGGCCAAAAACGTCGTCTTGGTGTTGCAGCGGCTTTGGCATTGAATCCTCGTACACTGATTTTGGATGAAATTACCAATGGTCAGGATGCTCTGGAAAAGGAGCGTATGATGGCTTATCTGCAGGCGATTAACGAAAAGCGTGGTATTACCATTGTACTGATTTCTCATGATATGGATATTGTTCGTCGTTACGCAAAGCGTGCCGTAGTACTGCACCATGGCCGCAAGGTTTTCGATGGAGCTCCTACGGAGCTTTTTAGTGGTGCTTATAATGTGGAGCGTTGGGGCTTGCGCCATCCCACAGTAGCATCCTTAGCTGCATCTTTAGGCGTTGATGCTGCAACTCCTGAGGAATTCTGCGCTGCTGTAGCAGGAAAGGGTGGTGAGCAGTAATGAAGCTGACAGCCTTTACTCAAATTATTGTTACTTTGGCCATTACTGCCTGGGTGTTCATCCTGCCTGTTGAAGCAGTTGCGGTTATTTTGGTACTGGAGCTGGCTTTGCTGCTCTATATCAAGCATGATAAAATGACTATGGCTGCTATTGGCGGCTTGGCTGTTTTTACTGGTATGATGATTTTGCTCCAGCTGCTCTTTGGTACTAAGCTGGATGATGCCTTGATTGGCGGTCTGCGTATGCTGGTTATGACTATGGCGTTCCTATGCCTGTTGGCTGCAACTAGAATTCAGGATATTGCCAAGGCTTTAGTTGACAGATTTCATATGCCCTGCGAATATGCTTTTATGCTGACAACGGCACTGCGCTTTGTTCCCAACTTCCTTACTGACAGTGCCATCACTCTTGATGCTCAAAGCTGTCGTGGCTATTCTAATCGTGGCAATATGATTAAGCGTTTTTTAGCATATTTGGTAGTAATTCGTCCCTTGGTTATGCGTGCTGTAGCCAAGTCCGAGACTTTAGCTCTCTCCATGGAGCTTAAAGGCTTTGGTGGTAATACCTATAAAAATATGCCTTCTGAGCCCTTAGGTTTTGCTGACTATTTGGTGCTGCTGCTGACAATAGCCCTGAGCAGCTTCCCTTTCTGGAAGGATTATCTGCTGTAAAGATGCAGCTTTTGACAACCCTCTTTACTATTCGTTTGAACAGTAGGGAGGGTTTTGTTTATTGTGGATTGCTGCAAAAATAAAAAGTGATATAAGTACGAAAAGCATTACTACTAGCGCTGCATTCCAGATGCCACTAGCAGTAATGCTTTTATATTTTAGAAGGAAAGCTGTACATTATTATTTTATTTTGCCTTTATCTACTGATCTTTGTGAAACTCTAAAAACAGCTTGGCTGCAGGTGAAAGAGGGTTTGCTGGAAGGAAAGCTCCTTGCCTATGCTGGAATGGAAGCAGGCGGAAAAGGGACTGATGTGGGGTATGTTCTTTCTCTTTGCAGGTGGCTTGGCTCTAGGCAAGCTGGTAACAGAAACTGGCGCTGCTGCTAAATTAGCAGAATTCATTGCTATGCTTCCCCTGTCAGGAGGCTTGGGTACCGTTGGTATTTTTACCGTTTTTGCTACTGTTTTGTCCGAAATATCCAGCAATACTGTAGCAGCCTCCATATCTATTCCTGTGGTAGAAAGCATTGCCAGAGCTTTAGGACTATCACATATTCCCTATGTACTTATTACTATTGTAGCTGTTAATTGTGCTTATATTTTGCCAGTTTCTACTCGTGCTATTCCTGTTGGTTATGGCTTGGAGCCTGCAGAGCTTTTCCATAAGGGTGCAGTGCTGTCAATTTTGAATATGCTTTTGACTACGGTCATTGGTTGGCTTGTTATCACCTATATTCCTTGGTTTGGAGCCTCGTAATAGCAGAATTTGGAGACAATTTAATATATGAAAAAATACTACAGTTCAGAGCCTTGTTATGGCTGCTGTTGCTGTAGTATTTTTTCGTTTGACGTCCTTGTCAGACTGCCATATTTGTTGTGCTAATATACGTGATTAATTGATTTATCATGCTTCAGCTCAATGAAATTGGTGTTCATCAGTGTGCAGAAATAGTCGGCCATTTCTTCGGGAGTTTTGCGCATTTCTCCGCGCAGCCACCAGTGAATCATTCCAATAAGGCTGTTGGTTATATGGTTGCGGATAAAATCTTCAGGGATATTATTTAAGTGATATTCCTCCACATCTGTAAAGCTGATCTGAATGTATTGCTGCATATATTCCCTCATAAAGTGAAGAAACATACTGCCATGTAGATATGTCAGAATACCAATATAATACTGCCTTTTATCGCGCAGATGGTAGAGAATGTGGGTAATGCGGTTTTTAGTATTAGGGGGAGTTTTAGAAAAATCATGGGTAGAGCATATGGGTATATTTTCTCCGAAGATATGGTCAAATAAGGAATAGCAAATATAGCGTGCCAGCTCGTCCTTAGTTTCAAAATGATCGTAAAAGGTGCTACGTCCAATATTTGCTTCCTGAATAATATCCTTTACGCTTACCTTTTCGTAGCCAGATTTATTAGTCAGCTTAACAAAGGCGTCAATAATGGACTGACGTGTTTTTTCTGTTCTTCTATCCATAAGCATGCTCCTTCCGTACAATTTAGAACAAGTGTCCGAAAACATACATTTATAAGAGAATGATGCTGGAATTAGCTTCGTGATTATTTTATCATATGGTCAGACCTGATGTACAAATAAATTTTTTGATGGATAGAACAAGCTAAAAAAGGAGGAAGAAGCTATGCTGAAGGATTTGTTGGAAGCTATGCCTGTAACTGGTAGAAGAATAAGAGTTTTTAAGGGAGAAGAATGCCAATGGATTTTTCCTGTGGAGCAGCTTCACAAGGGTGATGTTGTACGCGTACTTCCGGGAGAACGAATTCCCTCTGATGGCGTAATCGTAGATGGATGCAGCAATGTTACTAGTCAGCCTGTGGCACGGATTTCTGTCTATAAGGAAAAGCATGTAGGAGATACTGTGCTATGTGGAACTATTAATTGCAGTAATACTATAGATGTAAAACTGACAGCTGATATCGGTGCTTCATCCTTGCAGCAGAAAATTAACTATCTGCAGCAGAAGTATAATCCTTGCTGGTGGGAACGCTTGCTGGCAGGATTTAGCAGAGCAAATGGACAAAGGGCTTAAAGTATTACATCATATGCAAAGATAGATTAAACATTTTGTAAATTTGGCAGTACAAAAACCGTAGGAATGCGGCTTCTGTACTGCTTTTTTGTTAGAGAGAAAACCATTATTTTTTTAACTGTATAGTCATGATTTAGATTTTTGGTTTAAGAAGAAGTATATGCAGAAATGAGTCGGCTGATTAATTTCTGCGTTTATATATCAATGAATTCTTATCTGAAAACCTTACATTAGAAAAGACAAAACCACGATATATATACACCTTTAAAATGTACTATATATCGTGGCGTTTTTGTTAAGAAGGTTGGTTTAGCTTGCTATATTAATTGGTGCCAATAGACATGGTTTCAGGCAGAGTGCTGCCACCGTCAATAACAATCTGAGAGCCAGTTATGTAGCTGGATTCGTCGCTTCCAAGGAATGCAAAAAGCTCGCCTACCTCGATTGGTTTTGCAAGGCGTTTCATAGGAACGCCTACTGCGATATCTGCAATAGCTGCTTCCGGATTTTCGGGATTGGATTCCACTGCCATCTTTTCAACCATAGGAGTACGAGCATAACCCAATTGAGAGCAGTTTACACGGATATTACGGGTTGCATATTCAACTGCCAGACATTTAGTAAGACCGACCAGAGCCGCCTTTGTCATTGCATAAGCAGCCTCGCCTGCATCTGCAACAATATCGCCGGTTACAGAGGAAGCAATAACGATATTGCCGCCGCCTTGCTTCAGCATATAGGGAATTACTGCTTTACAGGTGTTCCATACACCTTTGATGTTTACATCAATATGGAAATCTCTGGTTGCATCGTCCATTTCTTCAAAGGGAGCCAGACGGCATACACCTGCGTTGCAGCAGGCAACATTAATTTCACCAAAAGCCTCAATACTTTTTGCTGCAGCTGCGTCCATCTCTGCACGGTCAGCTACATTGGCGACAACGGTGATAATATCTGCATTATATTCCTTGCGGAGTTTTGCAGCTGTTTCTTCTACAGCAGGGGAGAGGTCTACCATAATGAGCTTTGCTCCGTATTTTGCGTAAGCAGTAGCAATTCCTTCTCCTAATCCAACAGCAGCTCCGGTAATCAGTGCAACTTTTCCATCCAGTTTAGCCATTTTATCTTCTCCTTTTCTTTAAAAATTTATTTTCAGACGTTTCCTTACGTCCGTATTAACTGCTTTATATATACTAGTTTATATAAGAAAGAGTAAATTTGCAATAACATCAGTATATTTTGCAAATTGTTTATTCGAACGTTTCAGAAACGTAACATATTGATTGTATATCAATGCTATAATGTTATAAAGAAGGATAATAGATGAATTTTAATATATGCTTTTTGAGGGAGGAATTGGTATGGCATTCTTTGATCAAATTAAGGATATGGCTAAGGCTGCTGCAGTTAAGAGTGAGGAATTTGCCAAGACTGTAGGCAAGAAGGCTGAGGCTGCTATGGATATGCAGAAGCTTTCTTCTGAGATTGATAAGAAGGAGCATTTTATTAAGGATAACTATATGCAAATGGGTATGGAGATTTATGAAAAGGCTGGTGCCGGCGAAGAAATCCCTGCATATTTGCAGGAGTACTGCAAGCTTATTGATGCTACTCAGGCAGAGATTGACGAGTTGCAGACTAAGATTGACATGATTAAGCAGTCTGAGTTTGGTGCTTCTCCTGCCAAAATTCCCTGCCCTCACTGCGGTGCAGAGATTTTGGCATCTAGTAAATTCTGCCCTGAATGTGGAGGCTCTCTGAAGCAGGAAAAAGCTGCTAAAGAAAATTCTGAAGCACAAAATACTGTTGAAGATGTTCCTGATGAAGCTGTGACCGAGAATGCTGTAGTAGCTGAGCCGGCAGAGACTGACGTGGAAAAGATTGAGCATAATTCTGCCAAGGAAGAGTCTGTCAAGTCTGACATTGGGTTAGAGACAGAAGCTGCAGAGTCCAATGTTCCTGAGGCTGAAGAAGCTAAGAAGGCTGAGCCTGTACTTGCTGAACCTACTGCTGCAGATAATGAGCCCAAAGCTAGTGACGCAGATGACGCAATTACTGATGCAGAAATTGTTGAGCCTGCTTTCGAGACAAAACCAGCAGAAGGAAAGGTTCCTGCGGAGAAAAAGAAAGAAGCCATTGGCGAGGAAGAATTGTAGGAGAAGAAGCAAGCTCTGGAAAATCAAAATCCAACATGATATTGAGTCTGCTTTATAAAGAGCTTTAAGTATTAAAGAAAATTGTACACGAGACTGATTTTTGTGGACTGCAAAGATATATTGAATAGGCTTTATAAAATCCAGGCTTCTCTTTGGGGAGGCTTGGATTTTTTTGCTTTGAAAGCCTATGGGTATTATGGGAAAAGGAGTGTTTTTAAGCAGTTGGTCCTGCACGTTTTCCAGGCTGCTGCTCCTATCAGTATATTAAATTTATTGTAAAAGCTTTTGTAAAGTATTCGTGCAAAATCAGCTATTTTAGGATATAATATAAAATTGACAAAATATAATCTTGCGAGGTAATTATGCGTTTAAGAAAGAAACCCTGGATTGAAGAAGCTATGAAGGACGTACAGGATGAGTACGTTTTTATGCATGATTTAGAAAAATTTAAAGGTCATTGGCAGGAAATGTTCCCTGGCAAGCGTCTATGCCTGGAAATTGGCTGTGGTAAGGGCCGTTTTACCATTGGCATGGCAGAGCTTTTCCCTGACAAGGCCTTCATTGGCATTGAAACTCAGCACGATATTGCTTATTTTCCGGCAAAGGCTGCTAAGGACAAGAAACTGGATAATGTTCGTATTATTTGTGCTAATGCTGAGAACCTGCTGGATTGGTTCGAGCCCGGCGAAATCAAGGAGCTGTATCTGAATTTCAGCGATCCCTGGCCTAAGGCACGTCATGCAAAGCGTCGTCTGACACATCGTAATTTTTTGGCACGCTATGCACAGCTCTTGGGCAAGGGCGGTCATTTGCGCTTTAAGACTGATAACCGTGCTTTATTTGATTTCTCTGTGGAGGAATTCAAGGAATTTGGTTTGGAAATTATTGCCTTAAGCTATGATTTGCACCATTCCGAATATGAAAATCATGTTCAAACTGAATATGAGCAGAAATTTAGTGCTTTAGGTACACCTATTAATTTCTGCGAGGTTGTTTTTTAATTAAAAAGAGGCGTGCTATATGAACAAAAGATGTATGCTGTGGGCCAATCCAAAGCAAGCCATATATTGGATTACAGCCATTCTGCTGTTTATTGGCTGTGTTAATGTTTATAGTGCCAGCTACATTCAGGCCCAATCAGAAAATTTAGAAAGCTACTATTACTTAAAGCGCTACATTATATTTACTGTTGTTGGCATAGGAGCTATTTATGCAGTGCGCAGGTGGTTTAGCTATAAATTTTTTATGCAGCCCCATACTATTATTGGTATCTATGGCCTGAGCGTGGTCTTACTGGTGATGGTACGGCTTTTTGGTCATGTGGCCAATGGCGCTCGGCGTTGGATAAGTATTGCTGGCATAACCTTTCAACCGTCAGAGGTAGTAAAGATTCTTGTTATTTTGATGGCGGCCGCTGTACTGGCACGTTTTGTCAAGCAAGGAAGAATAGTTCCCTTGTTAAGTGGTTTTTCCATAAAAATCTGGGGGCTAATCGGTATTCCGTTAATGCTTGTCGCCTTTCAGCCTGATAAGGGAACTGCAGGTATTATTGCAGGGCTGGCTTTTGGCGTTTTTATAGCAGCAGGTATTGGCGTTAGACAGCTGACAATAGCAGGTATAAGTAGTATTGTGCTGATTGGTCTTGTTGCTCTTTCTTCTGACTACAGTACCCAGCGTCTGCATAGCTGGCTTGATCCCTGGTCTGATCCACAAGGCTCTGGCTATCAGACAGTACAATCACTGCTGTCCATTGGCAGCGGTGGTATTACAGGTGTGAGCTGGGGCGGTGGCTTCGCCAAGTTCCATTATCTGCCAGAGGCTCATACAGACTTTGCTTTTGCTGTTTTTTGTCAGGAAACTGGTTTGGTAGGAGCTCTTATACTGATAGCCCTTTTTCTGGCTTTAGGATATGCTTTTCTGCAGGTTGCTTTTAATAGCAAAAGCGAAAAGGGTTATCTTTTAGTAAGTGGCCTGATGCTTTACGTTGTAGGACAAGCTTGTGCCAATATGGCAATGGTTTGCGGTCTTTTGCCAGTTATTGGTGTTCCGCTGCCGCTTATCAGCTATGGTGGTACATCTATGCTGACGACCATGGGTGCAATCGGTCTGGTGCTGTCAGTTTATGATGACGAGGTTAAGCACGAGTTGGAGGACCGTCGTCCGCCGGAAGAGCGTCGTCAGGATTTGCAGTTTGTAGAAAGCGGGAGGAGGTCTTCTCGTGAATAGAAATCTGCGTAAAAAGCATCCTAATTTAAACGGGCTTTTCATATTGCTTTGCGGGCTTTTTGCTGTAGTTATTAGCCGTCTGTTCTTTTTGCAGATTATTGATGCAGAAGATTTGGCTATTCGTGAGCGTGACCAGCTTATTTGGAATCAGGTTATGAAAAATCCTCGCGGCCCTATTTATGACAGGGATGGAGAGGAGCTGGCAGTAAGCCTGATGACTGGTTCTCTTTATGTTGACCCCAAGGAAATGCGTGATGGTCCGGATGGTGCAAGAGAAAAGCCTCCTGCTGACATTCAACGCAGAGCAGCAAAGCTTTTGGCTCCCGTTCTGAATATTAAGGAGGAAAGCCTGTTTCAGGACTTTTCTGCTGAGGGACGTTTTGCTTGGATTAAGCGTGTCATGGAGCCTAAGGAATACGAAGAGACCAAAAAAATCATTCAGGATAATAAGCTGACTGGTCTCCATTTCCTGCCTGCCAGCAAGCGTTACTATACTAAAAATCGTGCGGCTGCTCAAATTTTAGGCTTTGTTAATGTTGATGATGAAGGAATCAGCGGTATTGAGATGGTTCTTAATCAGGAGCTGCAAAGTGCTCCCAGTAAGCGTACTATGGTTGTAGACTCTAAAGGTAATATTATTGCTGACAAAAGCTACTTGGACCCTGTTAAGGCACAGCTCCCGGAGGTATATCTGACCCTTGACAGCAAAATCCAGTATGTGCTGGAGGAAGCCATGGACAGAGCCATAGAAAAGACTCATGCTGAGGGAGCGGCAGCCATTATTATGGACCCCTATACGGGCGAAATTCTGGGTATGACCAGTCGTCCGACCTTTGACCCTAATAATGCAGGCAGCTTTCCACCTATAACCTGGAATAATAAGGCTATTTCCATGAACTACGAGCCAGGCTCTGTCTTTAAGCCGATTGTTGGCTGTATGGGCTTGACCGAGGGGATTATTACACCTGATACCCTGTTCCAGGACGATGGCAGCATTAGAATTGCCGACCGTGTTATTCATAACTGGGACGGTGAGGGTAATGGACTGGTTCCTTTTTCCGAGGTTATTAAGTTTTCTATTAATACAGGTATGGTACAGCTTGGTATGCAGCTTGGTGCTGAGCGTATGATTGAGTATTCTAAGCGTTTTGGCTTTGGTAAGGCTACAGGTATTGAACTTCCTGGTGAGGAAAGTGGTATTTTATACGAACCCAAGAATATGTGGGAGCCTGATATTGCTACTATGGCCATTGGTCAGGGTATTGCCGTAACTCCGCTGCAGGTGCTGACTGCTATTTGCTCCATCGCCAATGGCGGCGAGCTGCTGCAGCCATATATCGTGAAAAAAATTGTGGCTGCTGATGGTACTGTGATGCGTGAAGGTAAAAAGCACGTGGTACGTAATGTTATTACGCCGCAGGTTGCTGCCCAGATGCGTGGTATGATGGAGCAGGTTGTAGCAAGTGGCGGCGGCAAATCTGCCAGCATCAAAGGCTATCGTATTGCCGGAAAGACAGGTACTGCAGAAAAGCTGGCTGAGGGCGGCGGTTATGCTGCTGGCAAGTATATAGCGTCCTTTGTAGGCTTTGTACCTGCTGATAAACCCAAGTATGCTATGCTTGTAATGCTTGATACTCCTAAGGGAGCCTTCTATGGATCACAGGTTTCTGCTCCTGTGTTTAAGGATACTTTGCAGCAGGTGTTGGTTGCTAAGGGTATTCAGCCCTCTATGAGCGAAGGCTTACCGTCCTTTACGGAGCTGAGCAAGGCTAATTTAGACAAGAAGCCTCAAAAGCTTCCGCAAATGCAGATTCTGCCCAATGGCAAAATTAAGCTGCCTGATTTTAAGGGTATAGATATGCGTTATGCTGCAGAACTGGTGCAGCAGGGCCATCTGTGTCTTAAGCCCTATGGCAGCGGTAAGGCAGTAAACCAAAAGCCCCCTCCGGGAACAGAGGTTGCTGAAGGTTCAACGATAGAAATCTGGTTTAAATAGTTTATTGGCTGGCCTAGGCTGCTAGTGAAATAAAATTGCTCTCATGCTCCTTAAACAGCAGGAAATATGCTGTTTGAGGAGAAGTGCCTATGAAGAAATCTTTAATTTCTTAAATTTAAGGAGGAGATGTACAGATGTTGTCCGATATCGAAATTGCTCAACAAGCAAAAATGCTCAAAATTACTGATGTAGCTGCAAAGCTTGGTATTGGTGAAGAAGATATTGAAATGTATGGCCGTTATAAGGCTAAGCTGTCCATGGATTTGATTCGTCGTATGGAGGATAAACCGTCAGGAAAGCTGGTTCTGGTAACCGCTATTACTCCTACCCCTGCAGGCGAAGGCAAATCCACCACCACCGTTGGTCTGGCTCAAGGTCTGGCAAAGCTTGATAAAAGCGTAATCGTAGCTCTGCGTGAGCCTTCCCTTGGTCCCTGCATGGGCGTTAAGGGCGGCGCTGCAGGCGGCGGCTACAGCCAGGTGGTTCCTATGGAGGATATTAACCTGCATTTTACTGGCGACTTCCACGCTATTACCTCTGCTCATATGCTGCTGTCCGCTATGCTGGATAACCATATCCAACAGGGCAATGCTTTGAATATTGACCATCGTCGTATCGTTTGGAAGCGTGTAGTTGACATGAACGACCGCGAGCTGCGCAATATTGTTGTAGGCTTGGGCGGCAAGGCTCATGGCGTACCTCGTCAGGACGGCTTTGATATTACCGTAGCTTCTGAGGTTATGGCTATTTTATGCCTGGCTAATAGCCTGCATGACCTGAAAGAGCGTCTGAGCAAGATTATTGTTGCTTATGACTATAATGGCAAGCCTGTTACTGCAGGTCAAATCAAGGCTCATGGCGCAATGGCTGCTCTCTTAAAGGATGCAGTAAAACCTAACCTTGTACAAACTCTGGAAAACGTTCCTGCTATTATTCACGGCGGCCCCTTTGCTAACATTGCCCATGGCTGCAACAGCGTTATGGCAACTAAAACCTGCCAGAAATTGGCTGAATACACTATTACTGAAGCTGGCTTCGGTGCTGACCTTGGCGCTGAAAAATTCTTCGACATTAAATGCCGTTACGCTGGTCTGAAGCCTGATGCTGTTGTTCTGGTAGCAACTGTACGCGCACTGAAGATGCACGGCGGTGTCCCTAAATCTGAACTGCAAACTCCTAATGTGGAGGCAGTTAAGAAGGGTATCGTAAACCTGGAAAAACACATTGAAAATGTTAAGAAATTTGGTGTGCCTCTGGTTGTTGCAATCAATATTTTTGCACAGGATACTCCGGAAGAGCTGGAAGCAGTACGTGAGCACTGCGCTAAGCATGGCGTAAATGTAGCTTTGTCCGACGTATTTGCACGCGGTGGCGAAGGCGGCGTTGAACTGGCTAAAGAGGTTATCGCATTGGCTGAAAGCGGTCAGGCTGATTTCCATCCCATTTATCCGTTGGAAATGTCTCTTAAAGAGAAAATCGAAACCGTTGCCAAGGAAATCTACGGTGCAGACGGTGTAAATTATTCCAAAGATGCTGAAAAAGCATTGAAGGAGTTTGAGGAACTTGGCTATGGCAACCTGCCTATCTGCATGGCTAAGACTCAATACTCTTTCTCCGATGATCAAAATCTCTTAGGTCGTCCCAGCGGTTTTACCATTACTATCAAAAACTGCCGCATTTCTGCAGGTGCAGGATTTATCGTAGTACTGACTGGTGATATTATGACTATGCCTGGTCTGCCTAAGGTTCCTGCTGCTGAAAAGATTGACGTTAGTGACGAAGGCGTAATCAGCGGCTTGTTCTAAAAAATATTCGAGGTGACCTATGGAAGCATTATTAATGAAGGGCAAAGCTGTTGCCGATGTTTATAGAGAGGCTATTGGTGCAAAGATTGCCGCTGCTAAGGGAAATGGCAAGCTGGTGACTTTGGCTATTGTAGTAGCTGGTGATGACCAGGCCTCCCACGTGTATAAGGATAGATTAGTAAAGCTGATAGAAAGCCTTGGCGGTGCTGCGAAGGTTGTTCTGTGCCCTGCTGATGCTTCTGAAGCAGATGTTATTGCTGTTATTGAAGAGCTTAATAGTGACGAAGCAATCACAGGTATTTTGCCTATGATGCCAATGCCTAAGCACATCAACGGAGATGCTGTTGGCGCTGCAGTTGCTCCTGAAAAGGATGTAGATTGTCTCAATCCTGAAAATATTGGTGCTGTATTTATGGGCCGCAGCAGCTGGGCTCCCTGTACTCCTCGTGCCTGCATGGCTGCACTTAAGCATTACGGTGTTGAGCTGGCCGGTAAGAACGTAGTTGTCATTGGCCGCAGCAATGTTGTAGGTAAACCTGTAGCAGTACTGCTGCTGAAGGAAAATGCAACTGTTACCATTTGTCATTCCAAGACGCAAAACCTGCCTCATATTCTGCAGCAGGCAGACGTAATTGTGGCTGCAGTTGGCGTGGCAGCCTTTGTAAAGCCTGATATGGTCAAGGAGGGCGTTGTTATTGTAGACGTTGGTATTAATGTTGTTGATGGCAAGCTTGTTGGCGACGTTGCTCCTGAGGTGGCAGAAAAGGCATCTGCCTTTACTCCTGTGCCCGGTGGTATTGGCGTTATCAGCAATATGATGGTTATGGAATGTCTGACACGCAATTTATAAGAGGCGTTTTATGAACTATGTATGGTTGTTTTTGACAGCCCTGTTTACCATGTTTATCTTCTACAATTCCTCTCTGCCTGGCACAGAGTCAGGGCATCTGAGTGCCTTGGCTGCAGGCTTTGTTGTGCATGTAGCAGATTTTTTGCAGGTAAGTCTGTCGGGAGATGTGGAGCATATCCTGCGTAAGCTGGCTCATTTTTTGGAGTTTGCCTGCCTTAGCTGGCTGGTATGCAAAACATACTCTTCTTTTGGAGTCAGTGACAGAGCATCTAATGGCTATATCCTCTTTTTCTGTCTTTTGGTTGCAGTTGTAGATGAATATATTCAGCTTTTTTCTCATGGACGTACCAGCATGGTAAAGGACGTGCTCCTTGATTTTAGCGGAGCATTCTGCATGTGGTTGTTTTATAAAATTTATCAATGGCGCTAAGCTTAAAAAGAACGCAGTCGTGTGGCTGCGTTCTTTTTTTTTTTGCATGAAGCTGGAAAGCAGCTGATTTGGTCCAGGCTAAGTATACTATATCTTGTTTCTCTATTACGTAAATAGCTGCGTGTGTCCTGCAAGTGCTTTTAGAGTACACTTTGTCCCAGTAATTTTAAAGATGCTGATTTATTAATACAGGCCGTTGTAGGGTTGCTGCAATAGGTACAATTAAGGCATTTTTTTGTCTTTTTTATGTACAATATTTGAGAAAACTACTAATCTAGGCTATAATGAATACTGAAGTGGTCTAAAACAACTAGATTTATAAATACTTTTAGAGTCTATGAAATGGAGGAAGCAATGAATATCAGACTGTTTAACAGGAGCGTCAAGATTTCCCTGTTCAGCATTGTTATCTTTGTCTTCTTTTTACTTGTATCTTTGGTAAGCCTACATGTAGTACGCAGTAAAATATTAGAAAATTCTCATGTCATGGGTCAGGCTATTGCTGCCCGTTTTGCGACTAAGGAAACCATGAAAATAAAAACTCAGGAAATGCTTTTACGCAGTGTTGCTCAGAATTTGGAGCAAATACTTAAGGTGCGTCCTGATTGGAGTGAAGAGGAGATTGCTGAGGAGCAGCGTCGCTTTGTAGAATATATTGAGGCTAATTCTGAGGTCAGCCGTTTTGAAATGTCTGCTGTCATTGGTGGACGTTTAATTGGTATGCCTTCTTGGGAAAATGAAACAAATCCGGCTGAACTGGAGTGGTATCGGTCTGCTATAGAAAGCAATGGCAGAGTTGTATACAGCAATCTTTACAAAACAGGTCAGGCCGAGGCTCGTGTACTGACCATGTCCATTAAGATTGGCAATAGCAATGATGTGGTGGCAATGCATATATATCCTGAAAAGCTCAATGCTTTATTAGCTGATAATAAGCTGCCTAATCACAGCTACTACTATTTATGCGATCCTAATGGAAATATTATGTTTACTATAAATGAGCGTGACCTTTCCTTGGAGGAGCAGCAGCCCTATGTAGACCATATTTTTAGTGAGGTCCGCAAAAGTCTGCAAAATGGTGAGCATAGCTATATTACCGACTATGAGGGCTATAAGCGTGGTATTTATTATGCAGTTTCTGATAAGGGCTGGATTTCTATTGTAACAATTCCCTACAATTACCTTTTAGGGGATTACCAGAATTTGCTGCAATGGTTTATCATTACCTTAGGAATAATGCTGCTATTGATGCTGCTTTTAGCATTGCGTGAGCGTATGCTGAACCAGCAGGTAGAAATTGTCAATGAGGTAGTTCGCGTTTTAGGCAGCTCCTATAATGCTATTTACAGAATTAATCTTGATGAGGGCAAATTCTTTAAGGTTAAGGCAGAACGCTTTGATGGTATTGAAGCTTCTGAAAGCGGAAGCTATGATGACCTTTTCAAAGATGTTTTAGAATATGTTGAACCTGGTGCTGTGGACGAGTTTTCACGTACATTTTCTCTGGAGCATGTGCGTAGGTTAGTGGAAAACGGCGTCTATGATTTTGGAGGCGAATTCAGACAACGCTTTGGCAATGAGTACAGATGGGTGAATGTACGCTTGATTTGTGATTCTGGACTGCGTAATGGTGAAGCCATATTGAGCTTCCGCGAGGTTGATGCAGAAAAGCAAAAGCAGCTGGAGCATATGCAGCTTATTGAAAGAGCCCTGCGTGTAGCACAGCAAAATGCCAAGTCCAGAAATATGTTCTTCTCTGCGATGAGTCATGATATGCGTGCTCCCTTAAATGGTATGATAGGAATGGCAGAGCTGGCAGCTCTTCATAAGGAGGAGCCTCAGGCAGTTGACGACTATGTGCAGAAGATTAAATCTGCAGGCAAGCAGCTGCTGACTTTGATTAATGATATTCTGGAAATGGCTAAGATGGAAAATGGCAAGGTAGAGCATCTGCAGGAGGACTTTGATATTTATGCTGTAGTTAATGACATTAGTGCCTTGTTTGAGGCTCAGGCCAGCGTGGAGAAAAAGCAATTCATCAAAAAAATGAAAGTGCGTCATGAAATTGTCAATGGTGACGTGCAAGCTCTCCATCAGATTCTGAATAATGTTCTTTCTAATAGCGTCAAATATACAAAGGAGCAGGGGCAGATTTCCTTTGAGGTACGCCGCGGAGAGCTTAATAAAAAGGGACGTCGCTGCTACTGCTTTGTTGTACGTGATACAGGCTGTGGCATGTCTGAAAAGTTCTTGGAAAAGATTTTTACTCCCTTTGAGAGAGACAGTCTTTTTGGTGCACAGAATGTTATTGGCACTGGCCTGGGTATGACCATTGTAAAAAGTCTTGTAGAAAGAATGGAGGGAACCATTCTGGTAGAAAGCAAGCTTGATGTTGGTACTTCTGTTACCATTACCATTCCTTTTACAGTCGTTCAACCGGAAACAGTTAATACTCCAGAAACAGAGTGTCATGTACAGCTTAAAAATTTTGCAGGCAGTACGGTGCTGGTGGCAGAGGATAATGATATCAATATGGAAATCATTACGGAGCTGCTGCAAATGAACGGCCGGATGCGCAGCACCGAAAGCGACCTTTTGGGGATGGGGGCACGGGCGGCGCTGGCCGGCCGGGAGGATGAACCGATCGATTTTGCCGGGATGGAATACAGGCTGCGGACGGTGCTGCGGGACCCCTGCGGGCTACTGGAATAGGATGCAGTTTTTGGCAGAAATGCGGTTTTCGGGATCATGGAAACGGAAAATCAGGCACATTTGCCATAAGTACACCTTATGTTATATTGGTTTACCATTAGAATTACTTTTGGATCGAGCGCATTTTAGGATGAAAAAGCCGCCCGATCATCGTCATATTGATAAGCTGTGCTAATGGCTTCACCCATTCCCATAAGCCTGCATTTCGGATTGGCAGCCATTTTCAGTAAAACGCCGGGATGGTTTTTTCCATCATCGAAATGCTGCACCAATGGTTTATTTTGGATTGGCATCCTTTTGTAAAAACGACAGAGGGCAGGTTTTTCTGTTTCATCAACCTGCGGTGCGGATGGTACGGGCTGCTAACGGGCACAGTTTCTGGCAGGGCGGGGGATCGCTGCATCCGGCGCTTAATTTTACATCGCATCTTTGGGGAATTCGGGCGCAAAGTAAGCCATGGGCAGCGCATAAAGCGGCGCCGCCCGACCGCAAAAAGGGGGTGAAAAGGATGCGAAAAACAGTCAGGACGGGGTTTTGGTTTTTCGGGATGGCGGTTCTGGTGATGCTGGCAGCAGCGCTCTACTGGCAGGCTGCCCTGCCGGATGAATATACCGTAACACGGGGCAGCAGCCTATCTCTGCCCGGCAATATCACCGCCGTATATGGCGGGGAAAGTGCCGCAGCCCGCAGCGGGGAAACGATGACGGAAGCGGAGCTTCGTTTGCCGCTGGGGGTGGCGGTAAAGACCGTCCGGGTGCGGTATGCACAGCGGGAAACAGTGCTGGTATCCGGGCGGCCCTTTGGCATAAAAATGTTCACCGAGGGGCTGATGGTGGTCGGCTTTACCGATTTTTCCACCGACGGCAGGCGCATGAACCCGGCCCGCAGCGCCGGGCTTTCCACCGGGGATATTCTTTTGAGTATTGACGGCATTTCGCTGACCTCCAATGAGCAGATGGGCGCACTGGTGCAGGGCGGCGGCGGGCGGCCGGTTCGGCTGG